>JAMPFU010000003.1:16537-164092 GCA_023664385.1 Clostridium sp. | reverse complement strand
GGCAGCCGCTATATGGATATTACTGGACATTGTTCCGCATATATGACGAAAATGGAAAATTGATAGACGAGCAGTGCTTCGGCTTTGAAAATATATGCTGATTTGTCAATCAAATAATAAAATGAATGGAGGAATTATAATGAAAAAGGCAAAAAAAATATGTAGGGTAGTTTGCGCACTGCTGCTTGCGATGATAATTATATTATCAGAAATACCGCAATTGGCAAGCTTATTTGGAAACGGGGTTTTAAATTCCAAGGCGGCTTCAGTGTCCCATACAAAAGCCACATCAGCAGATGTCCTTACCCCTAATGCAAACAACAAAAAGGGAGTACAGGGTTCTGAAGTAATGGATTGGTGCAAGAATTCCGCTAACGGTGAAACGCTGCAAAGCTTAGGAATTAACCACATTATGTTTAATGTAAACCTTACGGATATTATCAGCACGAATGGAACAGGAAAACAGTACAAATATAAGGGGAAAACGTACTACTTCAATGATGCCGAGGGAAGTATGTTAAAGGTATATAAGGCACGAATTAAAGAGCTTCGTGAGATGGATGTTGCTGTAACCTTCTGTCTTGTGCTTGGATGGAGTGATAATCCTGAAATACAGAAGCTTATGTATAATCCACAGCCGGGAAAAGTATACTATGCACTTAATTCCTCATCTCCGAACCAGGAGGTACGGGATCATGTAGAGGCAATTTTATATTTTATGGCTGAAGAATTTTCTTATTCAGATACATTTGTGCAGTATTGGAGAGTCGGAAACGAGGTCAATGTTTCACATGATTATAATTATACAGGGGCAGGTACAGGCGGAATACCGCTTAAATCAACAATTGTAACGCTTGCTGTGGATTCATATGATATTATGTATAAGGCACTTGCAGAAAAAAATCCTTATGCAAAGGTGTATGTATCGGTAACGCATGATTGGAATAACGACAACTCAGGAACAGGTGTGCCTACAAAGGATTTTTTGGATACTTTTAGTACAAGGACCAGTTCAAAAAACTGGAATATTGACTTCCATGCATATCCTCCGCAAATGCATGAGCAAGTGTGGACAAAAGCAACCTCTGCATACCTTAGAAATGACGAGGACACAAAATTCATCTGTGCACCAAATCTTAATGTGCTTACGGATTATGTAAAAAATAAATTTGGATCCAATCACAGAATTATGCTGTCAGAGCAGAGCTTCGATTCAACATACGGACAAGATGAACAGGCGGCAATGATTGCATACACTTATTATGCAGGTGCGAATAATGACATGATCGATGCGGTTATCTTAACTACGTGGAAAGACACAAATTCTGTTTATCATGATAATTATGATATGGGAGTATTGGATTATAGCGGAAATAAAAAGCCTTCATTCAATGTATTTAAAAATTTAAATACAAGTGGAAAAGCAGCATATGTAGACCCGTATCTCGCTAAGCTGAGTTCATGGACGGGAAGAACAATTACTGCATGGACAGATGATATACTTTACAAGACGCCTGCTACAAGCGTAACCCTTCAGGACGCAAGTACATATTATCCGACTGCCCAGCAAGAGAATGGTTCAATTTTTATCGGGCTGACAACGAATCCGGGCAAGGATGTTGTGGATTTGGAATATACGTGGAGTGCATATAATTACACGACAAAACAAACAACAGTGGTATCCGGTTGGACACTGAATAATGAATGGCTTAAGTGGTATCCTCAGGAAAATGCAACCTATAAGCTTACATGTACGGTTCGTGTTGCAGGTAATCCGACTTCGACCATGCAAAAATCATATGATATAAACTTTTATTCACCTGAACTGCCAAATTCGGTTGATCCGGCACTTAGTGCAGTGGGTGATTTTGCCCAATATGACGGACATACATTCCATAGAGACGCAAACGGAAATGTAACCTGCAAGAATAGTGCAGGAGAGCCTGTGATAAATGGATTTCGCTGTGATGGAACCTATACATATTATTTCCAGCTAGACGGAACAGCAATGAAAAACAGGCTTACATACCATCCGGACGGGGTGCACATAATATACTTTGATGAATATGGACACGAGGTGTTCAGCAATTTTCATCATGTAGAACAATCAATAGCCGGAGAACCTGTAGATGACCTTTGTTTCTTTGATGTATATGGTTACATGTATGTTGACGTTATGACCTATGACCAGGAAGGAAAGAACTTATACTGTGTAAATCCTTATGGCGTAATAGAGCAGGGAAAATGGTTTGAATTTTCAGATACCTGTGTATGGGCAGGAACGAATAACAAAGTTGGAAAAGGCTATGGATATGCAAATGCAGATGGAACTCTTATGACAAACACATATACATATGACTGGCTCGGAAGATATGTGTATTTGCAGGGAGACGGACATATACGGTAGAATGTTGTTTATATAAATAAAATATTGATAAAAAAACTGTTACATATACTATGTGAGAAATTAATACCACTTGAAGTATAAAGAAATAAGTGCTACAATTGTTGAAGTTTATAATGGAACAGGAAGAGGAAACTACTGATGATGCAAAAAAATGCTGAATTATGGATAAAGCGTTTGTTTTTGATATGCTACGATGCCTGTGCAGTTTTTGTGGCAGCATTTGCTGCATTATGGTTAAGATATGAGTTTTCATATCATAATATCGAAAAAAAATATTTAGACAGATTATGGAAATGTCTTCCTCTTTTGATTATTTCAGCTATCGTGGTGTTTGCCGTATTTAAATTATATTCAAGCTTATGGGCATATGCAGGTGCTATGGAGGTATTTAATGTTACCATAGCATGTGTGACAGAAGGAATATTATCTATAGGTGTTGCGTTGCTTTTATATCATGGGATAGATGTACCTCTTCCGCGAAGCTTTTATATTTTGTATGGTGGCATACTATGGATACTTGTTTTGCTTAGCCGCTTTGCTTATAGAGCACTTCGCTCCTTTGCTGATTGGAGACAGTATCAAAGTGAACAACGAAAGGTGCTTATTGTGGGAGCTGGTGATGCGGGCAATGCACTTATTAAGGAGATACGCAACAGCAAGCATCTCAATATGAATATAGTAGGTGTAATTGATGATGATAAAAATAAAATTGGCAGCTATATTCATGGAATAAAGATTCTTGGTGACAAAAACAAAATTGTAGAGATCGCTGAAAAGACGGGAGCTAAGGAAATAATTATAGCAATTCCGTCTGCTTCGGCGGTTGAATTAAAGGATTTATTGGATATATGTAAGCAGACAAATTGCGAGTTGAAACGGTTGCCGGGTATTTATCAGTTTGTTAATGGCGACGTAAGCGTAAGCAAGCTAAAAAATGTTGATGTGAATGACCTGTTAGGAAGAGAACCCATAAAGGTTGACCTATCCTCTATATTGGATTATGTCTCAGGAAAGGTAATTATGGTAACAGGCGGAGGAGGCTCTATTGGTAGTGAATTGTGCCGTCAGATTGCCTCCCATAACCCAAAACAGCTTGTGTTAGTTGACATTTATGAAAACACAACCTATGATATTCAGCAGGAGCTTCGAAACAGCTTTCCGAGGCTTAATCTTGTTGTGCTTATTGCATCTGTCAGAAATACAAAACGTATGGATATGATATTTGAGAAGTATAGGCCTGACATTGTGTATCATGCAGCAGCACATAAGCATGTACCACTTATGGAGGATAGTCCAAATGAAGCGGTAAAAAATAATGTGCTTGGCACATGGAAGGTGGTACAGGCTGCTGATAGGTGGAAGGTTAAAAGATTCGTTATGATATCAACGGATAAGGCTGTAAATCCTACCAATATTATGGGTGCGACAAAACGTATCTGTGAGATGATAGTACAGACATATGATAAACATTCTGATACGGAATTTGTGGCAGTACGATTTGGCAATGTTCTTGGCAGCAACGGAAGTGTTATACCGCTCTTTAAAAAGCAGATAGAGGCGGGAGGCCCTGTTACGGTTACACACCCTGAAATTATAAGATATTTTATGACAATTCCAGAGGCTGTATCTCTTGTGCTTCAGGCAGGCGTATATGCAAAGGGCGGAGAAATCTTTGTCCTTGATATGGGTGAGCCGGTCAAGATACTTGATTTGGCGAAAAATCTTATACGTTTATCAGGTCATAAGCCGGATGAGGATATCAAAATTGAATTTACGGGACTTCGTCCAGGAGAAAAGTTGTATGAGGAAATGCTGATGGACGAGGAAGGCTTGCAGGATACGGAAAATAAGCTTATTCATATTGGAAAGCCGATTGAAATAGATGAAGATAAATTTATGGAGCAACTGGAAGAATTGAAGGAGCATGTGAAACTGGAACCGGAGGATATAAGAGATTGGGTAAGGAAGATTGTGCCAACCTATCATCCGTAAATGTACAAAAAGGAGTCTGCAAATGAGACATATATCATTTAGTCCGCCTGACATCACGGAGGATGAGATAAATGAGGTTGTTGATGCTTTGAGATCAGGGTGGATTACTACTGGTCCAAAGACGAAGGAATTAGAACGGCTGATAGCAGAAAGATGTCATACAAAAAAAGCTGTTTGTTTAAATTCAAATACAGCATGCGCAGAAATGACACTGCACATTTTAGGTGTTGGTAAAGGTGATGAGGTAATTGTTCCGGCATATACTTACACTGCAACGGCAAGTGTGATTGCGCATGTGGGTGCCGAAATTGTCATGGTGGATTGTGAAAAAGGAAAATTCACGATGGATTATGATAAGCTTGAAGCTGCAATTACTGAGAGAACCAAGGTTATCATACCTGTTGATTTGTTTGGTATACCATGTGATTACGATAGGATAATGGACATAGTCCGTCGTAAAAGGGATATGTTTCGAGCAAGTGATAATCCCATACAGCAGGCTGTAGGAAGAATTATAGTCATGGCAGATGGCGCTCATTCATTTGGTGCAACCTATAAAAATGAGCCTGCTGCGAAATATTCGGATTTTGTAAATTACAGCTTTCATGCAGTTAAAAATTTAACTACTGCGGAGGGTGGCGCAGTTGTATGGAATGATATTGACGGTATAGACAATGATGAAATGTATCATCAATATATGCTTTTAAGTCTGCATGGACAAAGCAAGGATGCACTTGCAAAAACGCAGATGGGGGCTTGGGAATATGACATTACAGACCCTTTGTATAAGTGTAATATGACAGATGTTCACGCAGCGATTGGGCTTGGACAAATCAGGCGATATGATGCGATTTTAGCTAGACGAAGAACAATAATAGAAAAAATGAATCGTGAATTTAAGGATTTGCCGCTGACATTTGTACAGCATTTTTCGGATCAGTATAAGTCATCGGGACATTTATATATTTGTAATTTAAATGGATGTGGTGAGGAAAAACGAAATGCTTTTATTGTCAGGTTGGCAGAGTGTGGTATAGCTGCAAATGTACACTATAAGCCACTTCCGATGCATACGGGATACCAAAAAATTGGCTTTAACATGTTAGATTATCCTAATGCATACGATATGTTTAAAAATGAGGTGACACTGCCTTTGCATACATGTCTGTCAGATGATGACGTAGAATATGTGATTGAATGTGTGAAAAGGTGTCTGTAGATTATTAAGTGAGGAAATTGCAGTGGGTTTATCTAAATGGGATGAACTGCCCGGATATATGAGAACTGAGGCAGTTAAACCGTATTATGACGTTTTGAGCAGAAAAAAAGTAAGTCTTTTAGCGAAACGCAGCTTTGATGTTGTTGTTGCAACTATTTTGCTTATTTTGATTATTCCGGTATTATTTGTTATAGCAATATTAATAAAGATGGATTCTAAGGGAAAAATTTTTTTTCGTCAGGAAAGAGTCACTCAATATGGAAGAAGGTTCAAAATAATCAAATTTAGGACAATGATTTCAGATGCGGAAAAAAAGGGTACCCAGGTTACAGTAGAAAATGATAGCAGGGTAACAAAAATAGGGATGACATTAAGAAAATATCGTTTGGACGAGTTGCCACAGTTGATTAATATTATTTTGGGGGATATGAGTTTTGTTGGTACAAGACCAGAGGTTATGAAATATGTAATGAAATATAGCCCGGAGATGATGGCAACATTGTTGTTGCCTGCGGGAGTTACATCCGAAGCGAGTATTGAATATAGAGATGAGGATAAGCTGTTACAGAATGCAGTTGATGCGGATTTAGTTTATGTTAAAGAAATTTTACCTGAAAAGATGAAGTATAATTTACATAGCCTGATGAAATTTAGTATCAGCTCAGAAATATGCACAATGTTTAAAACGATAGTTACAGTATTTAAAAGGGATAAATAAAGTATGAAAAAAGATATAAATAGAAAAAGAAAATTAATAGCTTTAGTTACTAACCATGATGATGATGTATACTGTTTTCGTAAAGAGTTGGTTGAGGGACTCATAAATGCAGGCTACAATGTTTTAATATCATGTCCTCATGGTGAAAAAATGGAGCTGATGAGGAAAATAAAATTCTATTATGATGATGTTTTTATTGACCGTAGGGGAACTAATCCTGTTTCTGATTTGAAGCTGCTCGCTCATTACAGAAGGTTATTTTCAAAAAGCAGACCAGATGTTGTGCTGACATATACTTCAAAACCCAATGTGTATGCGGGATTTGCTGCATATAGCTTAGGTATACCGTACATCAGTAATGTAACGGGGTTGGGAAGCGTATTGGGAATGAACAGGCTTATGCAAAAATTTGTGTTGAATTTATTTCGTATGTCGTTTCGACATTCCTCCTGTATTATGTTTCAAAATAGTGAAAATATGTTGCTGGCAAAAGAAAATGGACTTGTTTACGGAGACTGTCTGTTGATTCCGGGGTCAGGCGTTAATACAAAAAGATTTCCCCTTCAAGAATATCCTGATGGTGGAGATGGCTTGACGGGTGCAAAGGTCGTGTTTAATTATATTGGAAGAGTGCTGCATGACAAGGGAATCGATGATTACATCGAGGCTGCCAAACGCATTAAGAAAAAATTTCCAAACACGGAATTTAATATTATTGGATTTATAGAACCAACTGAAAGTAGGTATGAGGATGAGTTAAAGGAACTGCAGGAGAAGGAAATATTATTCTATAGAGGTCAACAGAATGATGTAAAGCCGTTTATTGCAAAATCACATGCGACAATTCATCCGTCAACCTATGGAGAAGGAATGAGCAATGTGCTTTTGGAAAGCGCATCATCAGGACGGGTTTTAATTACTACTGATAACGCAGGATGCAGAGAAACTGTAAATGATGGGAAAACCGGATTTATTTATCAGGGCGGAAATATTGATGAATTGGTTGAAAAAATCGAATTATTTTTATCTTTGGATAACAAATGCAGAGAACTTATGGGCATAAAAGGTAGAGGGAGAATGGAGGAGCATTTTTCGAGAGAGGTAGTTGTCAACGCTTATCTTGAAATGATAAAAAATTTAGTAGATTGATTTTTGAAGGAGGCGGTGGTATGAACGGAAGAAAAATATTTCAAAAATATAATAAATTAATATATTTAATTGTTGAGTTGGAGAAGAAACTTCCTAAAAGATTTAGAAAAAACCAGCTTGCCAGACTGCGAAATAAAGACGGGAAATTGGCTATGTTTAAACGATATGTTCTTTTAAAAACACTAGCTAAAAGTGTGGGTGATAATGTATCTATTTTTCCTGGGGTTTTTTTCGAAAACATTGAAAACCTTACAATTGGAAATAATGTTAGCATTCATCAGATGTGTTATATAGATGCCGAGGGTGGTATTGAGATAGGTGATAATGTATCTATAGCGCATAAATCTACAATTCTTTCAAGTAATCATAGTTATAAAGATATGGTGGTGCCTATTAAATATCAAGACATGATACTGCAAAAGACGGTTTTGCATAATAATATTTGGATTGGATGTGGTTGCGTTATTTTGGCAGGAGTAAATATACAATCGGGTTGTGTAATAGGCGCAGCTTCAATTGTTACCCATAATATAGAAAAAAATAGTGTGGTTGTAGGAAATCCAGCGCAGATAATAAAGAAAAGAATGTAGGTGGAAAGCTATGGCATGTTTATTTGTTCACGATTTTAGAAGTTATATAAAAGAGGGAAATGTATATACAACAAACTTATCTTATGAAATTTTAAAAAAACGGTATGTAGATTGCTTTGGTGAATTGAACATATTAAATCGATGCGGGCAGATGGGTTCATCACAAAGTGAGAGAGACCTTGTAAAGGCATCGGGTACTTCAATAAAGTTTGTAAATGAAATTGGTATTTTTACACCAATCAGTTTCTGCAAAAATTATTTTAAAATAAAGAAGATTGTATATAAATATGCATCAAATAGCGAGTATATAATTATTCGGTTAGATAGTTTCTTGGGGCTGATTGCAGCAAAATATTGTAGAAAACATAGCAAGAAATATTTGATTGAGGTTGTAGGGTGCGTGAGGGATTCCTTTTGGAATAAAGGATTATTTGGAAAAGTAGTTGCGTTTCCGCTTTTTGGAAGAATGCGATATGAGATTAAATATGCTCCATATGTAGTTTATGTTACAAAAAAGTTTCTGCAACGGCGCTATCCTACAAAAGGAGAAACAACAAATGTTTCAAATGTCTTGCTGAATAAGCATAGTGAGACAACCATAAATAGTCGTCTTGATAAAATAAAGGAAATACAAAATAAAAAATACACGTTCCAGTTGTGTACTGTTGCCGCTGTTAATGTAAAATATAAGGGACAACAGTTTGTATTAAAAGCTATGGCAAGGTTAAAGAAAAGTGGCAATTTGAATTTTTCATATCATTTAGTAGGTCCGGGTGACCCTAAATTTTTAAAGGAAATTACACAAAAATACGAATTAGAGGATTATGTCATTTTTCATGGTAGCTTAGCACATAACAAAGTGATTGAATTATTAGACGAGATGGATGTTTATATTCAACCGAGCTTTCAGGAGGGGCTTCCAAGGGCAGTGATTGAGGCAATGAGCAGAGGATTACTATGTATTGGCTCGGATGTAGCAGGTATTCCTGAGTTGCTTGATGAAAATTGGATTTTTAAAAGAAGAAAAAATGTACCGAAGCAGATTGAAGATTTGCTTTTGAAAATTGACTCTGACACTATGAAGGGACAGGCAAAGAGAAATTTCAATGAAGCAAAAAAATACGAAACAGATTTATTGGAGCAACGTCGACGTAGTTTCTTTGAAAAATTTTTAAATGAGAACGAATTAAAAGTATAGTTAATTATTGAGGTTGAATATGATAAAGATTTTGCAGATTGTGTCTAGCATGAATCGTGGTGGACTTGAAACTTTTATTATGAATGTTTATCGTAAATTGGATCGTTCAGAGATGCAATTTGATTTCTTAGTGCACACAGAAAAACAGGGAGCATATGACGAAGAAATTGAAAGGCTAGGAGGAAGAATCTATAGGGTACCATCGAGGAGGCAGGGAATATATCAAAACAAGAAGAAATTAAGGTTATTTTTTGAAAAACATGTAAAAGAGTATGCGGCGGTGCATATGCATGAATCCTCGTTATCTTATATAGAACCTTTAAAAGCTGCAAAAAGGGCAGGAGCTCTTAAAATTATAATTCATGGACATAGTACAGGCTTTGCAAAAGGAAGTTGGATGCATTTGGTTTTGCATAAAGTCCATAGACTTGTTATTTGTAGGTATGCAACAACGTATTTGGCGTGTTCGCAAAACGCTGCCTATTGGATGTTTGGAAAGAAAGCAAATGTACAGATTATAAGTAATGGGATAGATATTGACAGATTTCGCTTTAACTATAATAAAAGACAAGAAATAAGAGATGAATTAGGAATCAATGAAGATGAAATGATAATAGGGCATGTAGGGAGGTTTTCTTATCCTAAAAATCATAAAAAAATAATTGATATTTTTGAAAAACTGCTACAAAAGAAAAAAAATATTTGTCTTTTACTAATTGGAGAAGGAAAACTAAAAACTGATATAGAACAATATGCACGAGATAAACAAATAGTTAATAATGTTATTTTTATGGGGGCAGTAGGAAATGTGGATGAGATATTAAATTGTATGGATATTTTTTTATTTCCTTCCATTTATGAAGGCTTGCCGATTTCACTTATTGAGGCACAAGCATCAGGATTATATTGCTTTGTTTCCGATACGGTTACGGAGGAAGTAAAAATAACGCCATTAATTTCATATCTTCCGTTGGAGTGTGATGCGGATTTTTGGGCAGAAAATATAGTCAACGCTTTTTCACAAATGCCGGACAGACAGGCTTATTTTGGTAAAGTAAAAGAAAGCGAATATTCCATTAATAGAACGGTTGATGATTTGAAAGAAATTTATATTGAAAACAATTAGGAGAGGAAAAATGCACAAACTGAAATACAGCATTATAGTTCCAATGTATAATACTGCACAATATATTGAAAATTGTATAAAAGGTGTTATAAGTCAGACTTATGAATTTTGGGAATTGATATTAGTTAATGATGGTTCAACCGATAATACAGAAGAAATATGTAGAAGATATTGTGAGGAAGATGAAAGAATTATATTGCTTAATAAGGAAAATGGAGGTGTATCCAGTGCCAGGAATGTCGGAATCTGTAGAAGTACAGGTGATTATATTACCTTTATAGATAGTGATGATTCATGGGAAGATTGTTTTTTATTGGAAGCATTATACAATGATATTAAAAGAAATGAAAATGTAAGTGTGTACCTGGCAAAAAGCTATACAATCTGCTATCCGTCCGGAAAATGTCAAACAAAAAAACGGTGTGAATACAACGAAGAAAAATTATCCAGAATGCAGCTTGTTGAATTTGTGGCAAATAGTAATTGGTCTGTTTGCTTGATGTTCGTTAATGGGGACATTGTTCGTAAAAATAAAATAATGTTCGACTCAAAGATTAAAATTGGAGAGGATGCAGATTGGGTGTTTCACGTATGCCTTGAAAGCTCAAACGCAAGGTATATTGAAAATAAATATTATGTATACAATGTAAATCGGGTTGATTCTGCCATGACGGAAAAAAGGGCAAAAAAATTTATAACTATGTTTTTTGTTGTTGGGAAATGGATTGAACGTTACAAAAAAAATTCTATGAAAGAGGAATATATAGCTGCTTGCGCACTGGCAAATAATGCATCGAATTATGTGTATTATATTACTGAAATGCCATATGATGTGCGTAAACGGTTAAGAAGTTATATTATAAAACATGAATTTGAAAAATATTTGCATGGGTATAAAAAGATAATATGGAAGAATTTTAATTGTCAGATTTTTTTTGAAATATATATTCATTTTAGTTGGTTAAAAAGAAAAATCGAAATGTGTGTAAAAGAAATTGTAAAGAAAATGATAGGTTATAGGTGAATTTATGAAAATTGGATTATATGCAAATGGTACCAGTAAAAATCATGGCTGTGAAGCATTGTTAAGGACAATAGGTTCTCTGTTAAGCGCTTCAGGAAGAAATATAATTATTAATTACTGTGAGGATATAAATGATGAAGAAAAATATGTAAAGGACACACCGATACAATTTATTCCAATTTATCATATTGAAGATACTTTTTTTAGGCGTATATGGTTTAAAATATTACGCAAGATAAGGCAAAATGCTGAACATTATTATCGCTTTGAGTATCAAAAAATGTTCAGATCAGGTGTTGATATTGCATGTTCTATAGGTGGGGATAATTATTGTTATGATGGACAGCCGCAATGGCTGGGTTTTTTAAATCGTGAATTAAAAAAAACAGGGGTAAAAACTGCCCTGATTGGCTGTTCCATTAATAAGGATATTCTTTCGGATAGAACTGTAGTAGATGACTTATTGTCATATGATTTAATTACAGTCAGAGAAACAATTACCCTGCAAAATTTAGAAAATGCAGGAATAAAAGAAAATGTGTATTATATTCCGGATTCAGCGTTTGTTTTGGAAAGAAAAAAATGTGAAGTAGCACCAATTGATGAGGGACAAGTGTGTGTAGGAATTAATATAAGCCCATTAATTTTAAAATATGAAGGCAAAAAAAATTCTATCCTTAAAAATTATGAAATACTAATTGAATATATTTTAAAAGAAACAGAGTATACCATTTTGTTAATTCCTCATGTTGTGAATGATAATTATGATGATTTAGATACACTTAAAATATTTAAAGCAAGGTACAAAGAATATGGTGACAGAGTTGTGCTTGTTGATGAACACAAAACATTAAATGCTATGGAATTGAAATATTGTATATCAAAATGCAAATATATGATTGCAGCACGTACGCATGCTTCTATTGCTGCATATTCATCTTGTGTTCCGACCATTGTAACGGGGTATTCTGTTAAGGCTGAAGGAATTGCCAAGGATTTGTTTGGAACATCGGGAAAGTATGTGCTAGACGTTGCGGATTTAAAAGAAGACACAGAATTACTGGATTCATTTCTGTGGCTGCAAGAAAATGAAATGAATATTATAAATACATTAAAAATGAAAATGCAGGAATATCCCGAGAAAATTAAAGGCTTGACAAATTTGATTGAAAACCTTGGAAAGAAGGAATGAGATGAAAGTAAATCAAATTAAAGCAGGAGTTATTTTATCATATTTATCCTTGGCATTGAAAGTGATAATCAACCTAGTTTATACCCCGATTCTCTTGAAAATGGTAGGCGCAAATGAGTATGGTGTTTACAGTACATGTAGTTCGGTTATAGGTTATTTGTCGGTACTTAGCTTTGGGTTTGGTAGTGCTTATATAAAATTTTATTCACAATACAAAGCCAAAGATGACTATCAAATGATAAAAAAACTAAATGGCATGTTTATTACAATTTTTACAATTATTGCAGCAATTATAATTGTTATCGGCGGTTGGATGACCTGCAATGTGCGTTTTGTTTTGGGAAATAAAATAAGTGATACAGAATTGAAATTGGCACAAATACTGCTTGCAATTATGTGTTTTAATTTGGCGGTGTCAATGCCGAAAAGTGTTTTTTCAGCATTTATTACCAGTAGAGAAAAATTTTTGTTTCAACGGGGTGTTGACTTATTAAGTACAATTGCAAATCCACTTATTACAATTCCGTTATTGTATCTCGGACATAAAACAATAGCAGTAGTGATCGTAGTTACTTCACTGACGTTAATAACTTTTTTTGCAGACATATTTTATTGTTTGAAATGTTTGAAAATAGAATTTGATTTTAAAGGGTTTGATGTAAAACTTTTTAAAGGAATGTTTGGATTTTCGGCATTTATCTTTCTTCAAATGTTGATGGATCAAATTAATTGGCAAGTAGATAAATTCATACTGATTCGAATTATAGGCAGCGGTGCTGTGGCTGTATATACGATAGGAAGTCAAATAAATACTTATTATGTGCAGTTTTGTGGCTGTATTTCAAATGTTTTTGCACCACGGGTGCATTCACTTGTAAATAATAATGATGTAGAAGGTATAAACAAGCTTTTTGTTAAAGTCAGTCGTATACAATTTTTTATTGCATGGATGGTATTTATAGGTTTTTGTTTATTTGGAAATGACTTTATAAAATTATGGGCAGGCAATCAATTTAAAAATGCATATTGGATAGGAATTTTGCTGATATTACCAATTGTTTTATCATTATCAGAAAATATTGGTATAGAAATTATGCGTGCAAAAAATCTTCATGGAAAGTTGAATTTTATATACTTCATTATATGTATATCTAATATTATTATTTCTATTCCATTATGTTATAAACTAGGTGAGATTGGAAGTGCATTTGGAACTTTTATAACAATGTTTGTTGGACAGATTTTGGTTTTGAATATTTATTATTATAAAATTGCAAACATTGATGTTATATGTTTTCTGAAAAATGCGGCAATGATAGTATTAAAAATGATGCCAACTGCGGTTATAGGTTTATTTATTAGTTGGAAGGTTGATGTAACAAATTGGGTATATTTGTTTTTAGTGTGTATAATTTATGCTTTGATATATATTTTCAACGCATGGTTTATGGCATTTGATCAAGAGGACAAAAAAATGGTTTATAATTTTCTACATAAAATTAGAAAGGAGAAAAAATAGATATGGGTTTAACAAAATGGATGAAAAATTTTTTTTCTTATATAAAGAATGGTGGTGTAGTGTATACCACTGTAACATGCGTGAAAGCAAATGATGTGTTGAAAGGAAGAAATATTATTGTTACAGGAGGCAGTAGCGGAATTGGTTTCGCAATTGCACAAAAATGTGTTGAATGTGGAGCAAAAGTTGTTATTGTTGGGAGAAATGAACAAAAATTACAAAATGCAGTAGAAAGAATTGGCGAGAATTGTAAGTATGTTGTAAGAGATTTATCAGAAGTACGAAATATGAATAAAATGCTTGATGAGGCAGAAAAAATATTTGGACAAATGCCAGATAGCCTTGTTAATAATGCAGGTACTTATCTGCAAAAAAAAGAACTAAACTATACTGAAATTGATTTTGACCAGACCATTGCCACAAATTTGAAGGGTGTTTATTTTTTGACAAATCAATTTGTAGATAAATGTCTATGTAATGGAATAAAAGGCAATATTGTAATGATGATATCAAATAGAGGCTTGATGGGAGATGTGCATCCTTATGGTATAAGCAAAGCAGGTTTGATTAATTATACATGTGGATTGGGACGGGAACTGATAAAAAAGGGAATTCGCATCAATGGTGTCGCACCGGGAATGGTAGCATCAAATATTAATAATATTGATACCAAAGGAAATTTATATAATAACACTAGGGGAGGCCGTGTTCTTCTTCCGGAAGAAATAGCAGAGGTTGTTGCTTTTTTGTTAAGTGATGCGTCGAAATGTATTAATGGAGCTGTAATACCATGTGATGAAGGAGATTGTTTAAGATGAAATATGGTATATTGTGTATTATCATAATAGTGCTGATTGTTATTTTTTTCCTAATTTTTAATCAGTTATATAAAGGTACTACATACTATTTGAATTCTATAAGTCAGATTGAAAAATTTAATAATGTTCCTAATCACATTCAATTGGCAAATACCGGAAGTTCACATGCCAAATACGCATTGCAGTATAGCTCTGATTTAAACGCATTTAATTTCGCTCTGCAACCACAGTCATTATCATATGACTTTCGTATTATAAAGCAGTATATTTCAAAGATGCAGAAAGGGTGTAAAATTGCATTGGTGATAGCACATTGTTCTTTCTTTTTTGTCGATGAAAATGACAGGGCGGATACTAAGTATTATTTTTTTCTTGATAAACAATATATATTAAATTATACTGCTTTAAAAAAAATAATAAAGTTAAAATTTCCATTACTAGACAACCCTAAAAATATAAGATATGTATTTAAGGATGTATCAGAAGCTGTTGAGGATATAGTTGCCACGGAAAAAAGATGTAGGGAGGAAGCACAGAAAAGAATTGAAGGATGGCAGAAACAATTTGGAATGGAAAGATTTGATTTAAAATCTGTCACTAAGGACATCGTAGGTTCGTTTGAAACAAATGTAAAAGTTGTAAATGATATGATTTTATTTTGTAAAGAACATGATTTAATGCCTGTTATTGTTATTCCGCCGATATCAGAAATATTAAAAAAAATGATGCCTTCAGATTTGCTGGATATTTGTTTATATGATAATATAAACAAAGCAAATAGCATCAATATTCCTATTTTGGATTATAGTAATGATAGTAGATTTGTAAATTATGATTTATACATGAATTCTGATTTCTTAAATGAGAAAGGGCAAAAAAAATTTTATAATGTGTTTATAAAAGATATGGAGGACGCTTATGAAAAACTATAATTTGTTTAAGATTATAGGATACAATTTTTTTTGTAAAAAAATAGTGCGAAATGGGGGCAAAATTCTTCCACAACATGGCACTTGCATAATTTTAGATAAGGATGCTAAGATAGATTTAGGGGGAAAGCTTGTGCTTAATGCAAACTGCATAAAGAAGAATGGAAGAAGCTCTATTTTGCGTTTGGATGCAGGCTCAATTTTGAGAGTAGAAAAAGGATTCCAGATGTATTATGGGGCAGATATCATTGTTTTTTCAGGAGGAAACCTTAAATTAGGAAGCGGATTTTGCAATTCTAATGTGAAAATCAGATGTAAAGAGTGTATAGAGATTGGCTACGACGTTGCTATATCGCATGACGTAACTATTATGGATTCTGATTTTCATAAAATTGATATGGAAGGTTTTAATATTAGTGCGCCTGTGTATATAGGAAATCATGTATGGATAGGAACTCGTGCAATTATATTAAAAGGAGTTCATATTGGAGATGGTGCGGTTATTGCAGCAGGAAGTGTTGTTACAAAAGATGTGCCTGCGGGAGCATTAGTGGCTGGCGTCCCTGCTAAAATATTACGGAGAGAAGTAAAATGGAAGTAAAAACAGTTAATGTTGTTGATAAAAATAAATGTACAGGCTGTTGGGCTTGTGTTAATAATTGCCCTAAAAATTGCATTTTCATGAAAACAGCAGAAGATGGATTTAAGTATCCAAGTGTTGATTCAAAACAATGTGTTAATTGTGGTTTGTGTTTAAATAATTGCCCGGTTATGCATAAAAATGAAACATTTAATCATTTGAAAAATCCAAAGGTTTTTGCTGCATGGTCCAATGATGAAGAAATACGGTTAAATAGTACATCAGGAGGGATTTTTTCTGAATTAGCCAATATCGTGCTTGAGAGAAATGGCATTTTAGTAGGAGCGCAATACAATGAAAAACATTTGGTTGAGCATGTTATAGTTCACAGTAAGCAGGGGCTAAAAAAAATAAGACAATCAAAATATATTCAAAGTGACATGGGGTTTGTATATAGAGATGTTAAACAACTTTTGTCAGATGGAAGGTTAGTTGTGTTTTGTGCTGCCCCTTGTCAGGTTGCGGGGCTTGTATCAGTGTTAGGCAATTGCCCTGATAATTTGTTGCTTATAGACTTTGTCTGTAGAGGGACGAATTCTCCAAAGGCATATGTCAAATATTTAGAGTATTTGGAAAAGAAGTATAGAAGTAAAGTGAAGAGAGTGTGGTTTAAGAATAAAACGTATGGTTGGAATCGATTTTCAACAAGAATTGATTTTTTGAATGGTAAGAAATATATTAAGGATCGATATACAGATCTTTTTATGAGAGGATATATAGAACAAAATTTGTATATGCGGGATTGCTGCGAAGCTTGCTTATTTAAGGATTTTCCAAGACAATCGGATATTACATTAGCAGATTTTTGGGGAGTGTCGCATGTTGATACAGCTTTAGATGAAGATAAAGGAACATCCTTGGTTATGATTAATTCTGATAAGGGATTCGATTTTTTTTCCTTGTTAGGTAAAAGAATTTATGCCAGAGAATGTAAAATTGAGGATGCAGTTAAGGAAAATAATTGTATTTTTCAGTCAGCAAAAAAAAATCGGAATAGTACAAAATTTTTACGTTTACTAGATAAATTTTCTTTTCCAGTAGCATTTTTAATTTGTTCAGATAAGAAAAAAACAAAAAAGAGAATTGAAAATATTTTATACAATAAAATTTATAGACCACTGTTCAAGCGAAATAAATAAAACACATGTTTTAATATGCATTTGAGGATTAGTTGATGAATAAAACAACAAAAAGAAAATTTAATATATGTATTTGTTTATTATGCTATGTGGCTTTGATGCTGACAGAATATTTAATAATAACAATGTCTGACTTTTCTCAAATGGATGAATATAATGTGACAAAATTTTTTGCAATTATGTCAACCACAAACTTTATAGTGGAAATTAGTATGATTTTGTTGCTTAAATTGGGACTTTTTACGCCTGCATCTTTGTTTGTAATGTTGAATTATTTGTTCCATTTTGGACAAGTAGTTATGAATGGATTGTTTTCAAACTATAAATATGATTATTATGACTATGTAAAAAAAATGTTTGAGGCAAGGGATGCGGCAATAAAGACAATGGAGTTGTCGTTGTGGGTCATTAATTTTACATTCCTTGGAATTCTTGTTTTTTATTTCTTTTCAAATGATAATTATAGTATTCCTGTTAATCAATATTCCCAGAAGGAAATATGCAGGCATGTTGGACAGGTTTTATTTTTGATATCTACGCCGCTTCGGTTTTTCATAGATGGTAAGATGTTAATAAATGCTTATTTAGGAGGGTATAGATCGACGTGGTCTTTAGGACTTCCGGGTATTTTTACTGCGATTGCCAGCTTTTGGTATGCATCAATGATTTTCTTATATTTGGGGTATGGAAAGAAGAAAAATTTTATTTATTTTGCTGTTTTATATGGGTTTGTTGTAATGTTGACCGGTTCGCGCGGACATCAAATGGTAAATTTAATTGTTGTGCTTGTAATTTTTATTATGGCAGAAAGCAAAAGGGTATCTTTAATAAGATTTCTTTTATATGGTATATTAGGATATGCTGCATTGGTTTTTATAGATGTTATTATGCTAATAAGAGGAGCGGGAATAGAATATTTTTTTACTCATATGGGTGAATGTATATCGAATAGCCTGCGGATAAATATATTATTTGAAACCATGGGATCATTTGGAGAGACTATTTTTACTCCTTTTTTGGTGGTTGAACAAAAAGGAACAGTTCTTAATCCATTTTGGGGAGAGGGCTTTTTATATTCTTTAGTTAGTCTTGTGCCTGATATAGGTAATTTGTTTTCTTATTATAATCATGCCTCGACATTTCAAAAAATGATAGATACACAGCATGCGATAGGCGGTTCTTATATAGGAGAATTATATTATAATTTTGGGCAACAATGTTATATCATTGCCGGATTGGTGGGAATAGGATTTGGATTTATTTCAAAAAAGATGAGAGATGCTTTTATTCAGAATAATTATATTGCAATAATTTATATTACCCCGATTTTTATAAATGTACTTTGGTGGGTACGGGATTCTATTGGAAACGAGTTGAGACTGATTATCTGGCAAATATTAATTTCGTGGATTATAATTAAAATTGAGGAACAACGAGACTGTAATTTTGAACCATATGACATACAGGAGGGTTAGTATATGACGAAAACAAAAAAAAATGTAGACGTGTTAATTGTTTTTCTGTTAGTGCTATGTATTATTTTGCCTATAATCATTATTTCAATTTATAATCATCCGTCTGCTGATGATTTTTCATATTCATATGTGGTTAAACATTTGATTGCGGACGGGCAGTTTTCTATAGGCACTGTTATTGCAGAAACAGTTGGATTTTTGAAAGAAAACTATAATACCAATGATGGTCCGTATAGTATTTCTGCATTGTTGGTGTTTGCACAGCCAACTATATATAGTGAAAAATTATACGCAATTGTTTCTATCATTAATATATGTTTAATATTTTATGGAACATATTTTTTTATAAAAAAGATTTTGAAAATTAAAGATAAAAACATGCTCATTGCCAGTATGTTGATTTCTCTATATATTATTGAGCAAATGCCGTCTCCGGTAGAAGGATTATTTTGGTTTAGTGGGGCAGTAAATTACACAGGCTTTTTCTTTCTATTTTTGATTGATTGGGCTTTGCTCTATTCATTGATAAATTCAACAAAATATATAGTATTAAAGACGTTTCTTCTTAGTCTGTTATCTTTTTTTGTCGTCGGAGGGAATCATTTACTTTCTGTATTATGTTTTATTTTTTTCATGGCTTTAATTATTTTTGCGGTATTAAAGAAAAAGTATCGGTTGATTGCGCCGTGTGTATGTGCGGTTTTTGGGTTTTTATTAAGTAATTTTTCCGGAGGAACGGCAAAACGTTTAGAGCATTATTCCATGGTTGGGCGTCCTTCTTTTTTCAAAGCATTATACGAGGGATTTTTCCAACTTTTAAGAAATATGGATGATTGGTTTTCTCTTGCTTTGTTTTGTATGCTTTTAATTCTTTTACCGCTTTTTATAAATATTCATGAAAAAAATGAAGCCTTGTCATTTTCCCTAAAAAAATTATTATTTATTGTTGTCGGGACAATTGCGCTTTTGGGATTAGAAGTGTGTATACCATATTATGCAATGGGATATTTCGGAGAAGGCAGAGTACAGGATTTTATTTTTTACACTTTTTGTTTTTGTATGTTTGGTATTTGGTATTATTTGTTAGGGGGGGTGACATTGATGTTAAAAACGTATAATATCAAATATTCATGGAATAAAAAGATATATTGTTTGATCATAATGGGAGTGCTTTTTGTTGGATTTTGGGGAAATAAAAGTTATAGCACATCAATAGAGGCTGTACGTGAATTGGTTTCAGGTGAAGCTAAGCAATATGATGCTGAATGGGACGAAAGAATTATATTATATAGTGATGATAACAAAAAAAATGTTGTTGTTTCGGAATTTAGTGTTAAACCAAAGCTTTTGTTTTTCTCTGATGTTTCAAATGATAAAAATGACTGGAGAAATTTTGTATTAGCAAGATTTTATAATAAAAGCACAGTTGAGATGAAATGATAAATGGAAAATTATGGAGGAATTCATATATGAAGAATGAACGGCGTGAAAGAGAAGGATATTTAGATAATTTAAGGGCAGTCGCATGTATTAGCGTAATTACCATTCATGTTCTAAGCAATTGGTATCATAGTGACGTGGGAACAGATACTTGGATAAAAGCTGTTATTATACAAGGGTTGGTTATGTTTTGTGTTCCGATTTTTTTTATGATATCAGGAACTTTGTTTTTGCATAAAAAAAAGGTTGAAAATAAAACGTTGTTTAAAAAGTATATACCTAAACTTTTTTTATTTTATATTTTATGGTCGTGTGTATATGTTGTGTTTGATAATATATTTGTAGATAAAAAATGTTCGATTGTCTACAATATAAAAGACATGTTAAGCACACTTATATATGGGAATACAAAATTTCATTTATGGTTTGTTCCTCCTCTTATAGGGCTTTATTTATTGATTCCGGTCTTGAAAATTATTATATCTAACACTACAAAAAAACAAATGAAATATGTAATACTTATATGCTTTTTTTGCTCTATAGTTAGTGAGTTTTGTTTAAATTTTGAAATGCTGAAAATTTTATCAATTAATACTGAAAAAATTAGGGGGGGGGTAGCAACCGGATATTTAATTTACTTTGTTTTAGGAGTTTATTTGGATAAATATGATGTATCAAAATTAAAGCTAAGACTTATATATGTTTGTGGGTTTATGTGCACACTTATTACGATTATAGGAGTTATTTATGATGGTCTTACACAAGGCGTTAATGTTAATAGATTTTGGTCTTATTTAAGTCCTACTATATTTTTTTCTAGTATTGCTGTATTTTTATTTTTTAAAGAAAAAAATTTTTCAAATAAGATATTTAGAATAATAGCAGAAAATTCTTTGGGAATATATGGATGTCATGTGATTGTAATTTTTATTATACAGAAAATTAGTTATTTGAATAATATTAATATATTTTTTTTATGTGTTTTTATTGAGGTTCTTATTACGACTATATTGAGCGTCATTCTATCTAGGGTTATTAAAAAAGTGCCTTTTTTTGGGAAATATATGACGTAGTTGAAGCCTAATGCTTTTTTTGATATAATTTCTATTGTTGAATTGTAATAAACGTATTATGTATATATAAGGAGAATAAGTGTTATGAAAATAGTTAGCGATTTTAGGACAATCATATATTGTGTGGCAAAAAGGTGGCGTCTTGTTATTTTATGTGCACTTTTCTGCGGAATTGTTATTGGTGTTATATCATACAGAAAACAGATTGAATTAGGAAATAATGATTTACAACCTATCCAAACGGTGGAAGAAACGGATTTGACTGAAAAGGAATTATATGATGTAAACGAATATTTAAGATTGAAGGATACGTTGAATTACTATAATGCGTATGTAGAAAATTCGTTAAAAATGAAATTAAATCCTTACGAGGTTCATCAAGAGATCGTGCAGTATTATATTAAATGTCCTGTAAATGTAGATATTCATTCCATACTATATGCATATAAAAATTATGTTAATGGAGGAAAACTATATGCTGATATGGGACTTGGTGCCGATAATTCGGAATATTTTAATGAAATTATATCGTTTGCTGATAATTCTGATTTACAATTACAACAAGGAATGTACTTTGAAAATAAAGATAATGCAAGTATTATGTTTGCAATTGTAATTTATGGTAATAGTGAAGAATTTTGCAATGAAATTGGTCAAAAAATAATTAACCAAATTGATAAATACTATTATTATATTAAAGAAAAGATAGGCACACATAATATAGCACTTTTTGAGACAAATTCTAATGTACTAGATTTACCGGAAATTATGAATGATCAACAAAAATATTATGATAAGATAAATTCTATAAATAAAACCCTTCAAGAATATGAATTATCATTTACGGATGTCCAACAAAAATATTTGGACAAGTTGAATGGCATAAATATAGAAGAGGATAACTTATATTTAAATGAAACGGATAAAAAAACTTATAGAGTTAGTAGTAAAAATATTATATTAGGCTGCATTTTAGGAATGATTTTGGCAAGCCTGATTTCTGTTGTTATGTTTCTGAAGGATAAGACAGTAAATACGATCGATGAATTGAAAAATCTTTCTAATGGTTTTTTATTGGAAACAATAAAAGTAGTAGATGGGAAAAAGGGCTTTTTAAAGAAGCTTGATAATTGGATTGATGATGTATATTATAATGTTTCGGATTGTCAAGACGATAAAAAGCAGAATTTGGCAATATCCAAAATAAAGGCAACCTATATTTCTAAGAATATGGAGCAAATATTTGTTGTTAGTACAAATGATAATTTGTTTGATAACATAAATGTAAAAAAGCTGCTGGAGCAATTGGGAAAAAGTGGTGTCTTAGTGGAGAATATGCAGAATTTAATGTATGATATAAATATGATAGATAATATGAAAAGGAATTCTAATGTTATAATCATTGAACAAATAGGTGATTGCGTTCGTAAAGAACTTTTGGATTTGATAAGCATTGTAAACGAATGTGATTGTAATGTGGTTGGCGTAATTGCTTGTGTATAAATATAAAGAGAAGAAACGTTGTGGGGAGTGGGTGTATGAATAAAAAAGTATATATTGAAATGAAAAAAATTCAAAATAATCATTGGTGGTTTGCTGCCCGCAAGGAAATAATAATGGATGTTTTTTCAAGATACTGTAAACATGCGAAGAAAGATAATAGGATTTTGGATGCAGGATGCGGTATGGGGGTTATGTTGGAGGCTTTGTCAAAGTACGGTGATGTATATGGAATGGATATGTCAGAAATTTCTGTGAATTATTGCGGGCAAAAGTGGGGACGGAACAAAATTCTACAGGGTACGCTGCCAGATGACCTTCCTTTTGAAAATGATTTTTTTGATAATATTTTAGCCTTGGATTTATTGGAGCATATTGAGGATGATAAGGAAGCTGTGAAAGCATTATATAGTATGCTAAAGCCAAAGGGGAATTTGTTAATTACTGTGCCTGCCTTTAAGACCCTTTGGGGATATAATGATGTTGTGGTAAAGCATTACAGACGGTATGTGAAAAAAGAACTGATAGACCTGTGCCACAAAGCAGGCTTTAAGATAAAAATGTGTTCATACTATAATTTTTGGTTTTTCATACCGATTTGGATAGTCAGAAAGATTAAAAACTTATTTAAAATAAACAAAGATGATATGGGAAAAACTAGGGAGTTTGGCTTTTTAAATAAGTTGTGTTACAATGTTTTTGTGTCAGAAAAGAAACATTTAAGAAAAAAGGGATTTCCGTTTGGTGTATCAATTATAATGGTTGCCGTGAAAAAATAGCTGGGGTGGTATTGTGAAATTAACTGTTATTGTACCGTGTTATAATGAATCTAAAAATATAAATGTTTTTTATGACAGAATTAATTGTATTTTAAATGAAATTGGCATTGAAAATGAAATGCTTTTTGTCGATGACGGAAGCAGTGACGATACAGTGAAACGTTTAATTGAGCTTAATGAAAAATATAATAATGTAAGTTATATAACATTGACTCGTAATTTTGGCAAGGAGGCGGCAATGCTTGCGGGTATGCGGAATGTTAGTGAGGATTCTGATTATGTGGCTATAATGGATGCAGACTTACAGGATCCGCCAGAATTAATAAAGGACATGCTGGATGGGTTTGATGATGATACTGTAGACTGTATAGCGGCAAGAAGAGTAAACCGGAAGGGCGAGCCTTTTCTCCGTTCGTGGTTTTCTAAATTGTTTTATAAAATAGTTAATAAAGTAACAGAAATACACATACCTGATGGGGCGAGAGACTTTAGAATAATGAAAAAAAGCATGAATGATTCGATTGCCCAGTTACCTGAGACATCCCGTTTTTCAAAGGGTCTTTTTGCATGGGTAGGATACAATACAAAGTGGATTAGTTATGAGAATGTTGCGAGGGAGAATGGGAAAACAAAATGGTCATTTTTTAAGCTTTTTTCCTATGCAATAGACGGAATATTATCATTTTCCACATTCCCGTTAGTTATTTCATCACTTGCCGGTATAGTAACATGCATGATATCTTTGATTGTAATATTATATATGATTATACAAAAGTTATTTGTAGGAATCGATGTGGAAGGATATGCATTTATGGTATGTGTCATATTGTTTTTGGGAGGAGTACAGCTTAGTTGTATAGGAATAGTTGGGGCATATCTGTCAAAAATCTTTAAAGAAACAAAAGCAAGACCGGTATATTTGGTTAAAGAGCATGTAAGTTCAAAAAATAATGGAGGAGATACTAAAAATGCTTAGTAGAAACATAACCGTAAAGGTTAATTGGATTTTAGAAAACCTGTTATTTCCAATCATGAGGGAATGTAGATGGTTTATGTATTTAATTATATGGTTTGCATATGGCAAATACACGAAATATATTATGGAATTTAAGGATAAATATCCTAACCTGACAGATGAAGAAATCAACCATTATTATGAGCTTATTGCAGATGCGCCAATTAATAAAAAGCGTATGACGGATTTGAATCAGGCGGGTGTCCGGTATATTTTATCTCATATTAAGGGACACACTGTTTTAGATGCTGCATGTGGAAGGGGTTATATGTTGAACCGGCTGATTAATAAAGGGTATGAAGCAGTAGGTGTTGATGTTGCGCCTGATGATAAAAATAAAAAAAGAGGCTGTGCCATTAAAGGCTCATTGCTTGATTTGCCATTTGAAGACAGTAAATTTGACACAGTAATATGCACACACGCATTAGAGCATATAAGGGATTACAGAAAAGCAATTAGCGAGCTACTCAGAGTTACGGGGAAAAGGTTAATTATTGTTATGCCGCGTCAAAGAGAATATAAGTATACACCGGATTTACATGTTAATTTTTGCCCATATATGTATAGATTCAAAAGCTTTTTAAAAGAAGGTGGATTGGCAGGCGGCAGGTATTTTAGTTTAGAGGGCGATTGGGTATGTATATATGACAAGAACAGAGAAGGGGTTTAATGTTTTTTTTAAAGATAAGTATTTTTGTTATTGAATTGATTATTGTTCCTTTTTTATTAGGGCTTTTAATTTCGGTTAATGACACAATTCATATAAAAGAGCCATTGGCTAAATACATAATAGGATTTTTTTTGTCTTTGGCATTATTTTGGATTATATGTGTACCAATGACCCTTTTTAGGTGTTCATTTACACAATTTGTTTATTTTTATTCTTTTATAATAATTTGTTGTTGCATATTTTCAATTTGTCTAGTGTTAAAGAAAAGAGACATTTTATTAAAGCCTCATTTCAAAAAGTTCAATCGCTTTGAAATGATGTATTTTATGTTATTTATTTTGTTGTTATTTGTACAATTATATTTTGCTTTGTTTTATGATGTGACAACAAGCTCATATGATGATTACTCATATATAACATTATCGTTGGATGCTATTACTAATGATGGTATTTATATAACTGATATAAATTCTGGGAAAATAATAGCTGATTTCGATGGAAAAAGAGTTTGTGCGTCCTGGCCAATTTTCATTGCTTTTTTATCAAAAACAACAGGGGTACATGTTACCGTAATAGCTCATACCATTATGCCGATGTTTTTTTTGTTAATCGCATATATTGTTTATTATTTGATGGCTAAAAAATTGTTTAATAAGAGTGAAGATCGGTTGATTTTTTTATGTATTGTCTCTATGTTAAATATTTTTGGTTTATATTCAGATTATTCCCTGACGTTTAGATTGTTGGTGGCTTTGTGGCAAGGAAAAGCGATAGTTTCAACGATAATTATACCTTTTCTGATTGCGTATTTACCTAATATTTACAATGATAAGGTAAAAAAACAAAATATTATTTATTTGCTTGTTGTTTCGGCTGCTGCTTGTTGTACTACAGTTATGGGTTCCGGGATGATAATTTGTGTTTGTGTTGCCATGAGTATTGCCATGTCTGTCTATAATAAACGGCTGAGTGGGATATGGTATGCAATTATTTGTAGCTTTTTTCCAAGTATACAATTGATATTGTATCTTGTTTTGAGGTAAATAGTATGGGATATATTGATTTTTTTAAAAACTTATTAAAGATTTATTGGGGAGATTATGGGATACAGGTGCTTTTTTATTTAGCACTTATTGTAATTGTTATATTTGAACGCAATAGAATAAAGAAAATAAATTGGGCGTGGTATACGGTATGTATGCTTATTATTATATTTAATCCTGTAATGGTTTTTTTATGTAAAAAATTGTTTGGAGATGAAAAGATATATGCTTATTATTCAAGGCTGTTTTGTGTGATTCCTGTTTTTTTTGTTATAGCATATGGTCTTGTACTGATATTAGGAAATTTGTCAGGGTGGAGAAAAGCTTGCTTTACAGTATGTATGCTTGTGATTATAGCAATTAGCGGGAATTGCGTATATGGCGAGAAATGGTTTGTTAAAGCCAATAATTTTAACAAAGTGCCTGTTGATGTAATGCAAATAAATGATATGTTTTTGGAATCTGATGACATTGTTTCAATTATGGTACCGGTTGATTTGGCTGTTTATCTTAGGCAGATTGATTCAAAATATTCATTACCATTTGGCAGATATGGACAAAGTACCATTAGTTATAAGCTTGAAAGTGATACACAGGATGTAGAGACAGTCATAAGATATGCAATGGAACATGATGTCGATTTCATTGTATGTAAAAATATTGGTAATACAATAAATTCCTATCAAAAGGCAGGTTGCGAATTGTATGGTTTGACTGAGCAATATGCAGTATTTATGATGCCAAAGTGGATTCTAACACAGTACGCTGAAAGTTCCTATAAAAGAGGAATGTTTTATACGATACAAAATACGGACGATGGGACTTTAATTGTAATAGATGGAGGATGGGAAGCTAATGAGAGCTATGTGAGGAAAATTATTGATCAAAAAGGTGGTATAGTTGATACATGGATATTAACTAATTATCATGCTGATCATATAGGGGCATTTAATAAAATATGTGAAAATCCACAAGGAATTGAGATAAAAAAAATATATGATGTATTCATAGATTCAGAAATATATCATGATATTGCAAGAGAATGGGATAATATTAAGTGTTATGAAAAATATAATGAAGTTACTGAAGATTTAGATATTGTTTATCATGCAGAAGCAAGTCAGAAATTACAATATAAAGATATGATTATTACTTTTTTGAATGTATTTGATGATAATATGTTAAAACAAAATAATATTTTAGATAATGCTTCGTTAGTGTTTAAAATTGAAACTAATGATGACAGCGTGCTTTTTTGTTCCGATTGTAATTCAGAGTACATAGCAAATTATTTGATTGAACAATATAAATATGACTTGAAAGCGAAATATGTACAAGTTGGATATCATGGATACAATTCTTTACCTGAAGCTTTTTATGATTTTATAGAACCTGACTATGCTTTTTTTGATGCACCTGATTGGATGATGTCAGGGGAACGTCTTTCGACAAAAGATTTGGCAGATTTTTTCAAGAAAAAAAATGTTGTTGTATATGATTATGCAACAGCTCCTAATGTTTTTGGATTATATTAAATAAATATATTTTTCAGGGAAGAAAATGTATTATGGAAATTATAAATTATTTTGTTGAGGATGGTGGAAATGTTATTTCTTAAATTCTTTCTGCTTATATTTATGTTACTATTTGTATCATATTTATTTGGAGACACAGTTGTGTATGATGAATATAATATAACTTTATATAGCATTTGCATGAGGATTGTTAAGGGACAAGTTATACTAATGTCTTTTTTTTGGATTTGTTGTTTACCGGTCTTAATTTTCAATTTGAATATTATCCACCTAATATATATTTTTTTTACTTGTATAATTGCTTTCTCGATCATTATATTTTTATTTGAAATTTTTATTACTAAGAAAAAAATAAAATTTAATATAAAACTTGATAAATTTAGTCTATATGAAATTTTATATTTGACTATGCTTGTAGGTGTAGTATTCATACAAATGTATTTTATTTTTTTTAATGAATCTGTAAATGAGCTTTCGGATGAATATCATAATATAGTGCTTTTTTTAGATAGTTTGAAAGAAAGTAAAATATATAACGTCGATTTAGCAGGCTTGATTTTGGGAAATGCCCAAAATACAATGATTACATGGCCGATTTATATAGCTTTTTTGTCTATAGCATCAGGGCTGGATACGGCAACAATAATTTATACAGTAATTCCTGCGTTTTTCACTGTAATAGCATATATGATATATTATTTACTTGTGGTAAAGCTGTTTGATAAACGGGAAAATAGATTGATTTTTTTATTGATTTTAGCAGTATTGTATTTATTTGGTGGTTTTTCCTCATATTCACCTACAGTAGCATTATTATTAAACTTATGGCAAGGACATAATATTGTTTTTTTGATAATTATACCACTTTTTATAGCATTAATTCCTAATATGGATAAATTTAATATAAATACATATGACATTATGTGGGGAATAACTTTTTCTATATCTGCTTGTTCTCTTAGTGCATGGGGTGCTGTAGCAATGCTGATTATGAGTTCTATTGTATTGATTTTATTGTTTGTATATAAGAAAAAAAGGGTTATAATAACTTTTTTTTCTGCATATTGCATTTTACCTATTGTTCAATTGATGCTTTTTTTGAGGTGATATAATGGACGCTTGGCAGTTTATAAAAAATATAGTTGATTTGTATTGGGAAAATTCCGCCTTTGAAGGATTGTTTTTTTTCTGCCTTGTTTTAATATTGATTTTTGAAAATAAGAAACATAATAAAATTATTTGTATTTATACTATAATAGTTTTATTATTTATATTTAATCCACTGGCAGTTATATTGGGACAACGTATACTGGAAAAAATCAACATGCAGTTAGATGTATATTATATTAAATTATTTTATTTAATGCCTATTTTTTTAGTAATTGCTTATGGTTTAACTTTACTTATAAATTGCACCGAAAAACTAAAGAAATTTTTTATTACAATGGGGGTTTTGTTGTCAATTGTGTTAAGCGGAAGATGTATTTTTAATTCTGAATTATATGTTAAATCAGATGATATTTTTAAAATTGAAACGGATATTTCACAAATATTGGAATATTGCTATGATAAACGTTCTGTGAATGTTATAATATGGGATGAATTGCAGATACAAGATTTTCATGAGGATTTGATCTGGTATGAAAATAGAGAATAGATGTGAAGGAGAATTCTAATCATTAAGTATGAAATGATTAGATGATGTATATTTTATTATTTCTATATGCAGAGGAATCTGCATTATATTGTATTAATGATTACTTATTTTGGCGAAATAATATATACCAAGAGTCTGACTATGCTCTACGCATTATGTGGAAAAGTTTTTACGCTCAGGAGGATGTTGATACATTTTTTGGTATTCTACAAGAATAATGGAGGAGTTTATTTATACATCAACACGAGACAAACTTGATATGTGCGTGACGGGTGACGCAGAAAAATATCAAAAAAAATAATTGAGTATTGCAATGAGCATGAGATAAATTTAAAATTGTTTATATCGCCAATATATGAAATAGAATTGTTATCTATAGAAGGAGGATATGACACTTATTTAGCTTCTGTTCAAGCACTCGCAGATGAATATGCAATTCCAATTTATGATTTTAATCTTATAAAAAAAGAATATTTGGAATTGTATGCAGATGACTTTTATGATATGGGACATTTAAATAGTCGGGGAGCTGAAAAATTTACCAGAATACTCTGTGATGTATTTAGCAATGAAACTGTAGATAAGAATATATACTTTTATAATTCCTTCTGCGAGAAAATGCAAAATGAAACACCAAGATTATATGGGATAAACTGGGTAAATAAAGATGAGTGCATTATAAAAATTGCAGCCAGTGATAATTCTGATATGGAATTTAAAGTTGTTTTTGAACAGGTTGATGACGAAGGCGCAGAATATAAGACATCTTCTAAGCTGATGTTGCAAGATTATAGTAAAAACAGGGAAAATACAATTCCCAAGGTTGATCATGGTAAAATTATGATATATTGGAGAATGAAGAATTTAGAAGATAATGTCGAAACAATGGAGATAATGTTTTGATGTATAAATGGCAGGCATGTGTTGTAAAATTATGAAATTTATATAAAAATATGTTAAGGTTTTAACATGGGGAGGGCAAAATAATGAATAACTTTGAAAACATAAAAATTGCTGTTGCAGGCACAGGCTATGTAGGACTTTCTATTGCTACACTACTGTCGCAGCATCATGAGGTAATTGCGGTTGATGTAATTAAAGAAAAGGTTGATATGATTAACAACCGAAAAAGTCCTATAGAGGATGAGTATATTGAAAAATTCCTTTTGGAAAAAGAGCTTAGGCTCACGGCAACCTTAGATGCGGAGAGCGCATATGCGAATGCTGATTTTGTTGTTATAGCTACACCTACAAATTATGATAGTCATAAAAATTTCTTTGATACGTCCGCTGTTGAGGCTGTAATTGAGTTGGTTTTAAAGGTAAATCCAAATGCTGTTATGGTTATAAAATCAACAATTCCGGTTGGGTATACGGTTTCTGTAAGGAAGAAATATAACACATCGAATATTATTTTCAGTCCTGAGTTTTTAAGAGAGTCAAAGGCGCTTTATGATAATTTATATCCAAGCAGAATTATTGTGGGTACTGATGAAGCCGACGAAAATCTCACACTTGCAGCACACACGTTTGCCGCACTTTTACAGGAGGGCGCCCTTAAAGAGAATATTGATACATTATTTATGGGATTTACAGAGGCGGAGGCAGTAAAACTTTTTGCTAATACCTATCTTGCACTCAGGGTATCGTATTTTAATGAGCTTGATACTTATGCCGAAATGAAGGGATTAAATACGGAAGCAGTAATTAAGGGAGTATGCCTTGATCCTAGAATTGGCTCACATTACAATAACCCAAGCTTTGGATATGGAGGATATTGTCTTCCAAAGGACACGAAACAGTTATTAGCGAATTATGATAATGTGCCTCAAAATATGATGTCTGCTATTGTTGAGAGTAATAGGACGAGAAAGGATTTTATTGCAGACCGTGTATTGGAAAAAGCAGGATATTATAGCGCAAACAGTTCTTGGGATCAAGAAAGCGAGAAAGAGGTTGTTATAGGCGTCTATCGTCTTACGATGAAGTCAAATTCGGATAATTTTCGTCAGTCTTCTATACAGGGTGTTATGAAGCGGGTCAAAGCAAAAGGAGCAACGGTAATAGTTTATGAGCCGACTTTGCCTGACGGGACAACCTTTTTTGGTTCAGAGGTTGTGAATAACCTAAATGAATTTAAAGTTAAATGTAATGCAATTATAGCAAACCGTTATGATGCTGAACTTGACGATGTAAGAGAAAAGGTTTATACAAGAGATGTGTTTAAGAGGGATTAAAAATATGAATAAAAAAAATAATGATAAAAAAATAATTTTGGTTACTGGTAGTGCTGGTTTTATAGGATATCATCTTTCCAAGAAACTTTTGGATGAAGGTTTTGTGGTTGTAGGAATAGACAATTTAAACGATTATTATGATGTCCAGCTTAAACTTGATAGATTGGAACAACTAAAACTATATAAGGATTTTGATTTTTTCAAAATTGATATTTCGGATAAAGAATCACTTGAAAAGGTTTTTGCGGACGTCAGACCTCAGATTGTTGTAAACTTGGCAGCGCAGGCAGGTGTCAGATATAGTATCACAAATCCGGAGGCTTATATAAGCTCTAATTTAGTAGGCTTTTTTAATATTCTTGAATGTTGCAGATATAATATGGTTGAGCATTTAGTGTATGCTTCATCTAGCTCCGTATATGGTTCAAATAAGAAAGTACCGTATTCTGTTGAAGATAGGGTGGACAATCCTGTAAGCTTATATGCTGCAACAAAAAAATCTAACGAGCTTATGGCACATGCATATAGTAAATTATATGGTATACCAGCAACCGGGCTAAGGTTTTTTACAGTTTATGGACCTTTTGGAAGACCTGATATGGCATATTTTTCTTTTACAAATAAAATTCTTGCAGGTGAAACCATAAAGATATTCAATAATGGTGATTTGTACAGGGATTTCACATACATTGATGATATTATACAGGGGATGATGCGGATTATACCAAACCCTCCTGTTGAAAATGAAGATGGTGTTAGATATAAAGTGTACAATATAGGTAATAATAAGCCGGAAAATTTATTGCATTTTGTAGAAGTTTTGGAAAAGTGTCTTGGTAAAAAGGCAGATAAAGAGTTTTTACCTATGCAGCAAGGGGATGTATATCAAACTTTTGCGGATGTAAGTGACTTGGAACGAGATTTTGGATTTAAACCTGATACTAGTTTGGAAGATGGCTTGACTAAGTTTGTCGAGTGGTATAATCAGTATATGAAATAAGTTAGTATTACTTTTGAATAAATTAATGAAAAATCTTTACTTCAACACATAAGGTCTGGTAAATACTAGAAATATAGCATTTACCAAACCTTTTTATTTATCTAAATTGGTTTAACTGGCACAAATACACTATAACTAGGACAATGAGCTAAGTGCTTTTTTCGACATGGTATGATATATTAAAGAGCAGAAGAAAGGTGGATTATTAAAATGAACCAATCTAGTAAAAGCAAGTTTGCTGAAATTGCTAAAATAAGTATTATTATCAGTATTATGCTTCTTATCCTTGCATGCCCTATTACTATATTTATTGCATTTATGAAACTTGATAAGGGAGTTGCTGCTGCATATTCAGAGGCATCATTGCTGGCAACAGGAATTGCAATTATTGGTGCTGCGATAACAGTGTGGACAGGCTTGAACATTGCTAATTCTATAAATAGAAGAGAATTAGAAGAATTGAAATCGGATTCTGAACGTATAAAAAAATCTGTTGAAGTGAGTTTTAATAACTATAATATGCTCTTTTTACAGGAATTATTGAAAACTTCAAAGGATGCCATCTCAATGTATTTTTATGAAAAATTTATAGAATATTTTAATAAGCCGCAAAACCAAAATGATGATGTCTTGTCGCTTATGGAAATTGAGCATGTTTTTGTTGAAATTTATTCCTTGTATACATCAGGAAGTAATCAACATGAATTATTAATAGCAAAAGCAAATGTTGGTTTGAAAAAAATAGAGGAGTATGCATCAAGTAAACAGCCGGAGAAATTAGTGAAGCAGTATTTAGATTATAGAATTGCTGAATTTAAGTATTATAAAGGATATAATGAAGAAAAAATTAAGGATGTTTACGAATGCTTTATGAGTGCTATCAATATATGTACCAATTTTGCAAAACAAATAGATATACCATTGGAATATGATGAGGATAAACGTGATAATCCTCCGGATTATAATGGAGATAGTGTTGAAATGGCATGTTATTTGGCAGGAGCCGTTGGTGATTCTTATAGCAGAATTATAAATGTATGTGGTAAGGATGCTGCATTTAAAACAATAAAAAACAAGAAGGATTATGCAAATAAGGCAGTTTATTTTTGTGGATGTGCTGCTAAATGGAGTGAAAATACTCCATATGAACGAGAGGTATATTTTAGAAATCTTGGATGTGCATATGAAGGGCTGGATAAAATATTTGATCAAACATTCGATCAAACATTCGATCAAACATTCGAAAACAAAAATAAAATTATGGATAACTATAAGCGGGCATTTATAAAAATGCACAATGACGGTACTATAATGGATATAAGAAAAGAAAAAATATATCATACGATACTGTCTTATTACGAAAAATATTTTAGAAAAGAATTTTCCGAGATGGATGGTGAATGTTTAAATTATACAAAAGAAAAACGTGCTTCAGTTTTATGTGGTAAGAATGCGGAAGGACATTCTGAATATGGGGCTGAATTGGAGAAAATGCTTTCCAGTATAAAAGAAAAAGATAATAATACTATAGTAAATATGTTGCATGATTATGTAATGATTGCCCGCTCGGGAGTAAATCATAATCCACATTATACATTGCGAATTTCCCTGCTGGGGCTTTCTTATACATACGTTATATTTTTATTGAAGGCTGGTAACGATTCGGCAAAACAAAAATTCACAAAACCTTTGGAATACTATATTGCAGAAATTGAGAAGCTGATTTCCTATTTGGACATTATTGATATGAAGGATGATTATGCTAATGAGCTTCGTCTGCGATATAATGGGATTATGGGAAATTGGCATACCTATTGACATTATATCTAAAAACAATTATAATAGAACAAATGTTCTGTATGCAAAGGAGGCGGTAAGTTGAAAAATGACAAATTTCGAGATCCGATTCATGGCTTTATTGAAGTGAGAGGTGGTGAACTGAAAATTATCAATTCCAAACCATTTCAAAGACTTAGATATATAAAGCAGCTTGCTATGACTTATTATGTTTTCCCTGGTGCGGAACATACACGTTTTGAACACTCGTTAGGAGTTATGCACCTTGTAACTAGAGCATTTAGTTCTGCCATACAAGGCTTTGAGGATAAATTTCCTGAACCTAAGCGTGCATGGTATGAGCAATTGCTAAGGCTGATAGCACTTGTACATGATATAGGTCATGCACCATTTTCCCATGCATCTGAAAAACTTTTTTCTGATGTGCTGGAACATGAGGACTATACTGTTAAGATTATAAATGAAACAGAAATTGCAGACATTATACATGAAATAGGTAATGAATTTGTAAACAAGTATGGTGAGGAATATAATATAACGCCCAAATTGTTATGTGATATTTATAGGGGAAGAGATGCGGGACCAAATTCTGAATTTATGTTTTTGAAAAGTTTTATGGATAGCGAATTAGATTGTGATAAGATGGATTATTTGCTGCGTGATTCATATTATTGTGGGGTAAAATATGGTGTATATGATATTGAACGTTTAATTTCCTCATTTACAATTCACTTTATGGATGACTGCCCTCGACTTGCAATTCAACATGGAGGTGTTCAGGCGTTTGAGGAATTTGTTTTAGCGAGATACTTTATGTTTATACAGGTATATTTCCATAGAACCCGAAGATATTTTGACATTATGCTTGTAAGAGCTTTAAAGTCTGTTTTACCTGATGGGATATATCCGGTAAATACAGCGGAGTATTTGGAGTGGGATGACTGTAGGGTGATACAGGCTTTAAAGGAAAATGCTCAAGATGAGGCGTGTAGAAATATTATATTCCGAATTGTATACCCGCGGGTCTGCTATACGAAAACACATCCGGTTGAAGCTGATAAGAGAGAATTTCAGAGGAATTATTCTGAATTATCAGAAAAAGTAGGGAAAGAAAATTTGATTGTGGATAAATCGGCAGGTAAAATGCCGCATAAAATTCCTAAAAGGGTTGAGTTTTCTGACGAAAAGGCTATAATAATTTATGATGAAAAAACTGACAGGGTAACAACGATTTCTGAGGAGTCGGAAATTATTAATGCTTTGTCAGAAAAAATTGATATAATGAGAATATACTGTGCTCCCGATGTTGCAGAAAAAGCGTTTGAATACATGAAAGACGTTAATAATAGTATTATGGAGGACGAATTATGAAATATGAAAACCATGCGTATCTTTTTGAATTGATTTGCGAAAAATTTGATGGTGCTGAGCTTGGGAAAAAAGCTGCTCAAAAGTTATTTTACTTTTTTGAGAGGGAAGGCATAGCGCTTAATCTTCGGTATGGTATACATTATTATGGACCGTACAGTGAAAAATTAGACAATATTATGTATTATCTTGAAAGTGAAAATGTAATAAAAATTGATGATAGTGGAAAAACGCATGTAATAAGTAAAGGGAATGCCCAAATAACTCATAATAGCTTGTCAGACGATGATGAAAAATGTGCTATACAGGTAATAGAGCAGTTTGCACATAGAAGTCCTAGGGAATTAGAGGCGCTTGCTACTATGGATTATGTTGCTAATAATCTTGTTTATGCTCCTATCAGTAAGGAAAAAATTATAAATAAATTTAAAGAGATAAAGGGAACAAAATTTGATGAAGCAACGATTGAAAATACGTTTGATGAATTACGGAAATTAAATTTAATTACTGTGTAATTGTAAGACTATTTTGATGCACAGGCTCTAAAATACGAAAATGTCATAAAATTTCTAAAAGGGTTGGGCAATATCTCCTTGCTCCAACCCATATTTTAATTTATAATATCCACCGTAAACACACATAAAAACAACACATGGAAATACTAAAATGCAAAAATATTTAGAAAAATGTTCTCCTTAAATCAACCAAGCAGGCACGTACCAATTCTTTTCGTCAATCGGAAGTAAGTTGTTTGACATACAAATAACACTGCCTGTTCCGATTTCAATCTTTAAGCTTTCCAAATCGTTGAAGGTATCAGATCGGGTCACAGGCTCTAAAACACGGAAATTCTTGATTGCTGCCTTACCGGGGGAGGCGGACTTTTTAATTTCTATCGGGAACAGGGTTCCATTTTGATAAATCAGCAGGTCGATTTCCTTCTTATCCTTGTCCCTGTAATAAAAAATCGGAGGCTCCTTTCCCGCATTGAGATAACTTTTATAGATTTCCGAAAATACATAGCTTTCAAAAAAAGCCCCTGACATTGCCCCTTTTTCGAGTGCTTCAGAATTGCCCCATTTCAAAAGATATGCCGCAAGTCCGGTGTCCAAAAAGTGAAGAAACGGCATTTTTACAACACGTTTCAGTGCATTATTATGATATGGCTGTATCAGTGCAATGATGTGGGAGGATACCAAAACAGACAGCCACTTTTTAGCAGTTGGAGCTGAGATACCCGCTGCGCTTGCCAATTCTTCATAAACAACTGGTTTGGAGGTGTGGGCTGCAACAATCGTCATAAAATTGTAAAACTGCATTTCATCAGCGACTTGTGTCAAATCACGAATATCCCGTTGCAAATAGGTATCTACATAGGAACGGTAATAGGTTTCCCAATCCACATTTTTATCTGCATAAAGCTCTGGCATGGAGCCCTTGAAAATTCTCCTGTAAATTTCATTCAGTCCCCTTGGTTTTATAGTTGATATGCGCTTCATTAGCTGTTTAGCATCTGCACAAAATGGTTGACTTGGGTTTTTATAAATCTCTGCATCGGAAAGTCCTAACAGATTTATAATGCCGACACGTCCCGCAAGACTTTCACTGACATTCTCCATAAGTCTAAAAGCTTGTGAGCCCGTAATCCAAAAATCACCCTTTCGTTTTGAACGGTCAACGCTCATTTTGATGTACGGAAGGAGCTCTGTTGCATATTGAATCTCATCAATCAGTACCGGTGGCTCATATCTTTGCATAAATAACGCCGGGTCATGCTTTGCAAGGTATCGCACGTCGGGATCATCTAGGGTTACGTATTTACGGTTTACGCCAAGTTCCTTTTGTTCCTCTGCCAGTTTTTGCAGCAAGGTTGTTTTTCCTACCTGCCTCGGACCTGTTACCAAAAGCACGGGAAACATTTTGGAAATCCGTGCAATCGTATCCTCGGCAGCTCTTTTTATATATGTCATGGCAATTTCTCCTAAAAGTCTGCATATTTAATATCCAAAAACTTGTCTAAACTAAAATGTAAATTTATTATAGACGACATTTGCGTGGTTGTCAATGTCGATTGTGATAATATATCCTTGCACCAACCCATATTTTAATTTATAATACCCACCATAAGCACATATAAAAACAACACAAGGAAATACTAAAATGCAAATGCAGGAATATTTAGAAAAAACTCTTAAAAGCCCCATAGGCGTATCAGTATATTTGGATTGTATAGAATTGTCACGAACCTTTGAAAATACCTACGATTTTTATATAATCAAAATGGATGGTCTTGAGTGGCTGGTTGCCGAACCGTTAATGAGGTTTTCTTTGAGCTTTATGAGAAAGCACCAAAGGCTTATGAAGAAACTTTCGGGTATGGAGTGCGCATTGTATCTCAAAAACCAAAGCATTTATATAAGGAATAAGATGGTGGAGGAGGGGATTCCGTTTATTATTTGGGACAAAATGGTTTTTCTTCCTTTTTTGGATATATTGGTATATGCGAGAGCAGATAAAACGATTAAGCCTGTTGAAAGAATTGCATTTCTTACGCAAAAACTGCTGCTGTTGGCTTTATATGAAAAGTGGCAGGACATGTCTGCCCAAGAAATTGCAGAGAAGCTTAATGTGACAACCATGGCAGTGCGTAAATGCTTTGATGAAATACAGTATTTAAAGCTTCCGGTTATCAAGGATGTTGGAAGGGCAAGGCTGCTTTCCATAGGCATTTCCCCGAAGGAACTGTGGAATTTGTTGGAGCCCTTATTTAGAAATCCTGTGATTAAGACATTTGAGTTTATCGAGGATATTTCAGCAAATATAAAATCAGGCAGTTCGGCAATTTGTCATTATTTTGGGTTGCAGGATAATGTTTATCCTACATATGCGGTCACGAAACGGGATTTGCAGAGATTTCAGATTAAGACGAGGGAACAGGCATTAGATGACGATGAAGTAGGCTGCGTTGTTCAGGAGCTTGGCTATTGTATCAATTTTAATGGAACGGGCTTTGTTGACCCTATTACCGTTTATTTGTCCCTGAGTGATGGGCAAAAGCAAAATAGTAAAGTAAAAGCTTGCGTGGATGCCATATTAAATGAATGTACATAATGAGTTAATGGTTATTTATTTGTTGCCGTTTACTTACAAAAACAACTTTGTTATAATGAAAGGACGGCGGGATATATTATTAGGCAGGTTATGAAATTATATATTTTGTATTAATAACGGATAGATGAAAAATATTTATTAGAAAGGCGAAAAAATGAACGGCAAAACAGAAAAATTTGGAAAAATAACAGTTGAAACATGTGATATAGAAGGGCTTAAGGTAATTACCCCTTCTGTATTTGGCGACGAGCGTGGATACTTTATGGAGACATATCAGAAGCAGGATTTTCAGGCAGCGGGTATTGACGTGGATTTTGTTCAGGATAATCAGTCAAGCTCCAAGAAGGGTGTGTTAAGAGGACTGCATTTTCAGATAAATTATCCGCAGGATAAGCTTGTGCGTGTGGTAAGCGGCGAGGTTTTTGACGTGGCGGTTGACCTTAGAGAAGGCTCAAAAACCTTTGGAAAATGGTTTGGTGTTGTGCTTTCTGCTGAAAATAAAAAGCAGTTTTTCATTCCGAAAAATTTTGCACACGGCTTCATTGTTCTTTCTGAAAGCGCTGAGTTTACCTATAAGTGCTCTGATTTTTATCATGCGAATGATGAGGGCGGGCTTTTCTTTGATGACCCTGATATAGGCGTAGCGTGGCCCCTTCCTGACGGGATGACAAAGGCTGACCTTACCATTTCTGACAAGGATAAGAAGTGGGGCGGAATTAAGGATTATAAAAACAAATAGACTATAAAATATATCGTTCAAAATACATATATCGTGAATGTATATTGTATTATCAGGAGGCATAATATGTCGCAAAATATTTTAGTAACAAGGTCTTCCCTTCCTGACTTTGATGAGTATGTTGATGAAATAAAGGGAATGTGGGACACCCACTGGCTTACAAATATGGGACCTGAGCATAATAAGCTTAAGGAGCAGTTGAAGGAGTATCTCGGCGTGCCGATGCTGGATTTATTTACAAACGGGCACATGGCGCTGGAGCTTTCCTTGCAGGCGTTAAAGCTCCAGGGGGAGGTTATTACGACACCCTTTACCTTTGCATCCACGACCCATGCCATAGTAAGAAATGGCTTGAAGCCGGTTTTTTGTGATATTAATCCGAAGGATTTTACAATTGATGCTTCAAAGCTGGAGGCTTTAATTACGGACAAAACCTGTGCCATAGTGCCGGTTCATGTTTATGGAAATGTTTGCGATATTGAAGCCATAGACAGCATTGCGAAAAAGCATGGCTTGAAGGTTATCTATGATGCAGCCCATACATTTGGGGTAACTTATAAGGGAAAGGGTACAGGTTGTTATGGAGATGTTGCCTGCTTTAGTTTTCATGCAACTAAGGTATTTCATACGATTGAAGGCGGGGCAGCATGCTTTGCCGATGAGATATTTGGAATAGAGCTTTACAGGCTGAAGAACTTTGGAATACGTGATGAGGAGACGGTGGATGGCATCGGTGCAAATGCTAAAATGAATGAATTTTGTGCCGCAATGGGAGTCTGTAATTTGCGGCATATTGATGAGGAGATTGAAAAACGCAGGCTTGTAGTTGAGCGGTATACGGAACGTCTTAGTAATATTGCCGGTATTAGATTGAACAGTACGCAGCCTGACGTCCAGACAAATTATGCATATTTTCCTGTTGTTTTTGATGAGAAGCTTTTTGGTACGGACAGGGATGGGGTTTCTCATGCCTTGGCGCAGCATGGAATCGGTGCAAGAAAATATTTTTACCCGATTACCAATACGTTTGACTGCTTCAACGGAAAGTATGACGCTAATCTTACGCCCGTGGCGTTACATATCAGCAAGAGGGTTTTGACGCTGCCGCTTTATGCAGGACTTTCCTTAACCGATGTTGACAGGATATGTGATATTATTATTTCCTGTAAAATATAAGCAGATGCATCAGTCTGTTTGGAGCAAAACATGAACAAAGAATTATTAAAACCGAAAAGTATAATAAAAGGCATAAAATATTTATTTAAAAATGGCATTGGTCTGTTTATAACAAAAATCAAACAGGTATTTTGGGGAATGGACTATTACTATCCGAAATGGTTTGAAAAACATAGGACTACTTCGGAGGAGCTTGAACGGCAGAAAAAGGTCCGCTTTTCCTATGCGCCTATCATTAGTGTCATTGTGCCTACCTACAATACGCCTGAGAAATATCTTCGTGAGATGATTGCGTCCGTTATGGCACAGACCTACGAAAATTGGCAGCTTTGCATCGCTGACGGAAGCGATATAAAAAAAGAGGCAGGCAGGCTTGCAAGGGATATCATAAAGGAATATCAGGCAAGGGACAGCAGAATAACGTGTGCATTTCTTGAGGAAAACAAGGGAATTTCGGAAAATACAAATGCCGCTCTTGCACTTGCGAAGGGCGAGTATGTGGGACTGTTTGACCATGATGACCTGCTTGAACCGGACGCACTTTACCATGTTGTAAGTGCGCTAAATGAAAACACGGCTTCAAATAATGGAGCATATGACATTATCTATACGGATGAGGATATGATTAATTCCAAGGGAAATAAGCGGATGAACCCAAAGTTTAAGCCGGACTTTTCCATGGATCTTATTTTGGTACACAATTATATCACTCATTTTTTTGTTGTGAAAAAGGAGCTTATCCATAAGGTGGGTGCCTTTGACAAAAAATATGATGGGGCGCAGGACTATGACCTTATACTGAAATGTATTGAGCAGACAAATAAAATAAAGCATATACCACATATCCTCTATCATTGGAGGATTCACAAAAACTCTACTGCGGGAAACCCAAAAAGCAAGGAATATGCTTACGATGCTGGCAGAAGGGCGCTGCAGGCACATTTAGACCGTGTGGGAATTAAGGCAGAGGTTGGATTTACCGATATGACCGGGCTTTATGATGTAAGGTATATCATTGATAAAGAGCCTCTCATTTCCATTATAATTCCAAATAAAGACCATATAGATGACTTGACGAAATGTGTAAGCTCCATATATGATAAAAGCACTTATAAAAGCTTTGAATTTGTCATAGTTGAAAATGGAAGCACCGAAAAAGAAACCTTCCGGTATTATGAGGCTATGGAGCAGGCGCACGACAACTTCCGTGTCGTAAAATGGGAAAAAGGTTTTAACTATTCGGCAATCAATAATTTTGGCGTTTCCAAGGCAAAAGGGGAATATATTTTGCTGTTAAATAATGACACGGAGCTTATTAGTCCCGATGCACTTTCAAGAATGGTTGGAATTTGCATGAGGGATGATGTGGGAGCTGTGGGGGCAAAACTTTTTTTTGCAGATGATACGGTGCAGCATGCAGGCATCGTCATAGGCTTTGCCGGCTATGCGGGACATGTTTTTTCCGGCTATAAGGACACTGACATGGGTTATATGATGCGGGCAAGGATAAACAGCAATTTCAGCGCAGTTACTGCTGCCTGCCTTATGACGCCTAAGGCAGTGTTTGACAAGGTTGGGGGGCTATGTGAGGAATTTGTCGTTGCAGGCAATGACGTCGACTACTGCCTGCGGGTTGGCAGGGCTGGTCTTTTGGTTACCTACTGTGCAAATGCAAAATGGTATCACTATGAATCCAAATCAAGAGGATATGAAGATACCCCTGAAAAGAAGGCAAGATTTGAAAAGGAAATTTCCCTGTTCAGGGAAAAGTGGCAGGATATTTTAAAGGACGGAGATCCTTTTTATAACATGAATTTTCCTGTGTCGCTGCCTCCGTTTACGTTGCCTGAGTAATAGTTATAACGATTATGAATGATATAATGGAAATTGCTTTATATGCCATTGTATGACGGAGAAAGATATGTACAAATCGGAACAGCAAAAACGAATTTTCAGCATAACGTCCAATTTCATATTGTGGATTTTTGAGACGCTTACATTTGCTGTCGTATGGTTTCGGTATTATCATAATCCCTATAACAGCCATTTCTTTAAGTATGGGCATATGGCGGTTATTGGGCTGTACGCCATATTTATGTATCTGCTCACAAAAAGCTTTAACGGTTATAATGTGAGCTACATGCGGTCGGTGGATTTGATTCTTTCTCATATGCTTGCCATTATCTGTTCAAGCGGGGCGGGCTATGTTTTTATCTGTATGGTTTTTACGGATTACATGCCTGTGCTTCCTGTTTTGCTTGGGGCAGTGATTCAGATTGTTTTTGCAGGCGTGTGGATAAAGCTGACAAGGGTAATATACGGAAGGGCTTTTCCGCCAAGAAAGGTTATTATTATATACGGCAACTATCCACTGGAAACCTTCCTTGAAAAGCTGAATACAAGAACCGATAAATATGAGGTTAAGGAAATTTTAGATTATCAGAAGGGCTTTGAAAGAATATGCAGTGATGTGCTTAATTTTGAGGGAGTATTTTTGTACGACCTTCCTTCAGGGGAACGGAACGGCATAATGAAATATTGCTATGAGCATGATATCCGTACCTATGTTGTGCCGAAAATTACGGATATTATTATGCGTGGCTCGGATTATATGCATCTTGTGGACACGCCCCTTTTTCTTTCACGAAATCAGGGACTTCATTTGGATCAGAGATTTGTGAAAAGAATGATGGATATAGTAACAGCGCTTGCCGGTATCGTAGTAACGGCTCCCCTTATGCTTATCATTGCCCTTTTCATAAAGGTTTATGACGGCGGGGCTGCTTTGTATAGGCAGGAGAGGCTTACGCTTGGGGGTAAACGCTTTATGATGCTGAAATTCAGGAGCATGGGTATTGATGCTGAGGAGCAGGGGGTACAGCTTGCAAAAAAGCATGACGGCAGGATAACGCCTGTAGGCAGGGTGCTAAGAAGACTGCATTTAGATGAGCTGCCGCAGCTTTTTAACGTGCTTGCAGGGGATATGTCCATTGTGGGACCACGTCCCGAACGCCCTGAAATATTTGAAAGATATTCCAAGGAAATACCTGATTTTGCAATAAGGCTGAAGGTGAAGGCGGGCATAACGGGCTATGCGCAGGTTTACGGCAAATACAACACGAAGCCCATAGACAAGCTGAAGCTTGATTTGACATACATACAGGAATACAGCTATTGGCTTGATATAAAGCTGATGATTTTAACCTTCCGTGTCATTTTCAGGAAGGAAAGCTCTGAAGGAATTTAGGTAAATGTGGGAGGAGCATTACATGAATATAGCGGTTATTATTGCGGGCGGCTCAGGCTCACGCATGGGTCAGGACATACCAAAGCAGTTTATCAATGTATATGACAAGCCTGTCATCATTTACACGCTTGAGAGCTTTGAAAGACATGACATGATTGATGCCATTTTGGTTGTCTGTATAGACGGCTGGCATGATATACTTTGGGCATATGCAAAGCAGTTTAACATAACAAAGCTTAAATGGGTCGTGTCAGGCGGCAGCAGTGCGCAGGAGTCCATAAGAAACGGAGTTTATCATTTAAAGGATAACTGTGACGGAGACGATAACATTATCATTCACGACGGAATCAGACCGCTTGTTGATGATGCGGTTTTAAATGATGTGATTGATAAATGTAATGAATACGGAAATGGCGTGTCTTCCCTGCCGTACAATGAGCAGATTTTTGTTGTCGATGATGAAAAATCCACAACAAAATATATTCCGAGGGAGACACTGAGGAGAGTGTCAACGCCGCAGGCATACAAGCTGGATAAGCTCATTTGGGCATATGAGAAGGCATTTCAGGAGGAAATCGGAATTTACGGCTCCTCCTACACAAATACAATGATGGTGGAGCTTGGAGAACGGCTTTATTTTGCAAAGGGCTCTGATAAAAATATAAAGCTTACCACAAAGGATGATTTGGAGATATTTAAGGGTTATCTGACAGCAGAAAAAGACAAGTGGTTAAAGTAGAGTGGAACATATACCGAAGCAAACATAAAATGGATGATGTTCCGTAACGGAGGTTTTGTTATGTCATTATATGATAGCAGGCTTTACATGGAGGATATCAAGCGTGTTGCCTGTTGCAATTATAAATGGGAAATGCTAAGAGGTAAATCCGTAGTAATATCAGGCGGTACCGGCATGATAGGAAGCTTTATCGTTGACGTTCTTATGTACCAAAATGAGGTTATGGGCTTAGAAACTCACGTATATGTTATCGGGAGAAGCAAAAAAAAGGCTTGGGACAGGTTTGGAAGCTATATGGATTGTGGCAAGCTTCATTTTGTCTGCCACGATATAAATGAACCGTTGGACATAAGCAAACCTGCAGATTTGAATGGGATTGATTATGTCATACATGCTGCAAGCAATACGCATCCTGCCGCTTATGCAAGCGACCCCATAGGCACAATATCTGCAAATGTGCTTGGAACAAAATATCTTTTGGATTTCGCCGAAAAAGCAGGCTGTAAACGGTTCGTATTTCTATCATCCGTTGAGATTTACGGTGAAAACAAGGGAGATACAGATAAATTTGCCGAGGACTACCTTGGATATATAGACTGCAATACGCTTCGTGCAGGCTATCCTGAGAGCAAACGGACGGGAGAGGCGCTTTGTCAGGCATATAGGAAGCAGCATGGACTTGACGTTGTTATTCCACGTCTTTCAAGAACCTACGGACCGACCATGCTTCTGTCGGACACGAAGGCGATATCCCAGTTTATTTTAAAGGGAGCATATGGCGAGAATATTGTGTTAAAAAGTGAGGGCATGCAGCTTTATTCATACGTCTATGTGGCGGATGCCGCCTCTGCAATTATAAAGCTTATGCTTGAGGGAGAAAATGGACAGGCTTACAATATCGCGTCCGATGCCTCCGATTTGACGCTTCGGGAGCTTGCAAAAGTCATAGCGGATTATGTTGGCAAAAGGGTTGTTTATGAGCTTCCTGATAAAACGGAAAGTGCAGGCTATTCCAAGGCGACAAAGGCGCTGCTTGACTGTCAGAAATTAAAGGGAACGGGCTGGACGCCGCTTTATGATATGTCAGACGGTTTAATCAGGACGATTGATATAGTAAAAGAAATTACAAATTAAGCGTGTGGCAGCTAATCGGTTATTTAAGGTGGTTGTTTATCATTAATTAGGGGAAACGGTATAAAACAGTATGAAAACATTTTTTCAGGAGTTTAAGCAATACGGCAATTTGTTTGTGGAGCTTGTAAGAAAGGGAATCAAATTAAAATACAGACGGTCATATCTCGGCATTATATGGTCTATGGCTGAGCCACTGCTTACCATGATTGTGCTTACCGTTGTATTTGGAACGCTGCTTGGACATGATGGGAAGGATTTTCCTGTCTATATTCTTGCAGGACGGCTTATCTATACCCTTTTTTCGCAGTCGACCACAAATGCGTTAAAGTCTATCAGGACAAATCAGGGAATGATAAAAAAGGTGTATGTGCCCAAATATCTTTACCCCCTGTCAGGAATAGCATATAACTATGTGCTGTTCTTAATATCCCTTGTGGTGCTGTTTGCTGTGTCTATATCACTTAAGGTTTATCCAACCCTTTATATGTTATTTTCGGTAGTGCCATTGCTTGTGTTATTTGTATTATCAGTGGGAGTGGGACTGATACTTGCAACGGCAGGTGTCTTTTTCCGTGACCTCGAATATTTGTGGAACGTCGCCCTTATGCTTGTTATGTATACCTGCGCCATATTTTATTACCCTGATGCGATTCTTACAAGCAGTGTGGGCTGGATCTTAAAATACAATCCTCTGTTCTGTATCATTTCAAATTTCAGAAGCTGTGTGTTTGGCGAGGCGATGGACATGGGGATGCTGGCATACGCAAGCATATTTGCCCTTGTAAGCGTTATCGCAGGCGGGCTTGTCTTTGCAAAAAAACAGAACGATTTTATTTTGTATATATAAAAGGGTATAAATTATGAATCATATTATTACGCTTACGGATGTAGGCATGCGTTTCAATTTAAGCAGGGAAAAGGTAGACAGCGTCAAGGAATATTTTATTAAGCGCATAAAGCGGGAACTTTCGTTTAATGAGTTTTGGGCGCTGCGTGACATATCCTTTACGGTAGAACAGGGGGACAGGGTAGGAATCCTTGGTCTGAATGGTGCGGGAAAATCCACGCTTATGAAGGTAATCGCAGGGGTGTTTAAGCCGACGGAGGGTACGGTGGAAAAACAGGGCGTCATTGCCCCCATGATAGAGCTTGGGGCAGGCTTTGACATGCAGTATACGGGTGCTGAAAATATATTCTTATACGGTGCCGTGCTTGGACATTCCAGAAAATTTATGGAGGAAAAATATGATGAAATTGTGGATTTTTCCGAGCTTCGTGAATTTATTGACGTTCCCCTCAAAAATTATTCATCGGGCATGCGGGCAAGACTTGGCTTTGCAATTGCAACAGCCGTTTCCCCTGATATATTGATACTTGATGAGGTGCTTTCCGTAGGGGACGCTAAATTTAAGAAAAAGAGCGAGAAAAAAATAAGGGACATGATGGATAAGGGCATTACGGTTTTGTTTGTATCACATAACATGGAGCAGGTAAGGCGTATCTGTAATAAGGCTGTCATTCTTGAACGTGGCAGACTGATAAAATATGGGGATATGGAGGAAACCGTATCTGCATATGAGAGTATGACAAAGTAGAAAATGATAAAATTTCTATATGATAGAGCTGAGCCAGGCATATGATTTCTATATGGAACAATGGCTGTCTGAGAAACTGAGGTAATGGTTATGAGGAAGATAAAATTTAAAATAAAACAGCAGCTTAAAATGCTCTCCCAGCATATTTTGTTTCCTCTTGTATATAATCTGAACCGGTTTAAGCCGGTTCATAAAAATAAAATTATTCTTGCAGATGCACACCACGAGAACTGTCCCCCGCATATGAAGCAGGTAAGGGACACCCTCCTTCATTTGGGCTTTGACGTTCAGGAGTGTTTTTTTGATTTGGGGAAAATAAGTGTATTTGCAGGCATGAGAAAAATGCTTGGATTTATGAGGCTGTATGCCGTAAGCGGCTGTGTTATCATTTGTAACAATTTTCTCCCTGTGGCTGCCTGTAAAAAAAGAAAGGAAACAAAGGTAATACAGCTTTGGCATGGCTGTGGTGCATTTAAGAAATTTGGCTATGACGCATTTGATGACATACCAAAGGGATATAGGGGAAATGTATACAAAAATTATGACCTTGTAACTGTAAGCGGAAAATATTGTGTGCCGTTTTTTCGGTCAGCCATGAGGCTTGGCAAGGGAATCGTAAAGCCGCTTGGGTGCTGTATTACTGACAGGCTGTTTGACAGGGAATATCTAAGCCTGTGCAGGGAGAAATTTAAGCGTACACACCCTAATGCAGAAGGAAAAAAGGTGGTTCTTTGGGCATCCACTTTTAGGGGAAATGCAGGAACTGCAACTGTGGTTGGCGGGGAGTATATAGACAGGCTCGCCGAGCTATACAAAAATGAGCTGTACGTCATAAAGGCTTTTCATCCCATGTCGGAAGGAGGGACCCGCGAAGCAGGGAGGATGCCTTGCGACCAAAAGGAAAGAGACCCGCAAAGCAGGGAGGATTCCACCGAGCTTCTTGTATGTGCCGATGTACTCATAACGGATTATTCCTCCATTTTTTTTGAGTATCTTCTTTTGGACAGACCTATTGTGTTTTTTGCACCTGACTATGAGGCTTATGCAAGGGATAGAGGTTTTTATCTTGATTTTGGCAGCCTGCCGGGACATATTGTGAAAAATAATAATATTGATGAGGCAGTAAGGATTTTGTATAATGTTATTGTTGGAGATGAAAAAGAGAAGAACGTCACAAATGAAGATAAGATGCATGCTTTAAGGCAGAAATTTAAGGAACGGTATATGTCTGCCTGTGACGGACACGTGACGGAAAGAATTGTGAAGGAAATAAGCAGGTAACGATTATGCTGACAGGATGGAGAAGAACAATATACAAATCACATATCTATCAGTTTTTTTTAAGAGGGGCAAAAAAGCTGTATCGTTTTTATTCCCTTAGAATTATGTATCCACGCCTTTACAAAAAACATGCGAACAAGGAAATTGACAAGGAAAAGGTTGTTTTTATTGAGGTGCGTATGCCTGAAATAAGCGATAATTTCAGATATATCTATGACGAATTAAAAAATAAGTATACCTATAAAATTTCCACGCATTTTTTGCATATGAGCTTTTCACGCTGGCGGGAGTATGAAAGGTTTTGTAAAAAAATGGTAGTTGATGTGGCAGATGCAAAATATGTTTTTCTGAATGATGCATCAAATGTATTTAGCTGTCTGTCCCTAAGGAAGGAAACGGTTGTTACGCAGCTTTGGCATGCATGTGGTGCATTTAAAAAATTTGGAATGAGCATTGCTGAGCTTAAATTTGGTGATGACAAAAAGACGCTCAATAAATATCCATATCATGGCAATTATACGCACGTAACCGTAAGCTCGCCTGAGGTTGTATGGGCGTATGAGGAGGCAATGAATGTAAGGCATGAGGAAAACATTGTAAAGCCTGTAGGCATTTCAAGAACGGATATATTTTATGACCCGAAAATGAAAAAGCTTGCATTTGACAGGCTCTACTCGGTATTTCCACAGGCAAGGGGGAAAAAAATTATTTTGTATGCGCCTACGTTTAGGGGAAGGGTTGCATCGGCAAAAACGCCCAATGAATTTGACATGCAGATGATGAGGGATACACTAGGAAAAGAATATGTTATGCTTTTTAAGCACCACCCATTTGTGAAAAACCGTCCCATGATAGACGAGGAATTTTCAGAGTTTGCAAGGGATGTTACGGAGGAATTATCCATAGAGGATTTGCTTTTTGTAAGCGACATCTGTATATCTGACTATTCTTCCCTTGTATTTGAGTATTCACTTTTTGAAAGACCTATGATATTCTTTGCTTATGACTTGGAGGATTACTTTGACTGGAGAGGCTTTTACTACAAATATGACGAGTTTGTTCCGGGACCTATTTGCAGATCGGGAAAAGAGGTTCTTGGCTGCATAAAAACGATGGAAACAAATTTTGACAAGCATATTGTAACGCAGTTTAAGGAAAAATATATGAGCGCCTGCGACGGGCATGCAACAAAGAGGATTATGAGGCTCGTTATGGGAGATGACCTTGAGAAGATGAGAAAAAATGAAAGCGGGGAAAACGTATGAAAAAAATTGTGGAAGTATATAACAAAACAAGCTTAATTTTAAGAATTTTTATAGGCTTGGTTATCGGGGCACTGCTTGGTGTTTTTACACCAAAGGCAACGGCTATATCAATTCTTGGTGATATTTTTGTCGGGGCACTTAAGGCGGTTGCACCTATTTTGGTATTTGTGCTTGTCATAAGCTCTTTGGCGAAGGCAAGCAGCGGTATCGGAAAGAAATTCAGGACAGTGATTATCCTTTATATGCTGAGTACATTTCTTGCTGCGGTTGTAGCTGTGCTTGCAAGCTTTGCATTTCCTGTTACCCTGAAGCTTACGGCGGCTGTGGAGCAGACGGCTCCAAGTGGTATTTCCGAGGTGCTTCGGTCCCTTCTTAATAATATTGTTGCAAATCCCGTAAGTGCACTGATGAATGCCAACTATATCGGAATTTTGGCGTGGGCGGTTATATTTGGGCTTGCACTTAAAAAGTATGGGGCAGATACGACAATCAGAATGTTGCAGGATATGTCCGATGCTGTGTCGCAGGCGGTAAAGTGGATTATAAATCTGGCACCTTTTGGAATTTTAGGACTTGTATTTACTACCGTTTCCACGAACGGTCTTAGCATATTTACCGATTACGGAAAGCTGCTTCTTCTGTTGGTGGGATGTATGCTTGCCGTGGCACTGATTGTTGACCCGCTTATCGCATGGATTTGTTTACGCCAAAATCCATATCCCCTTGTATTAAGGTGCTTTAAGGAAAGCGGGCTTACGGCATTTTTTACGAGAAGCTCTGCCGCCAACATTCCAATCAACATGGCACTTTGCGAAAGGCTCGGGCTTGATAAGGATGTTTATTCCGTTTCCATTCCGCTTGGTGCTACAATCAATATGGACGGTGCAGCCATAACAATTACTGTTATGACTATGGCTGCGGCAAACACAATGAATATTGCAACGGATATACCAACGGCAATTATTTTAAGTCTGCTCTCAGCAATTGCAGCCTGCGGTGCATCGGGCGTGGCAGGCGGTTCGCTGCTGCTCATTCCTATGGCATGCTCGCTTTTTGGCATTTCAGCCGATGTGGCAATGCAGGTTGTAGGCGTAGGATTTATTGTAGGCGTTGTGCAGGATTCCTTTGAAACGGCAATTAATTCCTCAGGAGACGTTCTCTTTGCCGCTACGGCAGAATTCCGGCAGTGGAAAAAAGAGGGACGAGAGGTTAGGTTTTAGAAAGAGGCGGTATAAATGGTATCAGTAATTATTCCTGCATACAATCCGGGCAAATATATCATGGACGCTTTTTCCTCTGCGGCAATGCAGGACGTGAAAAAGGAAATTATTATTGTTGATGACCATTCAGGAGAGTCGTGGATAGAGGAGTTTCTATCAAAGGTTAAGTGGAGCTATGAGGTTTCGGAAGAAAAAACCTCCATTGGCGGATTGAATGAAAAAGCAATTATTTTCAGATGGGCAGGCATTGTATGTGATAAGAGCCTGAAAAACAGTGAATTTCCTGTATACATTTTCTCAAACAGGGAAAATAAAAAGGTTGCAGTCACAAGAAACAGGGGCGTAAAGCTTGCAAGGGGAAAATATGTGGCTTTTCTTGATGCGGATGATATATGGGAGGAAAAAAAACTTGAAAAACAGCTGGAAACCATGAAGCAGTATCAGGCAGCACCGCTTTGCAATACATCACGGATTCTTGTGGACTCCGAGGGGGATATGCTTGATAAAATAATCACAACCCCGATAAAAATAACCCTTAAGGAGATTGAGAAAACAAACTGCATTAACTGTTCCTCCGTGTTGGTAAAAAGAGATGTGATGCTGAAATACCCAATGCAGCATAGTGACGCCCATGAGGATTATCTGTCGTGGCTGAAAATGCTGAAGGATTATGAATATGCAGTGGGAATACAGGAGCCGCTTTTGCTGTACAGAATAACGCCCGGAAGTAAATCCGGCAATAAGCTTAAATCGGCGGTTATGAATTTTAAAACCTACAGATATGCGGGATATGGATTTTGGAAATCCGTCTGGTGTAATTTGTGCTATGCCATAAATGGGTTGATAAAATATAGCAGATGATAAAAAAATAATGCATATAACCCCTTTACTTTTGGGAATAATTAGCATATAATCTTTGCAAAGTATAAAGGAAAAGGCAATGACGGAGACTGCCGGTAAAAGGACATGACAGGGAATATAGCCGCAGACTGAGAGCTATAGCATGACACCCTACATGGCGGAACGCTACCTGAGCTGATATATTGAAGCCTTTTGGTGAGGTCTAGGTATATACGTCCTATCCACGTTACGGAGATAGAGAGAAAATGTAAGTTTACATAACTTATATTTTAAAGCGGGTGGTACCGCGGATAACTGTTGTTTATTCGTCCCGAGGTTTATAAAGCCTCGGGCTTTTTTACTTTATTAGGAAAGGAAGAAAAACATGAGTTCAAACATTTACAGAGACATGACAATGGAAAATATGGGTGAGGAGCTTGTTGGAAAGGAAATCCGCATAGCAGGATGGATTGAAAATATCCGTGACCACGGAGGCGTATCGTTTATTGACCTTCGTGACATGTACGGTGTGATGCAGGTTGTTATGAGAGATACAAGCCTGCTTGACGGTCTGACAAGGGAGGAGTGTATCTCCGTAGAGGGACTTGTGGAGCATAGGGATGAGGAAACCTACAATCCTAAAATTCCTACAGGCACCATAGAGCTTGAGGCACACAAGGTTGATGTGCTTGGAAAGGTTTACAAGCAGGTGCCGTTTGAGGTTACAACCTCAAAGGAGGTTCGTGAGGAGGTAAGACTGAAGTACCGTTACCTCGATTTGAGAAACCGTAAGGTCAAGGACAATATGATTTTCAGGTCAAAGGTCATAAGCTTTCTGCGTGAGAAAATGACAGAGCTTGGATTCCTTGAAATACAGACCCCGATACTTTGTGCGTCATCACCGGAGGGTGCAAGGGACTATATTGTTCCTTCAAGAAAATATAAGGGCAAGTTTTATGCATTGCCGCAGGCACCGCAGCAATATAAGCAGCTTTTAATGGTGTCGGGCTTTGATAAATATTTTCAGATTGCACCATGCTTCAGGGACGAGGACGCAAGGGCTGACCGTTCACCGGGAGAGTTTTACCAGCTTGATTTCGAGATGAGCTTTGCAACACAGGAGGATGTTTTTAAAGTCGGTGAGGAGGTTCTTTCCGCAGCCTTTGAAAAGTTTGCACCGAAAGGATATTCCGTCACAAAGGCACCATATCCTGTTATCAGCTATGAGGAGGCAATGCTGAAATACGGTACGGACAAGCCTGACCTTAGAAATCCGTTAGAGATTATTGACCTTTCAGAATTTTTTGAGAGATGTACCTTTAAGCCATTTCATGGCAAGACCGTAAGGGCAATCAACGTACATGCCAAGCTTTCCAAGGGTCAGCATGAGAAAATGCTCAAGTTTGCAACCTCAATCGGAATGGGCGGACTTGGCTACCTTGAGGTGCTTGAGGATAAAACCTACAAGGGACCAATCGACAAGTTTATTCCTGATGATATGAAGCAGGAGCTTGCCGACAAGGCAGGACTTGATGTGGGTGACACAATATTCTTTATTGCCGATACAAAGAAGCAGGCGGCAATATTTGCAGGACAGATTAGAACAGAGCTTGGAAGCAGACTGGATTTGCTTGAGAAAAATGCATACCGGTTCTGTTATATTAATGATTTCCCGATGTATGAGTACGACACTGAGACAAAGAGCATCGGATTTACCCACAATCCATTTTCCATGCCGCAGGGAGGACTTGATGCATTAAATGAAAAGGATCCACTTGAAATACTTGCATATCAGTATGATATTGTCTGCAACGGCGTTGAGCTTTCCTCAGGTGCCGTCAGAAACCATGACATGCAGATTATGGAAAAGGCATTTGAGATAGCAGGCTATGACAAGTCTGTTTTGGAGGAAAAATTCGGTGCACTTTACAGTGCATTTCAGTTTGGTGCACCGCCTCATGCAGGCATGGCACCAGGCGTTGACAGAATGATTATGCTTCTTCGTAATGAGGAAAATATCAGAGAGGTAATACCATTCCCGATGAGCGGCACGGCACAGGATTTAATGTGTGGTGCACCGGGCGAGGTAACGGAGCAGCAGCTTCGTGAGGTGCATATAAAGGTGAGAAGTTAGATAGGAGGTATCTTATGGTTATTACGGATGAAACAATAGAGTATGTAGGTATTCTTGCCAAGCTTGAGCTTTCCGATGAGGCGAAGGAGCAGGCAAAGAAGGATATGTCCAACATGCTTGATTATGTAAGCAAGTTAAATGAATTGGATACAGACAATGTTCCTGCCATGAGCCATGCATTTCCTGTAAAAAATGTATTCCGGGAGGACGCTGTCACAAACGGCGACGACAGGGAGCAGCTTCTTTCAAATGCACCTGAGCAGAAGGACGGCTGCTACAAGGTGCCGAAAACATTTGACTAGGGGGTGCTTAAGATGGATATATCGAAACTTACGGCTGTAGAGCTTGGAAAGAAAATAAAGTCAGGGGAGCTTAAGGTTATGGATGTAACAAAGGCATACCTTGACAGAATAGAAAAATTAGAAAATGATGTAAATGCTTTTGTAACTGTTGACGCTGAAAATGCAATGGAACAGGCAAAGATGATACAGGAAAAAATAGATGCAGGAGAGCTTTCATCGCCACTTGCGGGCGTGCCTGTTGCAATAAAGGACAATATGTGTACGAAAGGGCTGCTTACAAGCTGCTCCTCAAAAATACTAAGTAACTTTATTCCAACCTATACGGCTGATGCTGTTCTTGCACTGAAGGATGCAGGAGCTGTCATTATTGGAAAGACAAACATGGATGAGTTTGCAATGGGAAGCACAACGGAGACATCCTTTTACGGACCAACCCAAAATCCATGGGATTTGAATAAGGTTTCGGGTGGATCTTCAGGAGGCTCTGCCGCTGCAGTTGCAGCCGAGGAGGTGCCATATGCACTAGGCTCTGACACAGGCGGTTCCATCAGACAGCCTGCCGCATTTTGTGGTGTAACAGGAATAAAGCCTACCTATGGCAGGGTTTCAAGATACGGACTGATTGCTTACGGCTCATCCCTTGACCAGATTGGACCTATCGCAAAGGATGTAACGGATTGTGCGGCAATTTTGGAAATTATATGCAGGCATGACCCGAAGGATTCTACATCATACAATGAAAACATGGATTATGTAGGCGATGGCATTACTGACAAGGGGAGCGATTTTACCGCTGCACTTGTTGATGATGTAAAGGGAATGAAAATCGGCATACCGAGAGATTATTTTGGCGAGGGAATTGATGCGGACGTTAAGAAAAATGTTCTTGCAGCGGCAGACATTCTTCGTGATAAAGGTGCAATCGTTGAGGAATTTGACCTTGGAATGGTAGAATATGCCATACCTGCATATTATATTATTGCATCTGCGGAGGCATCCTCAAACCTTGAACGGTTTGACGGTGTTAAGTATGGCTATCGGACTGCTGAATATACAGACCTTCATAATATGTATAAAAAGTCGCGTTCCGAGGGCTTTGGTCCTGAGGTACAGAGAAGAATCATGCTTGGATCCTTTGTTTTAAGCTCAGGCTATTACGATGCATACTATGTTAAGGCGTTAAAGACAAAGGCACTCATAAAGAAAGCATTTGACGATGCATTTGCAAACTATGATGTGATACTGGGTCCGGTTGCACCTACGACTGCACTTACAAAGGGAGAGTCCCTTTCCGACCCGCTTAAAATGTACCTTGGAGACATTTACACTGTTTCCGTAAATCTTGCAGGAATTCCTGGAATTTCACTGCCCTGTGGCTTTGATAAAAACGGCATGCCGGTAGGACTTCAGCTTTTGGGACAGACCTTTGATGAAAAGTCGATTATAAGGGTGGCATATTCGTTTGAGTGCAGCAGGAGCTATGAAAGACCTGCACTGCTTGCTGAAAGGGGGCTTTAGGAATGTCAAAAACATATGAAACAGTCATAGGACTTGAGGTTCATGTAGAGCTTGCAACGAAAACAAAAATATTCTGCGGCTGCTCCACGGAATTTGGCGGTGCTCCCAACACACACACATGTCCTGTATGTACGGGTATGCCGGGGTCGCTTCCTGTGCTGAATAAGGCTGTTGTGGAAAAGGCGGTAGCAGTTGGGCTTGCAACGAACTGTACCATTACGCAGAACTGTAAATTTGACCGAAAAAATTATTTTTATCCCGATAATCCACAGAACTATCAGATATCACAGCTCTATTATCCGATATGCCGTGATGGAAAGGTGGAAATCGAGGTTGACGGCAAAAAGAAGTTTGTGAGAATCCATGAGATACACATGGAGGAGGATGCGGGAAAGCTTGTGCATGACCCGTTTACGGACAGCTCCTTAGTAGATTTTAACCGTTCCGGCGTGCCGCTCATAGAGATTGTTTCTGAGCCTGATATGAGGTCGGCAGAGGAGGTTATTGCATATCTTGAGAAGCTTCGGCTGATTATACAGTATCTTGGAGCGTCCGACTGCAAATTAAACGAGGGCTCCATGCGGGCAGATGTCAACCTTTCCATCAGAGAGCTTGGCAGTGAGGAATTTGGAACGAGAACAGAGACGAAAAACCTGAACTCCTTTAAGGCAATTGCGAGGGCAATCGAAAATGAGCGTGAGCGTCAGATTGATTTGCTTGAGTCGGGTGAAACGGTGATTCAGGAAACAAGAAGATGGGATGACACAAAGGAATATTCTTATCCGATGCGTTCGAAGGAGGATGCACAGGATTACAGATATTTCCCTGACCCTGACCTTGTTCCGATTGTCATAAGTGATGCATGGATGGAGGAAATACGCCAAAAACAGCCTGAGCTTCGTGATGAAAAACGCATCAGGTATAAGGAAGAATACGATATTCCAGATTATGACATAGACATTATAACAAATTCCAAGAAAATGGCAGATATTTTTGAGGAGACAATCGCACTTGGTGCCGCACCGAAAAAGGTATCAAACTGGCTTATGGTGGAGACCATGCGTCTTATGAAGGAGCATTCGGTTGATGCTGATGATTTGTCATTTTCAGCGAAAAACCTTGCGGCTCTTATCGCACTTGTGGAGTCAAAGGCTATAAACGGAACTGTTGCAAAGGAAGTATACGAAAAGATATTTACGGACGACATAGACCCTGAGAAATATGTTGAGGAGCATGGTCTTAAAACCGTAAATGATGCGGGAGCACTTACCAAAACAATTGAGGAAATCGTAGCAGCAAATCCGAAATCCGTAGAGGACTACAAGAACGGCAAGGAAAAAGCCATCGGCTTCCTTGTGGGACAGACCATGAAGGCAATGCAGGGCAAGGCAGACCCTGGCGAGGTAAACCGTATCTTGAAGGAACTATTGTCGAAGTAACAGATAAAAGCTGCTTTTTGCGAACATCCGTTGTACGATATAGACAAATCAACGCAGGCACGCTTTCGCTGATTGTCACTCGCAACGGTGCATGAAATGCCTTTGTCCTCAGGACTCCGTCTGCTTCGCAGCCACCTCAGGACATACCTTGCTAAGCACCGGCGGTTCCAAATCACCTGCTTATGAAGTTGTCTATATCGTGCAACTGGGCTTTCTCGAGATAGGGAGGCAAATGTTGCGTAAATATAAAAAGAAAGGAATTAAAAAATGAGAACTTATTTGGTAACAGGCGGTGCCGGCTTTATCGGTTCAAACTACATTCATTATATGTTTAAAAAATATGATAATGAAATAAGGATAATAAACGTTGATGTCCTTACCTATGCAGGAAACCTTGAAAACCTAAAGGAGGTTGAGGGAAGGGACAACTATACATTTGTCAAGGCGGATATCTGTGACAGGGATGCCATATCAAAAATATTTGCAGAAAACGACATAGACCGTGTGGTGCATTTTGCGGCAGAGTCACATGTTGACAGAAGTATTAAAAATCCTGAGATTTTCGTGCAGACAAACGTGCTTGGAACGGCAACCATGTTAAATTGTGCAAAGGCGGCTTGGGAGCTTCCTGACGGAAGCTTTAAAGAGGGAAAGAAATTTCTCCATGTGTCAACAGATGAGGTTTACGGCTCGCTCCCTGATGATGACAGTGCATTTTTCTATGAGACGTCACCGTATGACCCACACAGTCCGTATTCTGCAAGCAAGGCGTCCTCGGATATGCTTGTAAAGGCATATATGGACACATACAAATTTCCTGCAAACATAACAAATTGCAGTAACAATTATGGACCGTACCAGTTCCCTGAGAAGCTGATACCGCTTATTATAAACAATGCACTTTCAGGCAAGAAGCTTCCTGTTTACGGTGACGGAAAAAATGTCCGTGACTGGCTTTATGTGGAGGACCATGCAAAGGCAATCGATATGGTGCAGGAGCAGGGTAAGCTTTTTGAGACCTATAACATAGGCGGACACAACGAGAAACAGAATATAGAAATCATAAATATAATCATTGACACCCTTCAGGAAATGCTTGCAGATGATGACCCAAGAAAAGCCCTTGTGTCAAAAGATCTCATCACATACGTTGAGGACAGAAAGGGACATGACAGAAGATATGCAATCGCACCAGACAAGATAAAGGCAGATATTGGCTGGTATCCTGAAACCATGTTTGCTGAGGGCATAAAGAAAACAATCGCATGGTTCTTCGAGCATGAGGACTGGATGAAAAACGTAACAAGCGGCGATTACCAGAAATACTACGAAGATATGTACAAGGATAAGTAAAATATATATGACTGCCGTACGAAAAACATTTATGTTATAATACAAATAGTCCTTATATGACAGTCCATAAACCCTGTTATAGGACACATTATAATAGTTGTACAATTCATTTTAAAAATCGTATATAACACAACATTGTATATTCTCTGAGTGAGAACTATCGCCTTGTGATTTTCGCAGGTATATAGAAAACCGTTAGAAATCGTCAGTGCTTAGCGAGGTTTTATCGAGCTTAGCACTGTTACGATTTCGTCGGAGCGAAAGCGGTTTTCGATATACCTGTGAAAATCCAACGGAGATAGTTCGGAGTAAAATACACAAGAAAGTAAAAATACGCAATATATTTCAAGAAGGAGGTTACTTATGAAAGGAATCATACTTGCCGGTGGCTCCGGCACACGTCTGTACCCGCTCACAAAGGCAGTTTCAAAGCAGATAATGCCTGTCTACGATAAGCCCATGATATATTATCCGCTTTCCACATTGATGCTTGCAGGTATCAGAGAAGTGCTTATTATATCCACACCAAGAGATTTGCCTGCTTTTCAGGAGCTTTTTGGGACAGGTGAGCAGCTTGGCATGAGCTTTTGCTATGCAGTGCAGGAGACACCGAGGGGGCTGGCGGATGCATTTATAATTGGGGCGGATTTTATTGGAACGGATCATGTTGCACTTGTTCTTGGCGATAACATTTTTTATGGACAGAGCTTTTCAAAGGTTTTAAAAAATGCAGCGGCAAGGGAAAAAGGAGCAACAATATTTGGTTACTATGTAAAGGATCCAAGGGAGTACGGCGTGGTAGAGTTTGATGAGAATGGAAAGGCACTGTCAATTGAGGAAAAGCCAGAGCATCCAAAGTCAAATTATGCCGTTCCGGGGCTTTATTTCTACGACAATGATGTTGTAGAGATTGCAAAAAACGTAAAGCCTTCGGCAAGAGGCGAAATCGAGATAACCAGTATAAACAATGAGTATTTAAGACGGGGCACGCTTATGGTGGAAACGCTCGGACGTGGGTTCGCATGGCTTGACACAGGAAACCATGACATGCTCCTTGATGCCGCTGATTTTGTGGCAGCGTTCCAAAAGAGACAGGGTATGTATATTTCATGTATTGAGGAAATCGCATATAGACGAGGCTTTATCAATAAGGAACAGCTGCTTGCACTTGCTGAACCTCTTATGAAAACGGCATATGGACAGTATCTTGTAGACGTGGCAAATGGACTATAAGGAGATGAAAATATGGGTGATATCAGGCTGGTAGAGTTAATTGAAACTGAATTATTGCAAAAAATACAGGACAGCTTTTCTTCGCTTACGGGTATGGCTGCATTGACTACAGATAAAGATGGTACACCGATAACGGAGGGAAGTAATTTTACTGACTTTTGTATGAAATACACACGTCAGTCGGCAAAGGGAGCTGAACGATGTGAAAAATGTGACAAAATGGGAGCTGAAATATGTATAGAAAATGGAAGACCCCATGCATATTCCTGTCATGGAGGACTGATTGATTATGCGGCTCCGATTATGGTACACGGAAAAATGATAGGCTCATTTATTGGAGGGCAGGTGCTCTCCAAAAAGCCCGACCTTGATAAATTCCGAAAAATTGCAAGGGAGCTTGAAATTGATGAGGAGGAATACATAGAGGCAGTTAAAAAGGTTGAGGTTATTGATAAAGAGCGGATTGATAATGCCGCTGCGGCACTTGGAAGCATTGCTGAGGTTTTGTCGAGCCTTGCCTACGGGCGTTATCTTGCCAATAAGGCAAGACGGGATACCGAATTTGCAATGCAAGCAAGAAATGAATTTTTTGCCAAAATGTCACATGAAATAAGAACCCCGATAAACACAATTATCGGCATGAATGAAATGATAATGCGGGAAAGCACAGAGAGTAATATCCGCAACTATGCCATGGATATTAATGTTGCAGCGAAATCTATGCTCAGTATCGTAAATGATATTCTCGACTTATCGAAGCTTGATTCGGGAAATATGACGCTGCTTCCTGCCAGGTATGATTTTTCTTCCCTGATTAATGATGTGGTAAATATGACACAAAGCTCTGCTGAGGCAAAAAAGCTGAAGCTTGAGATACAGGTTGCACGTGACCTTCCAAATATCCTTTTTGGCGATGATGTAAGAATCAGGCAGATTTTACTTAATCTTCTGTCAAATGCAGTGAAATATACAAAACGGGGCGGCATAACATTAAGCGTAACAAGCGGCGGTTACACGGAGCACGGCGAGGTAAGGCTTGTATTTAAGGTAAGTGATACAGGCATTGGCATAAAGGAAGAAGATATACCTGAGCTGTTTAAAGCCTTCAAGAGAATTGATGAAAATAAACACAGGTATGTTGAGGGCACTGGTCTTGGAATGAATATAACAAATCAGCTTTTATTCCTAATGGGCAGTAAGCTTGAGGTGGAGAGTGTCTATGGGGAAGGCTCAACCTTTTCATTTGTTTTGGAGCAGAAGGTAATGGGGCAGGAAATCATAGGTGATATTGAGAGCCGGTTAAAGCATATGACACAGGAATATGAGTACAGCACGCTGTTTACAGCGCCTGACGTAAAGGTTTTGGTCGTTGACGATAACGAGGCGAACCGAAAGGTATTTAAAAATCTATTAAAAGAAACAAAGATAATGGTTGAGCAGGCGGACAGCGGAAAGCAATGCCTGAAAAAAACAGCCGATACAAAATATGATATTATATTCTTAGACCATATGATGCCGGAGCTTGACGGCGTGGAGACATTCCATCTCCTGAGAAATGCAAAGGATAATGTCAATGTAAACACGCCAGTTGTAGTTTTGACTGCAAATGCGGTAGTGGGCGCAAGAGATAACTATTTGGCGGAGGGCTTTGATAATTATTTATCAAAACCGATTATTCCGGAAAATCTTGAGAAGCTTATCGCAGATATGCTCCCACGTGAAAAGCTGAACTTTGAGATGATGCCGGCTAAGAAAACGGTTAAGAAAAAAACAACTGAGCTGCCTGAGCTTGCTGAATTTGATTGGACCTATGCCCTTACGGTATTAAAAACGCCGGAGCTTATTTTGCAGACTGCGGGAGATTTTTATAAGACGATAGAGTATGAGCTTGAAAATCTAAATGAAATGTATCAAAATATTGAAGACTCTGATATAATGGAACAGTACAAGATAAAAGTCCATTCGTTAAAGAGTACAAGCAAAATGATAGGTGCGTTAAGCCTGTCAGGTGTTGCAAGGGTCGCAGAGGTATATGCCATAGACAAGGACGTGCAGCGGATAAAAAACATAACGCCTATTCTCATGGATGAGCTTAAGAAGATAAAGGGCATATTGTACGAATGGGTAGGTGATAAAAATGTTAAGCCGCCTATGGAGGATTATGATGAAATGCGTTCCATTTTGGGCGAGCTTGAAAAGGCGCTTAAGGTAAGAAACCTTGACAAGACGGATGAGCTTGTGGCAGAGCTTGGTGAATATTCTTATGAGGAGGAGCTTCAGGAAAAGATTGACACGATTGCAAAGCAGGTTTTAAATCTTCAGATGAAAAAAGCGGATGCAACGCTTGCGGAAATTATGGAAATGGTTGGAGGAAAATAATATGAAAAAAGCATTGCTGATAGGAAAATTCAACACTGTTTTTAAGGATCTCTACGATTTTTTTGATGAGAAGGATCAGTTTATCCATATTCAGGTATGCCCTGAACACATAGAGTCAATCAAAAGCATCATAAAAATGACAAATCCGGGGCTTATTATCATCAGTCTCATAAGCTTGGATAAGGAATACCAGACCCTTTTTGCATTTATCAGGCAGAAATATGAGGACCTTCCTGTGCTTTGTATCGGAACGGAGTCTGAGCAAAAGCCATTTGAGGCATTTTTGGAAACTGCCCAGTATCAGGCAATCACACGTCCATGCACGAACAGAAATATATGGACGCATGTAAAGGCAATCCTTGACATATCAGAAAAACCGACAAAGCTTGTTGAAAAGTCTGAGGAAGATTTGGAGCGTGAGCTGGAGGAAAAAATCGGAAGGCGAATGGAGGAAAAACAGGAGGAGCAGGAGAAACGAACTGTTACATTCAGGGATAACCGTCAAAACAGCATTGAGGATGATTTGGACGATTCGTGGATTGATGAGGCTCTTGCAAAGCAGACAAAGGCTGCGTATCAGGCGAAGATAATGCCGAAAACGGAAGCGACACCAGCTGTGAAAGCAGCACCACAGGCTACACAAACCCCTGTGGCTTCTGCAACCACACCACAGCCGAAGGTGGAGGAGGCTCTGCCGCCGATAAGCAAAAAGATAAGAGTTCTTTTGGTGGACGACAATCCGATTCAGTTAAGGGCGCTTCGAAGTGCCTTGATGAAGGACTATGAAGTGCTTATGGCTGTATCAGGGGAGGAGTCAATTGAGGTTATGAACGATGAACACCCTGATATCGTATTTTTGGATTATACGATGCCGGGCTACAATGGAAAACAGGTCCTTGAGACAGTACGTAAGTCGGAGAATTTAAAAAATATGCCGGTTGTGTTCCTGACAGGATTACAGGATAAAAAGGAAATTATGAGCCTTGTGGCATTGAAGCCGAACGGCTATCTTGTAAAGCCGCCTGATGTAGACGTAATTAAAAATACAATACAAAAATTAGTAGGATAAGGATATTATGGGACAGGGGGCTGTCGCAGTAAGATTTAAGGTACACATAAAATTACACAGACAAGCTTCTTATATTTTGTATTTTTATGGTTACCGGCTATCTCAATATGCTTAGATAGCACAGGTTATAAAGATACAAAATAAAAGAGGGCTTGTCACGGGTAAACAGCTATGTGCCTTAAATCTTACTGTGACAGCCCCTTGTTTTTTTGTAATAAATGCGGCACCTCAAGGTAAGACGGAACCCCATCTATATAAGCTGTTTCAACCTCGCCTGCAATAAGCGGTGCAAGATATTCCTGCATCTCCCCCGTCACATCGTTTCCGTCAGCGTTAATGAAGCTGCGTGGAACAGCCTTTGCCTTGTTTGCTGTCTGATTTACTGGTATTGAGGAGAGCGTACATTTGTAAGGATTATTTCCTGTGCGGATAAGGGTTGTCATAAAGCCTGTTTGTCCCTCTTTCACAAGTGTTACCGCATGCCCGCCAAGGGCAAATGCCTCGTCAAGGTCTGTCTTTGAGCAAAGGTGTCCTGCACAGCGCTGTAAAACATTTATCTCTACCGAACGCACTTTTACGCCAAGGGTTTCTTTAACAAGGTGTTCAAGATATTTTCCAGCGCCGGAAAGCTGTGCGTGGCCGAAACGGTCAGATGCCGCCTCGGCTGCTGAAAGATAGGTGCCTTCCTTATCATGGATTCCCTCGGACACTGCCACAATTAAATTCTTGTGGATAGGCAACAGCCTCTTAAGATCAGATATAAAATTCCCAGTGTCAAATGCAACCTCAGGCAGATAGATCAGATGGGGTGCCAAAGCTGCTTCGCTTCTTGCAAGGCAGGAGGCGGCTGTGAGCCAGCCTGCATCACGTCCCATTATCTCAACGATTGTTACACTCTCAAGGTCATAAATGTATGTGTCATATGCGATTTCCCTTACGGAGCAAGCTACATATTTGGCTGCAGAACCAAAACCAGGCGTATGGTCCGTACACATAAGGTCATTGTCTATTGTTTTGGGTATGCCTGCAATTTGAATGTTGCTTCCGATTGACGATGCATATTCGGAAAGCTTGTCTACGGTATCCATGGAATCATTGCCGCCGATGTAGAAAAACGCACCGACATTCATTTTGTCAAATATGTTAAATATTTCCCTGTATAGGGTTATATCCTCCGACACGGCAGGAAGCTTAAAACGGCATGAGCCGAGATACATGGCAGGAGTTATTTTCAATCTGCTGATAAATTCGGGCGTGCTTTTTGTAAGATCGAGAAAATTCTCACGGAGAACGCCTTGTATGCCGTGAACTGCACCGTATATATGTTCAAATTCCCTGTCTGTTATTATTTTGTTTATGATTCCCGCAAGGGAAGCGTTAATGGCGGCAGTTGGACCACCGGACTGGGCAATGATACAGTTTTTTTCCATTTTTATACCTCATATTTTAGTTTTAAAATTTTGCTATAGGATAGCATATTTTTGTTAATTTTTCCATAATAATATCTTGAAAATAGCATATAATTATTATATAATTAACAAAAGGCAATATCAATTACGAAAATGGATGTTGTCAGGTTGATTTATGGATACATATATATCTGGAATGCTCGATAATTCCTGTTTATTTTGAACCTACATTTACTTTAAACGGGATTCCTATAGCGTAGTAATATGTCAGGCCTCCGATTGCAGTGGAAGACAAAAAAACTATGTGCGGTTGCCCACCTAGCTTTGCTAGGAGTCAAAAGGCAGGAACCGGCATTCTGGATATATATTTTTTTGCTTAGACATTGATTTATGTGTAAGCGTACGGATGAATTGTATTTATGAAACGAAAAATATACATTTTTTTAGGACTGTTTTTTTTCCTTGCCATAATAATTGTTATTGCAGGTGAGATTAATCGAATGGCAAAAGAAACAAAAAAAGATGATCGGCAGGATGAGACATTGGGCATCGGCATGGATGCATCTGATACGGATGTATCAACAAAAACGGATGCAGACTGTTATTCCTACAGTGATGTTGAAAAGGTTGTAAGCTATCTTGCAGCTTCGGAGGAATCTGGCACTCAGCTTGCAAGGCTGGTGGATCCACTGTCAAAAAGTAATCCCATTACAGTTTCATATGTGAAAAATATTGTTAAAATAATCGGCGCACCTGACACGGTCTATCAGGATTATTTTAAGGGCAGAGGTGAGGAAAGCCTTGTCAGCCGTGAGGAGTTTGACGAGATTTACCACAATATGGTGGATTCTGATGTTGTAAACGGCTTGGAGCGTAGGGAAATTCTTGTGTTCGATGTTGCTTGGACGGAGGATGAGGAAAACAGGGAAAAAATATATGTGAGTGATGGCACGAAAAAATATGATTTTCAGACTGCTTATGAAGAAAATTATTTAGACAGGGTTTTGGATGTTTATGTAAAAAATAGTGTAATATTTAAGGTAAACGGCTTTGGACATACAAAAATACCCCTTGAGCATGTATGGATGCTTGATACGGACAGCACGAAATGTACTTTTCTATATAAGGGAATTATAAAAAGCTATCCTATCAACAATGGAACTGTGGTAAAAAAGGATTGTGTGGGGACGCTTTTTATTACAGATGCAGGCGTTGCGGAGTTTGATGATGCCTATGAGGTCATAGAGGGCAGAGTCGTTTCGGTTGAAGGAGATATACGTTTAGATGGCACACCGAGCTATGCCTATGATGATAATTTTGCAGTGTATAACATATCGGATGACGTAAGCTTTATGGAAAGCAGGCCGCCTCTTTTGGGATATGGGACGGTAAAGCTTTTGGTAAAGGATAAAAAAGCCTGTGCCGCTGTTACATATGGGGATGCAGAGTGCGAAACAATAAGAGTAATACTGAGCAATCATGATTTTACATCGTACAAAATGGCTAAGCTGACCCTTTCGTCGGAGGATGTGCTTAAGGTCATATATCCTGACGGCGGGGAAAAAACATTTCCTGCGGGTGAGATGGTTACGATACAATATGAGGACTATGAAGATGGCGACAAAATTATTATAGAGCAGACCGGCAAGGGAAAAGGAATTACCATCCATAGCATAGCGAGGGAATGCGGCGCTCCTGTTTATGACGGTTTTCTTGAGCTTGATATTCAGGATGATAGCATGTATGTTATAAACGAGCTGCCTCTTGAGCAGTATTTGTACGGCGTTGTGTCAAGTGAGGCTCCGTCCTCCTATGAAAATGAGGCGCTAAAGGCAATTGCTGTTTGTGCAAGGGCATATGCCTATGGTAAAATGAAGGATGGAAGCTTTGACGAATATAATGCCGATTTGGACGATTCCGTTTTTTGCCAAATGTACAATGATGTTTTAAAAACACCGGAGAGCATAAGGGCAGTTGATGAAACCTATGGAATTGTTCCGATTTATGACGGTGAGGTCGTTTTCCCGCTTTATTTTTCAACCTCCTGTGGCATGACCTGTACAAATTCAGAGATATGGGGAGGTACTCCATATCCGTATTTTACCTCCAACGTGGAGGATATAGAAAAATCGGAGCTTGATTTATCAGATGAGGACGCCTTTGTGCAGTTTATGGAGGATAGTCTTGGATATGACACCATAGAGAAGAATTTGCCATATTACAGATGGAGCATATATTATACAAGAGAGGATATATCAAAAGCCGTAAACCGTAAGCTTTCGGAACGGCTTGACACTGCGGCAGGAAGCATAAGGGTAAAAAATGACAATGGTGATTTTGTTGATGGGGATATTACGGATATAGGCGACGTTGTTTCCGTGGGGGTTTCTGAAAGAAGCAGCAGCGGCATGGTGCTTGCGCTTTGGATAGAGGGAACCAAAGAAACGATTTTAGTGAAAGGGCAGGCGAATATAAGAAATCTTATAACGCCCGTAAACCAAAATATTGTAAGGCAGGATGGCTCTGTCGTAACGGGTTGGAACTCGCTGCCGAGTACATTTTATTATATAACGGAAAGTGACGGCGGCTTTACAATATATGGAGGCGGCTTCGGCCACGGCGCCGGTTTAAGTCAGAATGGGGCAAATGCCCTGGCTGCAAAAGGGTATCATTATACATATATCATAAGGCATTATTTTTCATCTGCCGACTTTGAAATGATATATGAATTTTTAGAAGAAGACGGGGAAGAATAAGTGAAGACTTTTATAAAAAATATAGTGCGTATCGTGGAAAAGGGTTCGGATGACAGTCTTCCTGCTTATGCAGCACAGACGGCATTCTTTGTCCTGCTGTCCTTTTTTCCATTTATCATAATGATTATAATGGCTGCAATGCATCTTCCCTTTGCGAGACAGAATATAGTATCTGAGCTGATTGAGATTATGCCAGACGAGTTTGACTCCTATATCATATATATGGTTGATGATATTATGTACGGAGGCGGCAGTTCATTTACAATCATAACGGCTCTTTTTACCGTATGGTCGGCTGGCAAAGGAATACAGGCGATAACCTATGGACTTAACAAGGTGTATGGGGTGGAGCGTGCAAGGGGCTTTGTCCTTACAAGGCTTATCAGTGCACTTTATACAATTATTTTTATGCTTATCTGCATTGCGCTTATGATTTTAAATACCTTTGGAAATGATATAGCGAAAAAGATTGTTACGGCAAAACCTGAGCTTGCCAACGCCACGGCGCTTATATTAAGCATAAAGGGAGTGCTTACCTTTGCAGTGTTTTTTGTGTTTATTCTTCTGATATATTATCAGCTCCCCAACCGTAAGGGGCGGTTTAAGGATGAGGTTATGGGCGCCGTATTTGCGGCATTTGCATGGATGGTTATGACAAGAGGCTTTGCGATATATATGCGGTTTGCAACAAAGGCGTCCTACATGTACGGAAGCCTTACCTCCATTGTTGTTATCTTGATTTGGCTGTATGTGGGTATGCAGATTATATTGTATGGTGCAGAATTTAATTCCCTTCGTCCGGTTTTTTTTAAAAAAGAAGAAAAAGATGAAAATGCAGATAGCAATAATGAAAATGCTATGGTATAATATTATGGCGAATGTTTAGAGTATGTGTCCAATGGAGGTAAATGAAATGTACGATTTTGATGAGATACAAGGCTTTGACCATGAGGTTGCCAAAGCAATGACTGACGAGATTAACAGACAGAATGATAACATTGAGCTGATTGCATCCGAAAATATTGTCTCGAAGGCTGTTATGGCGGCAATGGGAAGCCCTCTTACAAATAAATATGCGGAAGGCTATCCGGGAAAGCGGTATTATGGCGGATGCGAGCATGTTGACGTTGTGGAGGATTTGGCGAGAGAAAGAGCGAAGCAGCTTTTTGGATGTGAGTATGTAAATGTGCAGCCACATTCAGGCGCGCAGGCAAATATGGCGGCATTTTTTGCAATCATGGAGCCGGGCGATACATTTATGGGAATGAATCTTGCACACGGCGGACATTTAACACACGGTTCACCGGTTAATTTGTCAGGAAAATATTTCAATGTTGTGCCTTACGGTGTAAATGATGATGGATTTATAGATTACGATAAGGTTCTTGAAATTGCAAAGGAGTGTAAGCCGAAGCTTATCGTGGCAGGCGCTTCCGCATATGCAAGGGCAATCGATTTTAAGCGTTTCAGGGAAATCGCTGACAGCGTGGGAGCAGTTCTCATGGTAGATATGGCGCATATTGCAGGACTTGTTGCGGCAGGCGTACATGAAAGCCCAATCCCTTACGCACATGTTACAACAACGACGACCCACAAGACTTTAAGGGGACCACGTGGCGGCATGATTCTTTCAAGCAATGAGGTAAATGAGAAGTACAACTTTAATAAGGCTGTATTTCCTGGCATTCAGGGCGGACCTCTTATGCATGTCATAGCTGCAAAGGCAGTTTGCTTGAAGGAAGCCCTTACCGATGAGTATAAGCAGTATCAGCAGCAGGTTGTCAAAAATGCGGCAAGGCTTGCACAGGCACTTACGGAGAGAGGCTTTAAAATCGTATCGGGCGGTACGGATAATCATCTGATGCTCGTTGATTTACAGAATCTTGACCTTACCGGAAAAGAGGTTGAAAAGCTGCTTGATTCGGTACACATTACATGTAACAAAAATACAGTTCCAAACGACCCGAAATCACCATTTGTAACAAGCGGAATCAGACTTGGCACACCTGCAATTACAACCCGTGGTGCAAATGAGGAGGATATGATTACCATAGCAGATGCCATAAAGGCAGCAGTTATAGACAAGGATAACGATAAGGCTATGTCGTTGGTAAAGAGTATTACTGACAAATATCCGTTATATAAATAATTTTTATTATTTAGATGGGCTGTTGCAGTGTATTTCTGAGGCAGCTCATTGCTAATTGAAAGAAAAGAGAAAAATATGGAAAATAATCAAAGCAATAACGATAATGGCAATTCAAATAACAATCAGGGAGGCGGCAACAACAATAATAAGAAAAAACCTTCTGCTACAATTATCATTCTTATATTGTCTGTTTTGATGACGCTTGCCTTTTGGCAGACCTACAGCAAATTTAAGGATTCAGGCAAGGAACAGATAACCTATGATGAGTTTCTTACAATGCTTGATGATGGCAATGTCCAAAACGTAAAAATATATTCAAATGAGATAACCTTTGAGCCAGCCGTACAAGATGAAAATGCAGTTTATGAGGTTTCCTACAGCGTTGTCAGAACTGATGATTTCAACCTGATTGAGAGGCTTGCGAAAGCAGGGGTAACCTTTGAGGAGATAGACGAGGGTGGAAGTGTTATTGTACAGACAATTCTTTCCTACGGCATTATGATTGTTGCATTTTATCTTCTCATGATGCTTATTATGAAAAGCGCTACAAAGAGCGGCGGTGTTATGGGCGTCGGAAAATCCAATGCTAAAATGTACGTTCAGACAGAAACAGGTGTTACCTTTAAGGACGTGGCAGGTCAGGAGGAGGCAAAGGAATCCCTTTCTGAGATGGTTGATTTCCTTGAAAAGCCTGAGAAATACCTTCAGATTGGAGCAAAGCTTCCGAGAGGTGCCCTGCTTGTAGGACCTCCGGGAACAGGAAAGACGCTTCTTGCAAAGGCGGTTGCAGGAGAGGCAAAGGTTCCGTTTTTCTCACTGTCAGGCTCGGATTTTGTTGAGCTTTATGTAGGTGTGGGAGCCTCCCGTGTAAGGGATTTATTTAAGCGTGCAAATGCCATGGCGCCATGTATTATATTTATCGATGAGATTGATGCCATTGGAAGAAGCAGAGATACAAGACATTCCGGTGGCGATTCTGAGCGGGAGCAGACATTAAATCAGCTTCTTTCAGAGATGGACGGCTTTGATACCTCAAAGGGTATCGTTGTGCTTGCAGCTACAAACAGACCTGAGGTGCTTGATAAGGCGCTGCTTCGTCCGGGACGTTTTGACAGGAGAGTCATAGTGTCTAAGCCTGACCTTCAGGGACGAATTGATACGTTAAAGGTTCATTCCAAGGATGTAAAGATGGATCAGACCGTGAATTTCAAGGAGCTTGCCCTTGCGACTGCCGGTGCGGTCGGTGCTGACCTTGCCAACATTATAAATGAGGCGGCGCTGCTTGCAGTAAGAAACAGACGTGACTTTGTTTCACAGGCTGACCTGCTTGGCTCCGTTGAGGTTGTATTCGCAGGAAAGGAAAAGAAGGAAAAGCTTTTAAGTCCGAAGGAAAAGGAAATCGTTGCTTATCACGAGGTTGGACATGCCCTTGTGTCGGCGCTTCAGAAAAATACACTGCCGATACAGAGAATAACCATTGTGCCGAGAACAGGCGGAGCATTGGGATATGTATGGCAGGTTCCTGAGGAAGAAAAACAGCTTGAAAGCAAGAAGGAGCTTGAGGAGGAAATTGTTATCTGTCTTGCAGGACGTGCGGCGGAGGAGCTGAAGTTTGATTCGGTTACAAGCGGTGCGGCAAACGACATAGAAAAGGCAACCAGCATTGCGAGAACAATGATAACCATGTACGGTATGTCGGACAAGTTTGGAATGGTGCAGCTTGAAAGTGTAACAGGGCAGTATCTTGACAACAGGCGTGTTTTAAACTGCTCATCGGAGACGGAAACGAAGGTTGATACGGAAGTTAAAAATATGATAAAGGCTTCCTATGAGAAGGCAATCAAGCTTCTCAAGAAAAACATGACGACCCTTGACGCTATTGCAACGGTGCTCTATGAAAAGGAAAATCTTACAGGCGACGAGTTTATGAAGCTTTATGAAACGCATCAGAACGTCAAGCTAAAAAATGCGGCAGATAACGCTAAGGCAGGGGTAAATTATGAACTATAATTTTTATGCTACTGTTGCAAGAATGAAATATATTGAACGATGGGCGCTTATGCGAAACACCATATCAGAAAATCTGTCAGAACACTCTCTTGAGGTAAGTATGATTGCCCATGCCCTGTGCATTATAGGAAACGTCAGATATAAAAAAAAGCTTGATGCCGATTATGCGGCTATTGTCGGCATTTACCATGACGCTTCCGAGATTATAACAGGCGACATGCCGACACCGGTAAAATATTATAACAGAAGCATTAATGAGGCATTCAAATCCATTGAGGATGAGGCGAATAAAAAGCTTCTCTCGCAGCTTCCGGAGGATATACGGAGCGAGTATGAAAAGTATTTTGTAAAGCCGGAGGAAAAAGCTTACGAGTGGAGGCTTGTTAAGGCTGCCGACAAAATATCGGCACTCATTAAGTGCATAGAGGAAGAAAAAACCGGAAATAAGGAATTTGTTGTTGCAAAAAAATCAACGGAGGCAAGCGTAAAAAGGCTTGCAAAGGAGCTTCCGGAGGTAGAGGCGTTTGTGTGTGAATGCTTAGAGGCATTTTCAAAGACATTAGATGAGCTGTCCTGAGGAGGACGCAAAACAAGGAGGTAAAAAAGTGGCACTACACATGGTAAAGAGTGTACCTACCCCTGACGAAATCAGGCAGGCACACCCGATGGATCAATCACTTGCAGATATAAAGGCTGCAAGAGATGAGGAAATTAAAAAAATTTTTACGGGAGAATCAGATAAATTTATCGCTATCATAGGACCCTGCTCGGCAGATTATGAGGATTCGGTTTTGGACTACCTCGGAAGGCTTGCAAAGGTGCAGGAAAAGGTTAAGGATAAAATAATGATTATCCCTAGAATTTATACAAATAAGCCTAGGACAAACGGCTCGGGCTACAAGGGAATGCTGCATCAGCCAAATCCTGAAAATAAGCCGGATTTTATTGAGGGCGTAAAGGCAATCAGAAAGATGCACATAAAGGCAATCAACGAGACAGGGCTTACGGCTGCAGATGAGATGCTTTACACGGATAACTGGCCTTATCTTGAGGATGTCCTTTCCTATGTTGCAATCGGCGCAAGAAGTGTGGAAAACCAGGCACACAGGCTGACAGCAAGCGGTATAGACGTTCCCGTGGGAATGAAAAATCCTACAAGCGGAGATTACAATGTCATGCTCAATTCCTGTGTGGCAGCACAGTCAAAGCACACCTTTTTATTTATGGGCTATGAGACAAAGACTGACGGAAATCCTCTCGCACATTGTATTTTGAGAGGTTCACTCAGTAAGAGCGGACGTTCCCTTGCAAACTATCACTATGAGGATTTAAAGCTTTTAAGTGATATGTATGCAAAATTTGACCTTGTAAATCCTGCCTGCATTGTGGACGCAAACCATAATAATTCAGGCAAGAAATGGGACGAGCAGCCAAGAATTGTCAATGAAATACTGCACAGCAGGAGACATTCTGAGAGCGTGAGAAGGCTTGTAAAGGGCGTCATGGTGGAAAGCTATATTGAGGACGGCAACCAGCCGATTGGAGGCGGCTGTTACGGTAAATCAATTACAGATCCATGTCTTGGCTGGGAAAAATCGGAGGCTTTGCTTCTTTCTATGGCAGAGCAGCTTTAACTTGCGACAACTGTTATTAATGGGGGTAACATAAGATGAACATATTTAATATTCTTATTCCGAAACAGGATCTTACATATCTTAATGGAAACGATAAAATGGATAGGGCAGTTGAATTTCTGCTTGCCAGTGGGTTTACTGCCGTTCCTGTTGTGGATGAGGTCGGAAGGCTGGAGGGCATTGTAAGTGAAGGTGATTTCCTGCGTGTAGCCATACAGCATGGCTGCGATGAGATGAAAAACATGGTTGTCAGGGATATTGTGCATCTTTCTGTAGATGACTTTGTGCTTAACAGTACAGATACGGATAAAATCATGGACAAGATAATTGACAGAAATTTTCTTTCGGTTATAGATGACAGAAATATTTTTATTGGAATTATAACAAGAAGAAGCGTAATGCTGCATTTAAAAAGGAAATAAAATGGAATTTCAGGTGGGACAGAAAATAAAATTGAAAAAACCACATCCCTGTGGGGCAAATTGTTGGGAAATCCAGCGTGTAGGCATGGATTTTCGCCTGAAATGCACCTTGTGCAGTCATTCTGTCATGATACCAAGAAAAACAGTGGAATCATCCTTCAAAGGTTTTGTTTAAAGTACCCCTTTTGTTGGGAATAATTGGACTATCACATTGTAAAATATTACAAAATAACAAGGGGTCAAAATGAGCAAAGTGACAAAAATTTTTTTGGGGCAAATTTAATATTTACTTTTCAGTTTTAAGTTTGCTAAAATATTTGTTGCAACGGCTTTTTCGTTAGTAAAAAAACAGTTTACCTACGGTAAATTGTTTTGGAAATGGAGGATGTAATGTTTGATATCGGAGACTATATCGTTTACGGAATTAATGGAATTTGCAGGGTGGCGGATATTACGCATCCTGACATTTCGGGAGCAGACGGGAACAGATTATACTATGTATTAATTCCGGAAAAGGCAAGAGGCAGTAGGCTTTTTTGCCCGGCAGACAATGACAGGATTATGATCAGAAAGGTAATCAGCTGCGAGGAGGCAAAACAGATTATTGCCGAATCAAAAACGATTGAACCGCTTTGTATCACGAATGAAAGGATGCGTGACGACAGCTATAAGAGTGTCATGAAAAGTGGAGATTGCAGACAGTGGATACAGATTATAAAGACGCTCCTTATAAGAAAAAGGGAGCGTGAGGAAAACGGCAAAAAAATAACTGCAACAGATGAAAGATACTTGAAAATGGCTGAGGAGGATTTGTATTCGGAGCTTGCGCTTGCAACTGGAAGTGACAAGGAGGAAATCAGGAACATAATTATACAAAGCGTATCGGAGTAAAGAGGCTTCTAAAAAACCTGCACAGAATATGCAGGTTTTTTAAGTTATAGGTAGAAATAGGAAGGAAAATCTGATATAATTTTTTAGGTATATCAATTGTAGCGAATGTTGGTATCGAAAAAGTAGTGATAAGACAAATTTAGGAGATGCTTTATGGGACAGAAATGGAATAAAAATATTATACGTGCAGGAGTTGTATTTACGGTATCTATATGTATCTGTATTCTTTTTGCACATGTGGTTGAAGGCTGGCGGGTAATAGCGGAAACCATAGGCAAGATTTTTTCTGCAATGACGCCTATTATTATAGGATTTATCATTGCCTTTATGCTTAACCCGATTATGATATATATAAGGCGTGGACTTGCCTTTTTATTTACAAAAATCTGGAAGAAGAAAAGCTACAATGTTCTGTATCATAAGACAAAGGTGCCGGCACTGATACTGACGCTTGTATTTTTTATCGGCATTTTGTCCGGCTTTTTATGGCTTGTCATTCCACAGATTAAAGTCAGCGTCGAAACACTTGCACGTAATATGACAGGGTATCTGAATAATGCGCAAGAGTGGGTTGAGCGGGTCTTTGCAAAAAATGAATATCTTGAGGGAAAGCTGTCGGAGGTCATAAGCTATGTGCAGAATAATGTAATGACAATCATTGAGGAGAAAGTAATTCCGAATATCGATACAATTATGGTGCAGGTTTCATCAGGTTTGATGGTAGGCGTGAAGGCGGTACTGAATTTCTTTATCGGATTGATTGTAACCGTATATCTTCTTGCAAGCAAGGATGTACTGATTGCTCAGGGCAAGAAAATCATTTACTGTATTTTCTCCAAAAAGCATGGAAATAAAATACTTGACGGACTTTCCTATGCCAATTCCGTATTTGGCGGCTTTATAAACGGTAAAATACTTGATTCCATTATCATCGGCATTATATGCTATGTATTTACGAAGACGATGCACATGGAATATGCATTGCTTATCAGCGTTATTGTTGGAGTTACAAACATTATACCGTTCTTTGGACCTTTTATCGGTGCCGTTCCGGGAGCGCTGCTTGCCCTTATGGACGACCCGATTATGTTTGTGATATTTATTGTATGGATTCTCATTCTTCAGCAGTTTGACGGCAACATACTTGGACCGCTTATTCTTGGGGATTCCACAGGTATATCGGGAATCTGGGTGCTTGTTGCAATCTTGGTCGGAGGAGATTTGTTTGGTGTGCCGGGCATGATTTTAGGTGTTCCCGTATTTGCATGTATTTATGCGTTCTTTGCAGTACAGCTTCGGGACGGGCTTCGTGCAAAAAATATGTCCTCCGATACTGAGGATTATTTCAGGCTTATCGGATTTGATGAGGAGACGGGAGAACCAAAATATGCGGCAAAGCTTTATGGAAGAAGGAACCATCTGAAAAAGAAAAAACGGAAAAAGGGTTATTTTGCCACCATTAAGGCAAAGCTGCTTGTGAAAAAAAGACAGGAATTTCCTGACGAGGAGACTTTGGACAAGGATACCCTTGAGGAGATAAATATGGCGGAGGACGATGTGTACGAGACTGTAAATGAGTCGGAGGATGACGTACATGAAACAGACGATGCATACGATACGGAGCATGGCGAAAACGGTGACAAAAAGGAGGAGTAGATATGGCAAAGGGAAGCTACACAACAAATCAGATACTTGAGTGGATGGGGTATTTTTCAAAAACAATGGAAACAAGTCCTGAGAAAATAAAGCTTTTGGATATTTGCGGCAAAATGAAAAATGTCATACCTACTGTTGAAACCCATAAGCGGGTAATCATATTTGCAGACGAGCTGCATGAGGATTTATTTTATGAATTTTGGGAGGCCGGCTTTGGCGAGTATGATATGTGGTACGGCGTCGGCATCAAGGAGGAAGGTCAGGTACGGCACGTAAAGATTAAGGAGGTTATCAACAGAAAGATAACTGCTCCAACAGTCATATTTATTCTAAATGAAAATACAAGGGAATCCTACAGAATAGGCATGAGAAACGATATGTTTTCCAAGGGTCCCATCAAATATGTCGGCAAGGAAATAAGAGCGGTTATCATGAGTCTTTTAGGTGTGGATTCGCAAGATACAATCTGTCTTGTTGATGCGGAAAGCATTGCTGTTGAGGCTGCATTTGTAGCGGTTGACGGCACTATCATATGTGTTGAAAACGACAAGGGCGCAAAGGAAACCATGGAGGATAACGTCAGGCAGTTTGGCGTTCATAATGTAAAGATTATTCCTGATCTTGATCAGGAATCCATGGACAGTATTCCTGTTCCAAGACTTTCCTTTATCGTGGCAAACAAGCATCTTGAGGAGGATATACAGAGGCTTCTTGTGAAAAATCCGAACATGCAGTTTGTTATTTATACCCTTGAGCTGGATATACTTTCAGGCATCAAGGCTTTATTTGAAAAATATGGCATAGGCAATATGGAGGTCATGCAGATAACCGTTTCCAAGACGGATAAGAACAGCGTGTTTGTGACACAGCCGTCGCCTTGGCTCATAACGGGAGAGGTGCTGTAGATGGCGATAGATGTATTACCGAAGGACCCTATGATGCTGCTAAGCTTTGTAAATACAAGAATGCGGGATGAAAATATCAATCTTGCGGAGCTTTGTGAGCAGTTTGGCACAGACAGGGAAGCCGTTGAGGGCGTGCTTGAAAAAATAGAGTATCATTATGATGATGCGCTCAGAAAATTTATTTAAGAATATTTAATATAAGGCTGTGCTTAGAAAATTTATATAAATATATTTAATTTAGAAAGAATTGTTTATATTAGAAAAAACAATAAAATTACCGGAGGAATTAAAAAATGGCGAGTGGATATAATCATAAGCTGATTGAAGGAAAGTGGCGTAAGAACTGGGAGGAAAATCCGATTAATGTAAATGATGGGGTAAAGCCGAAATATTACTGTCTTGATATGTTCCCGTATCCGTCAGGAAACGGCTTACATGTAGGACATTGGAGAGGCTACGTTATATCTGACGTTTGGAGCAGATACAAGCTGATGCAGGGACATTATGTGATACACCCTATGGGCTGGGATGCCTTTGGACTTCCTGCTGAGAATTATGCTATAAAAAACGGAGTGCATCCAAGCATTTCAACAGCAGAAAATGTAGCCAACATAAAAAAACAGATTAATCAGATTGCCGCCATATACGATTGGGATATGGAGGTTAATACGACTGACCCTGAATACTACAAGTGGACGCAGTGGATATTTGTGCAGATGTTTAAGAAGGGGCTTGCATACGAGAAGCAGATGCCGATTAACTGGTGTCCTTCCTGTAAGACGGGACTTGCCAACGAGGAGGTTGTAAACGGTAAATGTGAGCGGTGCGGTGCTGACGTAACTAAGAAGAACCTTCGTCAGTGGATGCTTAAAATTACAGCATATGCAGAGCGGCTTTTAACTGACCTTGAGGGCCTTGATTGGCCTGAAAAGGTTAAGAAAATGCAGAGCGAGTGGATTGGAAAGTCTTACGGAGCGGAGGTTGATTTTAAGATTGACGGACGGGATGAGGCGATTACCGTATACACAACAAGACCTGACACCCTTTACGGCGCTACATTTATGGTGCTTGCACCTGAACATGCGCTTGCGGCTGACCTTGCCACGCCTGAAACGAAGGAGGCGGTTGACAAATACATTTATGAGGCTTCCATGAAGTCAAATGTTGACCGTATGCAGGATAAGGAAAAAACCGGCGTATTTACGGGAAGCTATGCCATAAATCCTTTAAATGGAAAGAAAACGCCGATATGGCTTTCCGATTATGTACTTGCCGATTACGGTACGGGAGCAATCATGTGTGTGCCTGCACATGATGACAGGGACTTTGAATTTGCAAAGAAATTTAATCTTCCAATTATTCAGGTTATTGCCAAGGATGGCAAGGAAATAGAAAATATGACGGAGGCTTATACGGAGGCAGCAGGAACCATGATTAATTCAGGGGACTGGAACGGCATGGAATCTGCTGTGCTGAAAAAGGAAGCACCTGCAATGATAGAGGAAAAGGGCTACGGCAAAAAGACTGTAAACTACAAGCTTCGTGATTGGGTATTTTCACGCCAGAGATATTGGGGCGAGCCGATACCGATTGTACATTGTCCTGATTGTGGGGCAGTTCCCGTTCCTGAGGAGCAGCTTCCGCTTCTTCTTCCTGAGGTTGAAAGCTATCAGCCTACAGGAACAGGCGAGTCGCCACTTGCAGATATTACGGAGTGGGTAAACACAACATGTCCATGCTGTGGAAAGCCTGCGAAAAGAGAGACAAATACCATGCCGCAGTGGGCAGGATCATCATGGTACTTCCTGCGGTATGTCGACAGCAAAAATAAAAACGAGCTTGTAAGCCGTGAAAAGGCGGACAAGTATCTTCCTGTAGATATGTATATTGGTGGCGTGGAGCATGCGGTTCTGCACCTGCTCTACTCAAGATTTTACACGAAATTTCTCTATGATATTGGAGTTGTGGATTTTGAGGAGCCGTTTAAGAGACTGTTTAATCAGGGCATGGTATGCGGCAGGGACAAAGAGACCGGCGCCGCTACAAAAATGAGCAAATCACTTGGAAATATTGTATCGCCTGATGACATCGTGAGAGATTACGGCTGCGATACGTTAAGAATGTACGAGCTGTTTATCGGACCTCCTGAGCTTGACTCCATATGGGATGACAGCGGCATGGAGGGCATATACAGATTTTTGAACCGTTTTTATGCAATGGTTACCTCAAATCTTGAAAAAGATGCACCTGAGACAAAGGAGCTTGTGAAGCTTCGCAATAAGCTTGTATTTGATATAACACAAAGACTGGAGCAGTTCAACTTAAATACCGTTATATCAGGCTTTATGGAGTATAACAACAAGTTTTTGGAGCTTACAAAGACTACGGGCGTAGATAAGGAAACGCTCAAGACAATGGTGCTTCTGATTGCTCCGTTTGCACCTCACATAGGTGAGGAGCTTTGGGAGATGCTTGGAGGGACGACCTCCGTATTCCATAATCAGTGGCCTTCCTATGATGAGGCGGAAATGAAGGATGAGGAAAAGGAAATTGCTGTTCAGATAAACGGCAAGACAAGAGTTACCGTAAACATTTCCGTAAATGATGACAAGGACACCGTGATTGCAAAGGCGAAGGAGGCGTTAGGCGACAGACTTACAGGCAATATTGTCAAGGAGATTTACGTGCCGAACAGAATTGTAAATATCGTTTGTCATTAAAGAAACGATTTCAGCATATTAAATTTTTGTCTTTCAGAAGGAGAGAGTGATTCCTCTATTGCATCAAGGAGGAGTTCGCTCTCTTGTTTTGTAAAATTCATGTTACGGTGGTTCAGCTCCTGATTTATTTTCATGATTTCAGGAAGAAGCTCCTCCATGGATTTATTTTTGCTTTTATTCTTAATTTCCAATATTATTTTCAGCTTCAAAGGGTCTATGCCCCTTAATTTCGGATTGTTCTCAAAGGCTCCATCATTTTGATAGCCATTATTTTGATAAGGAGAATTTTGACGTTGGTATCCGTTATTTCTTTGTTGTGGTCTGTTATACATTTTTACGTCCTTTCATTTAATATTGACATTACGCTTTCATATAAATCATCTGAGGTGCCGCTGTTCGTTTCATTTTCAACATGCTCGTTATATTCAGGCGGCTGCCCCGGCATGGAATTCATCATTTCCATCATGGACATCATCTGTTTCATCTGCTGAAATGTGTTTGCATATTCACTGGGCATAAAGCTTAACATGCTGCCAAGCATTTCCTCCTGATTTTTTGGGTGGCAGTCAAAACCGCATTCGGAAATATAGTTCCTGTCATTCATCCGCTGCATAATCATTGTAAGCTCCCTGTACTTTATGAAAAAAATTAAAGGAAGTTTGTACTGATACTCTACAAAAGGAACCATCGCTTCAAGCAGGAAAAGGGAATCATCATTTATTAATTTATCAAGGGGATGGACACGCCCAAAATTATTCATAAAAACATCCTGCCTGTTTCGTTTTTGTTATTGAAAGCACTTTTTCCGATAAGGCAACATTTTCTCTGTACATTATATGCACATAATTTTTTCTTATGAACAATGGCTGAACCTATATAAGGATTTACCGTCATGGAGCTGTCGTACAAAATAGTTTAATACAACAATCCCATGACGGATCCCTGCTTGTTAAAAAAACTCCCTTATTAGCAGCCGCAGTTATTTGAGTATCCACTGCCGCAATTGTTGCTGTTTCCACCGCAGCAGAAAAGAAGAATAAGGATTATCCAAATGCAGTCACATCCGCCGTTTCCGTAGCCGTCGCCGCCAAAGAGACCGCTGCCGCAATTTCCGTTGCAGAGCAGCAATATCAATATTATCCATATACAACTGCAATTGCTGCCGTTTCCACCAAAGAGACCGTTGCCGCAACCGCAACCACACTGTGTAGCTGATAAATCACTCATGTGTTTACCTCCAAAATATTCTTATGCTTTATATTATTCATTTGGAGGAAAGTTGTTAAAATATTATATTGGGGTAAAGAATGATTTGGGAATTTGAGTATTTTTGCGTAAAAAATCAGAGGCTGCCAATATTTCTGATAACAGCGTCAATTACCTCCTCAGAGTTAAAATCCACCTCATAAAAAAGGGTGTCAGGATTAGAAAGTGTAAGCCTGAATTTTTCGGAAGCGTGTCCGAAGGTCTTTGGACGCTCAATCACATTTTTTGACAGATATTTTACCATATCAAGCTTGATAACATCTGTTTTGGAAAGATAGTTTACAATCATATATTTTTCTGTGATGTAAATATGTTTCTTTTTGTAGAGCAGATGATGTGTAAGCTGTGTATTGATATCATAGATTATTTCAGCAGGCTTGCCATATGGTGCAAGCTGCTTTGACTGCGGGTGTGCCTGTGGATTCAGCATGACATACACCGTGTACATTAAAATGATAATGCTGATTACGATTGGTGCAATAAAAAGGATATATACCATTACAATAAAATTAAAGGGATAGCCTACCTCGCTTACAATATAATCACTGCAATAGCCTGCGAGGATGCTTTGGTCTATGCCCGCCTGCTCTGCAAATTGTCCCATAATATATGTGGAGGAAACATTATCCCTGATAATTGTTCCTTTTAAGGCTTTTGCTTCATAGCTTGGAGCAGGCGCATCCGTTTTAATCAGAAAAAGTATGAGTTTGTTATTTGTTGACATGTAATAATAGGAGCCCTTCTGCTTTCCGTCCTCATAATAGTCAAGTCCGGTATATTTTAAGCTATCGGCTGTAAGCTTTACGTTTGTAGTCTGTGCGGCATAAAGCCCCTCAAGCGTTTCGTCTATATTTTCCATGCTGCTGATTTCCTTGCACTCGATATAGTCAAATATTGGATATTGAATACATAGAAAAACAAGCACAAGAAAAACTGCTATAGCAGGAATTGCTACGGCAAGTGTATTTTTTAATAACATTTTCTGGTACTTTTTTTTCTTCATGTTAAACTCCGATGGGGTATAGGAGAAAAGCAGCTTTGCCACTTTCATCCAAATACAGATTTACTCTTGTAAGAGTAAACCATTTTCCGACATTTTTCAATAGCAAAAACCACTTGACAAGAAATAAAGTTATGCTAGAATACCTTTATGTGAATATTTAAAGGCTGTGATGGTGCAACAAGGACGTATTTGTTTCCTACAGAGATGAGAGGCCGCTGGCTGAGAGCCTTTCTAAAGATAATGATAAGTCTCATTTTCACACCGGAGCTGCATGCCTGAACTTATAGTAGGGCGTGACGTGTTATGTACGTTATCCATTTTTTAAGAGCAGTCATATATGGCTGAAAACGGGTGGTACCGCGGATTATTTTCGTCCCTTTGTTAAGGGGCGTTTTTTTGTTTTGAACTGCGAAGCATCATAACGTGAGAAAATATGCTAGTGAGGGCACAGGGCGTTAAGCGCCAGTGTGCCCGGTGTCCTCACTAGCATATTTTCGACAATGTATTTTAATTTTGCCATTGTAAAGGAGGAAGAAATAATGAAGGAGAAGCTTCAGGGCATCAAGGACAAGGCTCTTGCAAGTATAGAGCAGGCAAAGGATGCCTCCATGATTAATGACATTAAGGTAGCCATACTTGGAAAAAAGGGTGAGCTTACACAAGTGCTGAAAAGCATGAAGGACGTTGCACCGGAGGACAGACCAAAGGTGGGACAGCTCGTAAATGAGGCGAGACAAAGCATTGAGGAAAAATTAGAGGCAAAGCTAAAGAGCATAAATAATGCTGTGCGGGCTGAGAAAATGAAGCGTGAGACGATAGACGTAACACTGCCCGGCGTAAAGAAAATTCAGGGACACAGACATCCGAATCAGATTGCCGTAGAGGATTTGGAACGAGTGTTTATTGGTATGGGCTATGAGGTTGTAAGAGGACCTGAGATAGAATATGACAAATATAATTTTGAGCTCCTTAATATACCTGCAAACCACCCTGCAAAGGATGAGCAGGACACATTTTACATTACAAAGGATATTCTTTTGAGGACGCAGACTTCACCTGTGCAGGCGAGAATTATGGAGCAGGGAAAGCTTCCGATCAGAATTATCTCACCCGGCAGGGTTTTCCGGTCAGACGAGGTGGACGCAACCCATTCCCCTTCCTTTCATCAGGTGGAGGGACTTGTCATAGACAAAAACATAACAATGGCAGATTTAAAGGGAACCCTTGACCAGTTTGCAAAGGAATTTTTTGGAGAAAATACAAAAACGAAGTTCAGACCACATCATTTTCCGTTTACTGAGCCCTCAGCAGAGGTTGACATAACATGCTTTAAATGCGGAGGAAAGGGCTGCCGTGTATGTAAGGGAAGCGGCTGGATAGAAATTTTAGGCTGCGGCATGGTTCATCCTCACGTGCTTGAAATGTGTGGAATTGACCCTGAGGTTTATTCGGGCTTTGCCTTCGGAATAGGCTTGGAGCGTGTTACACTGCTGAAGTATGAGATAGATGACATGCGTCTTCTCTACGAAAATGACATGAGATTTTTAAATCAGTTTTAGTTTAGGAAAGATGAGGTAAAGGCATATGAATACACCAATATCATGGCTTAAGGCATACGTTCCTGATTTGGACGTGGATATCAATGAATTTGTTGACGCAATGACGCTTTCAGGCTCCCATGTTGAGGGATATGAGAAAAAGGACAAAAATCTTGAAAAAATTGTTGTGGGACGGATTGAAAAAATAGAAAAACACCCGGATGCAGACAAGCTTATTGTGTGTCAGGTAAATGTGGGCGCTGAGACGATACAGATTGTGACGGGCGCACCGAACGTAAAGGAGGGCGACCTTGTACCCGTCGTGCTTGACGGTGGAAGGGTTGCAGGGGGACATGACGGCGAGCCCCTTCCTGAGGAAGGAATTAAGATTAAAAAGGGTAAGCTTAGGGGCATTGAATCCTTTGGCATGATGTGCAGCATTGAGGAGCTCGGTTCAAGCAGGGATCTTTATCCTGAGGCACCTGAGTATGGCATTTATGTATTTCCGGAAGATGCAGGCGTCAATGTGGGAGATGATGCGGTTGCTGCCCTTGGATTAAATGATGCAGTAGTAGAATACGAGATTACGTCAAACAGGGTTGACTGTTTTTCGATGATAGGAATGGCTAGGGAGACCGCGGCTACATTTGAAAAGGAGTTTATTCCGCCTGTTGTTACCGTAAAGGGAAGCGGTGGAAATGTAAATGATTATATTTCCGTGGAGGTGCAGGATTCAGACCTTTGTACACGTTATACTGCAAGGGTTGTAACCGACATTAAAATAGGACCTTCTCCAAAATGGATGCGGGAAAGACTTGCCGCACAGGGTATTCGCTCTATTAACAATTTGGTTGACATAACTAACTATGTGATGGAAGAATACGGTCAGCCGATGCATGCCTACGATTTGTCTACCATTGCAGGCAATAAAATCGTTGTAAGACGTGCGAAAGACGGAGATTCGTTTACTACACTTGACGGACAGGAAAGAAAAATGGACAAGGACGTCCTTATGATTTGCGACGGGGAAAAGGAAATCGGTATTGCAGGCATCATGGGCGGTGAAAATTCCATGGTTACTGACGACATAAAGACGCTCTTATTTGAGGCTGCCTGCTTTGACGGAACAAACATAAGGCTTTCCACAAAGAGAATCGGGCTTATGACGGACGCTGCCGCAAAGTTTGTAAAGGGACTTGACCCGAACCTTGCCATAGAGGCAATGAACAGGGCGTGCCAGCTGATTGAGGAGCTTGGCTGTGGAAAGGTCGTTGACGGCGTGGTAGATGTTTATCCAAATCCTGTATCGGAAATAGAGCTTGCCTTTGAGCCTGATAAAATGAACAGACTGCTGGGAACAGATGTGCCGGATGAGCAGATGCTTCAATATTTTGACAGGCTTGGCATCAAATACAACAAGGAAACAAATATGCTTACCATACCGACCTTCAGACAGGACATAAAATGTATGGCTGACCTTGCGGAGGAGGTAGGAAGATTTTACGGCTATGACAAAATTCCGACAACGCTTCCAAAGGGAGAGGCAACTGCGGGCAAAAAGGGCTATGCTGAAAGAATTGAGGACGAGGTAAGAATGATATGTGAGGGCAACGGATTTTCAGGTGCCATGTGCTACTCCTTTGAAAGCCCGAAGGTGTTTGATAAGCTGCTTATTCCTGCTGATGACGAGGCAAGACGTGCGATAGAAATATCAAATCCGTTAGGGGAGGATTTCTCAATTATGAGAACAATTCCTTTGAACGGAATCCTTACCTCAATTGCAACAAACTATAACAGAAGAAATAAGGATGCAAGATTGTATGAGCTTGCCAATGTGTATATTCCAAAGTCCCTTCCACTTACCGAGCTTCCGGATGAGAAGATGAAGCTTACAATGGCGATGTACGGAAGCGGGGATTTCTTCGACCTAAAGGGTGTGCTTGAGGAAATGTTTGAAAAGCTCGGCTTTGGAAAGGAAGTAACCTTCCAGCCTACAGGCACGCATTCCTTCCTGCACCCGGGCAGACAGGCAGATATACAAAAGGGAAAGCTTCAGTTAGGCTATATGGGACAGCTTCATCCTGAGGCAGCAGATAATTACGGCATAAAGGCGGAAGTATATGTTGCCGTCATAAACATGGATGTTGTCACAATGCTTTCCACCTTTGACAGAAAATATGAGGGAATTGCAAAATTCCCGGCAGTAGTAAGAGATTTGAGCATGGTTGTTGACAAGTCCATATTTGTCGGACAGATAGAGGCGGTTATAAAGAAATGTGGAGGAAAGCTGCTTGAGAGCCTTGCGCTTTTTGACGTATATGAGGGCGAGCAGGTTGCCGATGGTAAGAAGTCGGTTGCCTATAGCATGACCTTTCGGGCAAAGGACAAAACACTTGAGGATGCAGAGGTTGGAAAGATAATTGAAACGATTATTGCGGAGCTTGGTAAAATGGGTATTACGTTAAGGGCATAATTTGCGGCAATGTTTGATTGGAGATTGCTATGGAACATAACTTTAAATTAAAGGATTTTTATTATGAGCTTCCCCATGAGCTGATAGCGCAGGACCCACTTTTAAAACGAAGTGACTCAAGGCTGATGGTTTTAAACAGGGAGGATGCTTCCATTACCCACAGGCATTTTAGTGACATTTTGGATTATCTTAGTGAGGGAGACTGTCTTGTTATCAATGACACAAAGGTAATTCCTGCAAGGCTTATCGGAGCTAAGGAGGGAACGGGAGCCTCTATAGAGGTGCTTCTTTTAAAAAGACTGGATGACACAAGATGGGAAACACTGGTTAAGCCCGGCAAAAAGGCAAGACCAGGGACGGTAATATCCTTTGGCGATGGAACGTTAGTGGGTACTGTTACTGACATTGTGGAGGAAGGAAACCGTATTATAGAGTTTCGCTTTGAGGGAATTTTTGAGGAGCTTTTGGACGAATTAGGACAGATGCCCCTGCCTCCTTATATTACCCACACGCTTGCCGATAAGGACAGGTATCAGACCGTGTATGCGGTCAATACAGGCTCGGCGGCAGCGCCTACGGCAGGACTTCATTTTACGAAGGAGCTTCTTAGTGCTGTCAGCAAAAAAGGGGTCAATATAGCAAGGATAACCCTTCACGTGGGACTTGGCACCTTCAGACCCGTAAAGGTTGAAACTATAAGTGAGCATCATATGCACAGCGAGTTTTATGTCATTGATGAAGCTGCTGCAAATTTAATTAACAAAACAAAGCAAAATGGTGGTAAAATAATATCTGTGGGAACAACAAGCACACGAACCTTGGAAACGGCTGCGGATGAAAACGGATATATAAAGCCGTGCAGCGGATGGACGAATATATTTATCTATCCGGGATATAAATTTAAAGTGGTGGACAGACTAATTACAAATTTTCATCTGCCCGAATCTACCCTGCTGATGCTTGTCTCGGCATTTTATGACAGGGAACGTGTGCTTAAAGCCTATAAGATGGCTGTGGAAGAAAAATACAGATTTTTCTCCTTTGGGGATGCCTGTCTCATACTGTAAAAACTGGAATCGTACGTTTGTAAAGTGAAAAATTTTGATTGGAATATTGCAATCGGGATTTGCATATGCTATAATGCCGATAGGCAAAAAGTGATAGCAAGTCCATTCGGACAAAGAACGAATCCCCGAACCGTGTTCCAGCACAGTCTGGGGATTCTTCTTTTCTTTTTACGGCGGCAAAGCACCCGCCAGGCTATTTGTTGTCCTTATCGTTCCCGTCAAGCCATTTGCAAACGAGGTGGCAAACCACGCCTGCCGCGACGGTAACTAAAAAAGTGATAACAATTTCCATTCGAACACCTCCTCCCGTTGCCAGGTATCGGTGGGACAACAGAAACAGTATAGCATATATTTTGGCAGTGCTCTACATTTCTTGAAATTGTTGATTGAAAAATATATGCGGTAAAGCAGCTATAGGTGCATTACAAAGGTGCGAATTTAATGATACTGTGCATCATAGGGGATGCGATGATGATACTTTGAAAATAACAAGATTAGAAAGAGGATGGCGGACATATGAAATCTATAAAAAGAAGCTTAGGATTATTTAGATATAATATGTCTGCCATTATTTTATTTCAGCTTATATATAAGATAATGGCGCTTGCTCTTTTTGTACCGCTTTTTTACACGCTTCTAAATTATTCGGTAACGCTGGCAGAAATTCCCTATCTTACATCAGATAACATGTATAAATATTTTACATCGTCATCCACGTATGCGCTTCTTGTGGTTGCCATACTTATTTTTGCCATGTATTTCTTAATTGATATTTCTGCCATGATTTATGCCATGGAGGCGTCGCACAGGAAGGAGAAAACAAATCCTGTGGAGCTTTTGTTAAAGGGTATTTTTAATGCACTCAGAATCATCAATCCTAAAAATATGGGGATTGCAGTTTATGTGCTGCTTGTCCTTCCGTTTACCTATACGGTTACAATTTCAGGCTCACTTGCGGGCTTTAAGCTACCTGAGGTTTTTCTAAAGTATATCCGGCAAAACAAATATGTGTTTTTTGGTATTATGGCAGTGTATATACTGATATGCTTGATAGAGGTGTTCGTGATATTTACCATTAATTACTATTCCTTATACAAGCTCAGCTACAGGGAATCGGTCATTATGGGAAAAAAGCTGATAAAGCATCACCGGGTTAAGGTTTTATTCGGAATTATCATGTGGAACCTTGTGATAACGCTGTGTCTGTTCCTGCTTGAGGGCGTCCTGGCATCTGCATTTGTGGGACTTCTTAAGACATTGATTCCTGTCAAAAAGGCTTATTTCTTTATGAGAAATGTTGTTCAGATCGGTTTTATGATTTTGTATATTATATTTTCCCTTGTTTCAACGCCGCTTATTTATTCCTATATATGCAGCACATTTTATGAGCTTGAAGGGGACAATGGCTACGTGGAGTATGAAAAAATACAGAAGAAAAGGGAAAATCCCCACCTTGATTTGGAGAAAAAAAGAAAAAGGGATAAAATTACAATGGTTTCTATGATAAGCATTGGACTTATTTTAAATGGATTTTATATTTATTTAAGCATAAACAATAAGGTCAGCTTAAATATTGCATATCCTCAAAATGCAAGCGTTACGGCACACAGGGGAGATTCGGAGCATGCACCTGAAAATACGATGGAGGCGATAATGCTTGCCGTTGAAAACCATGCGGATATAGTGGAGATAGACGTAAGGCAGACAAAGGATGGGGAATTTATTATCATGCATGACGAAAACCTTGAGAGGACGACAGGGGTAGACAGAATTGTAGGGGATGTGAAAATTGGATTTGTGAAGCATTTGGACGCAGGCATATGGTTTTCTGAGGAATACAAAAATACAAGAATACCGACGCTTGAGGAGGTGCTTGCCTACGGAAAGGAAAACCATGTTTTTCTAAATATTGAATTAAAGCCCGCAGCTACAGATGAAAATTATGAGGAGGGCGTGCTTGCTCTGATAGAAAAATACGACTATTTTGATGACTGTATGCTTGCCTCTACCGATTATGAGCTTTTGAAACGGATGAAGCAGATGAACGAGGAGGTTCAGACCCTTTACATTTTAAAAATGGCTTTTGGAGATTTCGGAGATATGGAATATATTGATGCTTTCAGCGTGCGGCATAACTTTATAAGCAAGGAAATGGTAAATAACATCCATAAGAATGGAAAGCGTATTTATGCGTGGACGATTAATACGGAAGAAAGCATAAAGAAGGTTCTGCTTATGAATGTGGACGGTGTGATTTCTGATGATCCATATGAGGCAAAGGAAATTATTTATAATGCAAATAACAGTCTCATAACCGACTGGTTTGAACGACTTGTTAAAGAATATTAGAACTGATTTACTGATTGCGGATGCACAGCTTTATGAAATTATATATTTTTTCTGTTGTCTCATCATCATAGTGAAGACCGTCAAAGGTGCTGTAGCCGTTTGACATAAGATATGTATTCGTGTCTATTATTTTCACTTCCGTGTCGTTTAAGCCCTCAATCATGGAGGTATTGAAGCGGTCTATCGTTGCATTTGTCAGTGAATATCCGTTTGCGGAGCATGCAGCGTCGCTTACGGGATTTACAAGCATATAGTATACCTCTGCGTCTGTTCTTTGGCATAACTCCATAATTGCGTCAATATAGCCTGCGTTACCGGCACTTGCGTCATTTACGCCTAAGCCGATAATGATTCGTGTGTTATCATCTGACGCCTCAACAATTTTATCCATGCGGTTTTTCAGGAAATAAAGTCCCACGCCATTCTCACAGAAAAAAACATCGTAAGCCTCTGCACACTCTGACATTGCAACATATCTTGAATCGCCTACGAATATGTATTTGTGGGTGTCAGGCACGTCTGCTGTCGAGGTGTCTGTAACAGCGTCGTGGTTTTCCTCATAAAGGATATTGCTTTTTGGGGCATCTGTTACCGTAGCTGTGCCCGCAGCTTTTTCTTCCATGGTTTTATTGTATTGTTTCCACAACATAAGCTCCATACTTCCTAAAAATATAAATATAATCAGTGCAATTACCCATACGGTATTACTTGTTTTCATAAAAGGCTCCTTAAAAAGAGAAAAACTCCATTCGTATATTGATTATTTCGACATATCACAATATACCACATTATAAAAATTCATTCAATCCTTTGTTGGCGTAAAATTACAGCCTTCAAGTGATGGAAATTTAATCGGTAATATGGTAGAATGTGCACTGAGACAAAATGAGCCGATAGACGGTATGGCAGATTACGAAAGGAGACTACTGAAATTGAAATTCAAAAGAGCAGGAGGCTTGTCCGGCGAAATTATTGTGCCGGGTGACAAGTCCATTTCACATAGAAGCATCATGTTGGGCTCACTTGCAAAAGGAAATACTGAGGTTACAGGCTTTTTGCAGGGAGCGGACTGCCTTTCCACAATAGATTGTTTTAGGAAAATGGGCGTTGAAATTACAAACAATGGCGATGGGATTGTTGTAATAACAGGCAGGGGGCTGAGAGGTCTTTTGCCGTCTGACGATACCCTTGACGTTGGAAATAGTGGGACGACAACGAGGCTTATGTCGGGAATTTTGGCGGCACAAAGCTTTTCCTCAAGGGTAAACGGCGATGCCTCCATACAGAAAAGACCTATGAAGCGCATTATAACCCCTCTTTTGCAGATGGGGGCAGACATAAAAAGTGAAAATGGAAATGACTGTGCACCACTTGTTATAAATGGCAGACAGCTCAAAGGAATAAGCTATGCTTCGCCTGTTGCGTCTGCACAGGTTAAATCGGCAATCTTATTTGCAGGACTTTATGCAGAGGGAGAAACAACGGTCACAGAGCCTGCCTTAAGCAGAAACCATACAGAGCTTATGCTTGAGGAGTTTGGCGTTGGTATAAAAACGGAGGGGAAATCCGTAACTGTTACACCTGCAAGAGAGCTTTTTGCAAGAAAGATAACTGTTCCTGGTGATATATCCTCTGCTGCGTATTTTATGGTGGCGGCAGCCATTACGCCAAATTCCTGTGTTACCGTAAAAAATGTGGGTATCAATCCGACAAGAGATGGAATGATACAGGTTATGAAAATGATGGGAGCAGATATCACAGTTGAAAAAACATCGGCAGATATAGGCGAGCCGACAGCAGATATAACGGTTAGAACCTCGGAGCTTAAAGGCTGCGTCATTGGGGGAGATATCATTCCGACATTGATTGATGAGATACCTGCAATTGCCATTCTTGCCTGCTTTGCGGAGGGAGAAACAATCATAAAGGATGCAGGGGAGCTTAAGGTTAAGGAGTCAAACCGTATTGACGTCATGGTGTCAAACCTTTCGGCAATGGGAGCTGACATAGAGGCAACGGAGGATGGAATGATAATCAAGGGTGGAAAAGCACTTCACGGCGCTAAAGTAGACAGCAGGCTTGACCACCGTATCGCCATGAGCTTTGCAGTGGCGGCATTAAATGCGGACGGAGAAACAGACATATTGGGAAGTGAATGTGTGGACATATCATATCCAGGATTTTATGGCGATTTAAAAAAGCTGATAAAATAAATTGCCAACAGGCGAAAGAGAAAAAGTCTATGTAGACAAAGAATGAAATCCCCCAACCGTGAAACGACACAGTTGAGGGATTTGTTCTTTCTACAAGGTCTGCTTGTACATATTTTTATCAAACTCTGCATTAAAATAATAAAAATTTTTGCTGTCCATCTTTTCCTTCGTCATTTCAAGTGCTTCGCCGAACCTTTGAAAATGGACAATCTCCCTTGCACGCAGGAATTTAAGCGGTGCCCTTACGTCAGGGTCATCAATCACGCGAAGCAGATTTTCATATACGGTACGAGCCTTTTGTTCTGCGGCAAGATCCTCAAAAAGGTCTGCCATTGCATCACCCTTTGACTGAAATTCAAGTGCCGTAAAAGGAACGCCTGCTGCAGCCTGTGGCCAAAGTCCTGTGGTATGGTCTATATAGTAAGCGTCAAAGCCCGCAGTTTTTGCCTGCTCAGGCGTAAGATTTTTTGTAAGCTGGTAAACCATTGCGCATATAATTTCCATATGGTTTATTTCCTCTGTGCCTATATCCGTAAGCAGACCGCCAACCTTTTTGACAGGCATGGAATAACGCTGTGCCAAATAACGCATGGAGGCTGACAATTCGCCGTCAGGGCCACCGTACTGGCTTATAATAAGCTGCGCCGTTTTTGGGCATGTGTTTTTTATTTTAACAGGGAATTGTAATCTTTTTTCGTAGCTCCACATTATATTTTACCTCCTTCCCAAGGCATAGGACCTTCGCCCCAGTCGTAGCAGCAACTGTCAGGGTTGCCTGTAATCATGGAAATCTGTGTCAACGGATAAAATTTACCTGCAAACTCTGCAAGTAAATCAAGACGTTTATTTAAAAGCTCCTTAAAAAGTGTAAGACCCTCCTTGCAGTCAGGATGTGTATCCAAATAAAGCGTAAGGTCATTTATGGCAAAGCTTATTGTTGAAAGCTCGGTCATTTTTGCTTCTCTGTCCGCCTCTGCGGGAGTGCCTGAAAGCGAGGTGGCTTTTAGGTTGCTTTCGCCCTTGTCAGCCTTGAAAAATGGCATGTTTAGGCAAGGGAAAATTGTTCCCTCCATAAGTGCTGTTTCAAAGTCATAAGGCTCGCACCATTCCTGCATTGGCACAGATGCCATGGCAAGGCTTTCAGGGCAGGAGCAGCATTTATCGTTGTTCATAACGGTTCTCCTTTCGTTTTCATAATAAACAATTAAAAAATTGCCGTACATTTATTTTGCGTGGGAAGAAAAAAATATATGTGAGAAGTTATTGGCAAAAAAATATTTGTTCAGTTATGCTGCAATATACAAAGATTTGTTTCAGGATTATTTGAAAACTGGTTGCATGAATGATATTGAATAGATTATAATAAAAAAAAGAATTTGTACAATATCTGGATGTGAATGGTGTTTCGATATTTTCTCTTGCTTTAGACAGTGAATTTTTAGAGAAATTGAGGATGTGAAAGCAAGTAGAGAGCGTTTTCAAAACTTTTATGGATAAGATGAACGTTGCGGAGAAGTCCATACAGGAGAATGGATATTATTCGGAAGAAGTGGAGGGAGAACTGACGTTATGAGAGTTTATTTGGATAATTGTTGTTATAACCGGCCATATGATGATCAGACTCAGATTAGAATACACTTGGAGACAGAGGCTAAATTACACATTCAGGATATAATAAAAGACGGTAAACTTGACCTTGTGACATCCTATATGCTAGAGTATGAGAACGGAAAAAATCGGTTTTCCCACAAGAGACAGGCAATATCGGATTTTATGAGCACAAATGAATCATACTATGTAGGGATAGAAAGAGATGAGGAGGCTAAGAAAATAGCAGAGGACATCATGGCAACTGGTGTTAAAGGTATGGATGCACTCCATGTAGCTTGTGCTATTTTAGCAGGAAGTGACTATTTTATTACTACGGATGATCGACTGCTTAAATATCAGACAGAAAAAATACAAGTAGTGACACCGGGAGAATTTATCAGAAGAATGGAGGCGGTTGAATAATGAATAGCACAGTAGAAATTATGGATACAGGTTTTGCTTGTTTGATTGAAAAACTTGGAATTGTTGATGCAGAACGCTTTGTGGCTATGATTAAGAGGGACAGCTTTGATTATACAATCTGGCGGAGGGAGTATTTTGATAAGATGGACTTAGAGCAGATTAGTAAGGAAGCAACTGCATATGCCCAAAGTCATTCTCATGAGGGTAAAGGAATAAGGGTTTAAAACGGGCAGGAGAGGCTTAGAAGTTTTGTACCAAATGGTGGTACAGATACATTCCCATAATTCCTACGATGAAAAACTTGGAAAAGTACACTATAAGTAATAATAAAAATGGAGGCTGCCAGCGACAGCCTCCTAATTTGTTTTCAAGCTTTATGCCATGCCTCGGCAGCTTCCGTCTCGGCGCTGTCCGCCTCAGAAGCAGCCTCGCCCTCCTGCTCTAATGTAACATAATCCCTTTCGCCAGGCTCGGAGTCCTCAAAGAATATTTCATCTTCATCAACGATATCCTCCTCGTTTGTCTTTGGGAATTTTTCCTTTATTGCAGTTGTGACCTTCTTGAGCTTTTCATCCACGTTGTGTTCCTTATAAACCTTAGATTCCTTAATCTGATCCTTAAATGCGTAGCAGATTCCGCCTACTGCTGCGGCAGCTACAGTAAATTTTACAAGTCCCTTTACTAATTTTCCCATGTCTAAATCTCCTTTTTCATATATATTATATGCAGATGGAACAGGAATATAAATATTACAGCAGCTTAGCAGCTCGTTTCAAAGAGGAACAAAGCAGTCTTGCGAGGAGCATATCTACCATTTCAACAATGAGAATGGCAAGCTTTTTAATTGCACTTATCCTTGTGTTAATTGGTGTTAATGCCAAACACGATATTGCAGCTATTTTAAGCACTGTCATATTTTTATGCCTTGTGCATAAAAAGTTATACTTCGTGATTTACATATAAAATGTAAAATTTCTTAATTGATATGATAGATGTAATAGGGGAAATATATGGTAAAAAATGTACTGAACTGGTACAATGAACTTAACACTGGTACAATGAACTTATAGACTATGTGGAAAATGTATGATATAATAAATTTATAGGTTAATTTGATAGATGGCTGAATGTGAAGCTGTCGTGTATGAAACGAGGATTGTTTGATAGAATTAAATTGGAAAGGACGGTGAAATCATTACAAGGCTTTCCGGCATTTTGGAAGCAAATTTCATATGTATTTTGCATCCATGACAGATCCTTACAGTGAGAGAAGATTTATTTATATATTAAAAATAATAAAAAATGCTACAATATGTCGTTTCAGTTAAAGTAAATTGAAAAATAAATAGATTAAAATGAAACTGTAAAAATGCAACGGTTGACAATTGACAAAGAAAATTTATGGAGGGCTTATTTATGATGAAAAAACAAAAAACTAAGGCGATAGCAATGATTTTTTCCATGTTGTTATTATTTATTTGTATGTATAACATAAAAACAAATGCAATGGATGTGACAAGTGCAACATATGAAGGTGTTACATATACAGGGAGCATTACATATTATGGTGCAGGAGGACCGTCCGGATATTATGAATTGGTGCTAAAGGCAAGTGCAACGTCTAACGAATTATATGAATACGTAAAGCTAAAATCAGGTTCAGGCTCTGATAAGGATCCAATTTCAGGAATCGCACGAAACTCGAAGTCTCTGTCATTACAAACCCCTGTTTTTGTAAGTAATGCTTATACTACGAAGGGATATTTTTTTTATTCGGTTGTATCAAGCTCGGGACAAAAATATACATTCAGTAGCACTAGACAATAAATAATATGTATGTCAGAGATATAAATATGTGTTTATTGTATCTCTGACATATTTCAACATGAAAGGACAACATTTATGAAAAAGTATTTGCTTACGGTATTGGGTCTTGTACTTTTTATTTCTCTTGCTGCATGTGACAGAAAATCTGATAAAAAAAATTTTCTTGGTGGATACGGAGATATAACACAGGGGGCATATGCAGGAGCGTATACATCGGGATTTTTTGAGGATGACACCTATATTTATTTTGGAGGTTTTAAAATCAATAAAATATCAGGAAAGGTCATAGGAATTTGCGAGACTCCGGGATGCAGCCATAAGAGCTCAGATTGCGTAGAATTTATGTACAAGGAAAGACTTTTTCCGGGAAATGACATGATTTTTTATACGGAAGGCACAAGCCTGTATGAATTGGATGATACGGGAAAAAAAAGTCTGATAGCTGTGTTTGATACAGGAAGCAATGGAATATCCTTGGATAAGTCGGTCAAAATTGAAGGCGTCATGCCTGTTTCCGACAACATGATATATGTTTTATGTCAGGATGGAAGCTGTATATATAATTTAGATACAGGTGAAAAGGTATATGCGATATCCTCTATGGTATGCGGGGATGATAAAAATGTATACTATTACGACAGCGCAAGCGGAATTTTCAAGGTTGACACGGCTACAATGGAAAGTAATGTAATCACTGATACAAAATTAATGTATCCATGCTGCTGTAGCAATGGCATTTTGTATTGCAATACGGATGGCGGCTCTGTGTACAGCATTGACAGGGATAACAATATTGAGGTTTTTCTGACGGAGAGAAATAAAAAATGTATTATGTTAGGAGCGGCAGGGGAAAAGCTTTATTATATGCATACGGATTTGGACGCTGTTAAAAAACAGTATTCCTTTTGTGATTTGTATTCCTGTAATACGGATGGCGAGGACAGGGAAAAGCTGAATGATGCCCCGCTGAACCCGAATATGCGGGCATTTGTAAGGGATAAGGCGTTATATTTGCTTGATATAGGACAGTTTGAGGAGGGAAATTCTGTTTACAGATATGATATGGATAATAAAACATGGAATACATATATGCTTGCTCAAAACGGGAATCATGTGGAAGCTGAACAAGAGAACGAAGCAATCGGGGAGGCAAACCATGAAGAACTCCCGATTGTGGAAAAAAGTGCTTCCATGGCAGCAGGCTTTTATTCCTATAGCACAGACGAGCTTACGGGAAATACAACGTTAATTATTCAGAATAATGTACCTTTTAAGGCTGATGGCAGCGAACAGAAAACAATATATCAATATTATGTGGAAGTGGAGGGGTATCCCGAGGAGGGAGAAATATACATTTTTGCTTTGTGCGGCGGCATTTTTCAGCCCCTATCCGTAAACGGAAATGAGGAAAGGCTTATCAATTCGATTCCATATAAAAATAAAGAGAATATGAGCGCTGAGATTGCGTTTACAATCGGTAATTCCTCCTATGCCAATGAGGTAATAATTGGAACGTATTTCTCTGATTCAATGATAGAAAATGATTTTGAAGCGTTTAGTTGGCATAATGAAATGGTAAGCTCAGATAAATTTATATATAAGACGGTAGACGGATACCGGCTGGAGGAAAAGAAAACACCAGAAATGGATGGAAATTCCATTTTCAGAGATATTTATACATGTGAAACAGAGGAAAAAAGACAAAATATTGAGGATGTCATTAGTGGTTGGAGGTCGGATGGCTTTGCTGTGATTTCGGACCGTATTCCTATAGGGGTGCAGCGGGAACGCTGGAATATCATATTTGACGAAAATACACCGTGTTATGGTTTGTTTTGCGGTAATAGCGGAAAATACGATATATATCTGCTTGTTGACGATAAGCCTGTTTTGTTTTATGGAGAAGAATACTGCCTGACATGTAATATTATTTCGGAAAAGGATACCGTTGTATTTGAGATGGATATAAATGATATTGTGGATGATAATGAGAAGCATATAGCCAAATTTTTGGTATACGATTATCAAACGGGAATGTTAAATTTTCGCCAGACGCAGATAATTCAAAAAAAGGATTGATGTGATTGTTTTTTTTAGAGCTTAAAAAGTTTTTTAAAATAAAGGGAATTGGTATATCCGTTATTTTAATTATAATGTGCATGCTCCTGAATTCAATAAATAATACGGGGTTATTAAATAAGTACAAAAAGGGGATAGAAGCCGGTGATGGTCGTGATATGACAAAATATGAAAATAAATTGTTGTACATGCATGCCGGAATTCAGTTTTCCGAAGAAAAATATAAGGAGATGCTTTTGGTATCCGACAGCCTTTATGAGGGAACGGACAGCGAAGGTGAAGAGACAGGACGATTCGGACCTGCAAAAAAATACGATAAATGGCTTTATGAGACGCTTCTTTCCACTATGAGATACCTAGGGGATTTTAAGGAAAGCTTAAGCGATGTGATTTATAATGCGCAGCAGGTAAAGGAAAACAATAAATACCTTGGTAAATACCGTGACCCGTATAAGGACAAGGAAGCAGATGCCGTAATTTCCGCCTATACACATATACGGGATAATACAGAGCTTAAATTGGTAAATACCCGGGGAGCTTATATGTACTGCTGGAGTGAGTCGGAGGGAATAAATCAATTTAATTATCAGCTTTTGATTTTATTTTTATGCTGTATCATTTCGATTTATTTTACAAATGAATATGAGGGTGGAATGTATCAGCTTACTTATACGGCATATAAGGGCAGGTTATTTTTTTTCGTTTTGAAAAATAAAATTGTTTTTACGGCGACACTGTTTCTTACGCTGCTAAGCTGCGTGATTGACGCTGTCATAATGGGATGGAGGTTTGGCGGATTTCTTGGGGCACTGAGTCAACCTGTTCAGTTGGTATATTTTTTTCCGAATGGAGCCATAGCGCAGTTTTGTCCCTTTGACATTACCTTTGGACAGTATGTTCTCTTGGCATTCTTTATGAAATTCACTGCGCTTTATTTTGTGGCAAACATAAGTGCATGGATGGCTGTATGGCTTAGAAATGCTTTGGCGTCAATCGTTGCGTCTGTGCTTGCGAATGTTGGTTTGCTGCAATTTACAATATATACGGCGCAAATGGATTTATATCCGTACGAACAAAAATCCATTTTTTTAGATAAAATATTCATATGGTTAAAAACATATTCGCCAATATCATTATTATGGTTTCAGGATTATATAAGGTCATATGATGCAATCAATTTATTTGGCACGCCTGTAAAAAGACTTTGCTTTGCGCTTACATTTGCGTGGCTGTTAATTGCTGCTGTTTTAATTATAAATTCATGCCTGTATTGCAGAAGGGGGTGCATAAGTGAAGCTGGAATTATTAAATATATCAAAAAAATATGGAAAAACAGAGGCCTTGCGTGATTATAGCGCAACTTTTGAGAATGGTATTTACGGACTGCTTGGTCCCAACGGTGCAGGAAAAACAACGCTTATGAACATAGTTACAACGCTTATGAAACCGAGTAGTGGTGAGACTTTGTTTGATGGTAAAAATATATATAAAATGGGGAAAGAGTACAGAAAAATATTAGGATATCTTCCTCAGTATCCGGGACTGTATCCCTTTTATACGGGCAGAGAGCTTCTTTCTTATTTTGCAAAATTGAAGGCTGTAGATGCTTCAAGGGAGCGGATAAATGAACTTCTAGAGCTTGTTCATCTGCTTGACGTCGCAGATAAGAAGGTTAGGGAATATTCGGGAGGAATGAAAAAACGTATGGCAATTGCTGTGGCACTATTGAATAAACCTAAGCTGATTGTTATGGATGAACCGACAGCAGGGCTTGATCCAAAGGAACGTATACGGTTTAGAAGCATTGTGAGCAAAATAAAATATGAAACCATAATAATAATATCCACACATATTGTTTCTGATGTGGAGCATATTGCGGATAACATAGTGTTAATGGATAAGGGCAGATTGCTTGAGCAGGATAAATACGACAGGCTCATTGAAAAAAAGAAGAATTGCATATGGTCCTTGGATGTAAAAAATGAGGATGTACTTGGATATACGGAAAAATATAAGGTTGTCAATACGATAAATTTAGACAGAGAACACGTCAGGGTCAGAATCATAGGAGATGAAAGACCAAAGGAAGAAGCACAGCCTGTTTATCCTACGCTGGAGGATGTTTACATGTATTATTTTGGGAGTGATGATTAAGTGTTTAAATTTGAATTAAAAAAATATATGGACGTGCTTTTTATTTTAGTCTGCCTGTTTGGGATTATATATTTTTTCATATTGACATTTAACCATTCTAAAATTGATGCTAGTGTTCGGGGTTTTTATAATGAGTACATTAAAATTTTGGCTGGACCATTAAACGAGGAAAAGGAAACATATATATTGGAGGAATATCAGCGTGTAAATCTTGTTATTGAACAGAGTAACTCTAATCCCGAAGCATGGAGTGATTTTGATAAGCTACAATATGCATTTCAGCATGAAATAGCATGGGGAATGGTATATGACAGATATTTGAACATGGTTGCAATACAAAATAACAAGGACTGCATTTTTTATAATGACCTTGCCATGCAGGATTTTTTAAAAAACAGCAGGGTGAATTATCTTGAGATATTTCTCTTGGCTGTCATTGCGATTTATTCCGTGACAGTTGATTTTCATGAAAAAAGGCATGCGGTTATAAAAGCCTCATATAGGGGAGGTACCGAATATATAATTACGAAGCAAAATGTGCTTATGTGTATTGCCGTATTTGTTTCTGTCATGTTTTTGGCAATAGAATATCTGTATGTCATCTTTTCGGGGAATTTAAAGGTTCTGTCCCTTCCCATAAGAAGCATGAATGAATTTTCAAAATTGAGGTGGAGTATATCCGTGGGAGAGTACATTTTACTTAGGGGTGCACTTCATGTCTTATGGAACGTGGTAACAATGTTTGTGATATGTCTGATTGGAATGCTTGTAAAACGACTTCAAACAGGAGTGTTTTTAAGTTTGTTTACAATATTAGTTCCACTTACGTTAAAGGAAATGATAAGCTCAAAGCTTTTTGCATGGATATACAGTGTAAATTTAGATAAGGATTTTATGCTGTGCAGTCGTAATAGTATTACAGCCCTAAATGCGGTAATATTAATTCCCGTACTGTATGCAGTTAATACTTGTGTATGGCAAAGACTTTCGTGTAATTAATCAGGCAATTGTAAAGCGATGTATTTTTAAAACACCTTGCTTATGATGTTGTATAATACGATTAAAAAGTGGAAGCTGTGTCAGTAAGGATTTATTTCCTTTTAAATCCTTGTCGACACAGCCTCTGTATTATTCTAATATTTTCAATTTAAGCTTTATGCTATGCCTCGGCAGCTTCCGTCTCGGCACTGTCCGCCTCAGAAGCAGCCTCGCCCTCCTGCTCTAATGTAACATAATCCCGTTCGCCAGGCTCGGAGTCCTCAAAGAATATTTCATCTTCATCAACGATATCCTCCTCGTTTGTCTTTGGGAATTTTTCCTTTATTGCAGTTGTGACCTTCTTGAGCTTTTCATCCACGTTGTGTTCCTTATAAACCTTAGATTCCTTAATCTGATCCTTAAATGCGTAGCAGATTCCGCCTACTGCTGCGGCAGCTACAGTAAATTTTACAAGTCCCTTTACTAATTTTCCCATGTCTAAATCTCCTTTTTCATATATATTTTACGCAAGTAAACTAGGTATTATTCTAATACATTAAAATATAAAAATCAAGACGCATACGTTGTTGGAACCGATTTTTTGTGGTATAATATGCGTAAACGCATATTATACTTTGCGAAAGAACATCGCAAATAGTGCATTGTCAATCTTCGATTGGCGATATGGTATACTGTACGTAAATTTTTTGAAAGGCAAAATTATTATATGCAGATGGAACAGGAATATAAATATTACAGCGGATTAGCGTCTCGTCTCAAGGAGGAACAAACTAACCTTGAGAGGAGCATTTCCACTATTTCAACAATGAGAATGGCAAGCTTTTTAATTTCACTTATCCTTGTGTTGATTGGCGTTAGTGACAAACACGATATTGCAGCTATTTTAGGCGCTGTTATATTTGTGTTTTTTTTCTATCTTATATATAGGCACAGCAGGGTCTATGCAAAAATGGAGTATGTGGATAATGCCCTTCTGTCGGCAGAAAGGTACGTTGAAAGATTTGGGGAGGGCTGGAGAAGCTTTGCCGACAACGGAGAACAGTTTTTGACGGCAGAGGATGTTGTTGCCCATGATGTGGACTTGCTTGGACCGAACTCGCTTTATCAGATGATAAATGTATGTCACACGGAGCTTGGAAAGCAGTATTTTAGTGATGGTTTAAAGCTAAAGGAGCTTGGGGTAATACATGCTGAAAGAGGAAGTGCAATAGCCGAGCTTTGCGAAAAGAAAGATTTTGCCGTGGATTTTGAGGCCGCGGGCATGATTGTGGAAAAGACAAAACGAAAGCCGGACATTTCAAAAATTAAGAAGCATTGTGGAGACAAATCCGTAGGACTGCTTCCGTCATGGTGTAAGTTTTTTATCATTATACTGCCTCTGATGGAGCTTACATTCTTAGTGCTTTGGATAGCAGGGGTTGTAAATTATGGACTGTCGCTTGCAGGCTTTATTTTCAATTTAGCCTTCACGCAGATTACAAAATCCGTTACCGAGAATGTTATGTCCCCTGTTTCGGATTTAAGCCATGTTGTGGAGGGCTACAAGGGTATGATGGAGCTTTTAGGGCAGCAGGAATTTAAAGTGGAATATTTAAAAAAGCTTCAGGAAACCGTTGCAAAGGAAACTGGTGCAATCCAAGGCTTTAAACAGCTTAGCAAGATTGTCCAGGCTTATAATTTTTCCTTCAATCCCCTTGTCCATCAAATTTTAAGCGGGCTTGTGCTGTGGGACTACATGCTTGCGGTGCTTGTCTCAAAATGGAAAAAAAGATACGGCGAGGCATTGTGCCTTTGCTTTGATGTAATTGCAGAGTTTGAAATGCTTTTAAGCCTTTCTGTAATTGGAAATGTGAGAAAATGCAGCTATGCCCATGTTGAAGATGAGGCAAATGTTTATCTGAAGGGAGAAAACCTATATCATCCCTTGATAAAGCCTGACGCTGCAGTGGCAAATTCAGTATCACTCAAGGGCGGGGTCACAATCATTACAGGCTCTAATATGTCCGGGAAAACAACATTTTTAAGAACAATCGCAATCAATCTTGTGCTGGCATATATAGGAGCGCCTGTTTGTGCTGAGCGGCTTTCGGCAGGCAGAATGAAGCTGTTTACCTCCATGAGAATAACGGATGACATTGCAGGCGGAATATCAACCTTTTATGCAGAAATATTGCGCATAAAGGCAATGGCAGAGTTTAAAAAGCAGAAGCTTCCGATGATGTGCCTTATCGATGAGATTTTTAAGGGCACAAATTCTGCTGACCGTATCGTAGGTGCCAAGCATGTTATTACAAGTCTTGGAGATGGCAATTGTATCACGGTTGTGTCAACCCATGATTTTGAGCTTTGCACTTTGAAAAATGAAGCAGGGCAGGAGGCAGAAAACTATCACTTTGAGGAATATTATGAGGATGGGCAGCTAAGGTTTGATTACAAAATAAAATCGGGCAGATGTATGACTACAAATGCAAGGGAAATTCTTAGATTGGCAGGCTTTGATATACAAAATTAACAAAAAAATTTTTTTAAGTTGTGAAAAAATTATTGTGCATTATGCATAATGCCGATTATGTGAAAGTTACAAAAAGTTTGTTGACACCTTGCAGACTTTTGGTATAGAATAATTTTAGATTATTATATAATTGATAAGGGGGTAAGTAACCTATGGCTTTACCGGCAAACATTACATCTGGGTCAGATAACAATGTTTTATCAATTGCAGCATCTAATAACAAGGGCTTGCTCATAAGATTTTTGAATGAGCAGGTTGAGGATGGCTTTTATGCATTGGTAATTGACTATTTAAAGGACAGTAACTTTGACTTGGCAAACATGATGGTAGACGAGGATGTTAAGGCACAGTGCAGCAAGCTATACGAGCTTGGAGAGTTTGTTGACGAGAACATCAAAGCAACGGGCAGATATGAGATAGAGGAGTGGATTGAGCCTCTTTTTAGATTTGTGTATGGTGATATTGACCCGTCGGACGTTGATGCGCCTATCAGCACCTCCGGATTATACAGATACAGTATATGGTTGATATATTTGTATCAGAGAGAGCGCTTTTCAGACGCTATGAAGCTTATCGGAGACAGAATCGCACCACTTCTTATTAATGTAAGCTATCAGATATTGGAGGATGACGACAGACCTAAAAACTATGACAAGGCAATGATGGGTTATCTCGATTTGATAAACGTCATCATGGATATGGGCATACCTGCCGAGGGTCCGAATGCCGATGCATATATGAATAATCTTGAGGTACTGTTTGACTATGTTGTTGAGGACCCGCACGTTGGCAATGACTACAAGATACAGTTCAGCATCGGATTATTCAATACATACATAAGCAATAAGGATTTCAATAAGGCTTTTGAGTTTTATGGTCTTAATGCAGAGTACATTCCGATTGACAACATGGCAGTTTATGAGAGCTTTAAGGAGCTTATCAGAAATACAAATTCACCGCAGAATACTAGTGTTTTAAGCAGAAGCGTTATCAATGCCATTTCAAAGCAGGAGATTTACAACAAGCGTATCGATACGCTTATCGGTGAGGTTTCAAGCTTTGTCAAGAAGGTATATCAGTACATAGAAAATGAGCCTGACATGAAGAAAAATCTTCAGATACTCGGTGCAGGAGCAGCGCTTCGTGATAAGGCTAATATATTTGAGGGACTTTATGAGTATAACCTTGTATTTTATGAGTGCGGCATTAAGGAGCTTGTAAATCAGGATTTGTCAAGCCGCTCATGGGAGGAAAAGTACGAGATACTTGAGCTTTTGTATACAACCCTCAACGTAATATTTGATGGATATAACGTATACGAAATTTCAAATAAAATTGAGCATCAGTATGTTGAGCTTACATGGATTGGAAATTATGTAAATGCAAATCCTACAATGCTTAAGCTTTTCTTCAGCGTTAAGGAGAAGATTAAGGCATTTAAGGTCCGGAAAAATTCAATCCTTGAGAAGTCAAAGACAAATTATGAGATAAAGAAGCTGATTGATGACAGGCAGAAAGCTCTTGTATTTATGGCTGCTGAGGACATGATTGTAAATGGACTTAACAGCGGCAGGGTAAACATCATAAACAGCGACTACGATCCTAAGAAGGCTGAGAAGTATCTGATTAAGACCTATGCTGAAATTCAGGTTCCAGCAAAGTATAAGAGGACAGAGGCGCAGTCAGGTGGAAAGCTTTTTGGAAAGAGCTCCTCACCTGCCATGGATGCCGACCTTAAGAGATTGTTATCAGATGCTAAGATTGAGGAGATGCTTCTCAAGTCCGAATGGCTTTGGTTCCAGCATGAGGGAAAGGGCAATGCAAAGCAAACACCTGAGGAGTGTACCTACAGCGTGGCATGTCTTATCAAGGTTGCTGAAAAGCTTTTGGATAAAAAGGCATCCTCATCTAAGCCGGAAGCTACGCCGAACAAAAAGGTTATTATCACTAAGACCGGTAAGGTTATAGAGCTTTCTGACGAGGGAAGCCAAGCACCTGTATCGAACACGATAGCTTCGCCTTCCATTATTGAGAGCATAGAAAACATTATTGTCGCACTGAAAGATAAGTCAGACGAGAATGTTCAATATGTAAAATCATACATCAATGATTGGCTTGAGGTTATAGTAGATGCAAAGCTTGACAAGAGCACGATGCTTTCCCTGTATGAGGCAGAGGAGCTTAGGACAAAGACACTTCAGGTTATTAAGAAGCTTAGAGTTGATCTTCTTTAAACAGACACAAAAAAACCTTTATTATAATTGGAGGTATTCTAATAGGGATACCTCCTTTCTTTCTTCAAAGCTTAGGCAATTGCGAAACTTAGCTTTATAATAACGTAAGTTGTATATTTTCGACAACGTATATTAATAAAATGTTAGTTTCGCAATTACCTATTTAAGGCTTTGTAGGTTGTGGAGGCAGGCATGGAAGAAAAATTAAACTTTGATATTGAAGCGGAATTAAAGAAGCTCCCCAATTCTCCGGGGGTCTATATCATGCATGGTAAATCGGATAATATTTTATATGTCGGCAAGGCAATCAATCTGCACAACAGGGTAAGACAGTATTTCCGAACAGGTCATGGACACAACAATTCACCTAAAATAGTGAAGATGGTTGAGCAGATTAACTATTTTGAATATATTGTAACCTCCTCGGAGATGGAGGCACTCATACTGGAATGCAACCTGATAAAGGAACACAGACCAAAATATAATACAATGATGACGGATGACAAGGGCTATCCATATATACGGGTTACGCTTGAGGAGGAGTATCCGAGACTTTTGTACAGCCACACAATGAAAAGGGACAAGTCAAAGTATTTCGGACCGTATACAAACGGCAAAGCTGTAAAAGATACAATAGAGCTTTTAAATAAGCTTTTTAAGCTTAGAACCTGCAATAAAAGACTGCCGCAGGAGACAGGGAAGGACAGACCATGTCTTTATTATCAGATTGGACAGTGCATGGCGCCCTGTAATGCGTATGTATCGGCAGAAAAATACCGGGAAAAAGTAGATGAGGCAATTGCATTTTTAAATGGCAATCATAAGGACATCGTAAGCAAAATCAATGCTGACATGAAGAAATATTCCGAGGAGCTTGAATTTGAAAAGGCTGCTGAATGCCGTGATTTGCTTGAAAGCATACGGTGTATCGCAGATAAGCAGAAGGTTGAGTCTCTTGGAAATGACGACAGGGATATTATCGCCTATGCCGCAAATGAAAATGATGTTGTTGTCACAATCTTTTTTGTCCGTGACGGCAAGCTTTTAGGTAGGGAAAACCATCATATGAATGGAACTGCCGAGGATGCGGCAGGCGAGATACTTGGAACATTTATAAAACAGTTTTATACAGGTACGCCCTATCTCCCAAAGGAAATTGTTGTACAGGCTGCCGTTGATGATTGCGAGGTTATAGAGGAATATCTTGCGAAAAGAAAAGGAAGCCGTGTAAGGATAAGCGTTCCCCAAAAGGGTGATAAAAGCAAAATGGTATCGCTGGCGCGGGACAATGCAGCCCTTGTTTTGAAGCAGGACATGGAGCGCATAAAAAGACAAGAAAAACGGACAGCAGGAGCGGCAAGGGAGATTGCGGAGGCACTTGGAATACCGACCGCTGACAGGATGGAGGCTTTTGATATATCAAATATTTCGGGAACGCTCTCCGTTGCCTCTATGGTAGTATTTGAAAAGGGAAAGCCAAAACGGAACGGTTATAGGAAATTCAGGCTTAGAACCGTTACGGGACCTGACGATTACGCTTCTATGAAGGAGGTACTTAGCAGGAGATTTACTGATGAAAAGCTTGATGTGCTTCCTGACGTCATTATGATGGACGGTGGAAAGGGACAGGTAAATGTGGCGCTTATGGTGCTTGACAGTCTGGGACTCTCCATACCTGTTTGTGGAATGGTTAAGGACGACAACCATAGAACGAGGGCGCTTTACTATAATAACAGGGAAGTGGAATTCAAGAGGGGCAGCGAGGCAATGCACATGGTTACAGCACTTCAGGACGAGGCACACCGCTTTGCAATTGAGTACCACAGACAGCTTAGGAATGCCAATCAGGTAAAATCTATACTGGACGACATACCGGGAGTTGGCGCCGCAAGGAGAAAGCTTTTAATGAAGCATTTTCAAAGCGTGGAAAATATAAAGCATGCATCCGTGGACGAATTGTCGGAGCTTTCGGGAATACCTGAAAGCGTGGCAAAAACCATATACAATTTTTTTCATCCACAGTAAACCCTGATTATGGACTTGCTAAAAGAAAAAAAGGCAAAAAATAACCGAAATATCTTTTAGAGCTTGAAAAATGTGATTACCTCAAATACACCAAGACCATTTTATAGTGAGGAGGGAATATTGATAATAAATGTATATGATTTTCTGTTAAATGCAGACTCATTGGAGCTATAGCTTAAAGCTATATTTTAGAATGCATTGATATAAATTAGATAAAACGAGGTATGCTATATGTTTAAAATTTTTTATCCGACAGAATACTACGACTCGACCTACTCCATTGACTTTGGCAAGTATTACAGGAAAGGTTATCGGGCAGTTATATTTGATATTGATAATACGCTTGTGGAGCATGATGCGCCTTTGGACGAGCGGGCGGAAAAGCTGATACGGAAGCTGATGAAGCTTGGATATTCCGTATGCTTTTTGTCTAATAATGATGAGCAGCGTGTTGCCAAATTCAACAAGGAACTTGGGGCATATTACATTTATAAGGCGGGTAAGCCGCTTCCGTCAGGCTACCGTGAGGCAATGGAAAAAATGGGGACGGATGAAGGAAACACCCTGTTTGTGGGCGACCAGTTATTTACTGATATATGGGGCGCAAATAATGCAAGGCTTCACAGTATTTTGGTAAAGCCCATAGCAAAGCATGAGGAAATACAAATCATATTAAAGCGTATCCCTGAAAAGCTGGTGCTGTTCTTTTATTTAAGAAAGCACAAAATCAAAAGTAGAAAATAAAGGGGCTGTGACAGCCCCTTTATTGTTTATCGTGAGCACTTAAATAAAAGATCCTCCCAGCGGCGGTCGACCTCCTCCTGATATTGAACGAGAAGCTGCTCATTTTCAGGCTTGAAAAGGTGCTTGAAGCGGCCCTGTGATTTGAGGAAGTCCTCAATCGGAAGCTTCTTCTTTGGCTCATAGCTTAATATCCATTTGCCTTCAACAACCTCAAAAAGCGGCCAATAGCAGGTTTCTACTGCAAGCTTGCAGATCTTCATAATATCGGCAGCGTCGTATCTCCAACCCCTAGGACAAGGAGCCATAACATTTAAGAAGGCTGCACCTGGCGTATAGATAGCCTTTTCTGCCTTTTCATATAAATCCTTCATTGTTCCGATAAGCGTTGACTGCGCAACATAAGGAACGTCATGGCTTGCAATGATTGCCGCAAGATCCTTGCGGTTCTGCATTTTACCATTGGAGTGCGAGCCTACAGGCGTAGTTGTCGTGTCTGCATACATAGGAGTGGCAGAGGAACGCTGTATGCCCGTATTCATGTATGCGCCATTGTCATAGCATACATAGACTAAATCGTGATTTCTTTCCATTGCCCCTGAAAGTGACTGAAAACCAATATCGTAGGTTCCACCGTCGCCGCCAAAGGTGATGAATTTATAATTTTCGGATAACCTGCCTCTTTTCTTCAAGGCATGATATGCAGTCTCAACACCTGAGAGTGTAGCGCCTGCATTTTCAAAGGTATTGTGTATATAGCTGTCCTCCCATGCTGTATAAGGGTACATAAAGGAAGATACCTCAAGACATCCCGTTGCGTTTCCGATTACAGCCTTGTCCTCAGGCTTAAGCGCACGAAGAACTGTTCTTACTGCAATTGTGGCGCCGCAGCCTGCACACATTCTATGTCCCGGAGCGAGACGTTCCGGTTTATTCATAACTTCTTTAAAATTAAATGCCATCTCGTTTTCCTCCGTTTACTTTCTAAGACCAATATATTTGTAATTTTCGACAGGCCTGCTGCCGTCCGTGTAGGCAATCAGGTCGGAATATACAGCCTTTGCTTCTGCAACTGTGTAATCACGTCCGCCTATGCCGTAGAAGTAATTGACGGCAATGCCTGAAAACTTAAAATCAAACAGTGCAGCCTTAAGCTCTGAGCCAATAGGACCGCCACATGCCGAAAAGCTTTCTGCCCTGTCCATAATGGCGATGGCTTTTACATGTGAAAGCACCTTTGCCATTTCCTCGCCCGGAAATGGACGGAATACTCTTATTTTCAGAAGCCCTGCCTTTATGCCCTGTTCTCTAAGCTCGTCGATTGCATCCTTTGTGGTACCTGCTGCTGAGCCGATAATCACGATTGCATAGTCGGCATCCTCAAGCTTGTATTCCTCAAAGAAACCGTATTTTCTGCCTGATATTTTTTCAAACTCCTCTGCAATTTCAAGTATGACCTTCTTGGCATTTTCCATTGCAAGACGCTGATTCATTTTTGTTTCCATATAAAATGGAGAGTTTGCATAAGGACCGACTGCCATAGGCATATCAGGATTAAGAAGATAATTTTCAGGGTGATATTCGCCTGCAAATGCCTTTACCTTATCGTCCTCGATAAGCTCTATATTTTCAACTGCGTGGCTTGTGATAAAGCCGTCCTGGCATGCCATAAGGGGAAGCCTTACGTCAGGATGCTCAGCAATTCTGAAGGTTTGTATAAAATTATCGTATGCCTCCTGATTGTTTTCAGCATAAATCTGTATCCAGCCTGCATCTCTTGCACCCATGCTGTCCGAGTGGTCGCAGTTTATGTTGATTGGCCCCGTAAGGGCTCTGTTCACAAGTGCCAGCACAACAGGAAGCCTGTCTGACGCCGCAACATATAAAAGCTCCCACATGTATGCAAGACCACATGAGGAAGTAGCAGTAAGGGCACGTGCGCCTGCTGCATTTGCACCCATTGTTGCACTCATTGAGCTGTGCTCGGACTCCACGGGAATAAACTCCGTGTCAATTTCCCCGTTTGCGATAAAGGTTGAAACCATCTGTGGTATTTCCGTTGAAGGGGTTATTGGAAATGCAGGCATGACATCAGGATTAATCTGCTTAATGGCATATGCCACGGCTTCGTTTCCGGACATTCTTTCACGAATAGACATATTACATTCCCTCCTTCATTGTAATTGCACCGAAGCTGCATGCTTTTTCACATATTCCGCAGCCCTTGCAGTGATCGTAATCAAAATCCTCACGTCTTCCGTTTGAGACAGGTATTGAGCTGTCAGGACAAACAGGAGTACAGAGAAGGCACTGGGTACATTTATCCCAATCTATGACAGGCGTTTGTGTACGCCATTCTCCCGTATTAAATTTTTTGGAACCGCCTCCGCCGTAAATCTGATCTCCCGGTGTAATGTCATAATAAGGACTATGTTCATTTATTTTTGTTATATCCGTTGCCTTTGACATTATTTCACCTCCTCAAAAGCCATTTTTAAAGCGTTCATGTTTCCCTCGATAACCTCAGGCTTTTTTGCAAATTTGTGTTGGTAGGAAGCCTCCATGTGTGACAGGAAGGTCTCCTTGTCTATAACCCCTGAAATTTTGACGATTGCCGCAAGCATCGGAGAATTAGGAAAGTATTTTCCAAGCGTTGCCATGGAAACCTTGTGGGCGTCAATTATGTAAATGCTACCCTCGTAGCCCTTTAACAGAGGTATAATTTCTTCCTTGGATTTCGTTGTGTTTATGACAATGCCGCCTTCCTTTTTAAGACCGTTTGTAACATCAACGGAATGAAGGAGGGTTTCATCAACGACAACGACATAGTCAGGCTCATAAATGTTGGAATGAACCCTGATTGGCTCATCGCCTATACGGTTGTATGCCGTTATGGGCGCACCCATACGCTCAGGACCATATTCAGGAAAGCCCTGAACATGCATACCAGTGGAAAAGGCAACGTCAGCAAGCAGTAAGGCAGCCGTTTTTGCACCCTGTCCGCCGCGTCCGTGCCATCTGATTTCAATATTTTTTTTCATATAATTACTCCCTTGAGAAATAAAAATTTCTTTAATATACGTTCTTGCACATTATATCATTACAAGGGAAAAAGTAAATACTGTAAAACAAAAAAACAGATAAAAAAACACATATTTATACAATAAAAAACACATATTTCTTGATAATGGCTTGTGAAATTGTTATAATAATATGGATTTTGTTTAATCTAGGAAACTTTGTTACTGATAAACTTATATGGGAGATAAAAATGAGTAAAAAGTGCTGTGGGATAATCTATTCAGATGATGAGAAGGTCTGCAAAATTTGCGGAAAGCCTCTCGTTGATGAAAATGCCCATGAAAATAACGAGGAATTTAATATAGACGATATAACGGCGATGCTTGATAAAATAAATAAGGATATTGGCGGGGACGTTGATGATGCCAAAGCAGATACCGATGAAATAAGCCTTGAGGCTGTTGACAGTTTGGACAAAGGGGAGGCTGTTGTTGACGAAGCCCCGGAGGATGACGGCTGGGTGACGGTAGATGCGCCAAGGTCTGAAAAAAAGACTGACAAACCAAAGAAAAATGAAAACGAGAAGGCATCAAAGGGACTTAAGGCGGCAGGAATATTATTTCTTACGCTGGCAATTTTGGGATTTGCGCTTGTAGGTCTGTGCGTTTATTTTATGGTGTTTCACCCTTATTATGACAAGAACGGTGAACATTATGCTTTGAAGTACCCGCAAATCTCGTCTGCCTCAGACGCATATGAGATGAGTGATATGCTTGAGCTTATGACGGACACGGATGCATCTCCTTCGGATGCGGACGCAAAGGAGGGTGAATAATGAAAAAAACATGGAGAAAGGTCATTATCATATCCTTTGTGCTGATTGCGATTGAGCTTATTTTAAGCATTGTGTTTCTAACCCCGTATTATCAGGTAAGGAGAGTTTTTGACAACATAGACGCAGGAAGGTGGCAGGAGGCAAGCGAGTGTTTTGAGCAGCTAAGCGACAGCCAGAAGGACGAGGTCAGGGGCTATTTGGATTCCTACGGAGCGTGGGTGTGCCAAAGCTACATTGATGGTGACAGGACATTTTTGGAGGCTGCGGCTTCCCTTGATGCCATAAACAGCATAGATAAAACGGGAGTGATATTTCAAAAATACAGTCCGGATTTAAACCATAACGAGCTAAAGGATGCCATGTATGAATACTGGCTTTCCAGACAAAATCATAATGTGGACGTTACCCACAAAGCAAATGAACGGTCCATAAACGCCCAAAAGCGAATGCTTGTGGAGGAAAAGGAACAGATTATGATAGAGATGCTCAATGAGAAGTACGATGCCTTTTTGCAGGAGGAAATTTCCTATGAGCAGATAATTTCCTTTGCAACCATAATTACAAATTCCTCATTTTACAAGGCATACGATTATTCAGGCGTTATAACGCATAATGCCCTTTGCGTAAGCACTTACAGGGAAAGATACAATGAGCTTGTCGCCATGCGGGATGAGCAGAACTATCTTGAGGTTATAAATGGATGCGATAGTATTATGATTGACCCGAAGGATGAAAATTATAAATCAAAAATACAGGCACTTCGCGGCGAGGCATATGACCTTGGCAAGCCTTATTATGAGGCGGAGCTTGACGCCCTTGTAAGAGACGGCGAAAAGGAGAAGGCATCACTGCTTATGGAGGAGATAGCGCAGGTATACGGCGAGGACTTTAATCTTGACTCTGTACAGGAGGCAATGCTTGAAAGCTGGCAGCTTGCATATCTGAATTATATGGAAAATTATGAGGAACGGCTAAAAACCGACCTTACGGGTACTGATACAGGCACTTATATACTTGAAAACAGGTATGATTCCTACAAGCCTGACAATGTGCTGCTATACGATATAGATGATAACGGCGTAGCAGAGCTTTTCCTGTTCAATACATCACAGCTTGACCGTGATTATGTGGGTTGCTTTATTTATACCTATGATGGCGCAAGCATGAGATATGTGGGATTTGCAAACGTAATCAGCTTTTGCAGGGACAGCTATCTCATTACCTTCCCTGAGGCATTTACAAGAAGTGAGGGAACGGAATACAGCTTAAAGGCGTACGACGGAGAAAGTCTTTCCGAGTCTTCAAGCTGTCAGGACATGGGTAGCGCGTATTATGTAAACTATTCTGAGACGGATGAGATCAGCTACATGTCACAGAGGACGATTATACTTGGACATCAAAGCGAATACAATATAAAAAATTCCAAATATCAAGGCATTGATGATGCAAGAAAATATATTATGTCATATTAGATGTGTTAGTTTTCTGTGAAAGCTGACGATCAAGAAGGAGGATAAAAAATGATTACACTGTATGACACGGGAGCCTATTTGTTAAACGGAAGCGAGCTTGTGAAGGCAGATTCTGAGGGTGAGCATACGCTGGAAAACAAGGGCATTCATATTTCAAAGGAAGAAGCTGCAAAAAATACAATGGCTTATGACATATTAGAGAAGCATAATACGTCAGACAATATGGAGCAGCTTAAAATAAAATTTGATAAGCTGACGTCCCATGATATTACGTTTGTCGGTATTATACAGACAGCGAGGGCTTCAGGGCTTACTGAGTTTCCGATACCTTACGTTCTCACAAACTGTCACAACTCTCTCTGTGCGGTAGGCGGAACCATAAATGAGGATGACCATATGTTTGGGCTTTCCTGTGCCAAGAAATACGGCGGCGTTTACGTTCCTCCGCATCAGGCAGTTATCCATCAGTACGCAAGGGAGATGCTTGCAGAGTGCGGCGCTATGATACTTGGCTCTGACAGTCATACAAGATACGGTGCGCTTGGCACAATGGCAATCGGAGAAGGCGGCGGAGAGCTTGCAAAGCAGCTTCTAAAGAGAACCTATGACGTGGCAAAGCCGGGTGTTGTTGCCATATATCTTGACGGCGAGCCAGCCAAGGGCGTAGGACCTCAGGACGTGGCACTTGCGATTATTGGGGCAACCTTTAACTGTGGTTATGTAAAAAATAAGGTGATGGAATTTGTAGGCCCGGGCATAGATAAGCTTTCAGCCGATTTCAGAATTGGCATAGATGTAATGACGACGGAAACTACATGTCTTTCCTCCATTTGGAAAACAGACGATGAGATAAAGAGATGGTATGACGTACATTACAGACCGGAGAGTTATCGGGAAATGAAGCCGGGCGACGTTGCATATTACGATGGGGTTGTATACGTTAATCTTTCAAAGATTAAGCCTATGATTGCAATGCCATTCCACCCAAGCAACGTATATACCATTGAGGAGTTAAATGCAAATCTTATGGACATCCTTTGCGATGTTGAGAAAAAAGCACTTGTATCTCTTGACGGAAAGGTTGACTTTACGCTTAAGGATAAGGTGAGAGACGGAAAGCTTTACGTTGAGCAGGGAATTATTGCGGGCTGTGCAGGAGGCGGCTATGAAAATATTGTTGATGCCGCAGACATTTTAAGAGGTCACAATATCGGCTCGGATGAATTTACACTCAGCGTATATCCTGCAAGCACGCCTATTTACATGGAGCTTGCTAAAAATGGACGCCTTGCAGACCTTATTGGAACGGGTGCCGTTGTAAAAACTGCATTCTGCGGACCATGCTTCGGTGCAGGGGACACACCGGCAAATAATGCGTTCAGCATAAGACATTCAACGAGAAATTTCCCAAACAGGGAAGGCTCAAAAATACAAAATGGACAAATATCCTCCGTTGCGCTTATGGATGCCCGTTCCATTGCGGCAACAGCAGTAAATAAGGGGTATCTTACGGCTGCGACTGATTTGGATGTAGAGTATACATCGCCAAAGTATTTCTTTGACAAAACAATCTATGAAAACAGGGTGTATAACGGAGTTGGAAAGGCAGATGCTTCCGTGGAGATAAAATTCGGACCGAACATCAAGGACTGGCCGGAAATGATTGCCCTTACGGAGAACCTGTTACTTAAGGTTGCCTCGGTAATAAACGACCCTGTAACGACGACAGACGAGCTGATTCCTTCGGGAGAAACCTCCTCCTTCAGGTCAAATCCTTTGGGACTTGCAGAGTTTACCCTTTCAAGAAAGGATCCGATGTACGTTGGACGTGCAAAGGCAGTGCAGGTTGTTGAAAAGGAGCGTGAGGCAGGAAGCTGTCTTTGCAAGACAAGTGATGAGCTTCATACAATTATCCATACAATAAAGGAAAAATACCCTGACGTTAAGGGGAAAAATCTTGGATATGGCAGCACGATATTTGCCGTAAAGCCGGGAGACGGATCTGCGAGGGAGCAGGCTGCTTCCTGCCAGAAGGTGCTTGGAGGCTGGGCGAATATTGCAAAGGAGTACGCTACAAAAAGATACCGTTCAAATCTTATCAATTGGGGAATGCTTCCATTTGTGATTGAGGAGGAGTTTGAATTTGCGGTTGATGACTATATATTTGTGCCTGAAATAAGGAATGCCATAATAAACAAGGAAGAAATGATAAAGGCTTATGTTGTAAATAAGGGCATGAAGGAGCTTGCTTTTAAGCTTGGTGATTTGACTGACGATGAGAGGGACATCATACTTTCAGGCTGTCTGATAAATTATTACAAGGAAAATTAATGAAAAATACCATATTTTTGGCATTATGTTGTAGAAAAAGTATACCCGTTTGTGGTATACTTTTTCTAAGTATAGTTTTATTTAATTTTTTGACTTGATAAGCGGTTATCGTCAAATAATAATGAGAGGAGGTTTATCTATTATGATAGTAGTTTGGCTGGTTGTGTCGGCAGTGCTTATTATTGCTGAGATTGTATCACTTGGGCTTACTACCATATGGTTTGCATTAGGAGCGCTTGCGGCCGCGCTTGCGGCTTTTCTTGGTGCGAATGTAAGCATACAGCTTATCGTTTTTGCTGTGCTTTCCTTTGTATTCCTTATATTTACGGCACCAGTGGCAAGAAAGCATTTTATGAGGCAGCCGGAAAAAACAAATGTTGAAGGACTTGTAGGAATGATTGGAGTAGTGACAGATGCCATTGATAATCTGAAATCTGAGGGAACGGTTTTCCTGAACGGTCAGGAGTGGTCGGCACGTTCTGAAAGCGGGGAAAGCATTGAGAAGGACTGCAGGGTTTCGGTAGTGTCAATAAGCGGAGTTAAGCTGATTGTAAAGAGAGAGGCTTAAAGCATTTTCAAAAATATTAGGAGGGTTTACAATGTCAGGTGGACAGATTTTCATTTTATTTTTAGTATTTCTTGTAATTATTGTGGTGGCAAGCTCAATTAGAATTGTGCCGCAGGCACATGCATATGTTATAGAGAGGCTTGGAACCTATCAGGCTACATGGTCAGTGGGCTTTCATATGAAGTGGCCTATTTTTGATAAGATTGCAGAACGTATTTCACTGAAAGAGCAGGTTGTGGATTTTGCACCGCAGCCGGTTATCACAAAGGATAATGTTACCATGCGTATTGATACCGTTGTGTTCTTTCAGATTACCGACCCTAAGCTTTTTGCATACGGAGTTGAGAGACCGATCATGGCGATTGAGAACTTGACGGCAACAACGCTTAGAAATATAATCGGTGATTTGGAGCTTGACCAGACGCTTACTTCAAGAGAGACAATCAATACAAAGATGCGGGCAACCCTTGATGTTGCCACAGACCCTTGGGGAATCAAGGTAAACCGTGTCGAGCTTAAGAATATTATTCCTCCGGCAGCCATACAGGATGCCATGGAGAAGCAGATGAAGGCAGAGCGTGAGAGACGTGAGCAGATTTTGATTGCTGAGGGTGAGAAAAAATCCGCAATCCTTCGTGCAGAAGGACAAAAGGAATCCCTTATCCTTTCTGCGGAGGCTGAAAAGCAATCTGCAATTCTTCGCGCTGAGGCGACAAAGGAGGCTACCATCCGCCGTGCAGAAGGTGAGGCTCAGGCTATCTTAACTGTACAGAGGGCAAATGCAGACGGTATCAAATTCTTAAATGAGGCTGCGCCTGAAACGGCAGTGCTTACCCTGAAAAGTCTTGAGGCATTTGCCAAGGCGGCAGACGGAAAGGCTACAAAGCTGATTATTCCGTCAGAAATTGCAAGCATTGCAGGACTTGCATCTTCACTTACTGAAATAGCAGTTGAGAACAAAGAACCACAGGCATAAGGGCTTGGTCTTTGGTTTAGGAGGACATATGAAAAGCTTAATGAGTTTTTTGCTTGGTATCGTGCTTACAATTGTAGGGGCAGTGCTGTTTCTGTCTAACGTAAGAGTTACAACCTTTACATTTTTCTACAGATATAAGGAAGTGAATGTGACAGCAATCCTTATGCTGCTTATGTGTATATTTTTTGTTGCCTACATTGTATATTCAAACTTTATTACGGGACTTATACTTGGGGTTTTGTTCCTGCTGTTTATCGTTTCAATTATACTCAGCATGAAATTCCACATTATGTATATGTCTGCCTTCGAGGTGATTCTTATTCTGATGACCTTTTTTGGCGGAATTGGACTTACACTCAGAGGTATCGTACATGCAAGGGGCGAGCTTGGTGATGATGCCGGTAACAAAATCAATCATAAGGCAAACCGTAAATAACAGGAGGTAACATCAGATGGTTGATAAGCTTCAATTACAAAAAGAGGCGCTTGCTCAGCTTGTAGATTACAGTGAGCATATAATAAAAGCTACGAGGGACGTGATAAAAGAGTTTCGGGTAGACAGAAAAAAAGATACGGACGAACTGTTTAATCTTGTCATTCAGGGTATAAACTGGGAGATAGAGGTTTTTAACAATTGCGAGCAGCTTATCAATACAGATAAAATATACGTTGACAAAAGTAAAATGGCTGCCGCAGTCGGAAGGCTTGGAGAGGTACTTCAGGAAAAGGACGATATTAAGACGGCTGCGTGCCTTGAGGTTGATTTTCTGCCATTTTTGGAAAAAATGCTGGAGGCAGGGAAGAATATAGCCGTGCAGGTATAAAAAATGTACAAAAATAAATATAAAAATTGTACAAAAACTATTTCAAATATTTACTATTAATGTTATAATATAACTAAATTATGCTAAAAAGGGGTGACTATATGATTAAAAAAGAAATGATAGCCATGCTTTTAGCAGGTGGACAAGGAAGCCGTTTGGGTGTTTTGACTTCCAAGCTTGCTAAGCCGGCTGTAGCTTTTGGAGGAAAATACAAAATTATTGACTTCCCACTCAGTAATTGTATTAATTCCGGAGTTGATACTGTAGGTGTCCTGACACAGTACAGACCGTTAAGACTTAATCAGCATATCGGTATCGGTATGCCTTGGGATTTGGATAGAAGCGTAGGCGGCGTTACGGTGCTTCCGCCTTACGAAAAGAGCACAAACAGCCAGTGGTACACGGGTACTGCCAATGCTATCTATCAGAATTTGGAATACATTGATTATTACAATCCTGATTATGTGCTTATTTTATCGGGAGACCATATCTATAAGATGGATTATGAGAATATGCTTGACTTCCATAAGTCGAGCAAGGCGGACGTTACGCTTGCGACCTATCAGGTTCCGATGGAGGAAGCAAGCAGATTCGGTGTAGTTATTACTGACGAGTCAGGCTGCATCATGGAATTTGAGGAAAAACCTGAAAATCCTAGAAGCAATAAAGCGTCCATGGGAATTTACATTTTCAACTGGAAGCTTCTTCGGGAAGCGCTTGTTGTTATGAAGGATCAGCCGGAATGTGATTTCGGCAAGCACATCATTCCATATTGTCATGAGCATGGAAGCAAGATTTGCGCTTATGATTATAAGGGTTATTGGAAGGATGTCGGAACGCTTGGTTCCTATTGGGAGGCCAATATGGAGCTTGTTGACATTATACCTGAGTTCAATCTTTACGAGGAATTTTGGAGAATTTACACAAAGAGTGATATTCTTCCACCACAGTATGTAGCACCTGAGGGTTCGGTTACAAAGAGCATAGTTGGTGAAGGCACTGAGGTTTACGGTGAGGTTGAAAAGTCGGTTATCGGTTCGGGTGTTTCCATAGGCAAGGGTGCTGTAGTAAAAAATTCAATTATTATGAATGGTGTTAAAATAGGCGACGGTGCAGTGATAGACAAGGCGATTATTGCTGAGGACGTTGTTGTGGGAGAAAATACTGAGCTTGGAGTCGGCGAGGAGTCTCCGAATGAGCTGGCACCACATATTTACGCATATGGGCTTGTAACGATCGGTGAAAACTCGATTATACCTGCCGGAGTAAAAATTGGCAAAAACGTTGCAATCTTTGGCGAGACAACGATAGACGAGTATCCGGACGGATTATTAAAGAGCGGTTCAAGCATAATAAAGGCAGGTGAGTAAATATGAGAGCAGTCGGTATTATTTTAGCAGGCGGCGGAAGCAATAGAATGGGAGATTTGTCGGCAAAGAGAGCAGTTCCTGCAATGCCTATTGTGGGTAGCTACAGAGCCATAGACTTCACATTATCCAATATGACAAATTCACACATTCAGAAGGTTGCCGTATATACACAGTACAATTCACGTTCATTAAATGAACACCTTAATTCTGCAAAGTGGTGGGATTTCGGAAGAAAACAGGGTGGTCTTTATGTATTTACACCGACCATTACGGCTACAAACAGCTATTGGTATAGAGGTACGGCAGATGCTCTTTACCAAAATATTAATTTTCTCAAGTCAGCGCATGAGCCATACGTTGTAATAGCGTCAGGTGACGCCGTATACAAGATGGATTACAATAAGGTGCTTGAGGAGCATATTGCAACAGGAGCGGACATAACCATAGTATGCAAGGATATAGAACCGGGGGAAGACGACATAAGCAGGTTTGGCGTCGTAAAGCTTGCAGACGACAACAGGGTTATCGGCTTTGAGGAAAAGCCTCTTGTGGCAGAGACGAATACAGCATCAATCGGCGTTTATGTTGTGAGAAGAAGACAGCTGATTGAGCTTCTTGAAGCCTGCGCAGCAGAAGGACGAAGTGATTTTGTGAATGACATTCTTGTAAGATACAAGAGTGTTAAGAAAATATATGCCTACAAGCTGGAGTCATATTGGAGAAACATAGGCAGCGTTGAGTCATACTTCAAGACCAATATGGATTTCCTGAAAAAAGACATCAGGGATTACTTCTTCAGGGAGTATCCTGAGGTTTATTCAAAGGTTGAGGATTTGCCGCCTGCAAAATATAATGGTGATGCAGTGGTAAATAACAGTCTGGTTGCAAGCGGATGTATTGTAAACGGAACCGTTGAAGATTCCATATTGTTCAAGAAGGTATATGTTGGCAATAACTGTGTGATTAAAAATTCAATCATACTGAATGACGTTCATATCGGTGACAACTGTTACATTGAAAACTGTATTGTTGAGAGCAGGGATACACTTCGTGCCAATACGGTCAGGACGGGTGAGCCGGATGACATCAAGGTTATTGTGGAAAAGAACTTTAGATACGCACTGTAAACGAGTATATAACTAAAGGGGGATTTGTATGCAGATTACGGATGTAAGAGTAAGAAAGGTTACAAAGGAAGGTAAAATGAAGGCAATAGTATCCATTACGATTGACAATGAATTTGTCGTTCATGACATTAAGGTCATCGAGGGAGAAAAAGGTTTATTTATTGCCATGCCAAGCAGGAAGGCTTCTGACGGAGAGTATCGTGATATTGCTCATCCGATTAATTCGGAAACCAGAGAAAAAATACAGTCACTCATACTAAAAGCGTATGAGGAATCTGCCAGTGAAACTGAAGAATAGCAGACTATGAATACAGGATAAGCTCCTGTGTAAGAAAAGGGTTGCCGCAATATCTGGTAGTCACATTATGTGATTTGATATGTGACAGCCCTTTTGATTTTAAGTTTTTGTATGGAGGCATAAAATGGAGGAAGAATACAGCGTAACAGTGACAGAGCTTATTGAGAAAATGAGGCTTGTAAATCACACACCTGAAATTGACACGGACAAGATACTGATTAAGGACCCGAATATGAATAGACCGGCAGTCCAGCTTGCAGGCTTTTTTGAGCATTTTGACGCCGCAAGGGTGCAGATTTGCGGGAATGTAGAATATGCCTACATCGCAAATATGCATACGGAGGAGGAAAATGTTGAAATTTTTGACAAGCTCTTTGCATACAAAATTCCATGCCTTATATTTTGTAGAAATATAACACCATTTGATTTCATTATTGAAGCGGGAAGGCGACATGGTATTCCCATACTTACGGACAAATGTGAGACAACCTCTGAGTTTGTCCACGAGATAGTAAAGTGGCTTCATGTCAAGCTGGCACCAAGAATTTCAATCCATGCGGTTTTGGTTGATGTATATGGCGAGGGCGTGCTGATTATGGGAGACAGCGGAATTGGAAAAAGTGAAGCTGCCCTTGAGCTTATCAGGAGAGGACACAGACTTGTGTCTGATGATGTTGTGGAGATAAAAAAGGTAAGTGATGAGACGCTTGTGGGAAGTGCTCCTGACATTACGAGACATTTTATCGAGCTTAGAGGTATCGGTATCATTGACGTAAAAACAATGTTTGGCGTTGAGTGTGTCAAGAATACAAAAAATATTGATTTGGTCGTTAATCTGGAGGAATGGAATAAGGAGGCAAACTACGACAGACTTGGCTTGGAGGACCAATATACGGAGTTCCTTGGCAATAAGGTTGTCAGCCACTCCATACCGATTCGTCCGGGAAGAAATATAGCGGTTATCGTGGAGTCCGCAGCGGTAAACCACAGACAGAAAAAGATGGGCTATAATGCGGCACAGGAGCTTTATAACAGAGTGACACAAAATATTGCAAAGCATTCACAATAAAATGATAAATAAGTGGTAGGAGGGTAAAAAATGGCAAATTATGTTATTGGAGTTGACCTTGGAGGAACAACAGTTAAAATAGGTGTTTTTTCTGTTGATGGTACTCTTATGGATAAATGGGAGATAACGACGAGAGTTGACGAGGGCGGTATGTATATTCTCGGCGACATTGCAAAGTCCATAGAAAAGAAGCTTGCAAAAATGGAGATTGAAAAGTCAGACGTAGCGGGAATAGGCATGGGTGTTCCGGGACCTGTAAAGGAGGACGGAACTGTATTAAAATGCGTCAATTTAGGCTGGGGCATTTTCAATGTTGCAAATGAGCTTTCCAGCATAACGGGTCTTCCCGTAAAAGCGGGAAATGACGCAAATATGGCAGCACTCGGCGAAATGTGGCAGGGAGGCGGCAAAGGCTACAGAAATATAGTAATGGTTACGCTTGGAACAGGCGTAGGCGGAGGCATTATTATAAACGGCAGGATGCTTTCAGGCGTAAATGGAGCAGGCGGAGAGATAGGACACATTCAGGTGAATGAGGATGAGTCCGAGGTTTGCGGCTGTGGACGCAAGGGTTGTCTTGAGCAGTATACATCGGCGACAGGCATCGTAAGGTCTGCGAATATTGCCTTAAATAACACGGAGAAGCCTTCCAGCCTGCGTAACCTCCAGTATGTTTCTGCCAAGGAAATATTTGATGCGGCTAAAAATGGCGATGAGCTTGCAACCCAGCTTGTGGAAAATCATGGAAAATGTCTCGGAAGGGCACTTGCACAGATTGCATGTGTGGTTGACCCTGAGGTGTTTGTAATAGGCGGAGGGGTTTCAAAGGCGGGAGAAATTATTACTGAGACCGTTGAAAAATATTTTCAGGAATTTGCGTTCCATGCGTGCAAAAAAACAAAATTTACGCTTGCAACACTTGGAAACGATGCGGGAATGTATGGAGGAGCATGTGCAATTCTTAACCCGTAATTGTTAAAATAAACGAAGTAAAAGGGATTATTTCTTTAAAATTGTTTATTTTTTCACATTGAATTAAAATAATCCATAATGTATTATAGTATGAGTGCCATACGAAATACATTATGGATTTTTATTTGGAGTAAAATATGAGTGGGGTTATTTTTGATACGATAAGCTATACTAGAGAGGAACCGCTGAAGAAGCATACAACCTTTCGCATAGGTGGAGCGGCAAGCTATTTCTTTACACCGAAGAATGCAACCGAAATTTATGATATCATCTGTTATTGCCGTGAAAATCATATGCCGTATTATATATTGGGAAACGGAAGTAACGTTCTTTTTTCCGATGATGGATATGATGGGGCAGTTATCAACATATATAATTCCATGAATGATATAAGTGTTACAGGGGAATGCATATATGCCATGGCAGGGGCGCTTCTTGCTAAGGTAGCCGTAACCGCTAAGGATTTTGAACTGCATGGAATGGAATTTGCAGCGGGGATACCGGGTACCATAGGTGGAGCCGTGGTTATGAATGCGGGAGCTTACGGGGGAGAAATGAAGGACATTGTGAGCTATGTGGATATTCTTGACATTGACGGAACCGTAAGAAAGTATAGCTGTGAGGAGATGGGCTTTGGATACAGAAGAAGCATTGTAAACAGCGATATGGTTGTTGTGGGTGCGAAGCTTAAGCTGCAAAAGGGCGACAGGACAGAAATTGAGGCAGAGATGGAACGGCTGAAACGGCTTAGAGTGTCAAAGCAGCCATTGGAATATCCAAGTGCAGGGTCAACCTTTAAAAGACCAGAGGGGTATTTTGCAGGAAAACTCATAGAAGACACAGGACTAAGGGGCTACAGAGTGGGAGATGCCATGGTATCTGAAAAGCACTGCGGCTTCGTGATTAACTGTGGAAATGCAACCTGTAATGATGTGAAAGCATTAATTGGCGATATTCAGGATAAGGTATTTGAAAAATTTGGAGTTCAGCTTATGCCGGAGGTTAAAATTGTAGGATGAGATTTGTCATAGTTACGGGGATGAGTGGGGCCGGAAAGTCTACGGCACTTAAAAAATTGGAGGATACAGGTTTTTTCTGTGTAGATAACCTTCCTGTCATGCTTATTGAAAAATTTGCGGAGATTTCCCATGATGATAAGCTTGAGGTGGATAATGTAGCCATAGGAGTTGACATAAGAAGCGGGGAGTCCTTGGGACAGTTGTCCCTTTGCCTTGAGGAGCTGAAAAGACACGGCTATAATTATGAAATACTTTTTTTGGAGGCAAATGAGAAAACTCTTGTAAAAAGATATAAAGAAACAAGGAGAAAACATCCGCTTTCAAGAGGAGGTCGCATCAATGAGGGTATCGTAAGAGAGCGGGAGAAAATTGAATTTCTAAAGCAGCGTGCCGATTATATCATAGATACATCTTCACTTCTTACAAGGGAACTGAACACCGAGCTTGAAAAAATATTTGTTAGGGGAGAGACGTACAGCAATATTATTATTACAATCATTTCCTTTGGCTTTAAGTACGGTATTCCGGGAGATTCGGACTTGGTTTTTGACGCAAGGTTTCTGCCCAATCCTTATTATGTGCCGGAGCTTCGTCCGCTTACGGGCAATGATGCTGCTGTTTCGGATATGGTAAAGAACTGTGAGGAATATGGAATATTCATGGATAAGCTTTTTGACATGCTTAAATTTACGCTTCCCATGTATAAAAGAGAAGGAAAAAATCAGCTTGTTGTATCAGTTGGCTGTACGGGTGGAAAGCACAGGTCGGTAACGGTTGTAAACGATTTATACAAAAGGCTTGAGCAATTGCCATATACTGCCAGAATATATCACAGGGATATTACTAAGGATAGAATTGTAAAAGGGGAATGAACTATGTCTTTTTCATCGCAGGTAAAGTCCGAGCTTTATGAGCATATCAGCAGCTCAAGACATTGCAGGCTGGCAGAGCTTGGCGCTTTGGTTACGTTGCAGTCAGGTGATGGTGACAAAGGAAAGCCAAATGATAAAGAAAACAAAAAAAAGGCTGATAAGCTTGCAAGGCTTTTAAATATAGATATAAATTCAGAAGAAGCGACAAAGGCACTAAAGCTTATAAGCATGGATGACTGTATTTGCGTGGACCGTATGCTTGTGGAACGGTCATGCTGCAAGCAGGCGTTCATGCGGGGTGCATTTCTTGCATGTGGTTCCCTTACAGACCCAAACAAGGGGTATCATTTGGAGCTTGTGTGTGAAAATGGGCATAGCGCAGAGCTTATCATGTATATTATGGGGGAGTTTCAGCTTTTTCCCAAAAGGGTTATAAGAAAGAAGTATGAGGTTGTATATTTAAAGGATGGCGGCGCAATAGTTGATTTTCTAAACATCATAGGAGCGCATCATGCACTTATGGATATGGAAAACGTCCGCATTTTAAAGGACATGAGAAATTCGGTAAACCGAAGGGTAAACTGCGAGACAGCCAATATAAATAAGACGGTAAGCGCAGCAGTAAAGCAGATAGAGGACATAAGATATATCGAGGAGAAAAAAGGGCTTAAATTTCTGCCCGAAGGATTAAGAAAGGTTGCGGAGCTTAGAGTTGACGAGCCGGAAATGTCTCTTAGGGAGATTGGAGAAATGTTAAATCCGCCTGTGGGTAAATCAGGCGTAAATCATAGATTAAGAAAAATAAGTGAGATAGCGAATGAGCTAAGGAGGAAATAAGATGATTAACAAGAAGGCAGTTGTAAACTTTCCGGTAGATTCAGAGGCAAGACCTGTTGCAATGATGGTGCAGATTGCCAGCCAGTTTGAGAGTAAGGTTTATATTATTGATAAATCGAAAAGGGTAAATGCAAAAAGCATTATGGGAATGATGAGCGTCGATTTTGGCAAGGGAGACGAGCTGGGCGTTGAGGCTGAGGGCACAGATGAGGATAAGGCTGTTGATACAATAATCAAGTATATTGAGACGGGTAGCCTTGCATAACATACTTCTTTGTGTTAAAATAATTAATGTGTATGCATATACACTTCAATTCAAGGAGGATAATGTATGGGAAAGCTTAGCGATTTTTTTGGTAAATTTCCGTTCTTTTCAGGATTAGGGGGAAAAAAGAAATCAAATAAGAGCAATGTTGAGCTTCAATATGAAAAAGCCTTAAATCAGATGGAAAACGGCAATCACGAGGAGGCTGTTGAAAATCTTGAGAGAATCGTTGACATCGCTATCGTTGACCCGCAGTATAAGCAGTTTGGTGTTGATGCGCTAAAGATTATGGGACAGCTTTATGAGACGGGAAAATACAGCAACTGTCTGGTTGACGTTGATATGAATAAGGCTTGTAAGTATTATGAGAAGTATGTAAATCTTAACAAGGATGGGGAAATGATTTACAAGCTTGCTAAAATGCTTTTGGATATTCAGAATTTTTCAAAGGCGATTACATATTTCGAGAAGGCAACGGAATGTGGTATAAAAGCAGCATATATGAATCTTGGAAACATATATGAAAATGGACTGAACAGAATTGACCAATATGGAAACAAGAGTGATTTTGTTGTTCCGATAGATTATGAAAAGGCGATGCGGTGGTATAAAAGACTTGCAGATATGGGCGATACGAAAGCAAAATCTGCCTATGAGAGAGTTGAATATGCCAGCCAGCATACGGACAGTATAGAGTTTGAGGAGAAAGACAGACTTTATACCCAAATTGCCGAGTCGAGAAGGGAAAAGGGCAAGGAGCCGCGTTACAAGGCTATCGAGGCTTCAAGACTCCAGTATCAGTATACATACGTGCACAATCAGGTGGACGGATATATACATAAGCTTCCGAAGGGCTGGGTAAAGACGATAAATGAGGAAACGGACGAGGAATACTACGCTCCAAGTCTGACATATAAGGATTTTGCTATGTATGTATCTTATGACAGTATTCCAAGGGATTCCAAAAAGACCCTTGAAAACTATTTAAGATACTGCAATGACGCTTTTGAGGAGGAACTGCAGCTAAAGGCATATATAACGGACTATGCAGATGGCATTTGTACGACCTTTTACCACAAGGAAATGGAAAAGGGTATCGTCACATTTGCATTTTATCAGGGAAAAAGACTTGCGTGCATGAAATTTATTTGTGCAACCATGGACATTATTGAGCAATATGAGGAGATTATTTTTGAGACTGCCAATTCTTTCGCATTTGTTGACCCTACCATGGTCAGTGACCAAAGCCTGAACCGGAAAGAAAACCAGTATTACAGTGAGGCTGTTTACTGCTATTACCTTGAGGATTATGAAGGCGCCATGGCGGCGGCAAAGCAGGCACTGAAGCTTGGAAGCATAAAGGCAAGCTATCTGCTGATTGAGCTTTACTTTGATGATGATTCACCATATAAGGATATAGAAAAAACAATAAGCTATGCAAAGCAGCTTTTTGAGGCCACAAAGGATCCTGACCTTGCGTTCCTTTTGGGAAATATACATGACCAGCAGCTCAAGGATTATATGAAGGCGTTAAACTGGTATGAAAATGCACATAGGCTTGGACATAAGAGAGTTGCGTTTTATCTTGGACGGCTTTACTACTATGGCGTTTTAAGGTCAAAGCGTGACGGCGTAAAGGCATTACAGTATTTCAAAGAGGCGGCTGCAAACGGTATTCTTGAGGCGGAGGCATACATCAAGGATATTGAGGAGCTTGGCGGCGAGGATCTTCAAAGCTCTGTTGAAAAATGGGAGAGGGCTGTTGAGGCAGGCAGTGGTGCATCAGCACTCAAGATAGCGCTTTACAAGCAGAGTCAGGTATTTTACATGGCAAACTCCTACGAGATTGAAAAGGCGTTTAATGAGGCACTTGGACTTGGAAGCTATCAGGCGGCATATGAGCTTGGCAAGATATATCAGCAGCAGGAAAATGACGAAAATTATCATGGCGAGATAAGAAGCATAAAATATTTTGAAAAAGCATATGACAATGACTATGACGGCTTTGACAAGGAAAATCTTTTCAGGGTAATTGAGTATAAGGCTGAAAAGCTGGAAAATGACAGTGAAAAAATACCGCTTTACCTGCAAAGCGCAAAGATGGGTCATGTGCCTGCCGTAGATGTGCTTATCAATATCGTGCCGTCTGCGACAAGTGATATAAGGGAGCTTTATGATGAGCTTATCGAGATAGCGGAGACAGGTGACGACTCGGCTATCATATGTATGCATAAGCTTGAGCTTAAATTTAACGACCTTGTTATAAAGGAGCCTGACGAGGGCGAGAAGATTATTGAAAACAAATTCTTCAGGCTGTGTGTTCCGAAGGAGTGTACGGCAGTTATAAACGATGAGGGCGGAACAATTAAATTTGCCGATTCCGTTGTTGAATTTGCTGTTGCTGAGCTGCCGGTAAGTGCAGACAATGAGGAAAGCTACCTTAAGATATACAAGCTTATTCTTTCAGAGTATCTTCCGGATGAAAATGCGGAGATTATAATTGCAAACTCACGTATGATAGGCTCGGGCATGAGAGACACGAAAAATAATGTACATTCCTACAGCGTGCTTCTCATAAGCTCCAAAAACCAATACATGTTCAAGCTGAGCTCTAGAGACAGGCGTGAGATGATGACCTTTAAGGACAGTGTAACAAAAATTGCAAGGTCTCTTGTCGAGACGGGAGAAATATATGTTGCAACTGAGGAGTCAAAGAAAAATATCGGACTCTCCTTCCTTCTTCGGTCAAACGAAAATGGATTTTTGTCCATCGGCAAGATGGATTAATACAAATAACATACATACTTCGGGGCAGGGCGAAATTCCCTACCGGCGGTACAGCCCGCGAGCCTTATGGCATGATTCGGTGAAATTCCGGAGCCGACAGTATAGTCTGGATGGAAGAAGTAAGCAGAGCTTTCTTTTGCTTTTGACAACCCCGATTTTATTGGGGTTGTTTTTGTTGATGGTGTATATACGTATAGTAAGTTGTTGCAATGCCGATGGCTGTATATACTCATCATTAGAACCGCTTGCGCTGCTCTTGACACGCAGCAGTACTAAGCTCGGCAAGCCTCGCTAAGTGCTGGCGTGTCAAAGGCTTCTTTGATGAGTATATACAGCCATCGGCATATCAAAAAATCTCTGTATTGCATATGTACACCAGCAGCAAAAAAGCTGTAGATGGGCTGATATTCAAGGATAAAAGAAGAATAAAAGAAGGATAAAAGCAGAGAAAAAGAGGGATAAAAGCAGAGAAAAAGAGGGATAAAGGCAGAGTAAAAGAAGAATAAAGAAGAATAAAAAGAGAAAAAGAAGTTAGCAGGAGTTTGATATGTTTGAGGAACAATATATGCAGCGTGCAATTACACTTGCAAAGAAAGGAATAGGAGCCGTAAATCCGAATCCACTGGTTGGTGCTGTGATTGTTAAGGAGGGCAGGATTATCGGGGAAGGCTATCATGCAGGATATGGAGGGCTTCATGCTGAGCGGGCTGCATTTGCAAATCTTACTGAGGATGCAAAGGGTGCGGAGCTGTATGTTACCCTTGAGCCATGCTGTCATTTTGGAAAACAGCCCCCTTGTACCGAGGCGATTGTCAGCCATGGAATTTCACATGTGTATGTGGGCTCGGACGACCCGAACGAAAGGGTTTGTGGCAAGGGGATTTCTTATCTTCGTGAGCATGGCGTTGTTGTTGACACGCAAATGATGAAAGAGGAATGTGATAAGCTAAATGATGTGTTTTTTCATTACATTACAACAAATACCCCATATGTTGTAATGAAGTATGCCATGACATTAGATGGAAAAATTGCCACGAGAAGCGGCAAAAGTAAGTGGATTACGGGCGAGACGGCGAGACATAGAGTTGCAGAAAGCAGAAACGAGTATACGGGTATCATGGCAGGCATCGGAACGGTTCTTGCAGATGACCCGATGCTGACGTGCAGATTGGACGGTGGAAGAAATCCAATCAGGATAATATGCGACAGCAGTCTTAGAATCCCCTTGGACAGCAATATTGTTAAAACTGCAAGGGATGTAAGAACAATCGTAGTAGCTTCTGATGAATGTAAGGATATAAAAAAAGCAGAGCAATTAAGTGGGTATGGAATTGAAGTTATTTCCGTAGGCAAAAATGCAGACGGACTTGATTTAAAAGCGCTTATGATAAAGCTTGGCGAAAAAGGCATAGACGGCATCCTGCTGGAAGGAGGAGGCACATTGAATTACAGTGCCCTTGCGGCAGGTATCGTAAACGAGCTTAACGTGTACATTGCCCCTAAAATATTTGGTGGGGCTTCTGCCCTAAGCCCTGTAGAGGGAATGGGCGTGGAAAGTCCGGGTGATGCGGAAAAATTTATTTTAAAAAGAATGGAGCAGCTTGAAGAAGACATACTTCTTGTATATAAAAAACAGACATAAATAAGATAAAAAGCTTTCGCGGCTTTGCCGGGCATACTATATGAAACATACGGAGGTTTTTATGTTTACTGGATTAATTGAAGAAATGGGAACGATAAAATCCATAAGGAAGGGTGCAAAATCTGCCGAAATTTCCATATTGGGAGATTTGGTCACAAAGGATACACATATCGGTGATAGCATAGCAGTAAATGGAATTTGCATGACGGTTACCTCCATATCAGGCAATGTGTTTACCGCAGACGTCATGGCAGAAACCATGAGAAGAACGTCCCTTAGCACATTGAAAGAGGGAAGCAGGGTTAATCTTGAGCGTGCAATGGCTGCAGACGGAAGATTTGGCGGACATATTGTGGCAGGTCACGTTGACGGCACAGGGCAGATAACAAGGCTTGAAAAGGAAGACAACGCAGTTTGGATTACAATAAAAGCCGATAGGGGCATACTGAAATATATAGTGGAAAAGGGTTCCATAACAATAGACGGCGTAAGCCTCACGGTTGCATATGTGGATAACGCCTGCTTTCAGGTGTCAATCATCCCCCACACTGCAAAAAACACAATACTCCTTGAGAAAAAACAGGGGGACATTGTAAATCTTGAGAATGACATAATCGGAAAATATGTGGAAAAGCTGATGGGGCAAAATCATAAAGAAAGTAATATCAACGAAGATTTTTTAATCCGGCATGGATATTTTTAAAACTATATCAACAGGAGGAAAACATCATGGAATTTAACTCAATCGAGGAAATTCTTGACGACCTAAAGCAGGGCAAAATCGTCGTCATATTAGATGACGAAAACAGGGAAAATGAAGGCGACGTAATATGTGCGGCAGAGTTTGCAACGACAGAAAACGTAAATTTTATGGCGTCATATGCAAAAGGACTTATCTGTATGCCGATGGCGCCTGCGTACACGGATAAGCTGCATCTTCCACAGATGTGCATAACAAATACAGACAATCACTGTACGGCATTTTCCGTATCGGTTGACCATGTGGATACCACTACGGGAATATCGGCGGCAGAGAGAGGCTATACGGCAAGAAAATTTGTGGAGGACGGTGCCGTGCCTTCGGATTTTAGACGTCCGGGACACATGTTTCCACTTGAGGCAAGAGCAGGCGGCGTGATTGAACGGCAGGGACATACGGAGGCGACGGTTGACCTCATGAAGCTGGCAGGACTAAAACCGGTGGGACTTTGCTGTGAGATAATGAGAGAGGACGGCGAGATGGCAAGGCTTGATGATTTAGTTTCCTTTGCAAGGAAGCATCAGCTTAAAATCTCCACAATAGAAAAACTGATACAATACCGAAAGGAGCATGAGGTTTTTGTGGAATGTGTTGCAAAAGCTAAAATGCCTACAAGATACGGCGAGTTTACCATACACGGCTATGTGAACAAGCTAAATGGTGAGCATCATGTTGCCCTTGTAAAAGGCGACATTACGGACGGCGCGCCTGTACTCTGCCGTGTCCACTCCGAATGTCTGACAGGAGACGCCCTCGGCTCTGCGAGATGTGATTGTGGTCAGCAATATGACGCCGCAATGAAAATGATTGCAAAAGAGGGTAGAGGTGTTTTATTATATATGAGACAGGAGGGCAGGGGAATCGGTCTCATCAATAAGATACGTGCCTACGAGCTTCAGGATCATGGACTTGATACCGTGGAGGCAAACCTTAAGCTTGGTTTTCCAGAGGATGCAAGGGATTACACAATAGGAACGCAGATACTTGTAGACTTGGGCGTAAGAAAAATGCGGCTGATGACAAATAACCCCTTGAAGGTTTACGGGTTGGCAGGCTATAACCTTGAAATCGTGGAGCGGGTTCCCATACAGATGGAGCCGGGAAAATATGATATGTTTTACCTGAAAACGAAAAAAGAAAAAATGGGGCATATTCTTGATATAGAATGATAATCAGCGTTTGGCAATTTGTGCAAATGCTTCTATAAAAATGGGTTAAGGAAAGGAAGAAAAAATGAAAACACTGGAAGGAAAATTAGTAGCAGATGGAGCAAAAATAGGAATTGTAGCGGCAAGGTTTAATGAGTTTATCGTGTCAAAGCTGATAAGTGGAGCTGTTGACGGACTTGTCAGACATGATGTCAAGGAGGACGACATTACCCTTGCATGGGTGCCGGGAGCCTTTGAGATACCCATGACTGCAAAAAAAATGGCTGAGTCAGGTAAGTATGATGCAGTGATATGTCTTGGAACGGTTATCAGGGGTGCGACAACTCATTATGATTATGTATGCAACGAGGTGTCAAAGGGGATTGCCGCCGTATCAATGTCAACAGGCGTACCTGTCATGTTCGGCATTGTTACAACGGAAAATATTGAGCAGGCGATAGAGCGTTCCGGAACAAAGGCAGGAAACAAGGGCTACGACTGTGCCCTTGGCGCTTTGGAAATGATTAATCTTATGAAGCAGATGTAATGCTGTGATTTTAAAATGGTGGACGGTTTTATGAAGGATAGAAAGCTGAAACAATTAAATCTGCTTGTGCTTATTGCAATTGGCTGTTGTCTCATATTTATTGGCCTATTTGTGTTTGTCTTTGCGCCTGACGGTCAGAAGAAGCTTAAATCTAATGCCCTTACGGAATTTAATGAGGGCTGGCTTTTGCGGAATTACAGGGGACAGCCCGATCAGTTTGTAGATTTACCTGAAAAAATAAAGGGCGATGCCGAGGAGGTTATCGTTATTGTAAATGAGGTGCCTGAGGATATAGGACCTGACAGCGTTATGATTGTCAAGACCAATTTCCAAAATATAATGGTTACAATCAACAATGAAAAGATTTATACAAACGGCGTCATGACCGATCAAAAGCTTATGAAGAATGCCGTTCCGTGCTATAATATGATAGAGCTTTCGGATGCACAGCCCGGCGACCTTATTACAATCTATCTTGTCTCCTCATATAAAAAATACAGCGGCGATTTACAGGGTATTTACTATGGCGCCAAGGGCGATATTGTTGCAGACATCATAAGCAAAAACTGTGTAGGCTTTATATTTTCCATATTGCTCATTGTAGTTACGCTGCTCCTTGCCATATCGCTTATATTTATGAACAATATCAGAGTGCACAAGGTAAGGGCGGCATACGGCTTTGGCTTTATCAATGCAGTTGCGCTGTGGAGCATAACCTCTAATCCCATCATGCAGCTTATAACCTCAAATACCTTTGGCGTTTACATGACAAACATGACGATTTTGCTTATGCTGCCGATACTTTATATTATGCATCAGCGATGCTTTGCCATAAAAAGACGGTATGGGCATATATTTGAAATTGGAATTTATATATTTGCCGTAAACATGCTGACCGGCGTTGTATTTCAGATGCTGCATATATGTGACTTTGCCACATACATTATCGTTACAAAGGTGTTTATCGTATTGGGGCTTATTCTCCTTTCGGGTATCATGTATCTTGCGGCAGATACCTACGGAGATAAAACGATATACAGCAATCTTGTTGCAAATGCTGTGCTTACGGTGGCCGCCCTCCTTGAGAGCCTGCTGTCAATTTTCAGCTTTTACAGGGAATATGACGGCGTTGTCCTTCAGATAGGCGTGGGTATTTTCATGGTTCTGCTTGTAGTTTCCGTAGAAAAGGGAATAATTAGGGATATGAACCATACGAGAAGTCTTGCCGAGGAAAATGTTGAAAGCGAGACAAACAAGGCGCTTAAAAAGATAAACACAAACCTTGTTTACAGCACATTAGGTATTGTTGTAAGTGATTTAAAAACGAGAGATATGGAAAACAGCAGACTGATATATGACACGTCTGTGTATCTGAAATATAATATTATGTCAACCGTAGAAAAAAATATGGTTCCATTTTCACAGGAAATGGAGTATATTAAAGCATATCTGGGTATGCAGAAAAAAAGAAACGCATCGCTTGAGATAGAGGTGGAGGATAAAATCGTTGATTTTCATGTCCCGTTTAACACGATAGAGCCTCTTGTGGAAAATGCTGTTATAAACGGAGCCCTGCGCGCAGACGCAGGTGGCAGGCTTGTGGTGAGAAGCTATGAAAGGCTTGACTGCTTTGCCATACAGATTGTTGACAACGGAAAGGGAATCGGACCGGATAAGCGCTTCGAGGGCAAGCAGAGCTATAAGTCAATTAAAAAGAAGCTCAAAAGCATGTGCGGCGGCGCCATTGAGATTAAAAATAAGCCTGGAAAGGGTACAATTATTACTGTAAAAGTGCCTAAGGAGGGCTATGTTGTAAAGGAGAACTAAAGCATTGAATTTTTCGGAACAGATTATATACGCAATGTTTAAACCGTCAAAATATAAGGAAATGATTAAGCTTAAAACGAGCAGGTTTGTAGGCTTTACGATTGTGCTTATGCTTGTGCTTGGCATAGTTACGTTTGCCGTGCCTGCCGGTGCATATATAGCGGGCTTTGGCGGCTTTGAAAAGCTTTTTATAAATAAAATGAGCAAGATAGAATTTAAGGATGGCATGCTGTCCATTGAAAATCCGTTCAATATCTCAATTGAGGGTATGAACATAATGATAGACACGGAAACGGAAACTGTGCCTGATGAGAAAATGACGAAAAATGGCGCATATATTGCCATAGGTTCTAAAAATCTCAGAATGGCAGTTGCTATGGATAATGATATATTAGATTATCAGGTAGTGTCATTGGATAAGTTTCTTCCTGAGGGACTAAACAACGAAATGCTAAAAAGCTTTATACCGGGCATATATGTTTATCTTGTTGTGGCATTCCTTGTAACCTGCATAGGCTTTTTTGTCAAATACGGCTTCATGGCACTGTTATTCTCCATTGTAATAAATTCCATGAACAAGCGTATGGAGCTGGGGCTTTCCTACGGTCAGGTATTTGCAATATGCTTTTACGGACAGACACTTGGAATGATACTTGTAAACTTTAACTCTGCAATCGGATTTTTGCCTGCCATACTTATGAGCCTCGCAGGTGTATTTATATCAGTAAACATGATTACGCTGTCAGTTGCAATCATTCATCAGGGCAAGCAGGTCTGATATATCGCTTTCTGACATGGTGCTCATTACGCTGTTGTGAAAGCGCTCATCAAATGTAACCTCTCTGCCAATAAATGCAGGGGGGTTATATTTTTTTGCACTGTCCTCGTCAGGAAATTCTATTTCTCCCATGACGAGCCCCTTGAATTTGCCGCCGAATATGTCAAGCTCAAGGGAAAGCCCCTCCGTAAGGGGAATCAAATATCTGCATTTTGTAATGATGTTGCCCTCGGTCTTGTTCAGCAGAGCTTCATATTCATTTTTTTCCAATGTAAGCTCAAATTCCTCCCGTTTAATCAGTCCCTTTCCCTTCACGGTCAGTATATACGTGCAGCTTCCGTTGCCGTCTGAAAAAATGCTTTTTTTTCTCACGCGTATTGCAGGACTTGAACATATATATGCCTGCTCTATGTCATAGTGGCTGTAAGCAGCAAGATTGTCAGGAATGTTTTTGATAAGATACTTTTTTTCTATTTCCATATGATCCATGATTTTTCTATTCCTTTCTGTCCGTATGTATGGTGCCAAGCACGATGGAAAATATACCCAAAATGCTTTTGACAACAAACATATGATGTATTATTATATACAATGTATTGTTAATTATAAAGAAGTTTTTTGTTGAAAATTTGTACTGCTATGTATACAGGAGGTACGGTATGAGTAAGGTAAACATTTTTTTTGCGGAAGGGTACGAGGAGGTTGAGGCATTAACTGTTGTTGACCTCTTAAGGAGAGCAGGAATAGACACAGATATGATTTCCGTTACGGGAGATTTAAACGTAACAAGCTCACACAAGGTAACGGTAAAAATGGACAGGCTTTTTGAGCAGGCAGATGAAAATGCAGACATGCTTGTCCTGCCGGGTGGAATGCCGGGCACGACAAATCTTGCAGGACATAAGGGGCTTGCCGATATGATACATCGTTTTAACGAGGCAGGAAAATATATTGCCGCCATATGTGCGGCACCTACCGTATACGGAAAGCTGGGACTTCTTGAAGGAAAGAATGCAACCTGCTATCCGGGCATGGAAGGTGACCTTATAGGAGCAAATAAGCTTACGGATAAGGTAGTGATAGACGGAAACATTATAACAAGCAGAGGGCTGGGGACGGTCATAGATTTCGGACTTGCGCTTGTTGCTCTTTTAAAGGGCATAGGAACAGCGGAGGAATTGGCGAGTAAAATAGTATATAAGGCTGATTGCTGATGTTATAAGGAGTAAGATGTGTATAATATAAAGGTAAAAGACATAGTGGAGGCAACGAAGGGAAGGCTTCTTTCCGGCGATGAAAATACCCCTCTTAGTGACATTTGTATTGACTCCCGCAAAATAAAGGAGGGGGATTTGTTTGTGCCTATCGTGGGCAACAAAATAGATGCACACAGATTTATAGAGAGTGCGCTTGAAAAGGGTGCGGCAACACTTACACAGCATCACAGCGGGGTCGTTATATCAGATAAGCCCTACATTCAGGTGACAGACACTGAAAAGGCACTGCAGGATATCGGAATTTACATAAGAAACAGAATGAATATACCTGTAATCGGAGTTACAGGGAGCGTAGGCAAGACAACGACAAGGGAGATGATAGCAACTGCCCTTTCCGGCTGTGCAAATGTATATCAGACCTCAGGCAACTACAATTCACAGGTAGGCGTTCCGGTAACAATATCACGGACGACTGAGGACGCAGAGGTTGCAGTTATAGAAATGGGAATGAGCGAGCAGGGGGAGATGAATAATCTTTCTAGGATTGCAAAGCCCGACATATGCGTCATTACGATTATAGGTGTTGCGCATATTGAGAATTTAAAGACACAGGAAAATATCTGTAGGGAAAAGCTTGCCATTACAAATTACATGAATAAGGATGGAGCCTTGTTTTTAAACGGCGACGACCCGATTCTTTTAAAGCTGAAAGGGAAAACGGGCGTTCAGACGTTTTATTACGGACTATCCGAAAAATGTGAGTACAGGGCAGAAAATATCCGTATGGAGGACTACAAAATAAAATATGATTATGTACATGGCGATGTGAGGGTTCCTGTACTTTTAAATGCACTTGGAAAGCATAACGTAAGCAATTCCCTGATAGGAATGGCAATTGCAGATTACATGGGCTATAACCTCCATGATGCGGCGAAGGGGTTTGAGGAATTTCATGGCATTAGACAGAAAATCATTTCAATACCCGGCAAATATACAATTATTGACGACACCTACAATGCAAGTCCTGATTCCATGAAGGCAAGCATAGAGGTACTTGCAGACATGGAAAATAAGGGAAGAAAGATAGCCGTACTCGGCGATATGTTTGAGCTTGGAGAAAACAGCGAAAAGTATCATTATGAGGTGGGAGAATTTCTTGCAAATAAACCTATCGATGAGCTCGTTGTAGTGGGAGAGCTTACACAGCATATAAAAAAGGCTGTGGAGGATGCAGGCTCAGACATAAAATGTTATTCCTTTAAGGATAACGGTGAGGTTGCCCTTTACCTTATGTCCGTCATGATGCCTGATGATATTGTTCTTATTAAAGGCTCAAACGGAATGAAGCTTGAGGAAATTGTAAGCAACATGAGAGGATAGGGTTTGAAGCAGGTTTGGCTTGACACTAAAATGTTACTGTGATATAGTGATAATATCAAAATGATAATGATTATTAATATCAAAATAACAGATAAGTGAAAGGAGAAAGATTATGAAGTTTGTATGTAGTGTATGCGGTTATGTTTATGAGGGAGATGCAGCACCGGAAAGCTGTCCTGTATGTAAGGCACCTGCTGACAAGTTCAAGGCGCAGGAGGGTGAGATGTCTTGGGCAGCAGAGCACGTTGTAGGGGTTGCAAAGGGTGTAAGCGAGGACATTTTGGCAGACCTCAGAATGAATTTTGAGGGTGAGTGCTCCGAGGTAGGTATGTATCTTGCTATGGCAAGAGTTGCATACAGAGAGGGCTATCCTGAAATTGGCATGTACTATGAGAAGGCTGCCTACGAGGAGGCAGAGCATGCTGCCAAGTTCGCAGAGCTTCTTGGCGAGGTTGTAACAGACAGTACAAAGAAGAACCTTGAGCTTAGGGTTGCCGCTGAAAACGGAGCAACGGCAGGCAAGACTGACCTTGCAAAGAGAGCAAAGGCTGCCAACCTTGACGCAATACATGATACGGTACATGAGATGGCTCGTGACGAGGCAAGACACGGAAAAGCGTTCGAGGGATTATTAAAGAGGTACTTTGGTTAAGCTGCAAGCCATGCAATAAAACAAAAAACAGCCCTGCAAGTTTACTTGCGAAGGGCTGTTTTTTCGTTTTCTTTTACTGAAAAATGGTGTATACTATATAAGAATAGCAGAAAAGGGGAGTGTGGATATGAATATAAAACAGCTTCAAGCCTTGTATCATACATCTGAATCTAACATAAAATGGGCAAAGCACTGCTTAGAGAGAATGCAGGAAAGAGATATAAGCATAAGTGATGTAGAATCCTGCTTAGAAACAGGAGAAATCATAGAAGATTATCCAGATGATTTCCCTCATCCGAGTTGTCTTATTTTTGGATATACAAAAGAGAATAAAATATTACATATTGTCGTTGGCTCAGATGGCAATACTATATTTTTTATAACTGCTTATTATCCAACTGCTGAAAAATTCGAAGCAGATTTAAAAACTAGAAGGGGGAAATAATTATGTGTATGTATTGTAAATGTCAAACTACTGTTCCGTCTTTGACAACCCATGTAGTAAATTATAAAAACTGCATTATCATTATTAAAAATGTGCCTTGTGAAGAATGTGAACAATGTGGTGAAAAATATTATTCTAATGAAGTTGCGAAACAGCTTGAATCTCTTGTAAATATGGCAAAACAGCTTATGCAGGAAATCTCTGTTATAGATTATTCAACAGCCGCATAAATATAATGTAAAATAATAGGCAACAGCATTTTTTATTTCTATAATGCCGCTGCCTATTATATTAACGCTTCTTTGTGTTTTCTGCTATGTATGAATCCTTCTATTGATAGCCACCTTTAATTCCCCTTGTAAGGCTTGGAAAATGAAATACTTAAGCAAGCTGGATTAAAATAATTCGGTTTGCAATAATATATTTATATGAGGAGGTACAATTTATGAAAACAGAATTATTTTACCCCGCTGTATTTCAAACAGAAGACGATGGCGGGTTTTCGGTTTTTTTTCCAGATATTGACGGATGTAATACTTGTGGAGATAATTTGAATGATGCGTATGAAATGGCATCAGATGCATTAGGACTTGTATTATCATATATGGATGAAAATAATGAGATTATTCCAGAACCATCAACACCAAATAATTTAATTTTAGATGAAGGACAATTTGTTGTATTAATTAAATTTAACATGTTAGAATATCTTAAGAAAAACAATTCTAAAGCTGTTAAAAAAACACTAACAATTCCTGAATGGTTAAATGAGGAGGCACTACGGTGTAATATTAATTTTTCTCAAGCATTACAAGAGGTACTAATGGAAAAAATACAGGCTGTTAAATAGAACCATATTTGGAGGGAGGCGATTTTATCGCTCACGTTTTATGTGGGCGATATTTTTTTGCATTTTTTTAAAGTTTGTCTGTTTTGTCCGTTTCATTTCTGATATAGTGAATTTAACGAGGAGAATGTATCAATAAAGTATAATGGTAAGCGATGGGGATTATTTCCAAACACGCCTGAAATTTTAGGAGGTAACTGTTATGACAGAGGAATCAAAAGAAGCATTAAATGATGGTAATGTTAAGAATGTAAGCATGTCTGATTGGACAACGGCAATGGGAGGTACGCCTCGTGGATTGGCTTTTTCGGAAGAAGAAAAAACTGATTATAATAAAGAGCAGTCAGAGGAGAAAGAGTGTGATGAAGAAATAGATATAGAAAATATGGAATTTAGATATGGTTGTATAAGTGATGAGAGATGCGCAGAGATTAACAGTTGGCGAATCCCTGATCCGTATAGACATGGGGAAAATATGATGCTGATGGAGATTATTTAGTTACAAATGAAGATGAATCAATTCTTTTTTTTCACGCATTTTCGCCAAGAGCGGATGAAAGAGAATATTATAAAGATGCATATATGCTGATATATAAAAATGAGTATTACTATATATATATTGATGCCGGACTGCCTATTGGGCATTATGAAGAAAGAAACGGAGTACAGTATTGGATTGATAAAATTGATTTTTTATATAGTGAGGCTATAGAAAAAAGTCAGGAAAAACCAATGATATTAAAGCTATTAAAGCGTTTATATCAAAGGTATAGAGAATGCTTTAAACGAACAAGAGGACCAAAGCCTGTATATGAATTTACATTTTATTATAATGGGGAGGAAATTTAATGAATGGTGAAGATGAAAAAGAATTAGAACGGGCATTAAAGGGAATAAAAATACCCAAATCTACATGGAAAGTTGAAACGGTTTTGGTAAATAGGTAGAATATGCTAATAAAAAAGAAAATATATAAAAATAAGAATAAAAATAGATGAAATTTTAATCAGCAAAAAGAAAAGAGGTATAGGAAATGGCATTTGTATATGAGGAAGTAGGAGAAAAAAACAGAGAATTGTGGGAGTCAATAGGGTGGAAAGATTGGGCAGAATATGAAATGTGTTTTTTTAAATCAAGAGAATGGTGTATCGACAGAGAGAGGCATATTGGCAAGGAGTAGGAGGATATATAGATATGCCACATTATTATGATTTATCATATAAGGGAAGAATTATAAGAATGGAAGGTTCTTGCCGAATAGACACAAGCAGGGAGGAAGGAAACATAATTCCATGGAAAATAAAAGGGATAAAAATACCAAAATCCATCTGGGAGGAAAGGGATAATATAATTCAGATGATAATAGAGGCATTTACAGCCGTAAAGGTTGGAAATCCTACCAGAAAGGTACTGAGTGTAACAGTGGATATACAGAGTGAACCGGAATGTGTGGAGGCGGATTATAATGGGAATTAAAAAGTGTCGTTTGTGCAAAAAAAGTGTCGTTCATGCATGGAAAGTTGAAACGGCTTTGGTAAATAGGTAGAATATGCTAATAAAAAAGAAAATACATAAAAATAAAAGAATATATTGAAGTTACTAAAAATAGATGAAATTTTAATCAATGGAAGGGAAAGAAGTATAAGAAATTTTAGGAGGTAACCGTTATGATAGAGGAATCAAAAGAAGCATTAAAAAAGATTAAAGAAGCATTAAATGATGGTAATGTTAAGAATGTAAGCATGTCTGATTGGACAACGGCAATGGGAGGTACGCCTCGTGGATTGGCTTTTTCGGAAGAAGAAAAAACTGATTATAATAAAGAGCAGTCAGAGGAGAAAGAGTGTGATGAAGAAATAGATATAGAAAATATGGAATTTAGATATGGTTGTATAAGTGATGAGAGATGCGCAGAGATTAACAGTTGGCGAATCCCTGATCCGTATAGACATGGGGAAAATATGATGCTGATGGAGATTATTTAGTTACAAATGAAGATGAATCAATTCTTTTTTTTCACGCATTTTCGCCAAGAGCGGATGAAAGAGAATATTATAAAGATGCATATATGCTGATATATAAAAATGAGTATTACTATATATATATTGATGCCGGACTGCCTATTGGGCATTATGAAGAAAGAAACGGAGTACAGTATTGGATTGATAAAATTGATTTTTTATATAGTGAGGCTATAGAAAAAAGTCAGGAAAAACCAATGATATTAAAGCTATTAAAGCGTTTATATCAAAGGTATAGAGAATGCTTTAAACGAACAAGAGGACCAAAGCCTGTATATGAATTTACATTTTATTATAATGGGGAGGAAATCTAATGAATGGTGAAGATGAAAAAGAATTAGAACGGGTATTAAAGGGAATAAAAATACCCAAATCCACATGGAAAGTTGAAACGGCTTTGGTGAATAGGTAGAATATGCTAATAAAAAAGAAAATACATAAAAATAAGAATATATTGAAAGTTACTAAAAATAGATGAAATTTCAATCAGCAAAAAGAAAAGAGGTATAAAAAATGGCATTTGTATATGAGAGAGTTGGGGAAGAAAACAGAGAATTGTGGGAATCTATAGGATGGAAAAATTGGGGGGGAGAAAGTTTAATATTCTTTAAACAAAGAGAATGGTGTATCGATAGAGAGAAAGAGGCATATTTGCAAAGAATAGGTGGATATATAGATATGCCGGATTATTATGATTTATCATATAAGGGAAGGATTATAAGGATGGAGGTGGATTATAATGGGAATTAAAAAGTGTCGTTTGTGCAAAAAAAGTGTCGTTCATGCATGGAAAGTTGAAACGGTTTTGGTGAATAGGTAGAATATGCTAATAAAAAAAGAAAATACATAAAAATAAGAATATATTGAAAGTTACTAAAAACAGTTGGAATTTTAATCAATGGAAGGGAAGAAGTATAAGAAATTTTAGGAGGTAACTGTTATGACGGAGGAATCAAAAGAAGCATTAAATGATGGTAATGTTAAGAATGTAAGTATATCCGATTGGACAACGGCAAAGTGATAAAGAAATGTATATAGAAAATTTGGAGGATCGTATTTTATGATAGATAGAGCAGATGAGGTATCAAAAAAAATAAAAGAAAAGATTTCAAGTGGAAAACAGACAAAAGCATCTGAGCTTTTGCCTATATTTGGAGATTCTGAAAATATCCCGAATCCCAATGATGGTGATTACAAAAGTGATTTTACATTTGGATATATAAGTGAAGAAAGATGTAAACAAATCAATAGTTGTAAAATATCTGATCCGTATAGACAAAACCCTTATTTTGATGCTATGGGACATTTTTTTGTAAAAAATGTTGACGAATCAGTTCTTTTTTGTCGTGGCTTTAGCTCGAGGGAGTGGAATGAGAATAGATATATAGTTTATATTTATTTTTTGAAAAATGAATATCATTTTATTGAATTTGAGTTTTATGACATATCTGATATAGAACAGGAAGGTAAAGCTTTTAGATATACAAAAATAGGTATAAAAAAATATGATTTTATAGAAAAATTGGAAAACAAAAAAGAACAATTAAGGATATTGGCAGATGCGGTTTCAACATTTGATAGGAGAAGTTATTTTGTACCTGTAAACAGAATTTTTAGATATAAAGTATTTTATGATGGAGAGGAGATTATATGAGCAACTTGGATAATGAAATTTATAGAATAAAAAATTTTATTGATAGTGGTAGTGTAACAAAAGCATCTGATTGGTTGGAAATAATGTCTTCTCTCGTTGGAGAAGATGATATCGAAACAATTAAGAATATATATGGTTATATAATTCAAAATTTTTCTTTTAATATATCTGAAAATGCAGAGGGATATTTGTATTATGGTAAACTAAATAGCAATGTGGCTATTTGGCAAACTATTGAAGAAATAGTTAATAATGATGCTGGCTTTGGCTATATTTCAAGCACTGAAGCAGGCAAAATTTTTAATGATGCTGGTTTTAATGAAGCAATTCAATACTATATAAAGGATGAGGTCTTGAGAAAAAATAAATTTGATATATTGTATAATGGGTATGAAGCTTCCGGGAAGATATATTTTTCTGATGGAACAGAGGTGCAGGCGTTTAACGACTTCTTTTCTGAAAACTATGTGAAAAATCTTAAATGCTCTAATGTAAACACCATGCTATCAGGTGACTATACGCTAAACTGTTTTGGAAGAACTGAATTTAAGGCATTACTTAATAACGATGCTGTCAATACAATTAACGGAATTGATAAAAATGTATTTAAAGAATTGTATGATATTGCCCCAAAAGGAGAGGAAATGTCTTATGTGTGTGATGCAATTAAGGCAAGTGAGGTTTCATCATTAAAGGATATTTACTACGTAATAGAAAATGTTGACGGACAAGACATAGTAAAAATTGTAAGCAAAGAGTCGTCAGGCGCAACAAGCTTGATAGATACACTTATCTCAGGTGAAAAAATCACTTCAGCCTCAACGCATTCCATTGATGATATTTTGCTTAAATACGATAATGTTTTATCACAGGAAAGCAAGACGATTTTGAGGAATTTATCGAAGGAAAGTAATACGGCATTGTATGATATTCTTATCACTGATTCGGATGATATATTGTCTATGGCAGGAAAAGAGAGTATGCAGATTGGACGGTTTACCTTGACAAAGGGACAGCCTGTTGTTGAAACACTGCCAAATGGGGGAAAAGTGTATGCAGAATTGTCTGATATAACCAGTGCAGAAGATGCAGTTGCAAAAGGCTATAAAGCATTAGATGGCACAGACGGAAAATTGTTTTCAATGTCTAAAAATGGAGTGTTGAAAGTTTTGAATATAGCTGTGGGAACATTAGTTGTTATAGATGCAGCAAAAACATTTTATAAAGCGGGAGTAGAACTTGAAAAAGGAAATTATAAAGAGGGAGGTAAAATACTTATCTCATATGGTACAACAATGCTAAGTGCTCTTGGAATGTCAACACTGATGACTGAATCTAGCATTGCTGCTGGTGCATTATTTGCTACGGTAATATCTAACCCTGTATTGATTTTTGCGGGGATTGCCGGAGGCATTGTTGGAACTGTACTTGGTAAGCTGATGGGAGAGGATCTTGGTAAGCTTGTATATGACCTCGTAGAACATCTGGGCGATAACCTTCAGGAGTTGTATGACGAGGCACGTGCTGTATGGCGGTACATAGCAGACCCGCTGGTGATTGACCTTGATGGTGACGGCTTTGAAATGCTTGGCGTGGAGGACGGAGTACATTTTGATGAGGATAACAAGGGGCTTGCCGAAAAGACGGAATGGATAGGAGCAGATGAAGGTCTGCTAGCCATTGATTTAAACGGTGACGGAATAATAAGTGATGGTTCGGAATTATTTGGTACATCGACGGTTCTTTCGGACGGAACAATTGCCAAAAACGGTTTTGAGGCACTAGCACAGTATGACCGTAACGGCGACGGAGTCATTGATGCAGATGACGAGATTTATGCAAACCTCAGGGTATGGCAGGATAGAAACAGCAACGGGATTACTGATGAGGGTGAGCTGTATACCCTTGCTGACCTTGGAATCAGCAGTATATCACTTAATACATCCATGGAGGATGGACACAGGGTTTCACAGATAGGCTTTAAAAACGGCACATCCGTTAAAATGGGTGAGTTTGATTTTGCTGCAAAGTATTATGATTCAAAGGAAAAGCATGACATTGAACTATCACCTGATATAGTAGCGCTTCCCAATATACAGCCGATGGGTAACGTGGGATCCCTGCATACAATGATGCAGCTTGATGAAACAGGGGTGTTGAAGGGATATGTAGAGCAGTTTATCACGTCCTTGTCACGTGAGGAACGTGAAAATACTCTTACAAAAATATTATACTTTATTACAGGGGCAGATAATGTTTCGGCAGGCAGCAGGGGAACGGAGTTTGATGCCCAAAAGCTTGCCGTTATCGAGGCATTTATGGGAGAAAACTTTGTGGGTACGGCAGGAGCAAATCCCGTCAATACTGCCGCTGAGCTTTTGGAGGGTATGTACATCGACATATATAATGCATACTATAGTATGTTAAGTGAGCAGACCTATATGAAGGACTTTATGTCCATGGCATTCTGGACTGAGGACGAGAGTGGAAGAAAATATCTGAATACGGATATATTTAACGAATTTGTATCTGTATGCATGGAAAACGGATGTGACATGACGGACGTTGTTGCCGACATGGCGAGATACATTTCATCAATTAATGTGGAAAATGAAGATAACTTCAGGGATTTTTTAGTTGGATATGCAAATCGTATGGACTATGTATATGCAGTCGCAGATGCGTGTAGCAAGCATGTGTATAGTGGTAATGCAGACAAAAACAATACTTATCGTGCAGGCAATAACGTAGACATTATATTTGGTGGAAATATGAATGATTATTTTTATGGAGGTAATGGTGGAGATTTTATCTACAGTGGGGACGGAAATGACGTAGCTTATGGGGAAAGCGGAGATGACGTCCTTGTCGGAGGAAAAGGAAACGACGTCCTATACGGCTTGGATGGAAACGACACATACATATT
>JAMPFU010000003.1:0-16437 GCA_023664385.1 Clostridium sp. | reverse complement strand
GAGGAAAAGGAAACGACGTCCTATACGGCTTGGATGGAAACGACACATACATATTCAACATAGGGGACGGACAGGACCAGATTTGGGATTGCGAGTCGGGAGGAATAAAGGACACCGAAGACAGGATAATATTCGGAGAGGGAATCACGCCTGACAGCATAAGGCTTGAGAGGGTAGGAGATGACCTTGTCATAGAATACGGGGAAGGAGACAGCATCAGGATAAGGGACATGCACAGATACACCGATGACAGGAGCATGGTGGAATACATAGAGTTTGCGGACGGAACGGTATGGACGGCTGACGACATGGCAGAGCATTCAAGGGTAAGGAACGGAAGCGGCAAAAATGACACCATGTATGGATATGCAAAAAAGACAGGCTATGACCCGAATGAAATTTTCTATGCGGGGGAAGGAAATGATCACATAAGGGCAGGAGAAGGAGATGACATAATTTACGGAGAGGAAGGAGACGACGTAGCTTACGGGGAAAGCGGAGATGACGTCCTTGTCGGAGGAAAAGGAAACGACGTCCTATACGGCTTGGATGGAAACGACACATACATATTTAACATAGGGGACGGACAGGACCAGATTTGTGATTGCGAGTCGGGAGGAATAAAGGACACCGAGGACAGGATAATATTCGGAGAGGGAATCACACCTGACAGCATAAGGCTTGAGAGGGTAGGAGACGACCTTGTCATAGAGTATGGGGAAGGTGACAATGTTATGGTGAGAGATGCTTATAGATACGCTGATGGCAGAAGCTATGTAGAAAACGTAGAACTTGCCAACGGTACAACATATACGGTTGATTATGATAATGTCGTCATGAATATTATATCTGAAAAAAATGATATGCAGGAAGAACCATGTGGTCAGGCGGAATACTGCATGTCTGATGCGGAGCTTGACAACATGGTAAATATTCTTGTTCAGGATATGTCAGAGGGTGGAACTGATACGGTATATGAAATGGAGCGCATGGAGACCGTGAATAATATGGATAATGTACAGCTATGGGTTCAATAAAAAGGAAAAGGTTTAATTGTAAAAGGAGTTAAAAACATACAATGGATAAAAACCCTAATACGGGATATATGTGCTTTCTTATTGTGACAAAGTTTTTGGGTGTTAAGGTACCGAAGGATTATGAAAAAAGGTTCCTTGAAAAAGAAAATACATTTTTTGCGCTTGTGAGAACAGCAAAGGACCTTGATTTAAAGGCGGCTGCAGGAAAGCTTAAAGTGAAAAAGCTTGACAAAACGACAGTTCCGGTTATTGCAAGACTAAAAAAAGGTGGGTATCTGCTGCTTGTCAATCATCAGAATGATAAATGGGTTATTTTGAATCCACTAAAGGGAACACCAGAAAACATAGATGAGAAGAAGCTTTTTGAAGAATTATCAGGAGAGGTCATTATTCTTGGAAAAGGAAAGACGCATACAGGAGAAAACGGCAATAAAAAATTTGGCTTTGGCTGGTTTATTCCAACGATAATGAAATTTAAAAAGCAGTTTATCTGTGTGCTTATCGCAGTATTTTTTATTCAGATTTTAGGAATACTGACACCTCTTATGACGCAGGTGGTTGTGGATAAGGTTTTGGCACACCATGCCATGAACACTTTAAATACCATAGCCATAGGTATTTTTATCGTATACATATATGAGTTGCTTATAAGCCTGTGCAAAAGCTATCTTTTTGTACATACGACAAATCGTATAGACGTGATGTTAAGCGCAAAGCTTTTTCATCATTTATTTGGACTTCCACTTAAGTATTTTGAGTCACGCAGAGTTGGAGAAACCGTGGCAAGGGTAAGGGAGCTTGACCAGATACGTGCCTTTTTGACAGGCACGCCTCTATCATCGATTGTGGATGTGTTCTTTGTTTCTGTATATATAGTTGTGCTTTTTCTTTATAATGTCAGGCTTGCTCTTATTATTACTGCGTCGTTGCCGGTATTTGCAATTTTATCAATTATAGTAACTCCGTTGTTTAAAAAGAGACTTGATGAGAAATTTGAAACGGGGGCAAGGTCACAATCCTTTTTGGTGGAAGCAATAAATGGAATACATACGGTAAAAGCCTTTGCACTCGAAAATTCCTTTGAGGATAAGTGGGGAGATTTGCAGTCTGATTATGTAAAAGCAGGGTATAAGACCTCTATGATTTCTCAAACCTCAGGTGCAGTTGCAAATTTCGTACAGCATGTGGTGGATTTATTGGTTCTCGTATTTGGCGCAAAAGCCGTTATAGCAGGAAGCTTATCAATCGGTCAGCTTGTGGCATTCAGAATGCTTGCAGGCAGGGTAAGCGGACCAGTGCTTAGGCTTGTACAGCTTTGGCAGGAGTATCAGCAGGCTTCCTTATCTGTAAAGAGAATAGGGGACATATTTAATTCTCCAGTTGAGAGCATGAGCGATAATACATTACAGGAAGTGCCTTCCTTGGGCGGGAAAATCAGATTTGAAAATGTCAGGTTCAGATATAAAATGGATGCGGCTGATGTGCTGCATGGTATTTCCCTTGAAATAAAAGAAAACAGTATAACAGGATTAGTAGGCAGAAGTGGTTCGGGAAAAAGTACGATTTCCAAACTGATTCAACGCTTATATATTCCTCAAAGTGGGCGTATATCCATTGACGGAATGGATGTGTCCCTGATGCCGCCACAAACATTAAGACGACAGATAGGCGTTGTATTGCAGGAAAATTTTATGTTCAACGGTACCGTGGCTGAGAATATATCAATCCATTGTCCTGAGGCATCTGTGGAAAAAATAATAGAAACGGCTAAGCTTGCAGGAGCACATGATTTTATTATGGAGCTTGAGCAGGGATACGATACAGTAATTGGTGAGCAGGGTGTTTCGCTGTCAGGAGGGCAGAAACAGAGAGTGGCTATTGCAAGAGCTATAATTAACAATCCAAGAATATTGATATTTGATGAAGCCACATCTGCACTTGATTACGAATCTGAAAGTATTATCCAAAGAAATTTGAAGGATATATGTAAAAACAGAACAGTCCTTATTATTGCACACAGATTATCAACGCTTTCTGCTGCCGATGAAATCATGGTTATTGACAGAGGTGAGCTGAAGGAACGGGGAAATCATGAAATACTGATGAGAAGGAATGGCTTATATGCGTATCTTTACAGGCAACAGCTAAGGGGTGATACAGAATGAATAAATATTTAGAAAAACGGATGAAGCTTCGTGACAAAAAACTGAAATATGATTTTCTGCCTTCCATGATTGAAATTATCGAAAAGCCTTCAAATGCGCTTGGAGGCGTTATTTTATTCCTTGTTGTTTTTCTGATTGTGACAGCTCTGATTTGGGCATCCGTATTTAAGCTTGATATTGCAATAACTGCTTTGGGGACTACTATGCCTGAGACGGGCGTAATTAAATTAAACAGTGCTTACAGTGGCAGGATTTCGGAAATCTATGTTGAGGATGGAAGCTTTGTTAAGGAGGGGGATATAATTTTATCCTTGGACTGCGATGAGGTAAGCCTTAAAATTGCAGAATATGAGTACAATTTAAATGTCTTAAATGTTCAAAGAGATGTATATAAAGAAATATATGATTACCTTATTGCCGTAGAAGAAGGAGAAGATATTGGGGAATTTGATATTAATTGTTTTGACTATGGGGAATATTCCTCTATTGCCGAAGCAATCATCATGGAAAAAGAAGCTTATGATGCAAAAATAGATACCGTGGCTTACAGCCAGAGGGAGGCAGCAAGGAAGGAATATGTACTGAGTGTGTTGCAGAATATCAATTCGCTGGATATTAAAATATACAGTGCCGAGATAAGCCTTGAGGAAGCCCAAAAACAGCTTGAGCTATATATCGTGAAAGCACCGATAGACGGACAGGTGACAGGGATGTCTGAATTTTCAAAGGGAAGCCTTATCAATCAGGGGGATGCTATAGGTTATATTCTGCCTGAGGAAAGCCAAGTTATTTTTACGGCATATGTGGCTGATGAGGATATTCTCAGGATAAAATGCGGCGACACTGTAGCCGTAAAAATTGCAGCATATAATAACACGGAATATGAATATATGGAAGGAATTGTTACATATATAGGAGATATTTCATTTAATATAGAGGGACTTGGAGCCACATATACGGTAAAAATTCAAATGGAGGACTTGCCACAGGATATAAAGGCAGGATTGGATGGAAGCTGTGATATTATAATAGGTGAGCGCAGTGTCCTTGACTATTTTCTTGAGCCTTTTCAGGATGGCTTTAAAGATAGTTTAAAAGAAGTGTAATGTAACCCAAAACATCTTTTTCGTATTTGGAGTACAAACCCTGAAAAAAGGTTTGGTTTTAAACGTCGTTTTTTTCAACTAGCTATAATGTCCTTTTCGTGGTAAAATCTTTATATGCGTATCAAAAAAAATTTCAACAACATTTTAAAAGATAAAAAAATAAGGGGAATAAACATTATGCAAAATGAAGCAATAAGTGCCGATGAGCTTAAAAGGTCAACAATGATAGTCAATAACATATTGGGGTATTACAACAGCAAGGTGGTGGGTCAGCCATTTTTAGGTGCGGCAATTCTTGTGGCTATGATGTCAAATGGACACATTCTCATGGAATCTGTTCCGGGACTTGCCAAGACAACTGCTGCAAAGGTTATGACGGATGCCGTAAACGGTACGTTTTCAAGAATACAGTGTACGCCGGATTTGATACCCAGCGATATTGTAGGAACGCAGATTTATAACTCTATGACAAACAGCTTTGAAAACCGAATTGGACCGGTCTATGCAAACTTTGTCCTGCTTGACGAGATTAACCGTTCAAGTGCCAAGACGCAGAGTGCCATGCTTGAGGCTATGCAGGAGCATGCGGTTACCATCGGTGGACAAAGATACAATATGCCGGACGTATTTGTTGTAATTGCAACGCAAAATCCCATTGAGCAGGAGGGTACATATATACTTTCGGAGTCACAGCTTGACAGATTTCTTCTCAAGGTAAAGCTTGATTATCCAAATACAGTGTCGGAGCTTGAGATATTAAACCGCATAGAAACAGGGGTGCTGTCAAGCAGCAGCTGTGTTGCCTCCATTGAGGACATGGTGTTTTTGCAAAATCTGAGAAAACGCATTTACATGGACGATTCCATAAAAAGATATATTGTCGACATTGTACAGGCAACGAGACACACGGATAACATTCTTCCGTCAGAGCTTGCACAGTATGTTGACATGGGCGTCAGCACAAGAGGAGCCATTACGTTTATGGAGGCTGCCAAGGCTGTCGCTGTTATAAACGGAAGAACATACTGCACGCCGGACGATATAAAAACAATCCGTTATGCAGTTTTAGGACATAGAATCAGTCTTAACTATGCCGCCATTGCAGATGGAATACAGGTGGAAAAAATTATTGATGCAATTGTAGGAGCTGTTCCAACGCCATGAAAATGAAATATGTGTCCAAAATACAGACCAATATAAAAAACTACAAAATGATACCTGCAAATAAGCCTACAACCTGTGTGTTAGACGGCTCTTATACCTCGGTATTTAAGGGGAAAAGCTTAAATTTTGATGAGCTTCGGGAATATGCCTTCGGTGATGATGTTAAGGACATTGACTGGAAATCAACTGCAAGAAGCGGTAAGGTGCTTGTTCGTCAGTTTATTGCGGAAAAAAAGCACAATATTATGTTTGCCTTTGACACAAATCGAAGAATGCTTGCCAATTCGGAGGAAGCCGTTGAAAAAAAAGAGCTTGCCATTATGGCTGCGGGTACGCTTGCACTTTTAGTCAATCGAAACAATGACTTTATCAGCTCCATATACAAGACTGCAAAGGGCTGGGCGTATTCCCCTTTTCGGACAGGCCTTGGAAATATTGAGCTTATGCTTGAGGGGTATGGTAATGCCGCAACAATGGAAAATCACACGGATATCAATGATACGCTTTCCTATATTGCCCGCAATTTTAAAAGGCAGATGATACTGATTATTGTTACAGACCTAGAGGGACTATCAGGTATATCGGATGCAAATCTACGTCAGCTTAATGTGTTAAATGATGTGCTCATTATTTGTGTCAAGGATGCGAACCTTGAGGGTGACGGCATGTATGACATAGGAGAGGACACTTACTTGGAGGATTTTTTTGGAAAGGATAAAAAGCTCCGCAGACTTATTACAGCCGAAAAACAAAGGCTTGATGATGTGTGCCATGCCAAGCTTTCACGTTACGGAATTGCCTGTGCCGAAATTGGCGGCACAGTAAATATGGAAAAGGAAATTATGAGTATGCTGGAGCAGCATAAATATAAAAAGAGGTAGCTATGCGATTTACAGTACATTTACAGGAAAAATATGGATATCTGATTTTGCCGCTTATTCTGTTTATCTTGGCAGTTTCCTTTGTGTGTGCTTTGATTTTATATTTGAAATACCATCCGAAGCATAAGAAAAAGCAGGCAGTGGACGGCGAGAAAGCATGGCGGGCGCTTTATGATAATGAAAAATATAATTTGCGCATGAAATATTTGCGGCTGCTTGACGGACTGTCCTACAAGCTCTGGAACGATGAGATTACGCTCCGTCAGTGCTATTTGTTATTGAGTAGGTATATCAGGGAATTTGTTTCGGAAATTACAGGGGTAAAGGTCAGCAGGTGTACCTTATATGAGATTAGATGGATGAATATGCCGATGCTTACGGCATTGATAGATGAGTTTTACAAGGTGGAATTTGCAAGGGTGTCATTGGGAGATGCCTATGCAGCCATAGAAAAGACAAAGAGGGTAATTGAGGTATGGAATTAAAGCATGGATTTGTGCTTGTTGCAAGTATCGTCTTTTCGGTCATCCTGGTTTTGCTGCACCTTCTGTGGAAAAAAGGGAAAAAGCCCTATAAGGACGGTACAAAAATTTACAACATGGTATTTGTCAGGGATAATTCATATTTAAAGCGGAGAAAAAGACTGCATAAGATTTTGTCCGTTTTCGTTGTGCTTTCGCTTTTTACAGGGGTAATTGCGGCGGGCGTCTTAGTGGCACGTCCGTTTAAAAGCAAGGTAAAAAAAGAAAATGTACATTCAAGGGATATTATGCTTTGCATGGACATTTCAACAACGGTGGACGCCATGAACGAAAGCCTTGTTGACGAGCTGATTGACACCGTTAATTCCCTCAAGGGAGAACGGTTTGGCATTATTATATTTAATACATCTCCGGTGCTTCTGTGTCCGCTTACGGACGACTATGAGTTTGTAGTGGAGCAACTGGAAAATATAAAGACGGCATTGGATTTTCGCATGAATTTTGATGTATTTAGTGCAGGAATAGATGATTACGATGATTACCTTTATTGGAATGAGTATATTTCCAGCGGTACGCTGGTTGGAAATCAAGAAAGGGGAAGCTCCCTGATTGGTGATGGACTTGCTTCCACAGTTTACAATTTTTCGGATATGGATAAGGAACGGACGAGAATTGTCATATTTACGACAGATAATGATGTATACGGCACCGAAATTTTTGATTTGCCGGAGGCTGCCGGGCTGTGCAGGGATAATAACATTGTCGTGTATGGAATCGGCACAAAGGAAATGTTCAAAAAGGACAAAGAGGAAATGAAGGAATCGGTGGAGCTTACAGGAGGAAAGTTTTACTTGGAGGAGGAAAAGGAAACATTTACGGATATTGTAAATGATATTCAAAACCAAAGCACCTCCCTGATTCAAGGCAGAACCTATATGGTTGATACGGAATTTCCCCGGGCGGCATTTATTGCAGCGCTGTGCTCTGTTCTTGTTTTATTTGTGAGTCTGCGTCTGCTAAAAAGATAATAGTTATAAAGAGAGGTTTCTATGTTTTTTAGACCAATGATACCAATATGGCTTATGGCATGTCTATGTGTAATTATGCTCTTTTTGAAACGTAAGGGCGCATTTGCATATATAAGACAGGTTGTCATAGTCCTGCTGTTATTTATAATCAATTTAAGACCAATGTTTCCGGGTGAGGCAGTTACGACAGGGGAAAAGCGTACCAACATAAAGGTGCTGTTTGTCATTGACGATACAATCAGTATGCTGGCGGAGGATTGCAGGGGGACAAACACAAGACTGGATGAGGTTAAGAAGGATTGTGAATATATTGTGTCCCAGCTTTCCGGCGCAAGCTTTGGCGTTGTATCCTTTCATAATTCCACAACGATATTATCGCCTTATACAAGCAATACCCAGCATATTGTTAATACAATTTCCGCAATTTATCCGTTGGATGATTTTTACGCAAGGGGAAGCTCGCTGAACACACCTAAGGAGCTTACGCTTTCCATGCTCAAGCGTGTGCGGGAAAAAGAGGACGGCAAGATTATTTTGTTTTTTATCAGTGATGGCGAGATTACCGATGGAAGCACATTAGAGTCCTACAGTGAGCTAAAAGACTATGTAGACGGCGGGGCGGTGCTTGGATATGGAACAAAAGAAGGTGGACATATGCATATTGCGTCTTTTTATGAGGACGAGCCTATAGAGCTGCAGGATACCTCTGACTATCCCTATAAGCCTGCGGTTTCAAGGCTGGATGAAGAAAACCTTATGCAGATAGCAGGGGATGTGGGCATTGATTATATCCATATGACAGATATAGACGAAATTACGCCTGCCTTGGAAAAAATAAAGAATATGGAAGCAGTTGTGTCCTCGGCGGAGAAAACGATAAAAACAAAGGATATTGAGGGCGCAAGGGAAATATATTATTATTTTGCCATTCCACTTTTGCTTCTGCTTGCGGCGGAGGCAGTGCTGGCATTTGTAAAGAAAAAATAAATGGGGGATAACTGTGAAAAAACTGATTATTGGAATTGGTACGGCGCTGATTCTGATTGCCGTAGCTTTAACCATCGTTTTACAATTATATATTTTTCATTATAACAGAGGCAATGAATTTTATGAGCTTGGACAGTATGAGAGGGCGGCTGCTGAGTACGAAAAGTCACTAAAGCTTTATGTCCCTGAGCGTAAGGAGTGCGACATAAGGGTAAATTATGCGCTTTCCTTGTGTGAAACCCTTGACTTGAATAACATTCAGGCACTTACTGATGAGGAAAAAACAGAGATGATTCAAGTCCTTGAGACGGCGATTGACATTTTGGTTGAGGAGGAGTGCGCCCACAGGGATGATGATAACGGACATGACAAGGAGGCGCAGAGACTAAAAAACGAGCTTCAGGAAATGATAGATTTGTTAAAGCAGGAGGAGCAGGAACAGCAGGAATCTGACAATCAGCAGCAGGAGACGGAACAGCCTGAGGAGGATGAGCTTTCTGAGGAACAGCAGCAGCTCCAGCAAATCATGCAGCAGGGGACAAATGAACATGCTGCTGAGATGCAGGAAATGAATGAGGGCTATTCATATTACAACGGACAATGCTGGTAAAAACGGTAAGGAGGAATAGGATATAAATAATACGTAAATGTCAAGGGAAATTTTGACATGTGAATACGTAAATAATATATGAAAAATGTTGAATATTTTACATAATTTTGATAAAATAACATAAGTGCTTTACGGCGTGTGGCTCAGTTTGGTAGAGCGCGTGGTTCGGGACTACGAAGTCGCAGGTTCAAATCCTGTCACGCCGATTTGTTTCCTTAATTTGGGGTGGAATTGTGAGGATTATTTTATGTAAGGTTGTGAATTTGGGATGGTGAAGCTTTTATATTTTGATTATGCTGCAATAGCAATCATGTTAATCATGCTCGCAGCGATTATATGCAGAAGGCATTTTTACGGAAAGGTTAATAAAAGCTTTCTTTTTTTGTTGCTTGTTGCCATACTGACAGCTACCTTTGACATATTTGCTGTTGCACTTGACAATGCAGGAGAAGGGCACAGGCTTTTGAAGTACATAACCCATGATACATATCTTATTTCAAGGAATCTTTCCATAGCTGTTTTTGACTTCTTCCTTGTTGCACTCACCGACACACGTCATAAGGTTTCCCAAAACACCTTGCTGAAGCTGACGATGCCGTTGCCGTTTTTTGTGGTCTTTTTTACAGTTATAGCAAGCAATCATACAGGCTGGATTTATTACCTGGATGCACACGATACGTATACAAGGGGAAGTCTTTTTTGGATATTGTATGTGGCTGTTTTTGTCTATGGTTTTTATTCTTTTATCTATACGGTCAAATACACAAAATACCTTGGGAGAATGAAAATATTATCGCTGTTTACCATATATCCGTTTATCGTAGGCTCTACGGCAATTCAGGCATTTTATCCGCATCTGCTTCTTGAACAGCTTGCCATGGCGTTAGGACTTCTCTTTATTATGCTTATGGTACAGCGACCGGAACAGCGTATAGATTCTGTTACGGGTCTTTACAAGATGGCGGCGTATGAGGAGGATATGAAACAGGCATACAGAAATAAAAAGCCAATGAACGTAATCATGGTTACCATTGCAAATTACAGGGCACTTTTAGACGTTCTTGGATATGAGGGCGTCCACAATGAAATGAAAAAAATGAGCTTCCGTTTTATCAATATGAACCGAAAAAACAAGCTTGGAGCAGAAATGTATTACATCGGAAACGGACGCTATAGAATTGTCATTGACCAATACCATTTTGACGATACAAAGGAAATAGCCGAGCTTATTAATTATGAGGTCAATAATAGCCATGGAGACGATGATATTGACGTGGACATTCAGGCATATGTATGTGTTGTAAAATGTCCTGAGGACATAGATGATTTTGATACCATTATGGAATTTGGGCGCAAGCTGGAGAAAAGTGAATTTACGGCAAATGTAGTCTATGCGTCGGAGCTTATGAAAAGTGGAGGGTATAACATTATAAAGGAAATTGACGTTATTGTTGAGGACGCACTTGTCAACAATAAGTTTGAGGTTTACTATCAGCCGATTTATTCAGTGAAGGATGAAAAATTTACGTCGGCGGAAGCTCTGCTCAGACTTAAAAATGAAAAGTATGGCTTTGTGTCTCCTGAAATATTTATACCTGCTGCTGAAAAAAGTGGAGCAATCCATAGGATAGGCGGCTTTGTATTTGAGGAGGTATGCAAATTTATTTCAAGCGAGGAATATAAAAAGCTTGGCATTGAGTATATAGAGGTTAATCTTTCCGTCATACAGTGTATGCAGAAGGGACTTGCACATGAAATATTGCAAATTATGGAAAAATATAATGTCAGACCCGATCAGATTAATCTTGAAATAACTGAGACGGCAACCACATACTCTCAAATGGTTATGACGGAAAATATAAATGAGCTTACAGGGGCGGGAATTAATTTTTCACTGGACGATTTTGGAACTGGTTATTCCAATATGAAAAGGATAGCGTCGCTGCCCCTTTCCATTATTAAATTTGACAAGTCCTTTACGGACATAAATTCAAGTCCTAAGATGGAAATCATATTAAAAAATACAATAAAAATGGTAAAGGACATGAACATGAAAATTGTTGTAGAGGGAATAGAAACCGAACAACTTGTCCGCCATTTTTCAGATTTGGAATGTGAGTACATACAGGGATATTATTATTCAAAGCCAATACCGAAAACGGAATTTGTAAAATTCATAAACGCTCAAAAAGCATCGTAATCGTGTATCGTCAATTTGCGGTTCATGACATGTCATAACAAATGCTTTGTGCAATCTGTTGTGTTTTTTGAGAATATTATTATTTCAATTGGTAAATACTTAAGAAATTTTTTAAATGTCTTGCAAAATCTGACCAAAAAGCGTAATATCAACTTGCAACAGAAAAAAGACAGCATAGTATAACATATATTATTATTTTTTACGGAGGAGATTAAAATGGCAGTTAAGAAAGCGACAGTTGATTCAACTATGGCTAAGGTGGAGGCAGCAAAAAAAGAAACAGCAAAGGCTGAAACAAAGGCAGCACCTGCAAAGAAGGAAGCAGCAAAGGCTGAGACAAAGGCATCTGCAAAGAAGGCAGCAGCAAAGACTGAGACAAAGGCATCACCTGCAAAGAAGGCAGCACCTAAGGCACCTGCAAAGAAAGCAGCGCCTGTAAAGAAGGCAGCACCTAAGGCAGCAGCGCCTGTAGCTAAGGTATTTATAGAGTTTAATAACGGACAGGTATCTGCTGATGAGATTACTGCAAAGGCAATCGAAATCAGTGGAAAGAAGTCAGTAAAGGACTTAAACGTATACTATCAGCCGGAAACCGGCATGGTTTATTTCACTGCTGATGGCGAGGAAGGTTCTTTCGCATTATAATTAATGGTAAATAAAAACTGCCGCAGTAACTGTGGCAGTTTTTTTGTGCCCTTTTATCTTATATGAAATTCTATGTTTTTTATAAAAATGGTCTAATACATTGTTTCTTTTACGTTGTTCATGGTATAGTTCGATTTTTGTCGTTTTAAGATACGGTTTTTGTCATTTTAAATACCATTTTTGTTGTTTAAAATACTATTTTTGTAAAGGTAAATTCGTTGTAACAGAGAATTTATCATGTTATAATTTGAAAATAACAATATACTTATATTAGGTTAATGTAAAAATATAGGAGGTATTATGGAACAGTGCGAATTGCAGGCAAAGATAAATAAAGCAAAAAATGAGATTGTGGAATTACGGTATAACATACAAAGCATGTATGACAGAAAGGATGCATACGGGATTGAAAAAAGCAAGGCTTATAATCTCATAGATCAGGTAGAAGCTTATTATTCAAATAAACAAAACAAGATAAAAGCATTGGAGGGGGTAAAGGGCAGGGCAAACACTACCATGCTTGCCAAGCTGATGGATTTGTTTTCCTATGAAAGCATGAATGTGATGATTGACGGATATGAGTGCATAGCAGATTATATTCAAAATAACATCCGAATGGCAGATGAAAAAATTGAGGAGGCAGAGGACAGAATCAGACGATTGCAAATAAATATATACAATTGGGAAAATGAAATAAGAAATATGAAAATAATAGAAAGTGAGATATGAAATGCAGGGAAATGGCAGCTTAAAAATAAATGATGATGAATTTTATACATACAGTACAATGATAAATGAAATGGCAGGGCTTTTGGAGGAAAAGCTGTCAGCATATATGTATATTATGCAGACCGTGTGCAATGACGGTATAGTATCGGGAAATGTACATGACAACCTTCAGGAATATATTGAAGCCCTAAAGCTTATGGCAGGACAACTGCTTTTGCTTAGTGCAGAGATGGGTTCCAATATTGACACATTTATTACGACAGTGGATGAATTGGATGGACAATTATACTATGGTTGTTGATGAGGGGGATTTATGGATAAAAATGTTACAACACAAGTCAATTATGAAGTGCTTGACACAGAAATATCAAATTTGGCAAGCCTGAAAGAAGAATCAGAGACAGCCGTTAAAAATAAGTATAACGAGATAAAATCAGTATTTGCAGCTTCGGACAGCCTGACGGCAGAACAGTTTTATGCCACTGCCGATTTACTATATTCCGTGGACGCCATAATGAATGACATGATAAACCAAACTATTATTACGATGCAGTATGTCAAAGCGGTCTTTCGGGATATGGATGAAACTATTGCTAATGCACTTGGAGGATGAAATTATGGAAAGAGACTTTACGGAAGAAGTTGAACAGCAAATGCTGGAAATGGTAGAAGGACACTACGATATAGAAAATCCATTGGATATAATGGATGAATTTAATGCGTATAGGGAGTATTTGGTTAATCGGACCGATATAGAATATGCCATGCAGCATATAGAGGAGCACAAGCAATTTCTGATTCGAGAGCTGGGATTTGACGCAGAAGCCATAAGGAGAGTGTTTAGCCATGTAAGAGAATATGATGCGGAATATCCAGAAACTGTAGAAAAAAATACGAATGATTTTTTTACGCCATATTTGGAATCTTTAAAAGGTCTATTGGAGACGATAAGGGTTTCAGGCGGAGAAAGTCCGTACACAAATGCTGAGGATTTTGCCATAATGGCGAGGGAGCAGTACGGAAAGTACGGAAATGTAGCAGGGGCAGGATTGTTTTCCTCCACCTATACATTTTCACAGAAACTGGAAAATGCAGGTGGGGGAGCTGTCAAGACTTGTTATTTAGCCATAAAGGATATTGATGGAGACGAATTTCAGGAGCTTATAAATAAACCTATGGAGGAAATAAAGCCATGGGAGGTTGCGGCTTTGTCCATGGTATATGATGATTGTGTGGATGAGAATGGAACTGTCAATATATATAAGCTACAGAAATTGGTAAACAGATGTTATATTGTTGAGCATCATCTGGAAGCGTCAATTGATTGTGTGATAAGAGAAACGAATGTTACAGCTGCGCCGATTATGTCATTGCTAAGTAGCTACAGAACAGAAAAATCTGCACAGATGTCCATACTTTATGGTAATTTAGATACAAAGAATTTTTATGGAATATTATTGCAGGATGTAAAGGCTGATTGTTATATTACGGATGTGGTTTTTTCCATAGATACATATTGTCACGATTGGTCTGATATAAGCTTGCCAGGTTATCCGTCTGATGATTTAAAAAAAACAGAATATATGTTTCCCATTGATTTAACGATGGATGAAGATAAAATAACAATTGATTTTAAGGGTTCAAAGGATATTGTAACAATTTATGAGTATACATTTAATTTTAATGAGGAGACAGGCGTATCTGATATTGCTGTAGCATTTAATGACATAGTGGAAAACCCTGAAAAAGAGGCGTGTCTAAATACTGCAAAATATACAGTGGATCAGGCTGTTGGAGCTTTGCCAGGACTTGGCAATGTGTACAGTGCTGCTTCGGGAGCTTATGAATTGAAGCAGAATTACTATGAGGATTTGAAAAAAAATGAAGAAACTTTGAAAAAGATAAAGGGAAAGGAATTACAATTGGTTGTATATACTACAGGATGCTCAGGCTCTATTGTACAGTGTGGTAACAGATATGATGTTCGCAATTTTGGGTTAGACACAGGATATGTGATACAGCAGGTTGCCTTATATAATGAGTGTGTTGACAGAGGCGTAGAAACGGGTGAGAAAATAGCAGGCTATACGGAGGTTCAGGCGGAATTTAATGATTATATGAGTGGAAGAAGGGCGTTGGAGGATTGTAAAGCTATAAATGCCTTGTTTAATTTTGAGCATGCAGAGAAGTGTTATGGTTTTGAGAATGCGGAATTGGGGATAAGGTATAACTATGATAGTTATATAACTCTCGTTCAGATCAACTTACAGACTGGAAATGAGGAAAATGTAAGCGATTATATGGTTCACACTAATAGTGAGGTTGAAGCAGCATCGGAGATTGCGGCAAAAAAATGGTGTGACCATATGGAGGGAAAATAAGGTTTTAAAGGGGTAATACATGAAAAAAAGGATGTTTGTGATAGCAGTTGTCGTTATAATCGTTGTATGCAATATTATAGGCTTTTCAGCCAGTTATAAAGATTACCAGCGAAAAGAAAGAGAACAGCAGGAAACCATACACCGCCTTGAATTAAAATGCGTTGTGTTTGTTACAAGTGGTAAGACTTATATAAGGGATGAAGATGAAATTAGTCCGGAGTTTAATGACAAATATGTAATTATGCAGGTTGCCTTATATAATGAGTGTATTGACAGAGGGGTACAAAAGGGCGAGAAAATAGCAGACTATACGGAGGTCCAAGCAGAATTTGACGATTTTGTAGGCGGTAGAAGGACATTAGAGGATTGCAAAGCTATAAATGCCTTGTTTAATTTTGAGCATGCAGAGAAGTGTTATGGTTTTGAGAATGCGGAATTGGGGATAAGGTATAACTATGATAGTTATATAACTCTCGTTCAGATCAACTTACAGACTGGAAATGAGGAAAATGTAAGCGATTATATGCTTCACACTAACAGTGAGGTTGAAGCAGCATCAGAGATTGCAGCAAAAAAATGGTGTGACCATATGGAGGGCAAATAAGGTTTTAAAGGGGTAATACATGAAAAAAAGGATATTTGTGATAGCAGTTGTCATTATAATCGTTGTATGCAATATTATAGGATTTTCAGCCAGTTATAAAGATTACCAACGAAAAGAAAGAGAACAGCAGGAAACCATACACCGCCTTGAATTAAAACGCGTGGTGTTTGTTACAAGTGGTAAGACTTATATAAGGGATGAAGATGAAATTAGTCCGGAGTTTAATGACAAATATGTAATTATGCAGGTTGCCTTATATAATGAGTGTATTGACAGAGGGGTACAAAAGGGCGAGAAAATAGCAGACTATACGGAGGTCCAAGCAGAATTTGACGATTTTGTAGGCGGTAGAAGGACATTAGAGGATTGCAAAGCTATAAATGCCTTGTTTAATTTTGAGCATGCAGAGAAGTGTTAT
>JAMPFU010000039.1 GCA_023664385.1 Clostridium sp. | reverse complement strand
TGTTTTATCCGATTGCCCTCAGTTAAATACAAAATTAAAAGAAATTAAGCATCTTTACTTTGGACGGATAACCAACAGTAAAGTAAGCCAAAGCACAGGGGAGTTGGATATGTTATCTGGCACAAACCAAGACACAGAAGGATAGAAAATGATGTTGATGCATAATTTTAATATGGGTTTCCTGCCGCTATTTTATGTGTGCCATAAAAGTACTGACGGCATGAAAAGTGCCGAAGGCACTTTGTTCAAAGCTGTTTGAGATTTTCCATCAGTATATGTGCGGCAGGAGTAAATACCTGATATTTATTCCAAATGATGTACATTTTGTTTTCCAGCCGTGGATATAACGGACAAAATACCAGACCATTTTCTCTGCTTGTATTGACAAGATGGTCAAAGGTCAGTGTAATTCCAAGTCCCTCCTTTGAAAATATGGAGGAATTGTATGAAAGGTTGAAGCTTGCAAGCACATTCAGCTTTTCTGCCTTTTCACCGCACCAGCGGGGCAGGTCAACCACGTAGGACTGTGATGAAATGAAAATTGGATAAGGCATCAAATCATCAACCGTGACGGATGCCTTTTTTGCAAGGGGATGCGATGTCGGGACAACGGCACCCCATGTATCTGTTTCGGGAATTTCAAGATAATTATACTGCGACAAATCGGGCGGCTCGACAATAAAGGCAAAATCGTAAAGCCCCTTTCTAAGCTTTTCCGTTACCTGCTCCGTATCGCCGCTGGTGATGCGGTATCGTATATCAGGATATGATTTATGCACGTTGCCGATTGCACGGGCGAGGTATTTTACAAGATGCGATTCGGCACAGCCGATATAAATTTCACCACTGATTGTCTCGTCATTCATGGAGCTAAATTCCTCTGTAATTTTGTCTGCCATTTCAAGCAAATCCTCTGCCCGTTTCCGCAAAAGCATTCCTTCCTCGGTCAAATGAATACTGTAGTTGCTTCTCGTAAAAAGCGGTTTGCCAAGCTCATCCTCCAAGTCCTTCATGGTCCGGGATAGCGTGGGCTGTGAAACATGGAGCTTTTCAGCGGCATGTGACATATTTTCTTCTCTTGCAATTTCCAAAAAATAACGTAAGGTTCTGATTTCCATTTAAAATCCCCCAAATAGTTTAATGTAATTATGGCTTGTGGGACACTCACTTGAACCCATACACAGCCATGCTTGCATCTCTATGTCCGGTAATTGCAAAATGCTATCTTTTTAAACATTTGTTGAACAATATAGACAAATCACCGCAAGGCACGCTTTCGCTGCTTGTCGCACATAACAGTGCATAAAATGCCTTTGTCCTCAGGACTCCGTCTGCTTCGCAGCCACCTCAGGACATACCTCACTAAGCACCGGCGGCATTGGTCCTAAGGAATCTGTCTGTTTCACATCCACTTTGGGACATACAAAGCACCTTGCTTGCGATATTGTCTATATTGCACAACTGCTTTTCGATAATATGACATTTCGCAATTACCTAATCTCTATTAGTATAAATAGAATAGATATTCGTGTCAAGAATAACAGGATATAAGTTATAAGTATTTTGAAAAGACTGAAAATCACGCTATAATGAAATACAAGGAGGTAGAACATGGCACAAGCAAACGATATGGAAGGAATTTTGCTGGAAAATCTGGCAGATGCAGGCTGTGATGATGACGAGGCACGAAATATATTTGAGCATATAAAAAATAATGAGGTGCCACTGGCGTTATCACTGCTGACAACACATAAAAAGAAGCTGTTAGATGAAATACACGACGACCAGCATAAGGTGGATTGTCTTGATTATTTGGTGTTTCAACTAAGAAAAGGATTATGAGATTGTATCAGGATTGGAGGAAAATAACATGGAAAATTTAAAACTGGAAATGGAGTGGGATAAGGTATTCTCACAGAGCGACAAGGTAAATCACAGCAAGGTGACATTTCATAACCGTTATGGCATTACGCTTGCGGCTGATATGTATGTACCGAAAAATGCGGAAGGGAAGCTTGCGGCGATAGCTGTGTGTGGTCCGTTTGGTGCCGTAAAGGAGCAGGCAGCAGGCTTGTATGCACAGACCATGGCGGAGCGGGGCTTCCTCACAATTGCATTTGACCCATCTTACACAGGGGAGAGCGGCGGACAGCCACGCTATATGGCATCACCTGACATTAACACGGAGGATTATCAGGCGGCTGTGGATTTCCTTTCCGTGCAGGAAAATGTGGATGCTGAAAAGATAGGCATTATCGGCATTTGCGGATGGGGTGGAATGGCACTCAATGTGGCAGCACTTGACACCCGTATCAAGGCGACGGCTGCCTCCACCATGTACGATATGACACGTGTAAATGCCAATGGTTACTTCGACTCTGAGGCTTCTGCGGATGCGAGATATGAGAAAAAGGCTGCCATGAATGCACAGAGAATTGTTGATTATAAAAATGGCACTTATGCACTGGGCGGCGGTGTTGTGGACCCACTTCCAGAGGATGCACCGTTCTTTGTGGCAGATTATTATGATTACTATAAAACAGACCGTGGCTACCACAAACGTTCCTTAAATTCCAACGGAGGCTGGAATGTGGTTGGCTGTATGTCATTTATGAACCAGCCGATTTTAAAATACAGTAACGAGATACGGAATGCCGTTTTAATCATGCACGGTGAAAAGGCACACTCCTGTTATTTCAGCCGTGACGCATATGCCGATATGATAAAGGACAATCCGTACACGGATAACAAGGAGCTTCTGATTATACCTGATGCTGTCCATACGGATTTGTATGACGGAGGCGGAAAGGATGCCATTCCGTTTGATAAGCTGGAGCAGTTTTTCAAGAAGTATTTGGGATAGCAGGAAGCTGCTAAGGAATGGGTTGATGTTCAGATTGGAGGCGTGTAATGAAAAAGCTGGTATATTGTCTGTTTGTTTTTGTATGCTTAGCCTGTTTGATGGCATGTGGGAAATCGGATGCGGAAAAGCCTGTGTCAGAAAATGACAGTGTAACGGAAGCATCGGATGATAAAGCTGTATCAGAACAGGAAAGCAATATAAAAGATACAGGAACAGATTTTGCTACAACGGAGGAAAGCAACGAAAAAAATACGGAGACACAGGATATGGAAAAGGACAACCAAAACAAAACAGAAAATCAAACAACGCAAAATCTTCCATATGACGGCATTTATGCACAGCATGAGCCTTACGGCAAAGGTGTTGGTGCCATGCCGGGACGTGTCGTTTGGGCATATGATCCATCATCTGTTTCATGGGACGGCAGTGGTTACTGGTGGGAAACGGAGCATTTTGACGAGACAGCCATACAGCGTATGGTTGATGAAAGCATTGCCTCCCTTGCAGACAAGAAAAATGCAAAGGAGGGCTGGGCGGCATTGTTTCAGGCTCACAATGGGGGAAGCGGCTACAAGCGTGGAGAAAAAATAGCGATTAAGGCAAACATCAACGGTTCAGGTGTATTTGATGATGATACATCGGGCAAAACGGATATGAGCTACACGAACCCTGTATTGTTAAAGGCACTTCTTGTGTCGCTGGTACGGGAAGCAGGCGTTGCACCTGAGGATATTACTGTGTATGACGTGTCCCGCCTGTTCCCTGATTACATGGTGGAGCTGTGCACGCAAGGGGGATTGAAGGGCATACATTTCGTTGGAAGAAACAATGGAATTGCAGATGAAACCGCACCGATTAACTGGTCTTATGCCTTTAAGGGAGCAGTAAATTACCTGCCCACCTGTGTGACGGAAAGTAAATATGTGATTAATCTCGCCAATTTAAAGGGACACAGCTATGGCATTACACTTTGTGGCAAGAACCATTTTGGTTCATTTATAAATGGAAATGCCATGCGTCCGCCTGAGGGTGCAAATTTGCATCAATGGCTGACCAAAAGTGAAATGGGCATTTACAGTCCCCTTGTAGACCTGATGGGAAATTACCAGCTTGGTGAAAAAACGGTTCTTTACATGCTTGACGCACTGATTTGTGCACCTTCGGAGGGAGCTTCCATCACAAAGAAAAATGCCATATGGCAGCAGTCCCCATTTAACGGCTCCTATACGGCGAGCGTTTTTGTTTCACAGGACCCTGTGGCGATTGACTCTGTGGGAGCGGATTTTTTGACAAATGAGCCGACCATAACAAAAAATAACAGTGCCGTAAGCGATACGGGCAATGAAAATTATCTGCATGAGGCAGGGCTTGTCGGGGCTGCACCGTCAGGGACAGTGTATGATAACGGAAATGGAATCCCGCTTACAAATTTGGGCGTACATGAGCATTGGAATAACTCCACGGAAAAGAAGTACAGCCGAAACCTCGGCAAAGAGGAAGGAATTGAACTTATATCTATATTGCACAACTAGGTTTTGGAAGTGGGGTCCTTATTTTTCCGCTACATCTGTTATTAAAACTAGTTTACAATATAATAATACTTGCACAGGAAATGTCTTCGGAAAGGTTGTAGACATTTCCTGTTTCAATTCCCACAACCGTTGGACGCAACACGAAATCAGCATGGTTTTCAACAACCTTTGCTTCTTCGCCGTTGCTAAGGCTGACAATGGAATCAACAGGGTAGAGGATGACGCTTTGGAGAAAGCTTTGCATGGAAAACAGGTCAAGCTCCTCCGTCATGGACATAATCATTTCAACCGCTGTACGTTGGGTAAGTGCTTTTTTATAGGGGCGTTCCGTAACAAGTGCATCATAGATATCCGTTACGGACAGTATTTTAGCATAGTTAATTATTTTATCTCCCTTGACGCCGAGGGGATATCCGTTGCCGTTCATTTTTTCATGGTGCTGCAAAACAGCTAAGGATACGGCAGGATTGAAGTCTTTCTTTTCCTTCAGGATGTTGTAGCCGAGCAGGGGATGTGACTTCATGACCTCAAATTCTTCATCATTCAGCTTGCCTGGTTTGTTTAATATATTTAAGGGAATTTTGGATTTTCCCATGTCATGCAGCAGTCCTGCTATTCCAATATTATAAATATCGTCCCGTTTCATTCCTGCTTTTTTTGCAATAATCATTGCCATGGTTGCCACATCAACACTGTGCTTGAATGTATATTCATCACTTGTTTTTAATGAATTGATATCTACGGCAATGGCGTCATTTTCCGTAATTGCTTTCAGTAAATCTGAGGTAATGCGGTTGGAGGCACTGGAAAAATCATTGGAGGCGGTGTTGTTATAAAGATATTGTATTCCCTCCGAAACCCGTTTTTTTACGCTTTCTTTCAGGGCAACCTTGGTAGGGTCCTCGGTACGGTATTTTTCAACATTGTATCGTGCCATGCGGGATAACGGCTTTTCAGGTTTTTCCTGAGGTTCATCCAATTCGCCCTCTGATATGTAAACCCCTGACACGCCCATTTTACCAAGTGCATTAATCTGATAGTCGTCTAAAATGGAATATTTGGCAATTAAAACACGGTCCAAACGGTCTTTAATTGCCTGATCAATACGCATACCCGGTTTCAAGTCCCTGCATCTGACAAAAAAGCGTTTAATCAATATGATATCCTCCTAATCGTGTGTGTCTGTTTATTATATATGAAAACAATGGGGAAAGCAAACTTTTAGTTTGGACGGTTGGCTGTGTGGCAATCCATTTGTGAAAAAATATCGCAAATAGCACATCTCTATGGTATAATGAAAAAAATTGAGTTATTACAGCATTTCAAGGAGTTTCAAGAGAAAAATGTAAAGGAGCATACGACTTTGAGAAGGATTTGTAAACAATGTGGAAAAGAATTTGAACTGTCACAGTCAGAGATTAAATTTTACGAAAGCAAGAATTTAAATATTCCTAAAAGATGCAAGGAATGTCGCAGCAGGAACAAGCAAAAGTCACAGGAAGAAAAGGGTATGGTGGAGTATGCTATGCCGAAAAAAAGGGAAGGGCAGCCCATAAACAAAAAAGATAATAGATTGCTTCGCAGTGTAGTTATAGCAATCTTGCTTCTTGTTGGTGCAACCTCAGTTTTGCTTTCGGATTTTAAGGATAGAAATAATGCACCGACAAACATTGATTATACCGATAATATAACATCGGACAAAGGCTTTCGGAATGAAGAATTGTTAAATGAACATTATCAAAAGCATGGAATTGAGATGGGCTTTGCTTCTGCGTCAGACTACGAGGCAGCGGCAAAAAGAGTTGTGGAAAACACGAAAGCACTACATAAGAAAGAGGCGGAAGATGGCGATGATGTTTACTATTTGGAAAACAGCAACGAATTTGTGATTGTTTCTACGGACGGTTATATCAGAACTTATTTTAAGCCGAATGATGGAATTGCTTATTACAACAGACAGTAGAAATCACATCATTTTTCAAAATTTTATGAAAGAATTGAGTTTGCTCCATTAATGAAAGAATGAGGAAAGCATAAAGTTTTATTGGGAGTTGCAGATACGATTACTAAAGATACCATTTGGAGAAGGACATGCAATGAATAAAAGAGTAGTATATTTAATTGCCACATTTGCCTTGCTTTTTACAGAGGTTATGATTGCCCTGTTCGCACATGACAGCTTTATCAGACCATATGTAGGAGATATGCTTGTGGTCATTGTTATTTATATGTTTATCAGAATATGGATGCCTGACAAATGCCGCATCCTGCCATTGTATGTATTTTTGTTTGCTGTCTTGGTAGAAGTGCTCCAGTATTTCAATATCGTTGAAATGCTTGGGTTATCAGAAAGTAAATTCTTCAGCATACTCATTGGCGGAACATTTGACTGGAAGGATATTGCCTGCTATGGGGCAGGCTGTGTGGTGCTTGTAATTTATGAAATTATATCTGCCCGTCGGCGGGTGTAGCTTCGTGATACTTTTGCAGATGCCATTGCAAAAGTAAAACAGGACACGGACGCAGAGCAATCAGGCATCAATGTTTCCAGAGTGTTGCAGGAAGCATTGACGAATGTAAAAAGAAATATATAGAGCAAGATAAATGGTAATTCATAGATTGAACCGACAAAAATTTTTATTTTTGTAGAAGATCAACTAAATTATTTGCCATTTCTTCCGGTGTTTCTTTACAACCATTTATTAACCAATATTGATAAATATTGTATATACCACCGATATAGAATTGTCTCTTATATTCGTTATAATCATAATTACGCATTTCAAAAATTCTTCTAAATTGTTTTTCGATAAGATGAAGGTTATTAGACTTATATAAATTGTAAGCAAAATCTTTATATTTTTCTAAATGCTTAAAAAGAATAGATATATATGTTTTAGTATCATTCGTTTTAAAATTAATTCCACTTACGTCTATAAATTCATCTGTTATTTTAGTTAAGTATTTATCAATGATATCTTCTTTGCTTTCAAAATTTCTATAAAAAGATACTCGCCCGACGCCTGCAACATTGACTATTTCAGTAATAGAGATTTTATCTAATGTTTTCTTATTCAATAGTTTAATTAAGGCATCCGTTATATAATCCTTGACTAGCATATTTATTTTTTCGTTATTCATGATACAAATACATCTCCTTTGTTTCAGTTTTATTGCAGGATATTGTTAAAAAAAATAACTTTTGATACAATTGTATCATCAATTGAAATAAAAAACAATCACAGATGAATGATAAGGAGGAGTTATGAAAAAAATGTTGAAAATTTTAGGAAGTATAATTTTAGTAATTGTTATGTTGATAATTGGATTTATTGTGTTAGCACGTATAAACGAGTCAACATACTATAAGAATACAACTGCTGAAAAAGACATTGATAAGAAATATGCCGGGATGGGAGAATTAGAAGTATCAAGTAAAGAATATGACGCAAGTGATGAAATAATTAAAAAATATGTAGTTTGGTATCCAACTGAATTAAAAGAAAATAAGTATCCTATTGTTATTTGGGCAAATGGAACAGGAAGTACATCGTCTGCTTACATATCGTTTTTTAAACATTTGGCTTCTTGGGGATTTATTGTAGTTGGAAATGATGATGAAAATACAAGAAGTGGTGAGTCGTTAAATAAAACAATAGATTTACTAATTAAAGAAAATGAGAATAAAGATAGTATTTTCTATCAGAAGTTAGATTTAGATAATATTGGGATTGGCGGGCACTCTCAGGGAGGACCTGCTGTATTTAATATGGCAGTTAATCAAAGTCATAAAGATATGATTAAATGTATATACGCTGTTAGTCCGACATCTTCATATCACACTGAAATATTTGGCGGAGCGTGGATATATGATATTTCAAAAGTAAATGTTCCAACATTTATGTCGGCAGGAACCGGTGCATGGGATGCTGGAACTGCAACAAGCAAAGAACAGGTGAATGATGACGCAAATGGAATAGCACAGGGTATAACGCCATTATGGAGTTTAGAAGAAAATTATAGTTTATTACCGGATAATATTGATAAAATCTATGCAAGAAAGAAAAATACAGATCATGGAGATTCTTATAAACAATTTGATGGATATATGACGGCATGGTTTATGGCGTATTTAAAAGATGATAAAGAAGCAAAACAAGTATTTACGCTGGATGGGGAATTATCAAAAAATAGTTTATATCAAGATGTTGTTACAAATATAGAATAATTTATAGGCAACAGAATAAGTTTAATTGACTATTACACAATAAGTGTGTATAATAATTGTGCTAGGGGAGATACTGATGAAGCAAAGAGATTTAATCAAGAAACTTGAAAATGCGGGCTTCGTATTTGAAAGACATGGTAGAAACCACGATATATACAGAAGAAATAATGATATAGAAAAAGTACCAAGACATAAAGAGGTTAATGAAAATTTGGCAAAAATGATACTTGGAAAATGGAAATTATGATAGGAGTGAATTGTATGAAACAAGTATATCCGACTTTTATTGTAAATACAGAGGATGGTTCGGAACATCCATTTTTGGTATGCGTTCCTGACATGGAAATTTTTACGGAGGGTGATACTTTTGCAGATGCGATTGAAATGGCGAGAGATGCTATTGGTTTAGCAGGAATTTCAATGGAAGATAATAAAGAAAAAATACCGATGCCGTCAGACCAAATGACCGCCATTGAAAAAGTAAAACAGGACGCTGATGTGGTTGATTTTTCAAAGGGTGTTCTTACTTATGTGGATGTTAATTTTTCAGAATATAGAAAGAAAGTTGATACAAAAACCGTAAGGCGGAATGTTGCACTTCCGAGCTGGCTGAATTATGAAGCAGAGCAATCAGGCATCAACGTTTCCAGAGTGTTACAGGAAGCATTGATGGAGGTTTTGAATGTGAAAAGAAATATATAGTGCAAGATAAGTAGCAACTTGTAGGGAGGATTAAAAAATGAACGAATATATAAATTTAACATTAGAAAATATTGATGAGGAACATATATGTTGTGCGATAGGAGATAAAAAACATCAAGCAGGTGTGGATAGCAAAAAAGAATGGATAAAAAGCAAATTAAAAGATGGTCATATCTTTAGAAAATTAAATGCAAGAGGAAAGATATTTATTGAATATGAGCCATTAGAAACAGCTTGGATTCCTATTAGTGGTAAAAACTATGAATATATTTATTGTTTATGGGTAGCAGGAAGTTTCAAAGGAAAAGGAATTGGAAAAGAACTATTAGAGTATGCAATAAACGATTCCAAAGAAAAAGGTAAAAGTGGTATATGTACTTTAGTTTCTAAAAAGAAGAAACCTTTTATTGGCGAAAAGAAATTTTTTGAACATTATGGATTTAAAGTTGTAGATACTATCGCAGATTATGAATTATTAGCATTACAATTTGAGCCATCAGAAACTCCAAAATTTAATGATAATGCAAGAACTATGAAAATAGATAATCAAGATTTTACTATTTATTATAGCAATGAATGTCCTTATGTAGAATACGAAGTAAATGAGCTGACTGAATATGCGAAAGAGAATAATATTAAAATTAACTTTATAAAAATAGATTCATTAGAAAAAGCAAAAAATGCACCTTGTATATTTAACAATTGGGCTAACTTCCATAAGGGAGAATTTATTTCAAATACTATACTAAATGCTAATTCATTTAAAAAGTTAATGGACTAATTCGGCTTTGTATTTTGCGATAATACATATAAGGACAGAGTGGATAAAAGTGAGCTTATTTTTCCGATAGTTCAATTTCCTTGTATGTTGATTTTGAAAACAAAGCCATGTTAATAAATTCCTTTCGTTAATTTTGTAGCTTATGATACTTTCCCCTCGGCAAGCATAGCCTTGTAATTTTCTCCCCACGTCTGCATGGCATCAAGAATAGGACGCATTGACTCGCCCAAATCACTCAGTGCATATTCCACGTGGGGAGGGACTTCAGGGTAAACGGTACGGGTAATGATGCCGTCCTGCTCCAGTGAACGTAGATTATCAGTTAATACCTTTTGGCTGATACCATCCAAATCCTTTTGCAGTTCATTAAATCTCCATGGACGCATAAGCAGATTACGGATGATGAGCAGCTTCCATTTATTTCCAATCAGTGATACGGTTGTGGCTACAGGACATTCAGGTAATAATTCAGCCTTTGTTTTCATGGGAAACCTCCAATACTTCAAAATTGACTGCTACAGTCAAATTATAATGTAAGGCTCGCAGGATTTCAAGGGATAACATCAGCAGGGTGAATTTTACGAAATCGCTGACACAAAGGACATTGTGTATATTGGGAAGGAACTGCCGGACGAATATACGGGTTCACGGTATACATATTCGCTGAAAGGGGCAAATGCGAAAGCGAAGGCAAACGCATCACAGGGCATACCGGAAATGCTGGAGATTGCAACGGGAAAGCATTTCAGGGAAAATTCCGGGGAAAAGCATATCAGGAACGCCGCAAATGGCTGGTATCGGTACAATTCCCGCTTTGCGCTGCCCGTTTATGATGAAAACGGGGAAGTGGAGCGGTATAATGTATTCCACGCTTCTATGCTGATAAGGCATGATGCAGACGGGAAAATGTATCTTTATGATGTCATGGACATAAAAAAAGAAACGAGCAACCCTTTCGAATCATAAGATTTTACTTGGCAAAAAACCCATTTTCTTTTTTTTACAGTATAGGGTATGCGGTGTTAGGTGTCAAGCGGTATCGCCCTTGTGTTTTGCACATAATTCTGTTATAATTATGTCTAAAACTAATAAAAAATGGAAAAGGCAATCCAAATACAGGTTGTGATTTTACCGTAAACATCGGCAGAAAGGGGCATCTGTGTGTTTGAACAGGATTATATCATGAAACTAATCAAAGAAATGATACGTGCAATATTGAAAGTGCTTTTTAATATTGATACCGATAATCCCCTTGAAGATGTAATAAAGGACGAAAAAAGCCAAAATACGTTGGAAGAATTGTTGGACATGGTTGATAATGGGGACATTAACGAGGCAGAAAACCAAGTATACGATATGACATCTGATCATAATATGGCAAATTTGCCAGTGGCATTGTTATTTTATTCTTACCTCAATGATAAGGATGATGAATTTTTACAGAAACATGATTTTTGCCGTGATGAGATAAAGTCAGGTGTAACAGAATTGGCATCCCGATATGGACTAATGGACATGGTTGAAATTTTTTTATCAGAAACATAATGTCTTACCGAAAGCTAATATAAACTGTAGGGAAGGAAAATACAGTGGAAACTATAATCAGACGGCACATTATATTTTACGGAAGCGTACAGGGGGTGGGCTTTCGCTACCACGCATATCATAAGGCGAGAAGCTTAGGGCTTACGGGCTGGGTCAGAAATCTGTATGACGGAACGGTTGAGATGGAGGTGCAGGGTGAGGAAGGTCTGATAGACCAGCTTATCATACACCTTGATAATCAGAGATTTATCAGGATAACAGCAATGGATGTAAAGACAATCCCACCTGTTTCGGAACGTGATTTTTATGAGCGGTAGACACGTGTTGCAAAGATGGAAAACATCCATAATATAGAGCCATGAGCATAACACGCTGCTTTCAAAAAATGGTTGTACAACGAACATATACCAAAACAAAGCTTTGCTTGTGGCTGAATTTATAAATCAGGGAGGTATCAAAATGTACGATGAGGTTACAGTATTGGTTCATAGCAGCATAAGGATAACTGGTGACAAAACAATCTATTTTGACCCATATAACATAGAGGAAAATTCTAAGGATGCAGATTTCATTTTTATTACCCATGACCACTATGACCATTTTTCACCAAAGGATATAGAAAAGATAAAAAAGGAAGCTACAATGCTTGTGATGCCTGCGTCAATGGAAAAGCAGGCAGCTAAAACGGGAATATCCGATGAGCATACCATGTTAATGTTACCTGGGGAAGCTAGGGAAATAAATGGAATTAGTGTTGAGGCAGTTGCCGCATATAACACATTAAAACCATTTCACACAAAAGGAAAGCAGTTTCTTGGATATGTGGTTACAATGAATCAAACAAGATATTATATAGCAGGAGATACGGATATAAATGACGAAAACAAACAGGTAAAATGCGACGTGGCGGTTGTTCCTGTGGGTGGTATGTATACCATGGATGCAAAGGAAGCGGCAAAGCTTGTTAATATAATTAAGCCCCAAATGGCAATTCCCTCACATTATGGAAGCGTCGTTGGTTCCATGAAGGATGCGGACAGGTTCTTATCTCTGGTTGACAAAGAAATTGCGTGCAGAAAATAATACATTCCATAAAAAACATTTGGGAGAACACATATGAGTATATTTAAAAAGAAACCAACTGTAATTACATATGACAAGGAAAATCTGCGTCCCGTAATAAGGAGCAGCATATGTACAGGGGAGCGGGTTGCAGGCTTTAAGGACATAAGGACCGGTAAGTTTAAGGACATAATGCTTATCAGAAATGACAGGGACTTGAAAAATTTTATGGAAACGTATGGAATAAGCGATATAGAGAAGGAGTATTGATGTCAGAAAATTTATACTTTCAAAAGGCACTTGCAGGCATGGTGGCAGGGGCTGCCTATGTGGATGCAGTAAGGCATATGTATGACAGTGGAATGTCAGCAGAGGAAATACAGAAAAATTTATCATATCCTGTATCAATTGAAAAAGTGGAGCGTGCCATACGTGATTACGAACTGGAAAAAAATAATCCAAAAGCACAATATAAATATATTGAGAAGGTAAATGCGTATGGAAAACGCAGCTTTGTCAGGGTTAAGGAGGAAAAATAATCGGCAGAACAGAGAAATAAAGTTGTTATTTTTTACAAAACTGCACACACATAATAGGGAAACCACACATAAATTAACATGACAGACTAAATGTTAAGGAAATGGAGAAATAAAATGGGTAAAAAGGTTTTCTTAAATGCAGGACATGGAGGAAGCGACACGGGTGCGGTTAAATATCTTGTAGAAAAGGATATAAATCTTATCATGACAAAGGCGTGCCGCGATTACCTTACTGCAAGAGGCGTTGAGGTTTTAATGGGCAGAGATGCGGATGTTGACCGAACAAGCACGCAGATAACAAATATGTGCAACAGCTATAATCCTGATTGTGCTGTGGACATACACAATAATGCAGGCGGCGGAGATGGCTTTGAGGTGTATCACTCTATCAATTCAAGCAGCAAAGGCATTGATTTGGCAAGGGCGATTGAGGCGGAGGTAATAAAAATAGGTCAGAACAGCCGTGGACTTAAAAGCCGCAGGGGCGACAACGGTGACTATTACTATTTTATCAGACAAATTTCATGTCCGAGTGTTATTTGCGAGGGCGTGTTTGTTGACAATATAGCGGATGCGGCGCAGGCAGATACCGATGAGGAGTGCAGGGCATTTGGGGTGGCATACGCAAAAGGGATTTTAAAATATCTAGGAGTTTCTGACAGCGAGGTGCCTTCTGCACCTGAAAAACCAAATGAAACAGAGGGCTATTTAGTAAAAATTACTGCAAATAACTTAAATATACGAACAGGCGCAGGAACAAACTATGGATATGCAGGCTCAATAACCGACCATGGAGTGTATACTATCGTTGCAGAAGCAGACGGACCAGGGGCGACAAAGTGGGGAAAGCTTAAGAGCGGCGCGGGCTGGATATCCCTTGATTATGCTAAAAAACTATAATATCCGTAAATAAAAACCATAAACAAAAGCCTTGTGTTTTGCTGTCTATAATGGTATCATATAAAGATGCTGGAGTGTTATATAATTGCATTATTTATGTGAACAATAAAGCTTAGGCTGTTACGATACAATTATTTGCAAGAGGTGGAAACGTGGTAGAGGAAAACAGAGTTAAGCTTATGACAAAGCTTACGATATATGAAGAAAAGCAGATGCACAAGGCTATTGCCATGAGCAGATTTTATAAAAGGGATTATGTAAGAAGCAACGTGCTTAGAACATGGGTTGCAAGTACCGTGGTTTACTGGTCGGTCTTTGCGGCATACATATACATGCACTTTGAGGATGTGCTTGCCAAAATAAATGAATACGATTACTTCGATATAATGTATAAGCTGCTTGCAGGGTATGTGATTTTTTGTGCCGCATATTTTGTTTTTTCGTCGCTTGTGTATGGGTATCGGTATGAAAAGGCAAAGCCGGGGCTTGCGGAGTATAATGGCAACCTGAAAAAGCTGATTGCCATAGATTCAGGCGAGGAGCCGCTTGTTAGGGTGGTCGATGACAGCGCAATCGTTTCCGAGGAAATGAATACGAGCCATAATGATGAAAAGCATCAAAGGCTAAAGGTAAACAGGACGGAGCTTATGCGTAAACAGCAAAAGCTTGAGGAAGAAAAGAAGGAACAGGAAATAATAGAAAATGTCCGTAAGCGTAATGAGCGGGTAGCTGAAAAAAATGAAATTCTTTCAAGGCAACAGCGGGAGGCTGAGGAGGACAAACGGCGTATCAGGGAACGGAGATTACAGCTTGAAAGGGAGCAGATGGAAAGACTCAGGACAGAAAGACTGCGGAGAATGCAGGAGATGAATAGACAGAATCATACATATAATGATGAGTCCGGTGACGGCGAAGGAGGAGAAAGATAGATGTCTGGCTTATTGACGGTTAGGGATGCCATAAGAGATTTTTTGAGAAAATATGATGAAATAACGACACCTTTAATCAGGTTTGTCATAGCGTTAATTGTTTTTAATTCCATTAATTCCATGTATGGATATTCAGGATTATTTGAGCGGGGAATGGTTTTATTTCTGCTTGCCGTTATATCTGCACTCGTTTCTGATATAGTGGTAGTGCTGATTGCAGGAGCGGTTATGTGTGTAAATGCGTTTGCCGTTTCTGTGGAGGTAGGCGTGCTGTTTTTGCTTTTGTTTGTATTGATATACTGTCTGTACATGAGAATGTTTCCGGAATGTAGTTGGATTTTAATACTTGTCCCTGTACTGTATGTGTTAAACCTGCAATATGCCGCACCGTTAATCGTTGCAATATTTGTAGGTCTTACGGGAGCAGTTCCGGCGGCATTTGGTATCGTGCTTTATTATTTTTCAACATATGTAAAAGAGGTTTATGATATTTTAAATGGCGCTGTCGTTGATGAGGAATTTCAGGCATTCACGCATATTGTGACAGGAATTACAAAGAATAAGGAAATGATGGTTGCGGCAATTGTTTTTGCAATTGTCATTGTCATTACAAATACAATACATAGGCTGTCCTTTGATTATTCATGGTATGTTGCCATAGGCGTGGGTGCAGTATGCAATATTATATGCTTTATTATTTGCGGCTCCATGCTTGATGTAAGCGTTGGAGGCGGCTCTGTGGTAATGGGCTCCATTGTGGGTACTTTGGTTGCACTTGTAATTCAGATGTGCAAAAGTGTTGCCGATTATTCCAAAAAGGAGAATGTTCAGTTTGAGGACGATGAATACTATTATTATGTCAAGGCAATACCAAAGCTTGGAGTGCCTGCAAAAAAGAAAAATGTTAAGACAATTACGGAAAAAGAGGAAATGGCTGCTCAAGCGGTAAGAAAAAGAACGGTTCCTCACCAAGAGACGAGGACGGGAGCAGACAGACAAAGAGTACAAAGTGAGAGCAGAACAAGAAGCTCTGCATCATCCCAGACAGGAAGAACAAGCACAGGCAGAACGAGTGCAGGAAGAACAAATATAGAAAGAACCAGTGCTGGAAGAACATCTGCAGGAAGAACCGGTACTGTATCAGGCAGGACAAGTATAAACAGAAGTGATAGAAACGAAACGGATAAGGAATAACTTTTAAGCACAGTAGTTTGTTTATGAGGTGTTATTTTTGAAAAAAATTTTGGCTGAAATAATTTCACATTTTGACTGGTTGTACTTACCAAAGATAACGATTGCAGATATATTGGAGATTATTATACTTTCATACTTACTATATCATATTATTCTTTGGTTTAAAAACACAAGAGCATGGACACTGCTGAAGGGTATTGCAGTGCTTTTAATTCTTATGTCCATAGCATATGTGTTTAAGCTGAATACACTTATGTGGATATTCAAAAATACAATCAATGTCGGAATTTTGGCTGTTATTATACTATTTCAGCCGGAGCTTCGGCGTGCCCTTGAGGAGCTTGGAAGAAAAAAATTATTAGCAGATGTAATTATCAGGGACGATAAAAATGAAAAAAATGATAAGCTCAGTGCCGAGGCGATTCAGGAGCTTGTAGCGGCATCCATTGAGATGAGTAAAAATAAGACAGGTGCACTTATCGTTGTAGAGCAGGAGGTTGCACTTGGCGAATATGTCAGTACGGGAATTAATATTGATGCCGCAATTTCAAAGCAGCTTATCGTAAATATATTTGAGCACAATACACCGCTCCATGATGGTGCGGTTATCATACGGAATAACAGAATCATTGCAGCTACGTGTTATCTTCCTCTTACGGGAAGGGTGGATTTGAATAAGGACTTGGGAACGAGACATCGTGCGGCTGTTGGTATCAGCGAGGTTTCCGACAGTATTACAATTATTGTATCTGAGGAGACTGGTGCAATATCTGTTGCACAGGGAGGTACCCTCACAAGCAATTTGGACCCGGAGTCACTTAGAAAGCAGTTTACTACTTCTCTCCCAAATAAGGCGACAGAGTCAAGACGCCAGAGAAGGAGAAAAAAAGGAGGGAAGAAGAATGAAAAAAAAGCTGTTAAATAATATAGGCTTAAAAATAATTTCCGTTGTTCTTGCCGTTGTTTTTTGGTTTGCCGTAATGAATGTATCCGATTATACCATGACAATCAGAATAGAGAATATTCCTGTTCAGCAGCTTAACGGTGAGGTGCTGGAGGAATTGGATCAGGTATATGATGTTGCAAGCGGCGATACCGTTGACATTATTGTAAAAGGCAGAAGGTCGGTGGTGAGTAAGCTTGGAAAGGAAGATTTTGTTGCCACTGCTGATTTATCGACGATGTCAATCACAAATACGGTTCAGATTTTCGTTACGCCAAAATCAAATTCACTGGCTGATGAAATTTCAATCAGCTATGTAGACAATACAATGAAGCTTAATTTGGAGGATAAGGTTGTAACCCAGTTTCCGATTAAAGTAAAACAGGAAGGAGAAACCGCCAGCGGATATGCTGTGGGAGAGATAGAGGTAAAACCGAATATTATCAATGTTGAGGGACCGAAAAGCGCCGTTGACAAAATCACAGAGGTAAGAGCGACTGTAAGTGTTTCAGGCTTTAGTGCCTCATGTGAAAGGGAAACCACAATTGGGCTTTACGATGCTTACGGTGAGCCTATTCACAATGACAAGCTTTCTGTAAGTCAGGCGAGTGTAAAGCTAAATATAAGCGTTTATCCTGTCAAGAGTGTGGCGGTTAATGTTTCAACAATAGGCACTGCGGGAACGGGATATGATGTGGCACAGGTTGTTTACCAGCCACAGACAATTCAGATTGCAGGACCACAGGAAAAAATCGATAGGATTACAGCAATTCAGATTAATGACTTGTCAATAAGCGGTCTTACGGAAGATTTTGAGACGACGATAAATGTGGAGGATTATCTGCCTGAGGATGTTTTTGTTGTTGGAGAAAATAAAGACATTGCAGTAAGCGTTACAATTGAAAAGCTTGAAAATATCACCTATGATCTCAACGTGAGGGATGTTACCCTTGCGGGCAGAAATAACAAATATACATATGAGATTGTTCTTTCTGATGGATATAAGGTGACAGCGTCAGGCTTGGAGGATGTCATGGATGGGCTTGACCTCTCGGCAATAAAGCCAAGCATAGATTGCGGCAGCCTGTCTGTAGGTACAAATAATAATGTTACGCTTGAGCTAAAGGAGCTTGATGGTATTACATATGAGACAAGCGGAACGATAACAGTGATTGTCAAGGAGAAGTGATGGTATGATTGAAAAGCTTAAACGTGCAGTTGAAGAATGCAACTATATTGTTTTTTTCGGCGGAGCCGGGGTTTCTACTGAAAGCGGAATACCCGATTTCAGAAGTGTTGACGGCTTGTACAACCAAAAGTACAAGTATCCGCCTGAAACGATTATCAGTCATTCCTTTTATATGAGGAATCCTGAAGAATTTTACGAATTTTATAAGGATAAAATGCTCTTTTTGGACGCAAAGCCAAATGCGGCGCATTTGAAGCTGGCAGAGCTTGAAAAAAGCGGAAAGCTTAAAGCTGTGGTAACGCAGAACATAGACGGACTGCATCAGGCGGCAGGCAGTAAGGAGGTGCTTGAGCTGCACGGCTCCGTACACAGAAATTACTGCACAAAATGTGGAAAATTTTTTGACCTTGCATATATAGTAAACTCTGAGGGCGTGCCGAAATGTGATGCGTGTAACGGCATTGTAAAGCCTGACGTAGTGCTTTATGAGGAGGGGCTTGACCAAAGCACCATTGCAAGAACCGTGGAGCATATATCCCATGCAGATATGCTGATTATAGGTGGAACGTCGCTTGCGGTATATCCGGCAGCAGGACTTATCGATTATTTCAAGGGGAAATACCTTGTGGTAATCAACATGGCTCCTACGGCGCGGGACGTACATGCGGATATACTGATAAAAGATAAAATAGGTCAGGTGTTCTCTCAACTGTAAATGATAAAAGGACTGCCAATGAGCTGTTTGCACTATATATATGATAAAAAACTGCCAATGAGCTGTTTGCACCATATATAGATGATAAAAGGGCTGTCAACGAGCTGTCCACGATATAACAAAAATACGTTTCGTGTGACATTTTCGCTGACACCCTTTTTTGTTTGAAAAAATTATTTAAAATAAGCACTAATTGTTTGGAATTTCTTGATGGGGAAGGAAATTTGAAAATAAAAATTCATTTTATATAAATGCTTAAAGATTAATCCTAAAAAATGTAAAAATACACTTGACATTCCACTATAACTGTATTACAGTATTATTGTACCAGTCAAATAGTACAAAATTATTGATGCTACAAATACAATTGTGGATGAGGAGTGTAAATTGTGAAAAAAGAAAAAAAGGGCTGCTTTAGTAAGATTTTAATTAGCAGTGCCGTAATCATCGGCTTTGCTTTTATAAAGCGGATGATTGAAATTGGGCATGCTGAAAAAACGGAGGTAAAATAATGGCATGGAAGTTTACAAGTGATGCACCTATCTATATTCAGATTATGGATGAAATCAAGCTGAGAATTGCCAGGGGAAAGCTTAAGGCAGGAGATAAGGTACCGCCAGTCAGGGAGCTTGCAGTCATGGCAGGCGTAAATCCAAACACAATGCAAAAAGCATTGTCGGAGTTGGAACGGGAGGGCATCCTTTACAGCCAAAGAACGTCAGGCAGATTTGTTTCAGACACAAACGATTATGAAGCGGATGTGAAAATCGATTTAGGTAAAAAGTATGTCAAGGCTTATGTTGATGAAATGCGGCTGCTTCGGTATAGCGATGATGAGCTGGTGGAGGCTGTAAAACAGTATATTGCAGAAAGTGAACAACCCGAATAAAGAGAACAGCCAAAAGAACCTGTCATATAGTTGTATTCAAAAGTGGAAGGAGAGAAATAATGGGAGATTTAGTTCAAATAGAACATGTGGTGAAGCATTACGGTATCAAAAAGGTCATATTTCAGGATTTAAACTTAAATATTGTAAGTGGAAAGATAATCGGACTGCTTGGACCGAACGGAAGTGGTAAGACAACGATGATTAAGCTTTTGGCAGGCTTGCTGAGTCCTGCACAGGGTACGATACTGATAGACGGAAAGGAAATAGGACCTGAAACAAAAGCGATTGTGTCCTATCTTCCTGAACGGACTTATTTCAATGAGAGCCTCAAGGTAAAAAATCTTGTCAATATGTTTAAAGATTTTTATGCTGATTTTGATGAGAACAGAGCGTATAACATGATGGGACTTTTAAATATTGACCCTGAGACTGTGCTCAAGAAGCTTTCAAAGGGTAATAAGGAAAAGGTACAGCTCATTATGGTTATGAGCAGGAGAGCGAAGCTGTACCTTTTGGATGAGCCTATTGCAGGCGTTGACCCTGCCGCTAGGGATTACATTTTAAATACCATACTTACAAACTATGACCCGAATGCTACGATAATTTTGTCAACACATCTGATATATGATATTGAAAATATACTGGATGAGATTATTTTCTTAAAAAATGGTGAGATTGTATGCCATAAGGGCGCAGACGAGCTTAGAGAGGAAAAGGGAATGTCTGTAGATGAAATATTTAGGGAGGTATTCAGATGTTAGGAAAGCTTATAAAAAATGAATTTATCAACAGGGGAAAGCAGGTTGCAGGCATAATGGTCACATTTTTAGGGCTGAGCTGTATTGTAGCCATAATGGGCGCCATAAGGGAATATGGAAATGTGGAAAATGACTTTTTCTACTTTTCCTATTCTCTTTTGATTGTAGTGTATTTTATTGCAGCTTATGGGTGTGTGGCAGCATTGTTAATAGGGGCTGTAAATGATTTTGGAAAACGGTTTTTCAAGGACCAAGGGTATTTGACACATACGCTTCCGGTAAAAACATCTGCCATGATGCTCGCACGTATGGTGTTTGATCTTGTACTTATTATCGCTATTGCTATATTTATTCCTACATCGATTTGTATTGCTGCCCGCGATTTTGATTTTTTTGTCGAAATGGCTGACGTTATAAGGTATGCGGTGGCAACAAGTGATTCGAGCATGGATGCAGCAACCATAATTACAGAGCTTATACTTTTATGTGTGGCACTTCTGATTGTCAGTTTGGTTATTATTTGGACGTTCAATGTGTCATATGCCATAGGGCATGCGTTTAACAATGCAAAGAAAGTAATGTCCATTTTGGCTTTTGGTTTGATTAGCATTGTTAATTGGACGATAACATATATCATGGGATATCTCATGTTTGAGATGGATCTTTTTTACGATGCGAGTCCGGAAGTAAGAGGTGTGATAAGCCTTATTTTTATCATTGCAATTTCCTCCGTCTCAGTGGCAATCTATGCGGTTGTCACAAGCCTGATATGTAAAAAGAAATTAAACCTTGAGTAGGGGAATAAAAAATAATAGTTGACAAATGCCTCTTTTGTGTTATAGTTGAGATAGAACAAACATAACACGAAAGAGGCATTTGTCATCTGTTAATATGGGACAATTCAGTATATAATAGATGACAGATAGGCTGATGATTAAAACTAGGAGGTGTTTTTATGGATGCTGAAAAATTTACAAGAAAGTCCCTTGAGGTTATAGAAAACTGTGAGAAGCTTGCTTACGAGTATAACAATCAGGAAATAGATGAGGAGCATCTGCTTTACAGTTTGCTTACCGTGGAGGATAGTCTCATATTTAAGCTCCTTGAAAACATGCAGATAAATGTTGAAAGCTTTTCAAGGGAATGTGAGAAGCTTGTGGCGTACAGACCCAAGGTGTCGGGCGGAAAGCTTTTTACAAGCCCTGATTTTTCAAAGGTGCTGATACAGGCTGAAAAGGAAGCAAAGCAGATGGGGGATGAATTTATATCTGTTGAGCATATTTTCCTTGCCATACTTGAGAAGATGAATAAGGCGGTAAAGGGTCTTATCATGGGCTACGGCATAACGAGAAATAAATTTCTTGAGGTGCTTGCTGCGGTAAGAGGAAATAAGCGGGTTGAGTCTGATAACCCTGAGGCAACCTACGATACGCTTAACAAATATGGTTACAATCTTGTAGAACGTGCAAGACAGCAGAAGCTTGACCCTGTTATCGGACGTGATAACGAGATAAGAAACATTATAAGGATTCTTTCAAGAAAGACGAAGAACAATCCTGTGCTTATCGGTGAGCCCGGCGTAGGCAAAACTGCAGCCATAGAAGGACTTGCACAGAGAATTGTGAGAGGCGATGTGCCTGACTCCTTGAAGCATAAGGAGATATTTGCCCTTGATATGGGCGCTATGCTTGCGGGCGCAAAATATAGGGGCGAGTTTGAGGAAAGGCTGAAGGCTGTCCTTGACGATGTAAAGGCGTCAGATGGTGAGATTATTCTTTTCATAGATGAGCTTCACACAATCGTGGGAGCAGGCAAAACGGAAGGCTCCATGGATGCGGGCAATATGCTGAAGCCTATGCTTGCAAGAGGGGAGCTTCACTGTATCGGCGCAACAACCCTTGACGAGTACAGAAAATATATCGAGAAGGATGCTGCGCTTGAAAGACGGTTCCAGCCTGTGATGGTGGATGAACCGACTGTGATTGATACAATCTCCATCCTTCGCGGCATCAAAAACCGGTTTGAGGTTTTTCATGGCGTAAAGATAAATGACGGAGCGCTTGTTTCTGCGGCGACCTTATCCGACAGATATATCACGGATCGTTTTCTCCCTGATAAAGCCATAGACCTTGTGGACGAGGCATGTGCCATGATAAAGACTGAGCTTGAGTCCATGCCTGCTGAGATTGATGAAATATCAAGAAAGGTTATGCAGCTTGAGATAGAGGAGGCAGCCCTGAAAAATGAGGAGGACAATTTAAGCAGAGAACGGCTTGCAGCGCTGCGCAAGGAGCTTTCGGAGCTTAAGGATAGGGCAAATCAGATGAAGGCTGTGTGGGAAAATGAGAAATCAGGCGTGGAAAATGTCCGCAGGCTTCGTGAGGAAATTGAGGACTTAAATGACCGTATACAGATTGCACAGAGAAATTACGATTTAGAGAAGGCTGCTGAGCTTCAGTACGGTAAGCTGCCACAGCTTAAACAGGAATTGGAACGCCTTGAGGCAGAGCTTTCCCAAAAGGACAGAAGTCTTGTCCATGAGGTTGTGACGGATGAGGAGATTGCAAAGATTGTTTCCAAATGGACGGGAATACCTATATCAAAGCTTACAGAAACAGAGAGAAATAAAACGCTCCATCTTGCTGACGAGCTGCACAAGCGGGTCATCGGACAGGATAATGCAGTGGAGCTTGTGTCCGAGGCAATCATAAGGTCAAAGGCGGGCATAAAGGACCCGACAAAGCCGATCGGTTCATTTCTTTTCCTTGGACCTACAGGCGTCGGAAAGACGGAGCTTGCAAAAACGCTTGCTGCGGCACTGTTTGATAATGAGGCGAGCATGGTCCGTATCGACATGAGCGAGTATATGGAAAAACACAGTGTCGCACGGCTTATCGGTGCGCCTCCGGGATATGTTGGATATGACGAGGGCGGACAGCTTACGGAGGCAGTGAGAAGAAAGCCTTACTCTGTCGTGCTGTTTGACGAGATAGAAAAGGCTCACCCTGACGTGTTCAACGTGCTGCTTCAGGTGCTTGATGACGGACGCATCACGGATTCAAAGGGAAAAACCGTAGACTTTAAAAATACAATTCTCATCATGACCTCAAACATAGGCTCAGACAGCCTGCTTGAGGGGATAGATGCATCAGGAAATATAAGCCCTGCTGCGGAAACGGCTGTAATGGGCAGCTTAAAGGCACATTTCAGACCTGAATTTATAAACAGGCTTGACGAAATCATTATGTTTAAGCCGCTTGATAAACAGGCAATCGGAAATATCGTGGAGCTTCTGCTTGCCGACCTTAACAAACGTGTATCGGACAAGGAAATCAGGATAGCCTTAACAGACGCTGCAAAAGACTATATTGTAACCGCAGGCTACGACCCTATATATGGTGCAAGACCGCTTAAACGGTATATGCAGAAAAACATTGAGACCCTTGTGGCAAGGTGTATTCTTGCAGGAAATGTGTCAAAGGGAACGACAATTACGGTTGATGTAAGAAATGGCGGGCTTGTTATTAATTAAATATCAAAGGACGAAAATGGCTGTCGCTTAGTGCGGCAGCTTTTTTCTTCTGCATCGTCTGTCATAGCTTACCGTTATCTCAATTTTTTCAGGTATGGAGGAGTCGAAAGCGAGGGAAAATATGTCTTTACTTCGTGTTATTATAGAGGGTATAATTATTCAAAGAAATGATTATGCGTCCATCTCTGCACTGGCAAAAGAAACAAAAGAGCCTACTTATATTACAAAGAATGGGGAAGGCGATATGGTGCTGATAAGTATTGATGCCTTTGAGAAGTGGGAACAGGAGGATGAAATGCGTATCGGGATATGCGATGATGAAAAGGATGCTATAT
>JAMPFU010000038.1 GCA_023664385.1 Clostridium sp. | reverse complement strand
TGAGTTCATTACATTACAATTTAAGCAGAGAGGTTGTCCGTATTTGAGAAGGACGTTGTATGCAGATGTTTTACTGGGGATTTTATTGTGGTATGAGCAAATTTCGGTATGGATTGGATTTCAGGTGAATGAATTTGTTGTACAGGCAGAAATTTGGCACAAGTGAAAATTTGTATAAATGGAACTTCAATACAAATAAAATTCTAGTATAAGTGAAATTGCAGTATGACTAGAATTTCCATATAAGAGAAATTCCAATGCTAGCAAAATTTCGGTACGGATGAAATTTCAATACAAACGGGATTTTACTACAAGAATAATTCCAGTAAGATAGATTTGGAAAACCTCCTGCGGCACTTAGTTAAAGGAGGAAAACAAATGAAAAATAATGAGAAATCGAAACACGGCATAAAGCAAAAGCAAAAACACAATACAAAACAAAGCCTGAAACATAACACGCAGTCGAGACAGAAGCATGACGTGGAGCAGAAACAGCTTACACAGGAGCACGACACGAAGCAGAAACAACATATATAGGAACAAGACATGAAGCAGAAGCTGCTTACATGGGAGCAGTGGCAGGAGCTTACAGGCGTGCAGGCTGTGATATGGGAATACAGAGATACCGTATTCCGTATGCTCCTCAGGGACAAGCGAAAACTGCTTGCACTTTACAACGGCATAAACGGAACAAACTACGACAACCCTGACGACTTGGAGATTGTCACACTTGAAAATGCCATTTACATGAGCTGTAAAAATGACGTTGCCTGCGTCATAGATTTTACCCTTGATATGTATGAGCAGCAGTCAACGGTAAACCCCAATATGCCATTTCGATATTTGAGGTATGTTTCAAGGGTATTTGAAAAGCTTACGGTATATGATAATATTTATTCGAGGAAGTTAATTAAGCTTCCAACACCTAAATTTATCGTATTTTATAATGGAAGCGAGCCGCAGCCTGAATGTAAGGAATACAGACTGTCGGACGCATATATAACAAAGACGGACAGAGTAAACCTTGAGCTTATTGTGACGCAGCTTAATATCAATGAGGGTTACAACAGTGAGTTACTGGAGAAATGTCCTGAACTTTGGGAGTATATGCAGTATGTTTCAAAAATACGTGAGTATAATAAAGATATGCCGCTTGAGGAAGCAGTGCCAAAAGCTGTTGATGAATGTATCAATGAGGGAATATTAAAGGAATTTCTTTTGCTAAATAAGGCGGAGGTAGTGAGTATGAGTATATTTGAATACGATGCGGAATTACATATGAAGATGGAACGTGAAGAAGCTTTTGAGGATGGACGTGCAGAGGGAATAGAGCGTGGGGTAGAGCAGGGAAGAATGAAAAACCTGATTACACTAGTCTGCCGCAAACTAAGAAAATCAAAAGAAGTTGATATTATAGCCGACGAATTAGAGGAGGACATAGAGGTTATATCCGAAATATGTAAAGTTGCTGAGAACTATGCCCCTGATTACAATGAGGAGCTTGTATATGAAGCCTATAAGGAACAGTACATGACTGTTTAATACGGTATGTCAAAATGATGTAACAGGGCGGTTGCTTAAAGGGTAACCGCCTTGTTATTATTTCGCTGATTATGTATCATACTGAGTATTATAATTTCTAGGCATTCTCTTTATTGTTTTATTTGAATAAACACAACTTATGTGGTAAAATTTAGAAAATGTTTATGATGTTCATTACACGAGGAGAAAAACAACAATTCACGGCAGCTTAGGTAATATGGTACACAAGGCTGTTACTTTAATAAAAGGAGATTTTTTAAGGATATGGAACAGTATAAAAAAGAGTTTATTGAGTTTATGATTGACTGCAAGGTGCTCAAATTTGGTGATTTTACTACAAAGAGTGGAAGAAAGACGCCGTTTTTTGTGAATACGGGCTTTTACAGAACGGGAAAACAGCTTAAAAGGCTGGGGGAGTATTATGCGGCAGCCATAAAGGACAAGTTTGGATTTGATTTTGACGTGCTTTTTGGTCCTGCATACAAGGGAATACCCCTTTCGGTTGCAGCTACAATGGCTATCGCTGATAAATATGATGCCGATATTAAGTATTGCTCTAACCGTAAGGAGATTAAGGATCATGGCGACAAGGGAATCCTTTTGGGAAGCCCTATCTGTGATGGCGACAGGGTTGTAATTATTGAGGATGTTACAACGGCAGGTACCTCAATTCAGGAGACGCTGCCGATTGTTAAGGCACAGGGAAATGTTGACGTGCTCGGACTTGTTGTTTCCGTTGATCGTATGGAGCGTGGACAGGGAGAAAAGAGCGCCCTTATGGAGATAGAGGAGCAGTATGGTCTTAAAACTACTGCAATTGTTACGATGGCAGAGGTTGTGGAGCATCTTTACAACAAGCCTTATAAGGGAGAAATCATTATTGATGATACATTAAAAACTGCAATAGATAATTATTATGAGCAGTATGGTGTGAAATAGCAATAGATAACTATTATGAGCAGTATGGCGTGAAGTAAAAATGGCAATAAATAAATATATTATGGAAAGGAAGAAGATTATGATGGAAAAGTTATACGAAAAAATGAATTCAATCGGGATAAGCAGTATTGTTATGGGGATTGTTACCATAGCAGTTGGAGTTGGAGCAGGTGTTCTTATGATTGTAAACGGAGCAAGGCTTCTTGCAGCCAAGAAGGACATAACCTTTTAACATGGCAGTGAAAGGCTGATTTTGTAAGTATGAATTGTACTATTTACAATGCACATAGTAAGAAAGAGATAAAATATGACGGATTATATAACAACCTACAGCAAGATAAATTTCAGACCCTTGGAGCCGGTGGCAGACGATATTAAGATAGAGGATATTGCACATTCTCTTTCGCTTTTATGTCGGGCAAACGGACATTATGCAACATTTTATTCCGTTGCAGCCCACTGCCTGAATTGTTATGAGGAGGCATGTGCAAGACGTGAAACGCCGAGGGTTAAGCTTGCCTGTCTGCTGCATGATGCAGTGGAAAGTTACATATCAGATGTGACAAGACCAGTGAAAAAGTACCTTGAGGAATATCAGAAAATAGAGGAAAGACTTTCCGTTGTTATATACGAGAAATTTTTGGGAAGCCCCCTTACGGAATATGAGGAAAAGATGGTAAGTATAATTGATGATGCGATGCTGTACTATGAGTTTTTGGAGTTTGGGGCGGTAAAGCTTGCAGAGGAACCTCCTTATGTGGCGGCAACGCCTGATTTTTATAGAGGCACAATGAAACAGGTGGAGCAGGAGTATTTAGATGTATTTCATTCCATAGATTTGAACGATGTGTCTGAGGTTAAGGAAACGATAAAATGGGTTCCAAAGAGCAGCTTGAAAGTAAGTGAAAGCTAAAAAAATGAAGGTTAAAAGTAAGCGAGAGTCAAAAGATAAAAAAGAAAGAAAAATGAAAGCTAAAGGTAAGCGAAAGTAAAAAGTAAGTGAAAGTAAAAAACAAACGAAAGCTAAAAAGTAAGTGAAAGCTAAAAATATTGGAGGAAAGTATGAATAAAAAAAGCGTAGTGATTGGAATTTTAGTGATTGGACTTGTGGTATTGTCATATCTTAATGTGCTGCCTGAAACTACGGCAATACAAATGGTTTTTAATATTGCACTTATTGTTGCGGGCTTCGTGCTTCTGATTAAGGGCGCTGATATATTTGTAGACGGGGCGTCAAAAATTGCTACAAAGTTCAATATACCACAGATGGTAATCGGGCTTACGATTGTGGCATTTGGAACATCACTGCCTGAGGCTGCAATAAGCATAAAGGCTGCCATAAATAAAAATGCAGGAATTACGGTTGGAAATGTTGTCGGCAGCAATATCATGAACATTCTTCTGATACTTGGTGTTGCCTCTTGTATCGCTGCGCTTCCAATCAAGAAAAATACTTTTAGAATAGAGATACCATTTGTTATTTTTATAACTGCTGTGCTGCTTGTGCTTGGCGTTTTAGGCGGGGAGCTTTCGCTTCTTGATGGCATTATTTTGATTGTGCTCATGGCGATATTTATGGTTTATCTTATAAAATCCGCTAAAAATGGAGAAGCGGATGATGATACAACAGTTGTCACTGAAAAAGATACGATGCTGAAGCTTCTATTTTTTGTTGTGCTTGGCGGTGTCTGTATTGTCATTGGAAGTAACGTAACCGTGGATGCCGCAACATATGTGGCTGGTAAGCTTGGTATGGATGACAGATTGATTGGTCTTACGGTTGTGGCATTTGGAACCTCTCTCCCTGAGCTTGTGACCTCAGCGACAGCGGCAAAGCAGGGTAAGGTGGATATTGCCATAGGAAATATTGTCGGCAGCAATATATTTAATATACTGTTTGTGGTAGGTGTTTCAACAATCGTGTCAAATATTGCTGCAAGTCTTCCAGTTGCATTTGCAACGGCATTTATCAAGGATGCGGTTGTGGCAATTATTGCGGCGGTTCTTTTGTTCCTCTGTGTTATGAAAAATAAAAAGCTGGATAAAAAGGGCGGTATCTTAATGCTTGTTGTTTATGCGGCATATTTCGCATATATCCTTTATATGAATTATAATTAATGCTGTTGATTAAAAAAGATATGGAGAATGTATTATATGCAAATAGATATTAACTTAAATATTCACTATAGCGCACCGGCTGAAGTATGGCATAAGATTGATGAAATATATCAGTCAATGCCTTATTGGAATGAAAATGCAAACTTTCCTGAGTGGAAAGGTGATGATATTCAGTTGTCGGCGTCGCTTGAACCAAGTGGTATTCAAATATATGGAACGATGCCTGATGATATATGGCAAGGATGGTATGCCGAATTAAAACAGAAATTAACAAAAGCCTTAGGCTATGAAATTGGTGAGCCGGAGGATGGGTATAAATTTCATTATTATGATTAAATCTTTTGGAGTTTTATAAAATTAAAAATAGTGAAAAAAGTAAATGACAAAATAGTAAAAAATGGTAAAAAATTAAATTCTATCTTGACATGCACGCATAAATAATGTAGTATAAAAACACTCTAAAACAAGTTTCTATATTTCAAAATCAGCTATTTGGATTTTCCCAAAACATAAGCCTTTGCAAAATTTATGGAGGATATTTATGTATAAAAGTAAATTGTGCAAAGTGTTATTTTTTGTATGTGGAATTTTGATTTTCCTTGCCGCAGGGGTACTGAACATGAAAAATACGGCGGCATCGGAAAGCTGTATTATTTATTCGGAGGGAGGAGATTTCCGGGAATATATAACGGGAAGCGGTACATATTTTGATTGGATAAGGGCATTTTATGTAGATGGAAATGGACAGGTTGCTTACTGCACCCAATCTGACCAAACGCCTGCCGTTGGAGTTGATAATGTATATACGCCTAACAGCGGGGCAATATGCAATTCAAGTTATCTGCACAAGGCGGTTACAGCGATTGCCTCAAATGGTTATCCACTAAAATATGGCTCATATATTGTGGGCGGGGATATGAAAAATCCTGAATACAAAACAGGTCTTATCATAGGAAAAACAATCTATGAATGTACCAGCGAGGAGGCAAGGGCTGCCACGGCATTTGCAATCCACAGGAGGGTTATTGCCTATAGTGGAATTGATGATGCGGCATCGGGAAATGATGTTACTATAACCAATATAGCAAATGGAAGAAATGCTGTACATGATGTTGTTGCCATACAGAACGTGTTATATTCAAATACGGATAATGAATATGCCCTGACATTGGAATGGGCTGCCCAAAATGAAAATGGAACGTTCGGTGTTGTCGGAAAGCCTGAGCCTGTCCAGAGTGACGGCTATTTCAATTATTATGTAAAGGCAAGCTCAAAAAACTGTTATATCAATAGTATCGCTCCTGCGGAAGGGGAGGAATACATAGCAGGCTGCGTTATTGAAAACATATGGTATGTCAGTGCCTTTGAAAGATATATTCATCTGAAGGTGCCAAAGCAGAATGTAAATAATAAAAAAGTAGGAATTATATGCACATCGACAGTTCCTGAAACAGAGGAGGCGCTTGTATTAGGACATAGCTCCTATCAGGATTTTATGATTGTTCCTTATGGCAAGGAAATTTCTGCAAATATATCTGTTGATTATCCGGGCGGGGATTTGGAGCTTATCAAAAAGGATGATGAGACAAATGTGGTGCTTCCAAATGCCGTTTATGGAATTTATGCAGATGAGGGATGTACAAATAAGCTGTATGAGGTTACGACGGATAACGAGGGAAGGGCGTATTTAAAGGATATTCCTTCAGGTAAATATTATATCAAGGAAATAAATGCACCTTACGGATATGTAACGGATGAAAGCGTCTGCATGGCAAATGTATCGAACGGAGAAAAAACAAGCCTCCTGCTTAAAGATAAGAGAGTCAGGGCGGAAATTGAGCTTGAAAAACAGGACGCTGATACACAGGGGAATGTGCCACAGGGAGATGCGTCTTTAAGTGGAGCCGTGTATGGCATTTATGCGAGGGAGGACATCGTTTATCCTGATAAAAATGCAGAGGTAAAATATAGGGCTGGCGACCTTATCGGTCAAATAACAATTGGCGACGACTGTAAAGGAGGTCTTGATAATTTATATCTTGGAAAATATTATGCGAAAGAGCTTAGCGCGCCTGAGGGATATGTTCTTGATGAAGCCGAATATGACATAGACTGTTCTGTAAGTGATGGGACAAGCGAAGTGATTAAGGCAAAGCGGATAGTATCAGACAGGGTTAAAAGTCAGGCATTTCAGCTTGTAAAGGTTGGAGGAGACAGGGGAGATGAACAGCTTTTAATAGAACATGCAGGCTTTACGGTATGGCTTTTGTCTGACCTTGAAATAAAGGAAAATGGGGAATATGATTTTAACTCAGCCGAGCCTTATCCTGCTTCTGCTGATGGCGGCTGTGAAATATTTACCGATGAAAGAGGTTATGCATGCAGTACAAGGCTTCCTTATGGTACCTATATCGTAAAGGAAACGACAATACCGTCAGGATATAAGCCGATTCAAGATTTTATTGTGACAATTGATGAAGAAAGTGCTGAGCCTAAGGTTTGGAGAATTTTTAATGACGATGAATTTATGGCAAGGCTTATCATCGAAAAAGTAGACGGAAGTACGGGAAAAACAATACTGAGACCCGGCTATGAATTTAAGGTGTACGATGTAAAGAACGGCTGCTATGTTGAGCAGGAGATAAGCTACCCGAAAAAGGAACGCATCAGCGTGTTTGCAACAAACGATGAGGGATATTTAATGCTGCCAAAGCCTCTGAAAGCAGGCGAATATAGGATAGAGGAGACCGGCTGTCCAAAGGAGGGGTATGCCTTATCTAAGGAAACTGTAACAATAAAAATAGATTCTGACTTGCCGTATGAGCTGCAGGAGGGAGAGCCTGTCATTCATGTGGAATTTCCAAATTATCCCGTATATGGAAGCATAACGATAAGAAAGGCTTATGAATTAAAGGATGACTTCATGGGTGTTATATTATCTGCCGAAAATCGAATTGGGGAAAATCAAAGTGCCGAAAATACTGTATTTTCTCTTTATGCGGCGGAGGATATCTATACGTACGACTATCATGTTGATGAAAACGGCAACAGGGTAAAGCTTTATTCCAAGGATGAAAAGGTGGAGGAAATGACGGTAAATATGGAGACACCATATTGTACGGTGGATCATCTTCCTATCGGAAACTATTATATTGTTGAGGATAAGACGCTCTCCGGATATGTATGTTTAGACAAGCCGATTGAGACAGAAATTGCCTATGCAGATGAAAAGACGGAATATGTTGAGGTAAGCGTGGAGGTGGAAAATGACCTCACAACAACAAAGATTTTCAAGAAGGATAAAGAAACGGAAGATAATGTGAAATATGCGACGCTCTGTATTTATGATGAGGACGGACGGCTTGTTGATAAGTGGATTTCTGATGACGAGGCACATATTACAAAAGGGCTTACGCTTGGAAATAAGTATATTCTTACAGAGGAGGAAGCGCCTGAAGGCTATGAGAAAGCAGAGGAAATAGAATTTACATTTGAAGAGAACAATCAGGAAATTACAATATATAATGAGAGGACTAAGCTTGTGCTTGGGGAAACAGGAACCTTTGAAAAAACAACACCACAAACAGGAGACAGCTTTCATCCATTCATATGTGTGGTGCTGCTTAGTGTAGTTGGTCTTATTATTATAATTTTGCGTTCTCTTTTAAAAGCCCGATAAATTCCGCTCCGGTTACAGGCTTGGAAAACAGGAAGCCCTGAAGGGTGTCGCAGAACTGCTCCTGGAGAATTTCAAGCTGCTCGGAATTTTCAACACCCTCTGCAACTACAGATATGTTCATCTTGTGTGCAAGGGAAATGATGGAATCAGCTATAAAACGGTCCTTTTCGTTGCTGCATATTTCCTGAATAAATGATTTGTCAATTTTAAGGGTGTCTATCGGTATTCTTGTAAGGTAATTAAAGGAGGAATAGCCGGTTCCAAAATCGTCAAGGGCAATTGTGACGCCGAGTGTTTTCATCTCCTTTATCAGGCTGAGGTTATGCTCAAAGGAATCCATCAGGATGCTTTCCGTAATTTCAATTTCTAAATATTTTAGGTCCATGCCGGTTTTTTCCGGTATGGATCTTATGATATCGATAAGACGCACATCCTTGAGCTGTGCAGTAGATACGTTTACGGATACCCTGAGAGGCTCATATCCGTTTTCAATGAGAGACTGGTTAAAGCTGCATGCCTCAATCAGAGCCCACTCGCCAAGCTGATGTATCAGTCCGTTATCCTCTGCAACAGGTATAAATTCCGTAGGCGGAATAAAGCCTGCAAGCTCTGATTCGATACGCATGAGAGCCTCAAAACCGGTAATTTTATTTGTGATGACATTTACCTGTGGCTGATAATTTAAGTAAACCTCATTTTTTTCAATGACGGTAGAAAGAATTTCAACTAAATCGCTCTTTCTGTTTACCGCATCCTCCATGTAGCTGTTGAAGAAGCGGAAGCTGTTTTTGCCTGCCGTCTTTGCACAGTACATTGCAATGTCGGCATTTTTGATAAGCTCGCTTACGGTAAGCCCGTCATTTGGAAAGCATGCGATACCTACGCTCATGGAAACATGTGCAGGCTCTCCGTCAAGGTCAAATGGATGCTGCACAATGCTGATAAGAACATTTGCAAATTCCTTAAGCTCCTCGTTGGCTGTATAGTTGCTTTTTAATATAAGAAATTCATCGCCGCCTGTCCTTGCAAGAAGATCCTTTTTGGATATGTAGGAGGTAAGCTGCTCGGCAACCTGTTTCAGGAGCATATCGCCGTAGTCATGTCCAAGCGTATCATTTACATTTTTAAAATTATCAAGGTCAATAAAGAAAATGGCATTTTTGTGGAAATGCTTGCTTGCCTCTGAAAAAATTTCGTGCGCATATTTCATAAAGGCAACTCTGTTGTAAAGCCCTGTAAGTCCGTCGTGGTAAGCAAGCTGCTCTATATGTGCATAGTTCTTTTTTAAAAGTGCCTCGTTTGCCTCAAGCAGCTTGTGTGATTCGGTAAGCTGATTGTAGTTGCTTGCTATAATGTTCATCATGGAGTTAAAGCTTTTTGAAAGCTCGCCAAACTCGTCGTCTGATTCTATGTCGCATGTTACGTCCAAATGTCCCGATGCAGCCTCGGTCATGTTATCCTTTAAGGTAAGGATAGGAGCCGTATATTTTTGAACAAGGCTATGGCTGATTCGGAAGGTTATGATAAATAATATGAAAAGCATAAGCAAAAGAATGATTGGCATGGTTGAAAAAACACTGCTGTAGGAGGAATTATCAACCTTTATAATGTAAATCCAATCAAAATCAGGCAATACGGAATAGCCATAAAGATGGTTTACGCTTGAGCGTTTATTAGCAATATAACCACTGCTTTCGTGGGTGTCCCAAAGGGCGGACACCGCATCCTGTATTTTGGAATCCCCTCTGAAAGCATAATCAGGGAATAAAAAGCTGTCCTTTCCGGTCAAAATGGCAACGGTTCCGTTTTCAGGCATAAAGGAACCGAAATAATCTGCGGAAACATTTGCACGTAAAAGCCCTACAATTGTCTTTTTTGCAACGACGGGAGTAATAATTTCAATGCTGTCCGACCTTTTGTTGATGTTGGAAGCCTGCATTACATTTGTTTTTGTAATGCTGCTGACAGGGATTTCCATATATTCCTCCCAGTCGCCCGTCATAGTTTCGTCAGTGCCTGCAATGTAATACCCATTTATGTCATATAAATATATATCGATTGTTCCGTATGAATAGTCAGAGTTCGCCTTAAACTCGTCCAAAACGCTCTGATAATAGGCAGAGTCCTTGCCAAAGGAAATGCCGTTGTAATTTTCGAGGGTAAGGTACTGGACATTGATAGAATTGGAAAGACCTTCAATCATGGCAATCTGCATATTAAGCTGTACATTGAAGCCGGCAGCATAATTTTTAGCCAAGTCCTCAGCAGAACATCTGGCAATATCAAGGTATTTAGCGTATGATATGCAATATGTAATCGCTGTTACGACTATTAATGGCAGTGTTGCCAAAAGAAGAAGTGACAGCCTCAAGGTTTTCTTAATAGACATAATACCACTCCATTTGTGAAAAACTGAATACTATTTATATTTAAAATAATGAATAAAACAAAAACATAAATAACATATATATTATATAAAAAAACAAGCTGATTATCAATAAATATTTGATGGATATAATGCACGATTGCCAAAATGCAGATATTGTTGAAATGTAGTTGTACAATAAGACATATTATAGCAAGACATTGGGGAGCCGTCGGTACTTAGGTGCCGTATTTTGGCACCTTATGTACCGTTACGTGCGACGCATAGCGAAAGCGTGTCTTGCTGTAATATGTCTATATTGTACAACGGACATCGACAATGGAGATTTTGTAATAATCAAGTTGATTTTCCAACTGCTTTTGTGTATAATTCAAAATATGAGTTAGAAGAAAAAAAGGAGGATTGACATGTTTGGTGTATATTTTGGTAAATACTTGCAGGATATAGGAGTTCTTTCCAGCGAGCAATATAGTGAAATAATTGAAGCCAGCAGACACGCAAGGGTAAAAATGGGACTTCTCGCCGTAAGTGCAGGATATATGTCAGAGGCGCAGGCAGATGAGGTAAACCAGCTTCAGGCTATGAAGGATGCACGTTTTGGTGACATTGCCGTTGAGAAGGGTTATCTTACTGAGGAACAGGTTACGGAGCTTCTGAAAAAACAGGGAGATTCTTATTTGCTTTTTGTTCAGGCGCTTGTGGAACGCAATTTGTTTACGCTTGAGGAGATACAAAAATATCAGAATAATTATAAAAAGACCCAGCGTCTTACGGCTCTTGATTTGGATGCACTGAAAAGCTCGGATATTGACAAAATCATTCCTTTATTTACAAAGGGAGCTTCCGCACCGTCAGTTGTCAAGGACTATATTGCACTGATGGCAAGAAATATTGTAAGATTTGTAGATAATAAAATTCGGTTTGAGAAGCTTGAAAAAGTAACGACATACACTTCAAAGTATATTGCAAGCCAGAGCTTTGAGGGTGATTACGAGTTGTTTATCGGTGTGGGAGGAATTGGCAATAAGCCAATCGGAGAGGCATACGCAAAGGAAAAATTTGACAGCATCGATGAGGATTGTCTTGATGCTGTATGTGAATTTATCAATGTATGTAACGGACTTTACGCATCAAAGCTCAGCGAGGAGGATACAACAATCGATATGCTTCCTCCTTCCATGTATACGGACGTGACGACAATCAGCTCAGAGGGACAGATGTTTGTTATGCCGTGCTTTATAAATGGTGAGCGGGCTGATATAATCATATGTATGGAAGCTAAGTGGAAAATAGACTAAGATTGTGAAAGGATGAAGGAATATGGCGAATATATTAATTGTTGATGATTCAAGAACATCAAGAAGAATTTTGCGTGGTGTACTTGAAGGAGAAGGTTACGAGATAGTAGGTGAGGCGACAAATGGGCAGGAAGGCTATGACATGTATGTTCAGCATAAGCCTGATTTGGTTACAATGGATATTACAATGCCGGTTATGGACGGTATACAGTCATTAAAGAAGATAAAAGCTGAGTTTCCTGATGCAAAGGTTATTATGGTAACTGCTGCCGGGCAAAAGCACAATCTGATAGAGGCTGTACAGAGCGGAGCGGCAGACTTTATTCCAAAGCCTTTTGATGTAGAGCAGATAAAGAGCACAATTATTAAAATCTTAGACTTATAAAAAATAAATGGGGCTGTGGTAGCAGGACTTGTGCCACAGCCCTTTCATAGGAGTTAGATATGATTGAGACAGTGGTTTCCGTTGATCTTATGGTGGAGGAAGAAATAAAAATAAAAAAGAATCGTCTTGCACCGGATTTCCTTCACGGAGATGAAAAGAGAATGTGTATCGTGTCAGGTATGTACGGTGACGAATTGCAGGGACAGTACATATGCTATCAGGTTATAAAAAGAATAAAATCTGATTTTGATAAGCTGAGTGGAATTGTGGATGTATATCCAAGCCTCAATCCTATGGGACTTGATTCTAAAACAAGGGAAATCCCGGGCTCAGGAATGGATATGAATGTGATTTTCCCGGGGTCCAGGTCAGGTGCATTGGGAGAATATACGGCATCCTGTGTATTTGATGATATAAAGGGTGCTGATCTTTGCGTTGATATACATTCCAGTAATCTTCACATTCATGAAATACCGCAGGTAAGAATAAATGCAAATGGTGCTGACGGGCTTCTTGATTACGCTAAAAAAATCGGGCTTGATATGGTATGGGTGCATCCGAGCACCTCTGTTTTAAACGGAAGCTTAGCATATGCCCTTAACAATGTGGGCGTGAAGGCTATGGTTGTGGAATCGGGCGTTGCATACCGCATTGACCAGGAATACTGCAATAAAATAGTCGATGGATTATTTGTGGTTATGAAGGAGATGGGGATATGGAGTGGAGCTGTGTCCGAAACGGGTCCTTCACGGATTGTTTATGATAAGGATGTAAGCTATATAAATGCGGAGAGCAGCGGCATTTTCATTCCTGAGGTTTCAATATTTGACAGGGTTGGTAAGAGTGATACAATAGGCACAATCGTAAATGTAATTACAGGCTCAGTGGAGGAAATTATAACGGCAGGCAACGACGGAATTATATGCTCCCTGCGTGATTATCCGGTTATAGAGGAGGGCTCTTTGATTGCCCGTATATTAGGTGGTGAAGCTGATGAATAAGGAAGTTATTTTCTCCATGAATACAGCCTTTCGTGGGGAGTATGTCATACATGGATATTCATATGGAAAAGGCGAAAAGGCAGCATGTATTGTCGGTGCAATGCGGGGAAATGAGTACCAGCAGCTTTATATATGCTCCCTGCTTGCAAAAAAGCTTGGTGAGCTTGAGGCACAGGGAGACATTGTATCAGGAAAGGAGATACTTCTTATTCCAACATTAAATTACGGCTCCATGAATGCCAAAAAAACAAAATGGATATCGGATGATTCAGATATAAACAGGTCGTTTCCCGGAAATCCCAAGGGACCTGCCACAAGCAGGATTGCAGCCGCACTTTTAAACAGAGTGAAAAATTATTCTTATGGCATACAGTTTGCAAGCTTTTATCTTGAGGGCAGGTCGATACCTCATGTAAAGATGATGGTAACGGGCAATGAGAGTACAAGCCTTGCAAACCTGTTTGGAATGCCATATGTTATTACGGGCATGAACAGGGCATTTGATACAGTGACCCTCAACTATAATTGGCAGAAGAAGGGTGCACAGGCATTTTCGGTATATTCGTCAACAACTGATACAATAGATGATGAGAGTGCGCATATGGCAGTCTCCTCAGTTTTACGGTTTCTCACAAGGATGGGTATTATAAAATATGACTGCCACGGTGGATTTATTTCCACAACACTGAAGGAAAGTGAGCTTGTATCGGTCAAGGCTGATGAGGCAGGCTTTTTCAGAAAGCTTGTAGGAATTAATCAGGAGGTTAAGCGGGGACAGCTCCTTGCTGAAATTGTAAACCCTATGGATGGAACGGTAAAAGCTGAGATTATTGCGCCTACGGACGGAATTACATTTTTTGCCCAGGATGCGCCGATGGTGTTCCAAAATGTTGTGATATATAAAATAATAAGAAGAATGCATCAATAGCCGTAAGTCAAATATTTATGCGGCGATGTTTAAATAAGGAGGACAGCCATGAGCAAGGTTAGAAGAATTTATGTTGAGAAGAAGGCGGATTATGCCGTAAAAGCAGGTGAGCTTAAGCAGGAGATAAAGGATTATCTCGGCATAAAGGTTGACGGTGTAAGGATTCTTGTACGGTACGACATGGAGGGCGTATCTGATGAAACCTATGAAAAAGCAAAGGTTACTGTTTTTTCAGAGCCGCCTCTTGATGATATATATGAGGAGCATTTTCCAGTTACACAGGGCTTTTATACCTTCTCACAGGAGTATCTTCCGGGACAGTTTGACCAGAGGGCTGATTCTGCCGAGCAGTGCATAAAGCTTTTGGACGAGGAGTCAGAGCCAATTATCAGATCGGCAACCACATATATTATCATTGTTGATATGAATGGTCTTTCAGAGGAGCAGCTTAATGCAATAAAGGAGTACGTTGTAAATCCGGTTGATTCGAGAATCACAGGGGATGAAAAGCCTGATACACTTGTTACGGAGTTTGAGGAGCCTGCGGACGTTATGATATTCGACGGGTTTAAGGATATGGCGGAGGATAGGCTGAAAGAGCTTTATCAATCACTTGGACTTGCCATGACCTTTAAGGATTTTCTCCATATACAGGGTTATTTTAAAAATGAGGAAAAAAGAGACCCGTCCATGACTGAGATAAGGGTGCTTGACACATACTGGTCCGACCATTGCCGTCATACGACATTTTCAACGGAGCTTAAAAATGTAAGCTTTGATGAGGGCTATTATAGTGAACTTTTATGCAGTACCTATGACAGATATGTGAATGCGTCCTCCCAAATGTACAAGGGTCGTGACGATAAGTTTGTATGCCTTATGGATATTGCGCTTATGGCGATGAAGGAGCTTCGTGCGGCGGGCAAGCTTGAGGACATGGAGGTATCGGATGAAATCAATGCATGTTCAATCGTTGTTCCTGTTGAAATTGACGGTAAAACCGAGGAATGGCTTGTGAGCTTTAAAAATGAAACACACAACCACCCGACTGAAATAGAGCCTTTTGGCGGGGCTGCCACATGCTTGGGTGGTGCCATAAGAGATCCGCTTTCAGGACGTGCATACGTTTATCAAGCTATGCGTGTTACCGGTGCGGCAGACCCTACAGTGTCCCTGAAGGATACCATAAAGGGTAAGCTTCCACAGAGAAAAATAGTTACTGTTGCCGCCAAGGGATATTCCTCCTATGGAAATCAGATTGGTCTTGCAACGGGGCATGTAAATGAGGTTTATCACCCTGACTATGTGGCAAAGAGAATGGAGATAGGCGCAGTTATGGGAGCAGCACCGAGAAGGTGCGTAAAAAGGCTTAATTCTGACCCGGGCGATATTATTATTCTGCTCGGAGGTCGTACGGGACGTGATGGATGCGGAGGTGCAACAGGCTCCTCAAAGGCACATACGGAAAGCTCCATCGACACATGTGGAGCTGAGGTTCAGAAGGGAAATGCACCGACAGAGCGTAAAATTCAGAGACTGTTCAGACGTGAGGAGGTCGCTTCGCTTATCAAGAAATGTAATGACTTTGGAGCAGGAGGCGTATCTGTTGCAATCGGCGAGCTCGCAGACGGACTTCGGGTTGACCTTGATAAGGTGCCTAAAAAGTACGCAGGTCTTGACGGAACGGAGCTTGCAATATCCGAATCACAGGAGCGTATGGCAATCGTGGTAGACCCTGCTGACGTTGCTTTGATGATGAAATATGCAAGTGAGGAAAACCTTGAGGCTGTGGAGGTTGCGGTTGTAACTGAGGAGCCGAGACTTGTGCTTTGCTGGCGGGGAAAGGAAATCGTAAATCTCTCAAGGGCATTTCTTAACACAAACGGAGCACATCAGGAGACAGACGTAAAGGTTCACATTCCTGATGATAAAAATAAATATTTTGAGGAAAAGAAGGACACGTCAGACATAAAGAAGCTTTGGCTTGATACGTTGGCAGACTTAAATGTCTGCTCACAAAAGGGACTTGTGGAGATGTTTGACTCCTCCATAGGAGCAGGGACGGTCACAATGCCTTATGGCGGCAAATATCAGCTTTCCCCTACACAGACAATGGTTGCAAAGCTTCCTGTGCTGAAAGGCAGAACAGATACGGTAACAATGATGAGCTATGGCTTTGACCCGTATCTTTCCACATGGAGCCCATATCACGGTGCAGTATATGCAGTGCTTGCCTCTGTTGCAAAGATAGCTGCATCAGGTGGCGACGTCAGTAAAATAAGACTTACATTTCAGGAATATTTTAAGCGGCTTGGCGAGGATCCTTACAGGTGGGGACAGCCTCTTGCAGCGTTGCTTGGTGCATATTCCGCCCAGCTTGGACTTGGACTTCCTTCCATCGGTGGCAAAGACTCTATGTCAGGATCTTTTAATGACATAGACGTACCGCCTACGCTTGTCTCATTTGCAGTGGACGTGGACAGCTATAAAAATGTTATTACAACAGAGCTGAAGCAGGCAGGAAATGTGCTTGTCAAGCTTGACATTAACAAGGATGAATATGATATGCCTGATTATGAGGATGCACTTGACAAATACGGCAGGCTTTATCAGGCGGTAAAATCAGGGCTTGTAAACTCTGCATATGCAGTAGGCTTTGGTGGAATCATAGAGGCAGTAAGCAAAATGGCGTTTGGAAACAGGCTCGGCGTCAGGATAGATGAGGCTGTTTTAAAAGATGAGCTTTATGAAAAGTCCTATGGTGCAATCATACTTGAGGTAAAGGCTTCTGATATTGCGTCTCTTGGACTTGACGTTAAGACGATAGGAGTAGTAACCGATGATGATAAATTTGTTTATGGAGCTGTCTCCATATCGTGTGATGAGGCTTTAGCTGCGTGGACACGCACATTGGAAAAGGTATTCCCTACGGAATCAGGCGTTTGTCAAAATGACGAAATTGACGAAACCCTTAAAATCAAAAACGGAATTGTTAAAACAGGTGTTTTTGATGCGGGAAGTATTCTTGTTGCGAAAAACAAGGTTGCAAAGCCAAGGGTATTTATCCCTGTATTCCCTGGCACAAATTGCGAATATGATTCCCAAAAGGCATTTGAACATGCAGGGGCAGAGGTTCAGACGATTGTATTTAAAAACCAGAATGCACAGGATATTAGAGATTCGGTAGATACCTTTACAAAAGCCATAGCGGATAGTCAGATTATTATGTTCCCAGGCGGCTTTTCCGCAGGTGATGAACCGGAGGGTTCGGCTAAATTTATTGCGGCGGCATTCAGAAATGCAAAAATTTCAGATGAGGTTATGAAGCTTTTAAATGAAAGGGACGGACTTGCACTTGGAATTTGTAACGGTTTTCAGGCACTTATTAAGCTTGGACTTGTTCCGTATGGTAAAATAATGCCGCAGGCTGAAAATTCCCCGACGCTTTCCATGAACAGCATAGGACGCCATCAATCCAAAATGGTTTATACAAAGGTTGTATCAAATAAAAGCCCGTGGCTTTCTAAGGCGAAGCTTGGAGGCGTTTATGCAGTGCCTATCTCCCATGGCGAGGGACGGTTTGTTGCGGATGACGCATGGATAAAAAAGCTGTTTGAGAATGGACAGGTTGCCACACAATATGTAGATGCTGACGGAAATCCTACAATGGATGAGTATTATAACATAAATGGTTCATACTATGCCATAGAGGGAATAACAAGTCCTGACGGAAGGGTATACGGTAAAATGGCACACTCTGAAAGAAAGGGCGAAGCCGTATCAATCAATATATTTGGTGAGAAGGATCAGCAGATATTTGAATCAGGAGTTTGTTATTATTCATAACAATTCAAATATGTATTTGGGAGGCCTGCTATGATAGGGAAGGGCAAAAAAATCATAATATGCATCATTATGCTTGTTGTCGGCATCATAGCAGGTTTTTTGGAATCTATTATAGAGCTTGAGGAAAAGGAGCCGCCTGCCCCCTCGGCTATTGCAGAACCTGTTATTGGAGCAGCTACGGGAACGGATAGCACGAAGGAGCATGATATTCAGGGCTCCTTTATAAGTACGAATGCACTTATTATTGGATTGTACGATAAAAAAATTAATGAAATGATGCAGTCCATGACAATAGAGGAAAAGGTAGGACAGCTTTTCTTTATAAAAAATGACAACAGATTTAATGAGAGTATTCTCGAGGAATATCCTGTGGGCGGAATTATTTTATTTGCCAGTGATTTTAACGGCGAAAGTCCCGACAGCCTGAGAGAGGAGCTTGCCGCTTTTCAGGAAAAATCAAAGGTGCCGCTTTTGATAGGCGTTGACGAGGAGGGCGGCTCCGTCATACGTCTCAGTAAATATTCGGCACTTTCCGACCATGCTTTTTTGTCGCCGAGGGACTTATATAATTCAGGTGGCTATGATGCCATCCGTGAAGATACAAGGGAAAAGTCAGAGCTGCTGTTATCCTACGGCATCAATGTTAATTTTGCGCCTGTCTGTGATATTTCCTTAAACAGGGGTGAATTTATGTATTTAAGAAGCTTTGGCATATCGCCTGAGGAAACGGCAGAGTATGTAAGCGTTGTAGTTGAGGTTATGAATTCCTGTGGAATGGGAAGTGTTTTAAAGCATTTTCCGGGATATGGGAATAATGCGGATACCCACAAAAGTGTCGTACATGACACGAGAGCTTATGAAACCTTTGTAAATGAGGATTTTCTTCCGTTTATTTCCGGTATCGATTCCGGTGCAGAATGTATTTTGGTGAGCCACAATATTATTGAGTGCATGGACCCAGAAAATCCTGCCTCCATATCTCCGTATATACATGAATTGCTGAGAAATGAATTTGCCTTTGACGGCGTTATTATAACGGACGATCTTATGATGGGCGGCGTCTCAAAGTTTGTTACTGAGGAGGAGTCTGCGGTTGTCGCTATTCTTGCAGGCAACGACATGGTGCTTTCAACAAATTACAAGCTTCAGTATAACGCCGTGCTTTCTGCCATAGAAAATGGCGAGATAACGGAGGAACGCATAGACCAGTCTGTAAAAAGAATTTTGAGATGGAAATGCTCCCTGGGCTTAATTAAGTAATGCTATATGCTTGACTTCTTATTTTTTTAAGTATAGAATATTTACGGTTTAAATTTAAACAATATTAAAGGGCGGGATAAATATGCAGGAAATAGAATCACTTATGATGATTAACCTAAACAAGTTTAGAAAGCTAAATGAACGCAAGCTTGAAACTGTGATGAAAAAGTATGATTTAAGAAAGATAGACATGGATATTATAATATATCTTGCTACATATAAGGATATGAGGACGGCAAAGGATATCGCCTCCATGGAAATATTTACTAAGGGACATATATCACAATCCATAAAACGCCTGAAGGAGAGAGGGTACATTACCGTTTCTCAGGACGAAAATGATTTGAGGATGCAAAATCTTGAGGTTTCGGAAAGCACAAACGCAATTATTAAGGAAGTCTGTACAATCAAGGAGGCACTTGAGAAAAGTGTATTTGACGGCGTTACGGAGGAAGAAATGGAGACAATGAAGACCGTATTTAGAAAAATATGCAGTAACATAAATGGTATTGTGGGCTGATTTCTAATGGGTAAGCTTTTATTTTGGGAGATACATAATGCATCGATTTTATGTGGAAAATTTTAGTGGAACGGGAAATACGATTGATATAACGGGCAGTGACGTAAATCATATAAAAAATGTTTTGCGGCTTAAAACAGGTGATGAAATCATTGTAGGCGACGGCTCGGGAACGGATTACACATGCAAGATAGAAGGCATGGAACAAGACAGGGTAACTACAGTTATATGTGACGTCACAAGAAATGCCGCAGAGCTTGAAACAAAAATTATTTTATTTCAGGGAATGCCAAAATCAGATAAGCTTGAGCTTATCATACAAAAGACCGTGGAGCTTGGGGTATCTGAAATTGTACCTGTCATTACAAAGCGCACTGTGGTTAAACCCCAAAAAAACAAAGAGGAAAAAAAGCTTGAACGATATAATGCAATTGCGGCTTCGGCGGCAAAGCAGTCAGGGAGAGGCGTAATTCCAAGGGTTATGCCGTTTATGTCCTTTCAGGAGGCGCTTTCCTATGCAAAAGGTCTTGACATGTGCATCATACCCTATGAAAATGCCAAGGGCATGGAATATGCAAGGAGCGTTATCAGGGATATCAAGGGTAAGAAATCGCTTGGTATATTTATAGGACCCGAAGGGGGCCTTGCAGATGAGGAGGTAGATGCTGCCGTTTCCATGGGAGCAAAATCCATCTCACTTGGCGGCAGAATACTCAGAACCGAAACGGCAGGACTTGCGGCGCTTTCTATCATTATGTTTGAGATAGACGGTTAGCCTTGCAACTAGGATAAGCTGTGGGTATTATTAGGAAAATTGGAGTAAAAGAATGGAAGTATATTTTGACAATGCGGCGACAACCTCCGTTTATCGTGAGGTTAAGGAGCTTATGGTTAAGCTTATGGAGGAGGATTACGGCAATCCCTCCTCGCTTCACATGAAGGGGCTTGCGGCGGAAAATTACATAAAAGAGGCAAAGACAGGACTTGCAAGACTGCTTAAATGTCAGGAAAAGGAAATTGTTTTCACATCAGGGGGAACGGAAAGCAACAACATGGCGCTCATAGGGGCGGCAATGGCGAAAAGGCGTGCAGGAAAGCATATCATTACAACGAAGGTGGAGCATGCGTCAGTGCTTTCCACTGTGGAATTTCTTGGGAAAGAGGGCTTTGATATAAGCTATGTTGGAGTTGATAAATCGGGAAAGGTCGACATGGAGGAGCTTCACGCTCTGATTCGGGAGGACACGATACTTGTGTCGGTTATGTATGTAAATAATGAAACGGGTGCTGTTCAGCCGATTGCCGAAATTTCAAGGCTTATTAAGGAGTACAATAAGGATATACTCTTTCATGTGGACGGCGTGCAGGCATTCGGCAAATATGAAATTTCTCCGAAGCAGCTTGGCGTGGATTTATTTTCAATCAGCGGGCATAAAATTCACGGACCCAAAGGTTCAGGCGTGTTATATATAAAGGACGGGGTACTGATAAGGCCGATTATATATGGCGGCGGACAGCAAAAGGGTATGCGTTCGGGAACGGAAAATGTCCCTGCCATTGCAGGACTTGGACTTGCGGCAAGGCTGTCATATAAAAATTTTGAGGAAAAAATAAGGCATGTGAGAGCACTCAAGGACAGCTTTATCCATAAGGTTACGAAGCTTGAAAATGTTTTTTCCAACAGTGGAGAGGCACCACATATTGCAAGCATAAGCATTGTAGGCATAAGGGCAGAGGTTTTTCTTCATGCACTTGAGGAAAAGGGCATATATGTGTCCGCAGGCTCGGCATGTGCATCAAATAAGCCCCATGTAAGCAATGTGCTTCTTGCTATGGAGCTTCCAAAGGAATACCTTGAATCCACCCTTCGGTTCAGCTTTTCTGAGTTTAACACGATGGAGGAGGTTGACTATACAGTTCAGGTATTTGAAGAATTGCTTGGAACACTGAGAAGATATGTAAGGAAATAAAAGCACATGTATAGAAAGAAAAGTATGCAGGATATAAATATGTGAGGAAGTTATATGAATTATAAAATGTTTCTTATAAAATATGCGGAAATTGGAACAAAAGGAAAAAACAGGTCTGTTTTTGAGGACATCATGTGCAGGCGTATGAGAGCGCTCCTGAAACGGCATGGAAAATTTGAAGTAAGGCGTGAATACGGGCGAATATACGTGGAGTCGTTTTCTGATTACGATTATGATGACGTTATAGATGCCCTTGGCTGTGTGTTTGGAATTGTAGGCATATGTCCTGTAAGGGTTGTGGAGCATACAGACTTTGATAATCTTGCAAAAGAGGCGGTTGCCTATATGCAGGAGGAATATGGACAAAGCAGGGCGACCTTTAAGGTTCATGCAAGAAGAAATGACAAGACCTATCCAAAGTCCTCAATGGAAATAAACTGTGACATAGGCGCGGCAATACTTGACGCATTTCCTGATATGAGGGTGGATGTGCATGAGCCTGACATTATGCTTAACATTGAAGTCAGAAATGTTGCATATATATATTCAAGGATTATTCAGGGACCAGGCGGACTTCCTGTGGGAACAAACGGAAAGGGAATGGTGCTTTTATCGGGAGGCATTGACAGTCCTGTTGCGGCATATATGATAGCCAAGCGGGGCGTTGCGCTTGAGGCTGTATATTTCCATGCACCCCCATACACAAGCGAGCGGGCAAAGCAGAAGGTTGTTGATTTGGGAAAGCTTGTGTCACGGTATGCAGGACCCATAAAGCTTCATATCGTGAATTTTACCGATGTGCAGCTTTGCATATATGATAACTGCCCCCATGATGAGCTTACAATCATAATGAAACGGATTATGTACAAAATGGCACAGGAAATTGCACTGAAGGAGGACTGTCAGTGTATGATAACAGGAGAGAGCATCGGTCAGGTTTCAAGTCAGACAACTCAGAGCTTATATGTCATAAATCAGGCTGCCGACAGGCTTCCTGTTTTCAGACCATGTATCGGACTTGACAAGCAGGAGATTATCGATATATCGGAGAAGATAGGAACCTATGAGACTTCGATACTGCCGTATGAGGACTGCTGTACGACCTTTGTTGCAAAGCATCCTGTCACAAGGCCGAAGGAGGAGCAGATACTTGCTTCCGAGAAAAAGCTTGTGGGTAAAATAGAGGAATTATATCAGAAGGCTGTGGACGAGGTGCAGACCGTATATTGCAGATAATGTTTGGAGTGTGGTATGTGATGATTATTTATAGCGCAGGCAAGATAAAGACCTATGAAAATCTCAAGGCGCTTTCCCTTATGGTTGGCGAGACGGAAAGCTTTGCAGAGGATTTGTGGAAATACATGGTTTTTGATGACCAGCTTATCGATGAGTTTAACTATTTTGTTGCAAATCACAGCATAAAGGGTGAGGCAAGCTGCGGCGAGTACACGCTGCTGGACATATATTTTAACCAAATGTGTAAATATAATCTTTACAATGATTTGGGGAAAAATTCAGGGGAGTGCAACAAAGACAGGCTTGTGCTTCATGCCTTTAAAAAGCTTGTTATGATGAGGCAGGATCCAAATTATGCATCAAACTTTGATAAAGAGGAAGATACAGGCATGGATATACTGTAATTAAGGAGGGAGAAATGAACATAATTAAGATAATCGCAGGGGAATTAAACGTAAAGGAATGGCAGGTAGAAAAAACAATAGCCCTGATTGACGAGGGAAACACCATACCATTTATATCAAGATACAGGAAAGAGGCTACAGGCTCGTTAAATGACGAGCAGCTAAGAAACCTTGACGAGAGGCTTACATATCTTAGAAATCTTGATGAAAAGAAAACACAGGTAATGGCAACCATAGAGGAGCAGGGCAAGCTTACCGATGAACTGAAAAAACAGCTTGAGGAGGCAATGACCCTTGTTGCGGTTGAGGATTTATACAGGCCATACAGACCGAAGCGAAGGACAAAGGCTACGATTGCAAAGGAAAAAGGGCTTGAGGGACTTGCAAACATGATTGCGCTTCAAATGACGAAAAAGACAATACTGGAGGAGGCAAAGGCTTATATATCAGAGGAGAAGGAGGTTGCCTCTGCCGAGGAAGCGATTGAAGGCGCAAAGGATATTCTGGCAGAAAATTATGCTGACGATGCAGAGTACAGGACGAGAATCAGAGAGCTTACAAGAAATAAGGGAAAGCTTATCTCACAGGCAAAGGACAAAGAGGCAAAGTCCGTATATGAAATGTACTATGACTTTGAGGAGGAGATAAAAAAGGCGGTAGGCTACCGTATACTTGCCATAAACAGAGGCGAGGCTGAAAAGGTGCTTACGGTAAAGATTGAGGCACCCGTTTCGGACATAATCAGATATTTGAATAAAAGGATAATCAGTAAGTCAGAGCATGACAGTGCGAAATATATAGAGGAGGCAATACTTGACAGCTACGAAAGACTGATAGCGCCTTCTGTTGAGCGTGAGATAAGAAATGAGCTTACGCAAAATGCAGAGGAGGGCGCAATATCCGTGTTCGGTAAAAATCTTCATCAGCTTCTTATGCAGCCGCCTGTAGCAGGTCAAACCGTTCTTGGCTGGGACCCTGCCTTTCGGACAGGCTGTAAGCTTGCAGTCGTTGACCCGACGGGAAAGGTGCTTGATACTGTCGTCATTTATCCTACGGCACCGCAGAATAAGGTTGCAGAGGCAAAGCAGGTACTGAAAAAGCTGATAGAGAAATACAATGTCAGCCTGATATCCCTTGGAAATGGTACTGCAAGCCGTGAGTCGGAGATGGTGATTGTGGAGCTTCTGAAGGAGATAAAAGCAGATGTTAAGTATGCCATAGTCAATGAGGCAGGAGCCTCCGTTTATTCTGCAAGCAAGCTTGCAACGGAGGAATTTCCCAAATTTGACGTGGGGCAGAGAAGCGCTGCCTCAATTGCAAGAAGGTTGCAGGACCCGCTTGCAGAGCTTGTTAAGATTGATCCTAAGTCCATCGGGGTCGGTCAGTATCAGCATGACATGAACCAAAAAAACTTAGGCAATGCACTTTCGGCAGTTGTGGAGGACTGTGTAAACAGCGTGGGTGTTGACTTAAATACAGCCTCGGCATCATTGCTCGAGTACATTTCAGGCATCAATAAAACCCTTGCCAAAAATATCGTTGCCTATAGGGAGGAAAACGGAAGCTTTAAGAGCAGGAAGGAGCTTCTTAAGGTTCCAAAGCTTGGACCAAAGGCATATGAGCAGTGTGCAGGATTTTTACGCATACACGGCGGTGACGAAATACTTGACAATACAAGCGTGCATCCTGAAAGCTATGAGGCAGCAAAGGCGCTCATGTCAAAAATTGGCCTTACGGATGAGGATATTAAGTGCGGCGGCAGAAAAAATGTGGGAAAAATGATAGATGACAGTGCAAGGATAGCCACCGAGCTTGGAATCGGCGAGCCTACCCTCATGGATATTGTGAGCGAGCTTGAAAAGCCGGGACGTGACCCAAGAGAGGAGCTTGATAAGCCGATACTCCGAAGCGATGTGCTTGAGATGAAGGATCTTGAGGAGGGCATGCAGCTAAAAGGAACAGTAAGAAACGTGATTGATTTTGGTGCATTTATTGATATTGGCGTGCATCAGGACGGGCTTGTCCATATTTCAAAAATGTCAAATAAGTTTATAAAGCATCCCCTTGAGGTTGTATCTGTGGGAGATGTTGTTGACGTTACCGTATTAGCTGTTGATTTGGAAAAGAAACGTATCCAGCTTTCCATGATTTAGTTGACAAATCGTAAAATATACATTATTTTTGAGATAATGAATTATACCTTTTGCACAACTCATTTTTTGAAACTGTTATGTTTAGCAATCGCCTAATATGTAATTCTTTAGAAAGGAATGTTTTGACAGGTAAATTACAATGAAAATTTTTAATACATTGACAAGAAGAAAAGACGATTTTAAGCCCATAAACGAGGGAAAGGTAGGCATATATGTGTGCGGACCTACCGTTTATGATTACATTCACATAGGCAATGCCAGACCTATGATTGTTTTTGATACGTTAAGAAGATATTTTGAGTATAAGGGCTATGAGGTAAACTATGTTTCAAACTTTACGGATGTGGACGACAAGATTATAAAGAAGGCAATAGAGGAGGGCGTGGACGCAAATGTTATTTCCGAGCGCTTTATCGGGGAGTGCAAAAAGGATATGGCAGCCTTGAATGTCCGTGAGGCGACAACGCATCCGAAGGCAACTGAGGAGATAGGCGATATGATTGCCATGGTAGATGTGCTTATCGAAAAGGGATATGCCTACGAGGTAAAGGGAACCGTATATTTCAGGACGAGAAAATTCTCAGGCTACGGCAAGCTTTCCAAGAAAAATCTTGATGATTTGCGGGGCGGAAACAGGGAGCTTCTCATATCGGGGGAGGACGAGAAGGAGGACCCGCTTGATTTTGTTCTCTGGAAGCCGAAGAAGGAGGGTGAGCCTGCATGGCAGTCTCCTTGGGGCGAGGGAAGACCGGGCTGGCATCTTGAGTGTTCGGTTATGTCTAAAAAGTATATCGGGGATGTCATAGATATTCACGCAGGCGGCGAGGATCTGATATTTCCACACCATGAAAATGAGATTGCACAGAGCGAGGCGGCAAACGGAACTGAGTTTGCAAGATATTGGATGCACAATGGCTTTCTTAGGATTAATAATGAGAAAATGTCAAAGTCCCTTGGAAATTTCTTTACGGTAAGGGAAATCGGGGAAAAGTATGACCTTCAGGTTATCAGGTTTTTCATGCTGTCGGCACATTACAGAAGTCCCCTCAATTTCTCACAGGAGCTTGTGGAGGCTTCTAAAAACGGACTTGATAGAATAAAAACTGCGGCGGCAAGGCTTGAGGAGGCTGTTTCTGCCGGCACTTTCGGGGATATGACAGATACGGAAAAGGAACATACGGCAATGATAGATGGATTTGTCTCAAAATATGAGGAGGCAATGGAGGATGACTTAAATACTGCCGATGCCATTTCCGTTATATTTGAGCTTGTAAAACACATAAACACGACTGTGGAAGCAGGCGTTTCCACAAAGGCTTACGCAGATAAGGCAAACAATACATTAAAGCAGCTTTGCGGCATTTTAGGAATAAATGTAAAAGAGGAAGCCCTGCTTTTGGATGAGGAAATTGAAAGCCTGATTCAGGAGAGACAGGAGGCAAGAAAGGCAAAGAATTTTGCCCGTGCAGACGAGATAAGAAGCCTGCTTACGGAAAAGGGAATTATTCTTGAGGATACGAGAGAGGGAGTCAGATGGAAAAGAGCGTAAATCCATATCAATATTCACCCCTTGCCTTGGCGTATATCGGTGACAGCATTCTTGATTTGCTTGTGAAAGAGCATTTTGTATTAAATTCCAATAAGCAGACCTACAAGTATCACAAGGACGTTACAAGCATAGTAAGGGCTGTTAATCAGGCAAAATTTGCCGATGAAATCATTGGGGAGCTTGCAGAGGAGGAGCATGACATATATATGCGCGGCAGAAATGCCAATACCCATTCCAGGGCAAAAAACGCCAGCCTTTCCGAGTACAAAAAGGCAACGGGACTTGAGGCATTGTTTGGATATTTATATTTAAAGGGCGATGACGAGAGGCTGAAATATTTTGTTGACAGGATGATACGAAGGTACATGGAAGGAAATAAAAATGAAGGATAATTTTTCAGATAAAAATATATCAAATATGGAGGAAGAAAACACCTCATATATAGAGGGAAGGAACGCAGTCCTTGAGGCAATGCGGTCAGGAAGGACAATAGACAAGCTTTACATGCAGGATGGCTTAAGGGACGGCGCTTCAAATACAATACTCCGTGATGCAAAAAAGCGTGACGTGATTGTAAGCTTTGTGTCAAAGGAAAAGCTTGATTTCATGTCAAAAACAAAAAAGCATCAGGGCGTCATTGCAATATGTGCGGCATATGAGTATTCAGACATGGAGGATATATTACAAAGGGCAGAGGAGAAAAATGAGCCGCCCTTTCTATTTATTCTTGATGAGATAGAGGACCCCCACAATTTAGGCGCAATTATAAGAACGGCTAATCTCTGCGGGGCGCATGGTGTTATTATTCCAAAGAGAAGGGCAGCAGGACTAACTGCTACCGTTGTTAAGGCATCGGCAGGAGCAATAAACTATACGCCTGTAGTAAAGGTTACAAACATAGCAAAGACAATAGAGGAGCTAAAAGGAAGGGGCATGTGGTTTGCCTGCGCCGATATGGAGGGAGAGCTTATGTATGGCTGTAACCTGACAGGTGCCTTGGGAATTGTGATAGGAAACGAGGGAAGCGGCGTCAGCAGGCTCGTAAAGGAAAAATGCGATTATGTTGTTAAAATTCCGATGAAGGGAGATATTGACTCTCTCAATGCGTCAGTTGCGGCAGGTGTGCTTGCATATGAGGTTGTAAGGCAGAGAATGTTAAAGTAATGGCGTTTGAAAAATTTTGGCTTTGATGAGGTAAAAATGGATTATATTGATTTGGGCGACAATGAAATAATAAAAAGGATTGCCGCAGGCGATGATGGGGCAATGGAATTTCTTTTGAAAAAATATGGCGGGCTTGTCAAAAAGGAAATCAGAACGGTGTATATCATCGGCGCTGAGACTGAGGATTTGACCCAGGAGGGCATGATTGGGCTTTTTAAGGCGATTAAGGATTTTGAGCCTGATAAGGGAGCAAGCTTTTCCACCTTTGCAACATTGTGTGTGAGAAGGCAGATAAAAACTGCAATTACCGCATCAAACAGGCAAAAGCACAAGCCATTAAACACGTATATATCCATTTATGCTGAGCAGGATGAAAGTGGAACGCAGCTTGGGGAGGATATCGCAGACACGAAGGAAGCTGCAAATCCCGAAAACCTTGTGCTGGCAAGGGAGCAGAAAAGCGATTTAAATAAAAAAATTGAAAGCGAGCTTAGTAACTTTGAAAAAAAGGTACTGCATTTATATTTGGAGGGGCTTTCCTATGCAGACATAGCTGCATCCCTTTCAAAGACAGAAAAATCCGTGGATAATGCGCTTCGGAGAATTAGAAGCAAGCTTAGCAGGTAGAATGGAATGCTTGATATACAGGAGAAATTGAGGTAAATTTGAGAGGCATGACTAAAAAAAGAAAGACTAACTATTAAAAGTCAAGACCTAAAATGAAAATTTTTTGAATGAACTGC
>JAMPFU010000037.1 GCA_023664385.1 Clostridium sp. | reverse complement strand
ATCAAATGTGGGTATTCTAAACGGTCTTGTTGACAAATTCAAAATACACATACCGTTTGGCTGCATGGCTGTGTACGAGTTCAAGGGAGTGCCCCACAAGCTATAATAGAAAAGCAAAATATCTTAATATGCTTAGATAGCACAGGTTATAAAAATACAAAATAAAAGAGGGCTTGTCATGGGGAAACAACTATATGCCCTAAATCCTTACCACGACAGCCCCTTTATAATTTATATTTTTTCTGCCACTTGCTCTTTCGTTTCCAAAGCTTTTCAATTAGAAGCGTAAGCACGATTCCCGCAACAAGTCCACCAATGTGTGCCGCATTGTCAATCTCTACATCCCGAAAGGCACTCAAAAGCGGCATAAGCAGGACAAGTAAAATACGCAAAGGGTCAAAATGTGCTCTGTCATGTAAGTACATTATAACAATATATGCACCCAGCATGGCATATACGGCTCCTGAAGCGCCTGCCGACACAGCATAAGCTTCCGTGTTCCAATGATAAATCAAGCTTGTAACGGACGCTGCAAGACCACCAAGTATATATACAACTGCAAACCGAATTTTTCCCATCCGTGGCTCAAGCACATACCCTATTACAAAAAGAGAAAACATATTGCTAAAAATATGTGCAAATCCAAAATGAAGGAACATTGCCGTAAATAACCTGTAGTACTCTCTGTCAAGTATAACATTTTCTGCATAGGAGCCTCCACATTCAAGTATATATGCCGCACTATACACATTTCCTCTGACTGCTGTAATTATGTAAACCAACGCATTGATAATTATGATAATGCCTGTAATTGTAATATGCTGCATGATGGTACTTTTCGTCCATCGTTTTTTTCTCCAGACTGCCTTTGCAGATTTTGTTTTTCTCTTTTTCGCCGCCTCCTTAAATTGGACGACACCCTCATCAAGCTTGTTGATATGGTTTTCAACAATCCTCTTAAAACCAAAAAAATCAACGGGCTGTTCCTCGAAAATAACAAGCCTGTTTTCCTTTTTATCATACACCCAATAATTTTTACATTCACAAAAGACTTCCTTAACAAGCTCCATATCCGATGTGCTTACAATATTAATTGCCGCAACGCTCTCATATGACATGTTTAAAAAAGGCTCTCTTATTTTTTTGTCAACATAATCAAACACTGCACGTTTATAGGCAGACGAATTTACATCATCAGTGTCTGTCACTTCCTGATGTACAGTATTCTTCTTATTTTTGGCTGGTGGAGAAAATTGCAAATCATCCAAATCAATAAAGCAGTAAACACACGGAAGTCCATTTTGCACATAATACATTGCATGAACGCCGATTGCCGTCTCCCGCATCTCCGCATAGCCCGAATGACGCATTTTATTTATTAATTCTTTCATGTTATTTTATCGGTATCAGCTTTCTTTCTTCCCTTTCTACAGACTTTTCCCGATTGGTAATAATAATGCTTAATATGCCATCCTTAAATGCCGCAGAAATATCCTCCTGCTTCACCTTATCACCGACAAAAAAGCTTCTTTGACAGCCTCCGGCAGGACGTTCCCGTCTGATATAACGGCTTTTACTGCCCTCCATCTCAATATGCTCCGGCCTTTCAGCAATTATTGTAAGCTTACCATCTGCAAGCTCTGCCTGAATGTCCTCCCTGAGGAAACCGGGAAGCTCTATTTCAAGAAGGTAATCTCCGTCCTTTTCCTGAATATCCGTTCTCATAAGCTGCATAAGCTGCGGCATAACCGTTTCCGAATCATCAAATATATTTATCATTTCACCCTTAAAAAGCATAAACAAAACCTCCAATCAATTTGAATAGCAGATTTTTACTCTTTACCACTCCAGCAATAGGTACAAAGCTTGCATGGGTCTATGCCGACCGATTCTATCATATCATCCAGCCTATGGAAACGGAGTGATGTGAAATTAAGCTTTTCGCAAATTTTGTCTACCATCTTTTCATACTTTTCAGAGTTAGGGTCTGCATATTCCTTCAGTATCTCATCTGTAACCTCCCCGCCCTCAAGCTCTGCGATTACAGCTCTTGTAATAAGCTCCATCTCAGAATTGGTACGAGAAAAATTAAGGTACTTGCATCCAAATATAAGCGGCGGACACGCAGGTCTTATATGTACCTCCTTTGCACCGCTTTCATATAAAAATTCCGTTGTCTCCCTAAGCTGTGTTCCTCTGACGATAGAATCATCTATGATAACAAGGCTTTTATCCTTTATCAAATGCTCTACGGGCAACAGCTTCATCTTGGCTATCAGGTTACGCTTGCTCTGTATCGTAGGCATAAATGAACGGGGCCATGTCGGCGTATACTTGATAAACGGTCTTGAAAACGGCACGCCCGATGCATTTGCATATCCTATTGCATGGGCAGTTCCCGAATCAGGCACACCCGCAACAATATCAGGATGAACATCATCATCCCTGTTTGCAAGCGCCCTTCCACATTTGTATCTCATTTCCTCAACATTTACACCCTCATAGGTTGAGGATGGATAGCCATAATATATCCATAAAAATGTACATATTTTCATTTCATTGCCCGGTGCAGCAAGCGTTCTTGCACTGTCAGGCGTCATAACAACAATTTCACCGGGACCAAGCTCACGTTCTAATGTATATCCTAAATTCAGGAAGGAAAAGCTTTCAAATGCGGCGCATCTTGCCCCATCCTTTTTACCGATGACAACAGGGGTTCGTCCAAACCTGTCCCTTGCGCAATAGACTCCCTTCGGGGTAAGGATAAGCATTGACATGGAGCCCTCAATCAGCTCCTGTGCATATCTGATTCCGTCAATAAAATTTTCCTTTTGATTGATAATTGCCGCCACAAGCTCCGTAGCATTTATCTCGCCGTTGCTCATTTCAAAAAAATGCGTATTATTTTTCAAAATATCTGCAATAATAGTATCTGCATTATTTATTTTTCCAACCGTAGTAATTGCAAATGAACCATGATGTGAACGTACTAAAATTGGCTGTGCCTCGTAATCTGATATGCAGCCGATACCCATATTGCCATGCATGGTATTTGCCTCTTTATCAAATTTTGTTCTAAAAGGGGCATTTTCAATTTTATGAATTGCCTTTTCAAAACCATCCTTTCCGTATACCGCCATTCCTGCACGTCTTGTTCCTAAATGGGAATGATAATCCGTTCCAAAAAATAAATCAAATACACAATCCTCTTTTGATGCAACTCCAAAAAATCCGCCCATGTTATCCTCCTGTAATACACTTTTTTCTGTCACTTATTTATAAAAAATTTGATTAATCAGCACTTGCAAACCGGCTTCATTTAATTAATTGGCAAATGCCCATTTCCACATATGCATCTGCAAGTCAATATTACATTAATTTATTTATTTTGGCAACAATTAACTACATATTTTTATTGCTTTTGTCAATCCTATATTTAAAGGGCTTGTAAATTGCAAGCTACTTTATTTGCTTTTGTATTGGAGGTTTTGTATGAAATTTCTAAACTACCTGTGTCTGACTCTTACAATCATAGGTGCCATTGTTTGGGGACTTATTGGATTTTTTGATTTCAATCTCGTATCTGCATTATTCGGAGATGCTTCTGCGCTCACAAGAATAATATATGGTCTCGTTGGAATCGCCGGTCTTTATGTCATTGGTTTCTATGGTCTTGTAAACAGGGAGACGGACTAAAAAATGATTTGTCCTCGGTTCATACCTTAGGACATATGCCAATAGGAAATTCAGAGGAATTTCCTATCAAATTAAAAAAGAGGGCTTTTCGATAAGTGAAACACCTTAGGAAAAGCCCTCCCTCTTTGTTCTATTTTACTTGATTTTTTTCGTAATCAGCTACATTTGCGGCAGCATAATCCCTTGCATTTTTTATTGTAATCTCGCTGATTGCAGACAGTGCCTCATCAGTGAGGAAGCCTTGATGTGATGTAATAATAACATTCGGAAACGATAAAAGCCTTGCAGTAACGGAATGCTCCAAAAGCTCATCCTCCCTATTTTCAAATACATTGCTTGCCTCCTCCTCATATACATCAAGTCCGACTGAAAAGAATTTGTTTTCACGTATTCCCTTAATTAAATCTTCGGTATCTACAAGAGCGCCTCTTGACGTGTTTACAAATACAGGTCTTTTTTTCATTTTGTCGATGGCGTCCTTGTTTATCATGTGATAGGAGTCATCTGTAAGCGGACAATGCAGGGATATAAGCTCGGACTTTTCAAGCAGCTCGTCCATAGATACATATTCCACAAATGGCAAGTCCTTGTTTTCATACACATCATATGCGATAACCTTCATTCCGAAGCCATGACATATCCTGCACATAGCGGCGCCGATTTTTCCCGTACCTACAATTCCTGCCGTTTTCTGATAAAAATTCATTCCTGTAAGTCCTACAAGGCTGAAATTATTTTCTCTCACCTTAATATAGCTTTTGTGTATACGCCTGTTAGACGCAAGCGCAAGTGACATGGCATGCTCCGCAACAGCCTCAGGAGAATATCCGGGAACCCTGAGTATCGTAATTCCCTTTTCATTTGCCTTATCTATATCTACATTATTGAAGCCTGCACATCGAAGAAGTATAAGCTTAATTCCTATATCTGCAAGCTTTTCAATAACAGGACCGCTAAGGTCCGAATTTACAAATGCACATATGGCATCGTATCCCTTTGCAAGAGATACAGTTTTTTCTGAAATATCTGCCTCATGGTATGTGATTGTAACGTCCGTATGCTTTTCAAGCTCCATGTCAAAGGATTTTTTATCATATGGTGTTGTGTCATAAAATAATATATTCATATTTCTTCTCCTGTTTTTTATTATTTTTACTTATGTTTTCCAATATAAGGCTAATATATACAAAAAAAGGGCTGTCACACTCGGCGCATTTATATCATAACAAATACGCTTCGTGCGGCATGCCCGTTTTATGAAACTCTATGGGCGAAGTCCGGTTCCACCCTGCAATGTAAGGGTTTCGCCTGTCATATACTTAAAGTCAGGTGAAGCAAGCTGAACACATACGCGTCCTATTTCCGTTTCTGAATCTCCAAAATGTCCCATAGGTGGCATCTTAACATTTGCCTTATAAGCATCCGGATAATCCCTTTGGAAGTTTTCAAGCTGTGCCGTCCATGCAAGCGGGCAGATAATATTGACATTGATATTGTCAGGGCCCCACTCGGTTGCTGCAACTCTTGTAAGCCCTCTGATGCCTTCCTTTGCGGCAGCGTATGAGCACTGACCGAAATTGCCTGATATTCCTGCACCTGATGCAAAGTTTACTACTGAACCCTCTGTTTTCTTGAGATACGGATAACATGCCTTCATATAATAAAATGTTGCATAAAGTCCTGAATAAAGCGCAAGGTTAAATTGGTCTGTGGTATGCTCTGCAAGCGTAACGCCCGATGCCGATGCCTGTGCGTTATTTATGAGTACATGAATATCGCCAAAGGTATCTATCGTCTGCTTAACAACATTATTTACAACTGTTTCATTGTCAGCGCCTGCATTTACATCTGCCTGTATCGGAAGCACCTTGATACCGTATTTTTCTTCCAAATCAGCCTTTGCATCCTCAAGCTTCTTTACATTTCTTCCTGTGATGACAAGATTTGCGCCCTCCTTTGCAAAAGCAGTTGCAATTCCATAGCCTATTGAGCCGCATTTGCCATCGCTTAAAGTCGCCTTGCCTGCACCCGTTATAATAACCGTCTTACCTGTAAAAAATCCCATGATAAACCTCCCATTTGTTTTTATATATTTTGTATTATTACCTTTTATGTTTTTAATCATAAGGAATCCTGCCAACTTTGTCGGCTCCCTCCTTATGATATATATTACACTCTAAAAGATGATACCGTTTGGGTAAGCTGCTCGCTTAAATGGAATAATTCCTCCATCTGTGAAAGCACCGCCTCAGAATTTGTGTTGGAATGCTCTGCTGACTCTCCCATGCCTTCCATAGCCTCAGCAATCTCTCCAACAAGTGCCGTTATCTCACCAAGCGATTCGTTAATCTCAGCCATATTAGCGGTCATTTCCTCGGAGGATGTCCCTAAATCAGCAGAAATATCACTGTAAAAGGCTGCGTCCTGTTGATACATCTTCGCCAAATCCGTCATTCCACGATAGTCCTCCATGACCTTTTCATTCATAAAGCCAAGGAGCTTTTGTGAGCTGTCTGACAAAAATGCAACGTTTTGTACAACGCCCTCTGTTACCTGACGAATTTTATCAACTGCCATTCGAGAATTGTCCGCAAGCTCTCTTATTTCATTTGCAACAACGGCAAAGCCCTTTCCTGCCTCGCCTGCCCTTGCAGACTCTATGGACGCATTCAATGCCAAAAGATTTGTCTGTGCGCTGATTGCCAAAATTTCCTCCGTAAGGGTATATATTTCCTCTACCCTATGGCTGTCCGTAATCGCCCGTTCCAAATCTGCTCTTGTATTTTGATACATGGCAACTGCTTCATTTGCAGATTTTTCGGATGTCGCCTGCCGTTTTCCTGCACGACTCATGATATCACTTGACTGCTCTGCCGCTTCTCCTGCCTTTTTTGCAACATTTTCTATTGCAAGTCCAAGCTCCTGTCCACTGGCTTTTATGCTCTCTGCCAGCTCCCACGCATGTGTCGTCTGTTCCTTTACCTGATGTGCCGAGCCTGAAATACCTGAAATATCTTCGTTCAGCACTGTCATTTTTGCAGACGTGCCTTCTGCTATCGTGCTGATTGACTGTGCTTCCTGCTTTGTATTTAGTATAATGCCCCTAATCTGCTGTTTTACCTCTGCCGTTGCCGTCTTAATCTGCTCTGTCTCGTCCTTATATTCGCTCGGAATATTTTTCTCCGTAATTACATTTTCAGAGAAATCACCTGATGCAAACTGCTTTAACATCTGTACAGGTGCAAGCATTTTACCGATAAGACCTGTCATAAATGCTGCAACCGCTGCCGTAATTACAAGCGCCATTACTATGGCAACCCATATCATTGTCAATAATGATTTTGTCACGTTAGAGGAAGGTATGACAACCCCAAGCTTCCAATTACTGCCTGCAATTTCAGATACGGAAAAATAACTGCTCGTACCATCATAATCATTTGTTTTCTTTATGTCCGTACTTTCTCCTGATACCAGCTTGTCAAGACTTGGCAAAATGTCTGCCACCGCTACCGTTGTCTCCTCCGTCGGCTCGTACTTTTTGTTTTTATGCGCAACATAATGTCCCGTGCTGTCAACAAGGAAGCCATATACACCCTTTTCATAATTTATGCTCTTTGTCAAATCCGTTACAGTGCCAAGCGTAACATCAAGACCGATAACACCTACAAGCTCACCGTCTACATAAACCGGCGCCGCAATTGTCGTACACATTTGGTTTGTAAGTACATCCCAATACGGGTCAGTGACAATAACCTCCCCTGCTTCCGCAGCCTGCTGATACCAGCCACGCTGTACCGGGTCATACCCTTCAGGTATTTCTGCTTCCCGGTTGGACTGGATAAATGCACTGTTATTTGTTCCACAATAAAGATTTAAGAGCTCACTTCTTCCTTTCGCATGAGCGTCCACCACAGATTGGATAAAATCCACGTCAGTTCTTCCACCTGCAGCTATGCTGTCAGCAGCTCCATCCGCAAGCATTTTCTCAGTTTCTATCCACGTATTGATTTCTTTTGCGTATTTATCAGAATTAAGCTGCAATGCCTGCATCTGATTGTCAATGATACTGCTTCCCGCAGCCAATACAATACCAATTGTTGTGAGTAAAATACTTACCACAGCGATACCTATGACACTAACCGTAAGCTTTCCTTTGATTGTCCTTAACATATATGCACCTCATTTTTCTATATTGTATGAACGGTAAAACTTTTTTGCTAAAATGATTTTACAAGGAGGTTATGACGTCAAATTTTTCCTTCAAATCATTTGCAATATCCCCAACCATTGTTGCTGAAGCAGCTATTTCCTCAGAGCTTGAGGCAAGCGTACTGATACGCTTATTTACGTCATCTACTATATTCATAAGGTTGACTGCCTCATCATTTAATTTATTCATGGCAGCCACAATTTCTTCTTTGTTGTGCTCACTATCCTGTGCAGTATTACGGCTTGACTCACTTAAGCCCTTAATCTCGGAAGCTACAACCGCAAAGCCCTTTCCAGCCTCTCCTGCACGTGCCGCCTCTATGGACGCATTCAGGGAAAGAAGGTTTGTCTGTGCGGCAACCGAGGTTATATTTTCATTATTTTCGCCAAGCTGTATCAGAAGATCATTAATTTTATTAAATGAAGTCTTCATGTTTTCACAGAATGTTACAACATCCTCCATTGCGCCGCTTATATTGCCTGTTTCCTCAGCATTTTTATTGTTTCCGACGGACATCTCATTGATGGAAACATTAAGGGAAGCAAACTGTTTATTTGCATCGGCAACCATAGTGGAAATGCTTTCTGCTTTTTCCAAAACCTTTTTGTTTTGTTCTTCCATCTCAAGCGTCATTTCCTCAAGCTGTACCTTCTCGCCCTCCGCAAGATCCTTAACATAATGAATACAGCTTGTCTTATTGTTGCAGCCATTGAAAATTGCAGTAGCCATATCACGGCATGTATTGTATCCGCAAGCGCTACAATTAATCTTTGTCTTAACCTCAGTTGTTTTGTTCATGCTGTCAAAAATTTCGGCAAATTGGCGGTTGTCAGGAATTTTAACCTGATTGCCGGCAGATTTGTCCGTATAATGTCTGATAAAATCATTAATATCAAGATTGGCAAATTGTTTATTCAGATTTTTGAGACGCTTTTCAGGAGTTGCCCCTCTTGCCCATGCGCTCTTAGGGTTCTTGCTCTTGCTTGCCTCTCTTATCCTCTGAAGCTCATATAATGTATCGTCATTCTTTGTCTTTTCTTCCTCAACGCCTGTTCCGTATATACAGCCCTGTGCACAGTTTAAGGCATCAACCATAAACGGAAGCGGTTTATGGTTTTGCACTCTTTCCTTGTACTGCTCAAGAAAATGATACGCATGCTTTTCGCCCTCTATCTGACGGATGAACATATCCTCACCACAGAACCAGTATACATTTTCCTTAAGACCACCCGGCATTGGATATATGGAGCCAAGACCATATTCAATTTCATTCGGTGCCGGATCAGCCATAATATTTTTCTTTTTCGCATATTTTACGAGATGATCAAAGGTCACGTTATAACTGATATAACCATATGTATTTGGATCACTTATCTCTGATTTTTTAGCAATGCAAGGACTGATAAATGCAAGCTTGTCAGGAAGATGCATATATTTTTTCGCATATATCGCCGCACACATCATAGGACTGTGTACAGGCACAAGACTTGGTATAAGCTCAGGAATATAATGCTCGATGTAATTTACGATTGCAGGGCAAGGCTGCGATATACCTCCCATAAAATTATGCTCGGTAATGTATTTTATGTACCCCCATGTTGTAATATCAGCGCCAAAGCTTACGCTGACGATACGGTTGACACCCAAGCGCTTTAATCCGCCCAAAATCCTCTTGTATTCATTCGGATAGTTTGCTGCAAATGCGGGAGCCCATAATACAGAAATCCTTTCACCCTTTTGAAGATCCTCAAAGAACTGTTCCGTATCATCCCGAAATTCTCTTGCCTCGTGCTCACAGGAATCGAAGCATGCGCCACATGCAACACATTTGGTGCCATCAACATAAATCCTCTGTCCATTTTCAGTATTTACCGCATTGTTGGCTGTTATGACAGGACAACTGGAAATACATTTGTTGCACCCGATACAATTATCATTTGTAAAAATCAATCCGTTTTGTACATATCCTTCCATTTATCCACCCCATTCCGCAGGTTTTAGAAATAACATGCCTGCCTTATACTTTTGTGTGTTAATTTTATAAAGTCATACATTATAATTATAGAACAAAATGATTAAAATGGCAATAGTTAGGAAGCTTTAATCTAAAAAGGACTATCACCAAATTGGAAATAATCCTAAATTCATTATTTTCTTATTCCGTTTAAACAGAAACAACACATGCTTCATAATAATTTGGAATTTTCGTATCATGTGTCACAAAACGCATACCCTCTGATTTTGCCTGTGCCAGCATAAGACGGTCAAATGGGTCATTATGGTCCTGAGTATCCTTATGATATACTAACGATTCCAATTTCTGCACATGTTTATCCTCAATTGCTAACATCTGATATCCCATTTGTTTACAGTAGTCAGAAAATTGTTTACCACTAATCATGATTTTTTCCGGTTTCGACATATGCTTAATCGTTGTTTCCATACGGATGCCGTACTGTAATATATTTCATTTTGAGAATCCAGAATCAGTTTTCTTGCTTTTTCTGATAACTTTGGGTTATCAGTCAGTGCCCATAACACAATATGTATGTCCAACAAAAGCTTCATCACATCACCCCAAACATCTTTGCAATATCATCATTCATTTCATCAAAATCATAATCATCATATAATTTCTGACCTTTTGCAACTCCGATTCTCTTGAAATCAACTTCTTTCTCATCCTGTTCTTCCAGTTGCATAAAGCGATTAATCATCTCTAATATAAATTGTAAATTATCATCAGAAAGCTTTGTGACCTTATCAACTACTTCTTGCTGTAATACTGACATAGATATCACCATCCTTTATACGCTCAAACTTGCTTCATATATTCATATTATACACATTTTACAGCATCCATACAATCACTTTTTTACTCTAAAACACCTTTAAACACTCTAAATCACTTTAAAGTGAAAAAATCAAAAGATGCTATAAACCTTGTAAAATCAAGGTTTACAGCACTTTCTCTTGTAGCAGGGGATGAGAGAATCGAACTCCCACCAAAGGTTTTGGAGACTGCCTCAGCAATCGCCAAATTTCTAGTAAATGCAAGCATTTCAGAATTAAAAATTCTTCTATCCCGCATTTTATCCCGCACTTAGTATTTACTAATCATAAATCACTAGTTTGAGGAATTAAATTCCTTTTTTTTATTTACCTCATATTTATTTTCATATTAGATTTTATATTGTCTGTACATATTACGCTGCATGAATCTGTCAAAATCCTTTTTAGGGATTAAATACTTATGCCCTATCTGTATCTTAGGGAAGTCCGGCTTATGCACCAGCTTGTAAGCGGAACGTTGGGATATACGCAACATATACATCATTTCAGTCACCGTATAGAATTCTGTCTCTCTATCCATTGTCTTTCCCTCTTTATATTATGATAATATAAATATGGCAAATTTTTGTTATTATTTTCTATACAATGTTATAGTAACGCACTAATACCAAATATGCAATCTTTGATTTCAAAAAAGACTAATTCAATAATCAGAAAAATTAACATTGAGATTTATTGTAATATACTTAAAATCATGGTATATTATAAGCACGGGAAACCATAGGGCAAAAGGCGGCTCTGCCATCCTGTTTTTAACGGGGGGATTTTCAAAACCCTCCGGACGAAAGAAAGGAGGGCTACATGATGTATATTACATATTCTGATTTAATACAGATAGGGATATTCATTGTCGCCCTTGTCAATCTTTGTTACAAGATTTTCAGGGACAGAAGAAAATAGCCGCTGCTACTCGCACTAGCAACGGCTTGACCTCACATGAGGTTTAGTTTTTAGCTTAGAGGGTAGAGCCGCTTCTATGGTTCTCCCTTTGATTAATATAGCATATACGGAAAAAAATTGCAATCATTTTCCATCGCCCTGATAGCGTATAAATCAAGATATACAATTAAAGCGACGAGCATTTTTTTTAAAGAATGTCTTTCCCGTCAATTGGTATTGAAGCTTATGTATTTCACTTTCATAAAATTTGTAAGAGCATGGAGAAATGCTTTGCTAAAGATTTCTCCATATTGCCAATGTCAAACTTCTTCTAAACACAATACATCTTCTTCACTCACAGATTCTTCATTTCCCAATACAATATCTATTCCCTTTTGTTTATTCATCCACATATCTGCTAATATAGGCATAATTTCTTTCTTAATTGTTTTCTCAAAAATTCTACATCCAAACCTGCCGTTTGCCAGTTCCTGTAACTCTCTTCTTCTTTTTTCTGTTAAAGTTATATGACATTCTACTTGTTTCTCAATTTCCTCAATTGTCCTATTAATAATCTCATCAATAATTTTCGGTGTCAGTTTTTTATAATTCACAAGAAGATAAAATCTTCCAATTAACTCCTCACAACCTCCCATATTCAAAATTTCCTCTTCTGTAATATCATCGTAATGATCCATGGTGCGGCCTTCTTGTGCACCAAATCCTATTCCGTTTTTTGCATCTTCCCTCTCATTACGTATCATATCAAAAGAACCAAGACCAATAAATAATGTATTTGAAGTATTCACATGTTTTGTTCCCTTTTTGTTATATGCAACTCGACCTTCTATCAAAGTTAATATCTGAGTTTGTATATCCCTATTTGTATTCCTACCCTCACTGTCGAAGTAAGGTACCAATTTTTTATCAAATTCATCTAGAAAAACAATTCCAATTCCATCCGTCCCGTCATGGGCAAATAAATCAACTATAATATCCTCTGTATCCAAACCTTTGTAACCCTGCATCGTAATGGATGTTAAATCTATCTGAGAAATAGGCAATTCTGGAATTTCCTCGCTAAAATACTCCCGAAGGATTCGATATGTTTCTGTCTTACCACATCCTGAAGGAGCTGCAATAAGCATATTGTTATGATGTTGGCGTTCCCCTGCTAAGCATAAAAAATAATTATATACATTCGCAACCACGTTTTTTACTTCTTCCTGCCCCCTGACTCTCTCAGCTACATACTCATATAGCTGAGAAAAATCATGGTTTCTAAGCCATATTGCAATTTTCATACGTATTGTAAAGGTTTTATCCTTCTGTATTACTTTATCTAATTCACCACACATTATAATCATCTCCCCCATCTTTCATAGGTTCCGCTTCGTATTTTTGTTCAGTTGCTGTAACTACTATCATGCATTATACGCTATTCATATTCATAACTCCAAGTTGAAGCAATTATATTATTTTTGTTACATTTTTTTTGATTTTTTACGAAAAAACCTCATAAATACTTGTATTATGTATTATTTTTTGTTACTATTATTATAACATTTTTAACAAGAGAGGGATTTGAATGTCAAATTTTGAAAAGTCATTTGCAGAAAATAAACTTCGTATCTCACTATCCAGTTATGCAAATCATATTATAGAACGCGACTGTATGAGTTTCTCTTTAAAAAGGACTACACTTATCAATGCAGTTATCTTAAATTATTATGCGAAAGCGGAATGTTCTATCAGCCTAAGGCAAAAGGAATATAAAAAAGAACTGGAAAGCTATACAGAAGAATTTCAAACTAAAAATAAAGATACATATGAAAATAATAAAGATAAATTTAATAAATTAATCAATGCAATTGTAAATAAAAAAACAGACAGTTTAATAGGAAAATACAACAAATCTCATCCATCTGATTATAGTTTTGTTGTATCTTTAAACAAAGCCGTTATAAACTTGTTAACCCAGGACAAGACTTCCGACGAAGAACACTATTATGTAGAATCAAAGGAGCATTTTGAGTACAGAAAAACATTACACAAAGATGCTAAAATAATATATTATCCTGGACGTTATGTTCGCGCATTGCTTGAAGAATATGCCAATAAACCATATTATGTCCGGGAACAAATTGCATTTCACAATTTGTTCAAAACCATTGACGAAGCAATTTCTGAAGAAACTGTCATTAACGTGACTACGGCAAACGGAAACCGTCTATCAATTAAACCATATAAAATAGTTACGGATCCATTGTCTATGTATAATTACCTTGTAGGATATTATTACAAAACCAATAATACAAATTATATACCCATAGTCAATTTACGCATATGCCGATTAAAAGAAATCCAAAAGGTAGAATTTCCTTCTGAAGATATACACAGATTATACAAATTAACAAAAGACGAAAAGAAAAAAATCAAAGAACAGCTTGAAGAAAGCGGTGTGCAATTTATACAGAGTTCCCCAGTGACTACAAAAGTATGGCTGTCCGATAGCGGTATAAAAAAATACAATACACAACTCCATCTGCGCCCAATCGGAGTAATTGACAAAAATAATCATCATATATATACCTTTGAATGTACAGAAAATCAAATTATATACTATTTTGTTAAATTTGGAAAAGATGCTAAAATTCTTTCACCGCAATCGCTTGCAGACGAATTCAAAAAAATATATGAGGAAGCTTTAAATAATTATCTCACAAATAATACGGAGCCAAATATCCAATAGGTTATTTGGCTCCTAAGTACTTACATCAAATATAACACTTACCAACTTCACAAGCCTCGTGAGGTTTACTAAGTGTGCCTATTTTTTTCAATTCCTTATAGAAAAAATAAGTTTGACACAGGCAATGTAACAGATATGTTTTAATTCCTTATAGGAAAGGTAACCCTGCGCATTTCTGCTGCTTGATACTTCTTATATTATCATTGAACTCTGAATAAGTCAAATCTATTATATCAAACATTCCAAATCCTTGTGCGTTCTTTGCTCCAAGTCCTGTTTGATAAAGAAAGTCTAAATATTTTCTTTTACCTGATAATCTGTAAATTCCTTTCCAAGCTGTGATATAATAATTTTTGTAACGTGTAACATATTTGTCCCTGGCACTCACTCTTAATGGTTCAATATGTATTTCACTCTCAGGCTTACCAACGAATGCCGTATATTTTCTTCGAAAATTATCTTGCACCAGCTTTGAAAACCAGATATCCTCCGGAGTCCAATAATCCGTATATCCAGTATCGGGATTCGTAGAATAAACGCAAATTGGAGACGCCATTCTTATAACAATGTCCTCACTCCCCACTGTATCATCATGTATTTCAATCTCAACATCTCGAATTTCTGATTTGCCCAATTGAATTCCATTCTGTTTGATATTATATTCTATCAAATTCAAACAATGCGCATCGCTACTTCTTATTTCAAAAAAGATTTTCTCTTCAAATTCAATTCTTTTGCCCTTGATGGAATATATGCCGCTCAAAGGTCCAAATGTAAAACATTTAAACAATCTTTTTTCATAGCATTGACCATGGTCGTGATATACGCTTTCACTACAACCTTTTTCCTTCATCAACTGATACAATGCGGATTGCAGCATATGATGATATCCCAGTGGGAGATTACACGGTTCTTGTAATTTTAGTGTAATTATCGCCTGCATATTATTCACCTCCTGCTTGTTCTTCGCCGCATTCTGAAACACAATAAATTTACAAGGCTGACGGTTCCTTGCTGACGGAGCAAGCTGTGCTGCCCGAATCATCACTCCCCATCTCCACACTTTTAACTAATTGAACATATCTTTTAATAGCCCTTTTTAATTTATCAACACCTGTTCGTTCACTAGTTTTACCATCCCTATCCTTTTGAGACTCCGCAGCATGATTAACGGAATTTCTTTCCGATTTAAGTATCTTATGCATAACTAGTACCTCATCAAGTTGCTTGCTGGACAAAAAAGTCAAATATACATACCAATCACTACTATTGTTTTGAGATTCCAAATGATACGTTATACCTTCTCCATTATCCCTCATCAAATCACGCTTCCGTTGCCTATCATATTTTTGTTTTATCTCGTAATAATCAGCATTATCAATCGAAAGAGAATCATTATCATCACTAAAATACTTATCACAATTATTATCATCACTAAAATACTTATCACAATTATTATGAAACCATAGTTTTAGCATATATTCTTCGACAAAAACATCTTCTAAACATTTTTTCTTATTAATTGCTTTTTTTAATGACTCTATAACCTGATATAATTTACCATCTTTGTTGATTTCCCATTCTCCTGAATCTTGGCTAAACCAATTATCCGAAATATTCGTTGTATCATTATATAATTTTGCCTTTAACCAACCCTTTTTTACAATATACCCTGGCATTTTTGATTCAATTAATGTTAAAGCCTGCTGAATAAATCCTTTATTTGCACACCATTCAATTAAATTTGGAATAGAGATTTCTCCATTTTTTCCATTTTCAAAAATACTTGCATAATCCTTTTCAATACCTGTTTTTAATATCAGGTAAATATTTTGTCCTTCGTCTGTTCCGTTCTCATCTTTGAAAAATTTATCAATTTCTCCAATCACGTTCACTATGCCATCAACATCACAAATTGTAAGCGCATTATCAAACGCCTGCATTTTTTCAACTAATATTCCTATTTTACTTTTGCCGGAATATCCCATAGTCTCGCAGTAATCAGCAATCATATCAGCTTTACCGTATTTGATAAATGCATTCATTCCTGAAACAAGATCAGATATCTTATATTGCTTCGTCTCATCCACTATCGAATTCAGAAAATTTTTCGGAGCAAAATTCGTTCCGAAAATCTCCTTTACTGTTACTTTATACGCTTCCTGTTTTTCAACAATCTGAATTACAGCATTACGTACGTATGAGGATGTTCGTATACCACCTTGAACATCAATGTACAGCTCTGTTTCATCATTTGCATCTCCCACGATTGCATCGATGATAGCTTTAAAATTATATGCACCATTTATCTTTTCATCAACAAATTGAATTTTAATATTTTTATTATCTTCTTTCTTATTATTTTCATCATCTTCTTTAATTGTATATAAATAATATTTTGCATAGTTCAATTCATTGTTTTCTCGCTGAGATTTCAAAGCTTCAAGTTCTCGTTCTAATTTATCTCTTTCCGCCTTAACTGCTCTATATCTTTCGCTAAAATCTGTCACATTTTTTCTTGTTTCTTCCACAGATTTCGATGCTAAGAATTTATTAATTCCCATTATAAAAATATAGTATTCAGCAATATTTTTTTTATCGTAATCATTAAATTCTTTGATAATATTTCTAATTTCATCAACAGAATCGTCCATATTATTAAGATATTTTTCAATTTTCTCTAAACATTGATTTACACATTCATCTTCAAGTTCTGTTCCATCCACATCGAAAGATTCTCTAATATTTTCTTTAATTTCATCAGCAACCTTTTCATAGTTTTCCTCTGTAAAATATTTTGTAGTATCAAGTGTATCATCTATTAGCTTATTAATTAGCTCTTTAATTTCCACTATTCTTTCTTTTGTAATACTTCCCCTCGCTATCTCTTCAGTAATATATTCGTTACCATTAATATAATTAAGTATCTGATTTAAATAGAACATATAAGGACTAGCAACTATTTCACCTTTGTCTAATACCTCTCTGTTTTTTATGTCCTCTCTGTCATTTATGTCCTTTATGTCATGTATTGACTCAAATGATTTAACATCATCATCTTTAATTGTTTCCTCTGAACCAACAACCACAATCTTATTAATCGAAAACTTGTCAATCGCATACTTCGTACCGGCTTCTAATTGACTAACCCCCGTGTAATATTTTTTATATTCTTCATCGTTATATTCATAGTATGAAATAAATTTGCCATTCAAAAGGCTCATTGTCGTCAACAAAACTTTTTCAGCCATAAACACCCTCCATTTTTCATATACCAAACCAATAAAATCATTAAGTGTATATGTATAAACAAGAATAGTTTTTTAATCTTTTATTATACAACTCCACGGGAAATACGAATCATTTTCACAGCATCATCCATGCTTTCAACACATGCTAAAAAGCCAGCGTTATGGCAGAAAATAAAACCATCAATTCCACTTATTTTACGCAATTCTTCTTTCGACTTGCCATACCATTCCCTCGGAAATGCAACGATAGGTTCACCCGAATCATCACTCCTTAGGACAGTTTGAACAACATAGCCTTCACGACTAGATGGAAATACTACAAATTCTATTCCACTACCAACCACAACCTCCTGCCACGGCATGCCATATTCTAACACAAGAATACCATCCTTTGCTTTGCACATTTGAGATTGAATGTACTCAGCCGCCGCCATATTACTTTGATATTTATTTATTTTTCGTTCCAAAATACCTTTCGCAAAATCAACAGCAGCAAAAAAACGCTCGTCAATCTCAGTGCCACCATTCCAAGCTACATTAAACTCCGTGATTGTTTCAGAAATCATGTTTTTACATCCAGTGTTATCTGTGTAATCCATCTTCTCTACAAGTTCCTTATCCAACAATTCATAAATTTCCTGACCATATACAGCTGGTCCGATTTTTTCCCACAGCAAACCAAATGCTGCAAAAGGAACCCCGTTATTTCTTTCACGTTTATTCATCTGATGATGGTCATACGCCCCCATACCAATATCATAAATTATACCGTCAAATTCATCTGGCACTTCATTTACACGTGACACCTCAATTCCAGGATTTATCATAAATAATAGTGCGGTAGAAAAAACGTCATCCGCGTGAAAAATACCGGCATGTGTCATAGCCTTTGTATCGTCTTTTATATTTAAAATCTCTTTTAATTCCATAATCAAAATCACCTTCTGTCTTTTTCTTTCACAAGACAATACTATCATTTTTTTATTATATCTTCCACAATCGGAAGTGCTTTTTTTGCATTTTTACGTTTTTGGTATTCATTTAGTTCCATGTATCTCGTTTTTTCATTTTCAGGGATCTTATCAACCATCTTCATATTCATAAATGTTTGAATATGTTTAAGTCCATCAATTGACTTTCCTCCTATCAACTTAGAAATTTTATGCTTGTAGGCTGCAATTAATTTTTCATAATCCTTTACCGCCACAAACGGATCAACACTCAATCCACCGCCAAGTGAATATGCCAACTTGTTATTTACAGTTCTTACGGTCACATCTGAAACAGAAACCACACCATAACCAAATGGCTTTCCCCTACCAACATTCATCCTAGTACCTTCCTCAAGCCGAATACTCCAAATCAACAATCCTAGTTCATCCTCTGAAAGATCATGGAAATGTATAGTTCCTTTAAATATTGTTCCTGCTTTTAAAGGGTACATATCCGTTGCGACCTTAACCTTATTGTCTTTAACAACACACGACTGGACTTGTCCATGTAACCAATATTGTTTGATGCCTCGTAGTTCAAAATCCTCAGAGTTATAAGTTTTTTCACCATTTTCCTGAACCACATAATCATAAACACTTGTTGGCTTTGGTTCCGCAAGTATTACTTTCGTCGTGTCACCTTTCGTTACACTGTATGCTATTGCATCTGAAAAAGCAACCTTTGATTTATATCCTGCATTGTCGCATTGATTAACAGTTCCAAATATAGACCGAGCATAATCACACTGTACAGAAGGTATTTTATAACCATCCAAAATAGAATGTTTATAAAACAGACGCAATCGTGGTGTAAAACCAAAATACACTCGTCCGTCATATTCAATATAAAATACTGGTTTTTCCTCTTCTCCTTCTTCAGGTAGCTTAAAAAACTCCTTATTCTCACCTAATACATTTGAACGCTTATTGTAGTCGATTTCAAAAGCTCTAATATCATTCTTTGATAAGACAATAGGATCCTTTGTTTCAGCAATCTCCGGAACAATATAATGACATTTCTTATTTCTCATATAACCCGTATTTACAATCACACCCTTTTTATTGTATACACCTGGTGCCCCTAAGTGAGACACTCTCTCTGACTCATCAATTTCATAAGTTATTTTCTCCCAACCAGGTTTGTAATTTTTATTTAGTTTTCCAACATACTCTGTACTACCATTACGATTTATTTGTGGTTCAAATCCATCCTCAAGTACATGCTGTGCACATTCCGAATGGTCCTTAAAAAATGGATATGCACTCATTTCTTTAGCGGCAGCTCGCTCACTGACCACATAATAATTTGGTTTAATTGCATCTACAACCGTCTTGTAAATTCGGTATTCATCTTTATCTTTACGAATATATCCTGCCGCTACATTACACAATACCTCTGCATACCTTTTTTTATCCAATCCACCCACAACACTTCGATACATCAAATTATAATCATCAATATCTCCTTCAAAGCTTGATAACCCAAGTATATGTGCATTATTGCGAATCAAACCACGCATAGTACTACCAGGAATGCAATATTTGCCTCTTTCATTTGTAAAAAAATCTTTCCCATCTGAAACATAGATTGGTGATTCTGCCTTGAGTGTATAATTGATTTCACCAGTCAATAGTTCCTCTCCATCCTCATCTATCATGCGGTCATGCATAGACATGCGTTCGGGATCAACTTCCACAATGTTTTTGTAAAAAGGTACGAAATTGTATGGTGCGCCAACATAACTGTCTTGATTTTGTTTGTTGTTTGAATTTGCCATCAATTACACCTCCTCACTTGGTACAAGGCGAGAAAATACAACCATTAGCTGACCATCTTCATCATAATCAATGTACTCTCTCTTTATAATAGTTGAACCAATTCCATTAATATTATTTCGTTCATTAACCTTGTATTTTCTATCAATATACTTTGCATTTGCAGGTTCTTCAAAACAGACTGCCGACAATTCATCACCACAGAAAACGTGAAGCTCCCCTTTCAAATTGTAGAAATACGCATCCTGTATTTCATCCCAATTAATATGCATAGACTCACTAATCGGATGGCAAAACATGTTACTAATTTCATATACAAGTGCATAATCATAGTTGGCAATCATATTCTTTGCTTCATTGATTGTAACTTTTTTGATTGAATCCTTTATACTCATGCTTTTACCTCCTGTAATGTCTTAATAGCCTTATTTATTATTCCGGCAACATCTACAACTCCGGCGCTTGTAATAACTGCCTTATTATTCAATGTCTGAATTCCTATTTCATCAATATTTATGAAACCTTTGCCTATAGCATATCCACCACCTAGATTAATCGTCTTAATCATCAAATCTCGTAGCGCAAAAACAAGCAAACCAAGAGTTTCATCTGCATTTTTTCTGTCTTGAATATCAATTACAAAGTTCACCAATTTACCTGCCGCATTCTGCTCTTGGAATAATTCACGATTAATAACACCACCTGTAAACTTATCAATGTGAATTCTTACACGACGTTTAGCCTTTACATCTCTGTTATCAATTTCTATATCCGAGAACACAAGATTTCCCATGTGACTATCCGCATGCTTTTCACCCAGCTTACCGAATGCATCCTCAATCACACTATCCTTATTTAAGTATGACGCTATTTTTTCCATTTGACTACGAATAGTTCCTCTTACTGAGCTACCCGGAATAATATAATTGCCTTGCGCATTCTTAATATTCTCACAATCCGGTGCATCCTTACCAAAACAAGAAACAGCGATACCCTTAACAAGTATTGCGCCTTCTGTTTTTCCAGTAACAGTAATATGATACTTAACATTTTTATTCTGTACTATTGTATCGTCAAACACTATCTTATCATTATCATCATCAACCATTATCGCTTCATCTGCCCACCGTTTACGATCAGACGCATTTTTCATTTCAAATGTCTTACAAAATAGTTTTTCTACTTTAATTTTGCCAGCACCACTACTCTTTTTAGCACCAAATACAATCCCCACATTATACATGACATTAAACAATTTCTTAATATCATCCTCGTATGAATTATCTGACTTCGAATCTATATACATATAGATGCTCGTTTTGAACTTTGCTCCCACGCCAACATACTCCATGTCAAACTTCTGTCCTGAGAAATTCTCATTAGAAACAGAGCCTGTCTTTCGATCAATCTTTACATGGGGACGTATTTCAATCTTTACGGTATTTTGTTCAAAAATACCATCGGTAAAAATAATTCTACTTTCACTATCTGGGTTTGCATAACCAGCACCAAACAACTGATTAGCCTTGTCTATACCAAACAACCGTTCATAATAATTACGGAATGCACCGGCAATTCCCGTTGCCTGAATAAACGGTTTCCCATCCGTTGGATGAACCAGCACTTCCTCTTTTCCTCCTAATGTTCCGCCTATGTGAAGAGGTCCTTTGCAAATAGCATAAATATTATATTTTACAATTTTATCGTATGTAATCATTGCCATTTATTTATCCCCCTCTCGATTGTCATATTGCATCAGTTTAATGATGTATTCAAACTTCAACTGCTGAATTTCCTCTTGAGCAAGCAAGAATTTAACTGGAACTGTCATCACCTCATCATTTGGAACGCTAATTTTAACTTTCTTTTCAGCATCTTCATAATCAAGAATGTCCTTAATAGATCGATTCATGCCTAAAATATTAAGCACTTGACTCATGAAAGGTTCAATGCCGGCTCTTTCCGATTGTTTTTTCTGTGACTCCTCTTTTTCTACTTCATGTTTAAAATACTCATTAATAATTTTTGTACCCTTTATCGCATTATAGCGATTAGCTTCAAGTTGGGCACGAACATTACCAACCTTACTTTTGCTAATTCCTTTTGTGTCTATACGTGAAATAATGCTTTCCTCCATAGCCTTGCGAATCCGTTTAAGGTAATACATCTTAGCAACTGCCCGAAGCACATCTTCATCTTCAGCATGCTTTTGAATACTCAAAACATCTTCGGTCTTAATTTTACCCTCTTGTTTGAATTGAATCTTCTCATAATCCGAAAGAAATATAACCTGACCAAAGCCTTCATTTCTACGCACACCAACTCCTGACTCCATGATCGCAACCATCTTATCCTTTGTTGCCACTCCATCAAATGTCAGTTTAAATACACTACCAAACTCATACATGGTAACAGATGGAATTTTAATCCCCCATGTACGATTGAAGCCTTTAACATCGACCGTCGATGTTGATGCACGTTCAATCTTTAGAGTTGTAACGCCTAATTTTTCTGCTAATTGACTGATGTCAATCCCCTCATATTCTCCATAAGAATTTCTCATAACTGTATGTGATAGAAGCATCATATAAACACTTCCTTGCGCATCCTCACTCATTGCATAAGCTTCGTAAGGACGGAAATTATTCACAACTTGCTTATCGTGCACAATACATTTTCCAAGTCCCTGACTTCTTGCGTTACCAATAATAATTTCATCTGAAAATGCATCAAAAATCATCTCCTTCACAGAAGGATCTTCAACAGCAATATATCCAACAAACGTATTTCCCGCCTCCATATATTCACTGCGGAATATCTGCTGTTTGTCATTATTATTTTTCTTGATTTTTATTTTTAAATCACTACCAATTCGGATACCATAATAAAAAATACTATCATCTTCCATATAACAATAGCGTCCAAGCTCCGCTCTTTTTAAACCATTATCAAAATCTCCGGATACTACCACGTTTTGAATTTTTTTCTTTTCACACGCTGTTTTATCTTCATAGAAACCCTTTGGTGATGGAATTAATTCCTTTTCATCAACATACAAGTACGCATTCATAAATCTGGTTTTGTCAGAGAAAAGCACCTTCTTATTGGCCTCAAAATCCGAGCTATTCTTGTTAACAATGTGATTAATCACAAATCCTCTTATTGTCGTACCCGGGATATAACGCAACGTCATCGTCTGTCCGCTTTGGCTGGTACTGTCATCTGCAATCCTAAGAGGCTCAACATTTTCCAACATATATCTGATATATTCCATTATGCAACCTCCTTTGTAAAACTAACCTTACCAAATCCACGGTTTCTCATACTTCCAATAAATTTAATTGATTCAACAACCTCAAGCAATATACTTTCATCTGCCGCCTCGCACGTAATCTCCCCATAGAAGCACAGTCCTTTGTTCACACATCTTGCCATACGCATAGATCCTTCTTTGGCAACTCCTGTATCAGAAATAGATGTAAAACCACGTACATTGCTTAATAAATCAAGCACGAAATCCGGATTATCGCATCCATCTTCCTTAAGAATTTCATTTTTTACATAATCCGAAATCGTAAAGTCCGTAAACACAAGCTGATTTGTTTCAACTTCTGAACCACTAACTCCAAACAATCCAGCAATTGTTTCATTAATTTCAGCAGTTGTCTTACCCATCCATGCTAAATATCTCTCGTAAGCCTCACGCAATATCCCTTTAAACGTCATTCCTTTGTAATACGGAAACCCTTTATCATCATGCTGAACTGAAATGTCTTCTGCACCAGGAACACCCATACCATTACCAAATATTACATCGGACAAAAGTTCCATTTTTATCTTCATTTACCTCACACTCCCTTCCAAAGGAATAAAAGTGTCAATCAGTTCTATTACGTCAAACAATGTATCCTCATAATCATTTGTTATGTCTTCAATACGATTAAATTTTAAATAGTTTTTCTTAGCTGTTACGCCACTCTTCATCGCCATACGTAATCCCTTAACCTTCCCAACTCCATACAGCTGCATATTATTCAATACATGGAGCATTACTTTTCGAAAACTTGCATATTTTTTACTATTCAAAGATTCATTCTGCATAACGTCAGTTGGTGCTACAACTATGTAAGGACGCACATTTAAACAAGAGCCGTCTGCCGCTAAATAATCCCTACGAATTTCCTCGATTGAATTCTGGATTTCTCCAAATGCAATATGCCAATCAATAGATGAAATGTCACGTCCATTGTTTGTTCCTTCAATTGATGCGCCATACTTCTTTGCTTTACTACACAATCGTTCAGCAAGCTCATACGCACGATAAAATGGGTACTTTTGATGTACAATTGCTACTCCCGCACATGCACTGTAGTTTTTATCATCGACTTCATTCTTTTTGTTAGAAAGACATTCTATAAATATTCTCGCACATTCAATACCAATGCGTCCCTCTGTTACAAAGCAAATATCATCGCCAGCTGCAATAATACGACGGACTGGAAAATTATTATTCTTTAATGATATATCTATTTTTCCTGCCTTCATATTTTCAGCCACTATATTTGTCATATCCGTATAGGCACGCTTGAAGTCCGCATCGATACTATCTGAAAAACTGCGAAGTTTCTTACATACATTGTCCCAGTCCATATCCATATCACTATACAATTCATCTACACGCTTACCCATGCCGTTACCATCTATATGTACAATAGCGATAAAATTTGAATCATACTTTGTTCCGCCAAGCTTCTCAAAAGCTGTAACCGCTTCAAACTCTTTAGGTACATCATCTCTAGGCTCTTCTTTAATCTTATCAATTTGTTCACTTGTACCAATCACCTTTGGACTTAATGTATCCGAATCAATCTCCTCTATACCATAGCTGCCTTGCTTAAAAGAACATGCCCGAATAGCTTTTTTTGCCTCTAACTGTTTCGTTAAATTAACTAGATTTTCTTTAGGACTTTTTGTCTCATCATATTCTATTGTTTTAGCATAAATCATCAGCCCATCAAAATCCCTATATACAGTCTCCGTAAGCCTGCTAACTATTTGCTTCGCAAATAAATTATCATCAGATTGTAAAATAGTATGACCTCCGCCCGAATATACTAAATTTGAATCTGTTATATAACCCAAATCATTCAATGTTTCCGACAAATAGTCAGGACTCAACACATGTGAAATAATTGCAGAATTCACAATATTGTCCTGCAATTTTTTGCTCGCAAAAATATAAGCTTGTTTTTGCGAAACCTCCAAAATAGTTAACCATTTTGACATTGATTTTCCCCCTTGTGTTCTCTCTATTTTCTCCTCTCTTCGCTTAGCCATATGCTACATTACCCTTCATTTCAATAAACACAACCTACATTCCAGCATTTTAACATATCCACTAATTGATGAAAACATGCAGCTTCTCCATTTACAATTTTTCCATCCACCATCTCCTGATAAAGTCCCAGACTATGGTCATAATCACATTCTTTAATCTGCTCCCTTGAATAATAACAAACATGTGGCAATTCATGTTGTTTTATTAACTCCTTTGTCGGATACAAATAGATACCCTCCTTCCCATGTAATTCATCATCTTTACAGACTTCGCATACACATACATGGGCATATCTCCATACTTCTCTTGTAAAACTTTTCAGCATAATATCATCAATCCATTCAACACCATATGTACTTTCCTTAACAGATGGAACACAAATCACTACAACCGGTTGTCTGCGTTCCTGATGCTGTAAGAGAGCACTAAGAGATATTCTATTCGCTTCAGTCTTCACGATAAAACATTCATTTTTCATGGGAATCACATCAAGAACTCCAACATTCCAACAAATTTCCATATAAAATCCCGGCAAACTAAAATACATAACCCTTTCCTGGGGATTTAATAATGCATTTGTTTTATATCGGTTTGATACAGTAATGTGTAAATTACCTTTATCTTCCCATATCTTTGCCTGTGTTACCCACATCGCATTAGGAGTTTGACTATCTAAATGTGTAGTTTCCATAAAGAAATAGTGAGTCCTGTCATCACACTCTATCCGTACCCCATAACCATAATCCTTATGTTCTTCATGTTCTATCACATCCGAAATATTCGGGAAAATATTTCTATACCGTTCTTTTGCCCACTCACGAATAGCTTGTGAGGCTTCACGAAATGCTCCATCCACACCTAACGTGCCGGTATCTAAAAAGGCATCTGCACGCCCTACGAGATTATCTGTCAAGGCTTGAAAAGTTGTTCCCTTATATCCCCCTTTCGGTTTTCCCATCTCAACCAAAGAAATTTTATTTTCCGCTAGAATCCGACTCACATCTTCATTGTGAATCAGATGCTCATTCATTAATGCAATAATCGTATTCACATCTAATATGATATCCGTATTATAACGAAGGATTTCCTTAATCAATTCTCGTTTTGGGGTTTTAAAAAGTTGCTTTGCAATCCTATTATGCTCCTTATCTTTAAGTAACTCATCCAATTCTTTTATAATCGGGCTGTCTGTCATCTTCACACGATAATGAAGACGAATCATATCCTCCCATTTACCTTCCGTATACAACTGATGTGCAAAATCCTCAAGGATTTGAGTAATAGAATGATCACACAGCTCCAGAGTTGCCAAGATACTGTTAAACTTTCTTCCATAGGTTTGATTCTGTTTCCAAAGAGCTTTATTCTTATATCGCATATCATGTTCTATCTCATGCCAGCCTTCAAATAGTACGGTCTTAATTTGAATCTCAACAGTAGGGTCAATTCCATAGTCCCAGGTCTGTTTACTTATTTTATCTACTAAATACTTTGGCAAATAAAACACACCATTTATCTTTGATGGCTCGAACTCGGTTACATCACTGTCTGTCAATTCCCAATCCTTCGGTCCAATTACAAACACCTTTTTTAGCAGCTCCTGACAGATTTCCAAATCTTCTTCAAAATATACATTAATGCGAAATCCTATTAAATCCTGAATATGGTTGGTTTCATCATAGATTTTCAACTCATACTTATGCTCTAAAGATGCCGGAGCCTTTACTCTGGAAAACAACCGATAATAAATACCACATCTTTTTAATGTATTTTCTATTGTTTTTCTTAATTCCTGCTCCACAATGGGTTTCACAACTATATTGTCAGATAATTCCTCTCTTTTGTACTGGTGTCTCATAAAATTCTCTCCTCACAAAAAAATAATTTTCCGTTCTTTCACATACAATTCGCTATATTATTGTTTTCATATAAATATTGTATCATGTATTTATATGAATTCATATTTTTTTCATGTAATTTCTTTTTTATATTTATATCTTTGATATAAAAAAACACTCTCTACTATATTCTAGTGGTTATCCCGCATTTTTTTATGGAAATTTCTATAAATATTTGCCACTTTTTATCACTAGTTGCCACTTCCGGAACAAAAATAAAAAAACTAAAACCCTAGTAAACACTAGCTTTTTAGTTTTTTTATTCAGCAGGGGATGAGAGAATCGAACTCCCACCAAAGGTTTTGGAGACTGCCTCGGCAATCGCCAAATTTCTAGTAAATGCAAGCATTTCAGAATTAAAAATTCTTCTATCCCGCATTTTATCCCGCACTTAGTATTTACTAATCATAAATCACTAGTTTGAGGAATTAAATTCCTTTTTTTTATTTACCTCATATTTATTTTCATATTAGATTTTATATTGTCTGTACATATTACGCTGCATGAATCTGTCAAAATCCTTTTTAGGGATTAAATACTTATGCCCTATCTGTATCTTAGGGAAGTCCGGCTTATGCACCAGCTTGTAAGCGGAACGTTGGGATATACGCAACATATACATCATTTCAGTCACCGTATAGAATTCTGTCTCTCTATCCATTGTCTTTCCCTCTTTATATTATGATAATATAAATATGGCAAATTTTTGTTATTATTTTCTATACAATGTTATAGTAACGCACTAATACCAAATATGCAATCTTTGATTTCAAAAAAGACTAATTCAATAATCAGAAAAATTAACATTGAGATTTATTGTAATATACTTAAAATCATGGTATATTATAAGCACGGGAAACCATAGGGCAAAAGGCGGCTCTGCCATCCTGTTTTTAACGGGGGGATTTTCAAAACCCTCCGGACGAAAGAAAGGAGGGCTACATGATGTATATTACATATTCTGATTTAATACAGATAGGGATATTCATTGTCGCCCTTGTCAATCTTTGTTACAAGATTTTCAGGGACAGAAGAAAATAGCCGCTGCTACTCGCAATAGCAACGGCTGCCTCATAATGAGGTAACTATAACGCTTAGAGGGTAGAGCCGCTTCTATGGTTCTCCCTTTTGCTTAATATAGCATATACAGAAGATTATTGCAATGATTTGTTCACAATTTCTTTTTTACCCAATTTCTTTTTTATATTTATATCTTTGATATAAAAAAGACACTCCCTACTATTACGAAAATAGTAGAAAATGTCTTGATTTTACAACAATTTTATTAAGAGCAGGGGATGAGAGAATCGAACTCCCACCAAAGGTTTTGGAGACCCCTATCATACCATTTGACCAATCCCCTATATATAAGGCTTGTGAAACTTTTATTTTTATTGAACTTGTGTACTTTACACAACTTTTAAGCACAAATCTTATTATACATAAATCAAAAGCATTGTCAACAACAAAATAATGATACCATTTCCAAGAAAAAAGTACACGTATAAAGTGTACTGAAATTCTGTATATCACATGCACCTTCAGAACTCCACACAGAGAAGCCTTGCTTCCATTTATGTTTTCTTCATCTCACAAACAGCTTTTACCCTGCCTTGCACAAAACCTCTTTCCCGTTCTTCCCTTACTTGAGGATAAGCCCTCGACCTATTAGTA
>JAMPFU010000036.1:16423-30068 GCA_023664385.1 Clostridium sp. | reverse complement strand
GGTACTTTGGGAAGATTTAACCACTTTTTGGTTGCATTTTGCGGAAACTCAAGTAAAAAAGTATAATACTTACTGCTTTTCCCACTTAAATATGATAAATCCTACAATAGCAATTACAATTCCTATCAGCTTGCTCCACTGAAACGGTACCTTTTCCACCTCAAAAATACCGAAAAGCTCTATGAGATATGCAATTAAGAGCTGTGCAATGACAATCAGCAGCACTGCCTTTGCAGGTCCAAGCTCCGACATGCTCTTTATGACAGTCCATGTAATAAAGGTACCGATAACGCCGCCGATAAGCATATATTTATTGTCCACTTTAAAAAGCGACATGATGCCTGCCTGTTCCCTCTCAAATATAAACCATAAAATAAATGCAAGCACAAAGCCCGAAAAGGCAACCCATGCAGTTGTAAGCCAATTTGAAGTCTGCTTTGTTACGCCTGTATTAAATACGCCCTGTATACTCATCAGCGCGCCCGATATAATGGCAATCAACAATCCCCACATAAAATAAAACCTCCGTTTTTTACAAATAATCATGCTTATTATTTGTAAAAAAAGAAGGTTTATACAATATTTTATAATAACGGCTCCTTCATAATTGCAGTTCCGATACCCTTTTCGGTAAAAATTTCGAGAAGCAGGCAGTGCTCCATGCGTCCGTCCAGCATATGCACACGTGACACGCCATTTTTCATTGCGTCAATGCAGTTTGTAAGCTTTGGCAGCATTCCTCCACCCACGATTCCCTTGTCGATAAATTCCTGCGCCTCGGCAATGCTCATCTCGGAAATCAGCGTTGACTTATCCTCAGGGTCAACGAACACGCCCTCAATATCAGTTAAAAATACAAGCTTTTCCGCATTAAGCGCCGTTGCAATTGCACAAGCGGCATCATCCGCATTGATGTTGTAGCCGTGATAGTCCTCCACTCCAAGTCCGATGGGCGCAACAACAGGAATGAAATCATTTTCAATGAGGGTATCGAGAATTGTGCAGTCGGAAACAACAACCTCGCCTACATAACCGATATCCTTTCCACCGCTTAATTTTTTCTTGACCTGAAGAAGTCCTCCGTCCTTGCCACTTATGCCGACAGCCTTCAGCCCAAGCTGCTCCATCATTGCCACAAGGCTTTTGTTTACCTTGGAAAGCACCATCTCCGCAACAGCAAGAGTTTCCTCGTCCGTCACACGAAGTCCGTTTATAAATTCCGACTCCTTGCCGATTTTGTTCATCCATGCACTGATTTCCTTACCGCCTCCATGAACGATAATCGGCTTAAGACCTACAAGCTTAAGCAACGCAACATCCTTTATTACATTGTATTTCAGGTTATCATCTATCATGGCGCTTCCGCCGTATTTTACAACTACCTTTTTCCCATTAAATTTTTGAATGTATGGCAGTGCCTCTATCAGTGTTTGTGCCTTTGCAAGCACTAAATCCATGTTATCGTTATTTGTCATTTTATTTTTCCTTTCTCACATTTCAATGCAGCCGCTAATTTCTCAGCTCTGTATCATTTTTATCAATATTAAGACCTGTAATCAGCGTTTATCTCAACATATTCATATGTAAGGTCACAGCCCCATGCCGTTGCCGTTTCCGTTCCTGATTTTATGTCGCATACTGCAATTACAGTTTCTTTTGCCATAATTTCCGAAGCAGTTTCCTCGTCAAACTCCGCATACATTCCGTCCTTGACAAGCTGTAAGCTTCCCCTCTCGCTTTTTATTGTTATGTCAACCTTATATGGGTCAAATTCTGCACCTGAATACCCCATTGCACAAAGTATTCTTCCCACATTTGCGTCCATGCCATATATGGCACATTTTGTAAGATTGGAGGTAACTACGGACTTTGCAAGCGCCTTTGCCGTTTTCTTGTCAGGCGCACCCACAACATCCACCTGAAACAATCTTGTTGCTCCCTCGCCATCTCCTGCAATCTGCTTTGCAAGAAATGTGTTTACCTCATTTAATGCCTGCTTAAATGCATCATATGCGGTTCCCTCAGCATCTATTTTTTTGTTTCCCGCAAGTCCATTGGCAAGAATGAGCACAGTGTCGTTTGTAGAGGTGTCGCCGTCCACGGACACCATATTAAATGTATCTTCAATGTTTTCCTTTAACGCCTTTTCAAGAAGCTTTTGGTCTATGTCAAGGTCTGTTGTGATAAAGCCAAGCATCGTTCCCATATTAGGGTGTATCATGCCTGAGCCTTTGCACATTGCTCCCATTGTAACAGGGGTTCCGTCAATGTCAAATGTCACTGCTATTTCCTTTTTATGGGTATCAGTTGTAAGGATTGCCGTTGCCGCATCAACGGCAGCCTCCCTTGTATCACTTACCAAATCCTTTAATTTGTCTATCCCTAACTCTATTACATCCATCGGAAGCTGAAAACCGATTACGCCTGTAGAGGCAACCAACACCTGCTCAGGCTTTACATTTAACGCACCTCCCATGAGTTTTGCCATGCGTTCCGTATCCTCATAGCCCTTATCACCTGTACACGCATTTGCAATCCCGCTGTTTATCACAACTGTCTGCGCCTTTTTTTCTTCCTTTACAACCTTCATATCCCAAAGCACTGGTGCAGCCTTCACGATATTTTTTGTAAATGTGCCTGCCACATTTGCAGGTACCTCCGAATATATCGCAGCCATATCCTTATTTGTTTTTCCCTCTTTTATGCCTGCCCTTACCCCGGCAGCCTTAAATCCCTTTGGAGCAGTAACTCCACCATCAATTATCTTCATATTTCTATCTCCTTTCCACTATACATCAGCCATTCCAAATTTGTTTTCAGTATATGTTCCGATTTGCCTTGTAAATCGTGAGCTCATGGTTCATAGTTTCTATGGGAACAGCGGCGGCATCATAAGTCCCTTTGTTTCAGGCAGCCCCATGATAAGGTTCATGTTCTGCACTGCCTGACCTGCCGCACCCTTCACAAGGTTATCCATCGCTCCCATGACGACCACCCTGTTTGTCCTCTCATCTATAATAAAATTTACGTCCACATAGTTACTGCCCTCAACCCATCTTGTTTCAGGACAAACACCATTTTCGAGCACTCTGACAAATGGTTCCTCCTTGTAATATTTGTCGTAGGAGGCTTTTATCTCCTCGTAGGTGCACTGCTTTACAAGATTTGCGTAAGCAGTTACAAGTATGCCTCTGTTCATCGGAACAAGATGCGGCGTAAAGTTTAATGTAAGAGGTTCTCCGTCATAAGCATAACCAAGCTGCTCCTCTATCTCAGGGGTGTGCCTATGAGTTGTAACGCCGTAAGCCTTTATGCTCTCATTTACCTCACAATAAAGATTTGCAAGCTTTGCCCCTCTCCCTGCGCCTGACGTTCCCGACTTGGCGTCTATGATTATCGTGTTTACGTCAATCAGCCTATCCCTTACAAGCGGATAAAGGGATAATATGGAGCAGGTTGTGTAGCAGCCCGGATTGGCAATCAGCCTCGCTTTTTTTATATCCTCCCTGTTTATCTCGCAAAGTCCGTATACTGCCTCATCTATAAACTCAGGACTTTTATGCTCAATGCCGTACCATTTTTCGTATGTGGCAACATCCTTAATACGAAAATCTGCTGATAAATCAACAAGCTTCGCTTTGGAAAGTATCGTTTCATTTACAAGAGATGCACAAAGTCCCTGCGGCGTAGCCGTAAAAATAACGTCCACCCTATCAGCAAGCTCCTCCATATTGTCATCCATGCATTTGGCATCAACAATCTGAAACATATTCCCATAAACGTCCGAGTACCGCTTATCTATATAGCTTCTTGAACCATACCACTCTATGGACACATCACCATGCCCGAGGAGCAGCCTCACAAGCTCCTGTCCTGCATATCCTGTCGAGCCGATTATACCTGCCTTTACCATAACAAATTCCTCTTTTCCAAATATTCATCATTTCTTCCATCAAGGGATAACTATACCGATTATACAACCGTCCGTACAAATATGCAATATAATATTTATTTTTTGTGTATATTTTCATGTTTTATGCATTATTTTGTATTTTATGCATTGTTTTATGCATAAAGCTGTTAAATTTGTTGGTGCTTCATACGAAGCCTGCTAAGATGCGAACTTTGTTCTGCTTTATTATTGCATTATCTGTGTTTAAGTGTTATTCTAAGCCTATGATTTTAGATTGCATTAGTCCATAGGTTCTCGATTTACAAGGTAAATCAAAATATATTGAAATGGGCTGATGTTTAAAGGAGGATAAAAGATATGAAGGAAAAAGTAATTCTTGCGTATTCAGGCGGACTTGATACAACTGCCATTATTCCTTGGCTCAAGGAAACCTACGATTTTGACGTTGTATGTGTTTGTATTGACGTTGGACAGGAAAGCGAGCTTGAAGGCTTGGAGGAAAGAGCAAAATATTCAGGAGCAGAAAAATTATACATATTGGATGTTGTTGATGAATTTTGTGACGAATATATTGTACCCGGCGTTCAGGCAGGAGCCGTTTATGAAAATAAATACCTTCTTGGAACGTCATATGCAAGACCGCTTATTGCAAAGAAGCTTGTGGAGATTGCAAGAAAAGAGGGCGCAACAACAATCTGCCACGGTGCCACAGGCAAGGGTAACGATCAGGTAAGATTTGAGATTAACATAAAGGCACTTGCTCCTGACTTAAAGGTTATTGCTACATGGAGACAGCCTGAATGGACAATGCAGTCACGTGAGGACGAGATTGCTTACTGTAAAGCTCACGGAATTGACCTTCCGTTTGATGCTTCCTCCTCTTACAGCCGTGACAGAAATATATGGCATATCAGCCACGAGGGACTTGAGCTTGAGGACCCGTCACAGGAGCCTAACTGGGAGCATCTGCTTGTACTTGGCACTTACCCTGAAAAAGCACCTGATGAGGCAGAATATGTTACCATGACATTTGAAAAAGGCGTGCCAAAGTCAGTGAACGGCAAGGAAATGAAGGTTTCCGACATCATACGTGAGCTTAACCGTCTTGGTGGAAAGCATGGAATCGGTATCGTTGATATAGTGGAAAACCGTGTTGTAGGCATGAAATCCCGCGGCGTCTATGAAACTCCGGGCGGAACAATTCTTATGGAGGCACACACGCAGCTTGAGGAGCTTATCCTTGACAGAGATACAATTGCATTCAAGAAGCTCATCGGCGACAAGTTTGCAGATATGGTCTATGAGGGCAAATGGTTCTGTCCGTTACGTGAGGCGCTTCAGGCATTTATTGAAAGCACACAGGAGCGTATTACCGGCGAGGTTAAATTCAAGCTCTACAAGGGAAGCATCATAAAGGCAGGCACAACCTCACCTTACTCACTCTATTCAGAAACGCTTGCAAGCTTTACTACAGGCGACTTGTACGACCACAAGGACGCAGAGGGCTTCATAAAGCTGTTTGGACTTTCCATGAAGGTTCGTGGAATGTTGGATGCTGAAAGAGACGGAAACAAATAAATAGAAAACAATAAGAGGCTTGCCGCAGACAAGCCTCTTTTGTTTTGAGCTTGATTTACGAAATTACAGTTTCCCGTTTTGTCCATCCGCCTCTGCCTTCCCCAAAAGATAGAGGTTATTCGGCAGCTTTTGCTGTCGCTTCTTCAAGGAGCTTATCATTATTATATTCCTTGTTCTATTCCCTCTGCAAGTCCGTCCTCAAACATACGTGAAATATTAAAAAAGACGGATCAACGACAAACCAAAAGATGATCAAATATATGTTGAAGCAGGTGATATATAACAAGCCAAATAGAAAAAGGGTTATCACATCAAAAATAGCATGCAGCAAATATCCTTGTAACGGTTTAATACTCTAAATTCTTGGTATCATATAACAACACCTCTCACTATATAAATGCACACTTACAAAGGTGGTAATTTTTTAAGCGTTTGACTATCCCACATTTCAAGTAATTCTTTTTGATTACTTCTCATCCACTCTTTTACAAGCTCCTGTGCTTTCTTTGGAAGATCACCTTCTGTCATTTCCATAGTTCGCAAATCAAAAATTCCTATATTCTCACCATATAAAGCATGTAAACGGCTAGGTTCATGTTCTTTCGGTTTAAAAAGCATCTTAAATACTATTCCATAAAATCTCACCTAATAGGTTCATATCTATTGTTTTTTTCATTTTTTTAGGTATAATAGATGGTGAAGGAGGTGCTGATAATGGCACAAGCAACTTTTAGTGTCCGCATGGATGAAACCTTAAAACGTCAATTTGATACTTTGTGTGCAGACTTCGGAATGAACGCAACAACCGCATTCAACATCTTTGCACGTGCTGTTGTTCGGGAAAGAAAGATTCCATTTGTGATTCAGGCTTCTGAGGAAATAACTAGAGCCTCTGGAATGCAGGCATTTCTTGAACTGCGTAATGAGGCAAAAAAGAATGGGATTCAGGATTTGACCTTAGAAGAAATAAACGAGGAAATCCAACAGGCACGTCATGGAGGTGAGTAAATGGTCTTCTATGCGGTAATTGATACAAATGTCCTCGTGTCCGCTTTGCTTTCAAGTCATGCTGACGCCGCCACTGTTTTAATTGTCGGAAAATTGTTCTCTGGTGAAGTGATACCTCTCTTCAGTGATGAAATTCTAAAAGAATACCATGATGTGCTACGACGCACGAAATTTCATTTTTCAGAAGATACTGTCCATATGCTTCTCCAAACTATCGAAAAATACGGAGAGCATGTTGTCCCAATGCCAACTGGTGAATTGCTTTCAGACATGAAGGACTTGCCATTCTATGAAGTCGTTGTTGAAAAACAAAAAGACGCTGCGTATCTGATTACTGGTAATATAAAACACTTTCCGACAAAACCATTTATCGTTACAGCAAAAGAATTTTGGGACATATTAAATGCAGCAAAATAAATAAGAAAGAGGCTATCGCAACAGCCTCTTTTGATTTTTACTTCTAGCCTCCAATCGTTTACCAATATCGGAAGCCTCATGTTTAATTTTTCCTGTTATCCATTATCTAACCGACCATATTTACAAAGTTAACACCATCTTTCCCATTACTACATCACCTTGATTTTCTTTTATGCTTCATAATAACAGGTTTATCAATAATTGAAGCATAATTTTCCTCCAATGCCCGATTTAAAATATCCAACCGCTCATCCGGCAAATTATATTTTTTGTGTTTCCTTATATAAATATCTTCTTTAGACGGAAGCGTTTTTATCATTTCTTTCGTTATAATCTGACGACCGACCTCAGCAAAATTACCGCCAAGCTTATGACATATCCCATATTCCTCAACATAACGTAAAGGTTCTTCTTTCGAAAAATCATTTTCCATTGCCCTGCACATTAACGACATATTAAAATCAAATAACGGTGCAAATGATTTTATCTCAAAGGTTTCATTATCAACCAAAAATCCGAAATTACCAAGATGACGGTCCTGATTAAATGAAACGGAGTCTATCAAAATCATTTTCCGAAATTCCTGTTCGAAGCCTAATTCACTGCATATATCAAGAACTGATGCTATATCCTGTGTCTGATTGTCCTTTAATATTTTATAAAAAGGAACAAAACCAACCTTTTCATCTGTAAACATGTCACATACAGTTACCAGATTCCCTTTGTAAATCTCTAGGTCATAGGAAACATTTAAAATCCCATCAAACTGGGCAGCCAATTTTGAAGCATAATATTCCGAATATGGTTCCAGCCCTGAATTAGCAAATCCCTCGGAGCCTTTTTTCAGTAATACAATGTTATCTCTCCTTTTCCAGCATTTGGCAAATGTTCCCTCTGATGTAAATTCAGGTGATGTTGTTTCTATTTTCAACCCCTGTAAACCCTTTTCAAACGCAGTATACTCTATAACATCAGAAAAATCATTGTGATATAAATTTATATCCTCCCATGTTAGCCCTGATGTATATGGTTTTACCCACAAACAATCGTTAAGTCCCAAACAATGTGTTACATCAATAAATCCCTTTATTGTATTCAGATTCCATTCTTTCAGCCATTTTCTCAGGTGTTCCTTATGCTTTGCATAGTTTCTGTTTGTTACCCATTCATTAATATTTGTAAACCCAATTGGTCTTAAATCACAAAAGCTTTCATGCTCAACACATCGTTGACTTCCAATACGCTCCTCCACAGAAAAGCTTAAAAGCTTTTTATCTTTATTTAAAAGCAAATATCTGTCTTCCATCTGTCTCACCCCCAATCACTTGCCTAATCTTCACTTGTTTTTCCTGCAAGCTCATTTATACTTATAACCAAATACATACTTTGTAGCCTGCCCTATTGTTTTGGCATATATTATATCATCTTATTTTATTTTCCACAATCAACAAACCATTTATTGCTTGCGTAAGGTATTTATTGCTTGTAAGTCAACAGCAAAAGAATTTTTAGACATATTAAATGCGGCAAAATAAATAAGAAAGAGACTGTCACAGTATGAACAGCCTCTTTTGATTTTTGCCTTGAGCTTAATTTACTACATTATTGGATTTGATTGCTAATATACTTACTCAACCTCTCGCACAGTACATCGCTTACCAAGCTATCGTCCAATAATTTATCAGCAATGGACATATCCTCATCTAATGCTTCATCAGACGTCATTTCCTTTTTTGATATTGCCATGCATAAACCGTCATAACCCTTTGACATGGTAATATCATATACAGTTTCAAGATGCAATGTTGAGCTATAGGTTTTTGTTCCGTCTCCATTATCCTCATATTCCAGCTCAGACCATTCGCTGACCCCGGCATCCTTTACTTTTTTAATCAATACTTTGTAGGTTTCATCTTCCCATTCAATTTCATATTCCTTATACGTTTCGTTTTCTTCTTCCTCTTTCCCTATTTCCATGACATTTCCTGTATAATAATCAAAAAAACGAATTCCCCTGACAGTTGTATACCATGAAAAACTATTTATTCCATCCCAATTAAAACATATCGGAGCATCTGAAATAAACTGTACCGTTAAATTCACATTTCCTTCCTCATCTTCTCCGTTTATCGTTACATCTCCCAACGAATATTTAGCTTTTTGCTGTATTACCTCGACACCGTCTATCTCTGTAGGCTGTTTTTCATTTTCATTTGGATAAACATATGTATATGATACTGGAGCCTCAACAGAATTTATTTCACCAAAAGTCAAATTCATTTCCTCCGAGTATGGCATCGGTTTAGGCTCCTCCGTTGTTGCTTCGGTTGTCATAGCTTCAGTTGTCGCTTCGGTTTCTTCAGATAATACAGCTTCTTCCGTAGGTTCAGCGTCTGAAGAATTACCCTTATCTGTGTTCCCACATGCAGTAAGCATCAGCACCATGGCAACACTTATTGTAATCAGCTTAAATTTCTTCATAATTATTTGTCCTCCTGTTATCCATTATCTAACCGACCATCTTTAAAGCCACATAGTAAATTGCATTCATGTTAATTTCTTCATTGTTACCATCATAAACGAAGTGACCGCCGTCATACCTTCCGTTGTATGCAATCTCTCTGTATAGATTGTAACAAATCATAGATTTTACGAAAAAGTGACTCCATATGTCTTACGACCTCAGGGGTATGTTTATTATTTTGTATGGCAAGCTGATCCTTTTGTATTTCCTTATGTGTCTTTATTAATTCTTCCATATAATTTTCCAAGTGCTTAAATAAAGTCTGATTTTGCTGATAATAATAGTATACGTCACAATAACTACTTATGAACCGATTTAACCAACTGATTTGTGTCAGATCATCGTCGGTTGTCTGTAACGTTTTTACAAATAAATCAAGTGTATAATCCACTTTTCGTTGTATAAGTGATACATATTTATATTTTTCAATTGAAACCAATTGCCTTTTCTCAAATACTTTCTGCAATAAAAATACAATAACACTATTGCTTAAAACAGGAACAAGCATCTGTATCCAATCATTTATACTCATAATTTTATCCTCCTACTATAATATATTCATGGTTAATATTCCTAACATCCAGTTACCAAAATCTCTTTGCATAACTTATATGGTCTCGTATTGCATTCCAATCCTTTGAATTTATCCTGCCGTCATCCGTCACGTCTGCACACTTAAATTTATAACCTTCAGCAATTTATCCCTTATCTAACCAACCATCTTTAAAGCCACATAGTAAATTGCATTCATGTTAAGTTCTTCATTTTTACCATCATAAACGAAGTGACCGCCGTCATACCTTCCGTTGTATACAATCTTTCTGTATAGATTGTAACAAATCATAGATTTTATAAAAAAGCAACTCCATATGTCTTACGACTTCAGGGGTATGTTTATTATTTTGTATCGCAAGTAAATCCTTTTGTATTTCCTCATGAGTCTTTATTAATTCGGTCATACTATTTTCCAAGTGCTTAAATAATGTCTGATTTTGTTGATAATAATAATATACCTCACAATAACTTGCTGAAAACTGATTTAACCTATTAATTTGAGTCAAATCATCGTCAGTTGTTTGTAATGTTTTTACAAATAAATCAAGTGCTTTATCCACTTTTTGTAGCATGAGCGAAACATATTTATATTTTTCATTCAAAACCAATTGCCTTTTCTCAAATGCTTTCTGCAACAGAAACATAATAACTCCATTGCATAAAATAGGAACAAGTAACAGTATCCAATCTTTTTTCTCCATAATTTTATCCTCCTACTATAATATATTTATGGTTAATATCCCTAACATCCGTTTACCAAAATCTCTTTGCATAACTTATATGGTCTCGTATTGCATTCCAATCCTGTGCATTTATCCTGCCGTCATTTGTCACGTCTGCACACTTAAATTTATAATCATCGGCAATTCTGTCCGCATAGCTTATATGGTCACGTACAGCATTCCAATCCTGTGCATTTACTTTACCGTCACCTGTCACGTCACCTTTGAGGCAGATGGTTACATCCTGCTCAATGTCAGAATCCAATACGGTTATGTTGTAGCAACGTGTCACATGATTTTCCTTGGAAACTGACATAATGTAATTACCACTTCTAACATTTTCAATACCATAACTGTCACTTGTACTTTCCGTATGATATAAAGCTGTACTCATTGAACTGTCGCTTATATCGTACAAATCAATGCTTATGGTATCAGATGCAGTTTTTGACGAAGCATACGATGTAACCGTACCATACAATGAGTAACCCTTGTTTGTATCTTCATATGCCAATGTGTACAATGAAAACTTATCTGTCTTTATGGTAACGGTATTCGGATTATCATCCAAATCCTCCAATATTGTTGGTACATTATCATGTAACCTGATTATGAAAAACCTACGCTCTGTCCCAATGTATTCTTGAGGAATATCAATGGTAATGGTAATTTCATTTTCTAAATCAGTAATATTGCCAACTACCTCGCCATCTATCTTTTTTACAAGCACAATATCCATAAACGCTGCAAATACGCTGTCAGGCGATATTTCCTCAAGCAGTCGATTTTCATCTGCACCAAGCATTTCCGAAGGTGCGCTATCTACCTTAATTTCAACCTGCAACATTCCTCCGCCTGCTAATTCTTCCTCAGTAAATACGTTATTTATATCTACTGACGTATTCTCATCAGCCTCATATGTAATATCATAGGTTTTCCATTCCCATTTTGCATATAACGTAATATTACCTGTGCAAGAGGCGTCAATTTGACTTATCTTATTCGTAAATCCACTGTCCGTATACCATCCAAGGAATGAATATCCCACACGGGTCGCATCCCGCAGGACTATTACATCCGTGTCCGTCTTGTAGCTTACAGGGTTTAAGCTGTTATTCGTTCCTCCATTTAATTCATAAGCAATATTGTACTTTGCATTATTACTTACCGTCACCGTACAGCTTGCAGTTTTATTGCCATCCTTTGTCTTAACAATAATGATTGCTGTTCCTTGTGAAACTGCCGTTATCCTGCCATCAGTAACAGTAGCAACAGACGGTTTACTGCTCGTCCATGTCACAATCTTATTTGTAGCATTTTCAGGTGTAATTATCGGTTCAAGCTCGTATGTATCTCCAATATCCAATGATACATTTTTTTCTATGGACACACCCGTAACTGCGACAGGCGACACCTTGACGGTATACTTATCTGTTTTTCCCTTGTCCTCCGTTGTAACAGTTATCTCTGCCGTTCCATATGAATTTAACGTAACAAGTCCATTTTCATCAACAGATGCTATACCGCTGTCACTGCTTGTCCATGTAACATTCTTATTAGTCGCATCAGAAGGATAAACTGTTACCGTAAGCGAAACTGTACTTCCCACTGTTCCTTCATATGAATATCCCTCATTAATATATACAGAGCTTACAGGCTGATAAACCGTAATATCACACTGTACAATAACTGCTCCTGACATGGCAAGAATACTTGTACTTCCCACGGCAACGGCTTTTATATTTCCATTTTCATCAACCGTTGCAATCGTCTCGTCCATGGAAGTCCACGTTACTTCTTCAACGGAGTTTTCGGGGTATAACCGTGCATTTAATTTGTATGTTTCGCCTTTGCCTAATGTAATCTCCGTTTTGTTTAATATAACTTCTTGTGTTTCAGTCTCAAGCGGAACAAACGCTATCCCTTTTCCTGACGCATATTCCTCCGCATAAGAACCACTCACCCCGTATACAGTCATCTTCGCAGGATACGAAAACGCATTGCTTGAAATGCTTGTTACATTTTGATTAATTGTCGCATCCACAAGCTTTGTACAATTTCCAAACGCATAATCCCCAACAGTTTTAACCTGATATGGAAAAACGATATGTTCAAGCACGGAGTCCTCATAAAATGCATATCTTGGAATATCCGTAATGCCTGCTCCTAAGCTTACCGATGCAAGAGCTTCATTATAGGCAAATGCATACTCTCCAATGGTTTTTAAATTATCAGATAATGTAACTGTAGCCAAATTGTCACAATCATAAAATGCATACTGACCTATTTTTATTAGGGCAGAGTTGCTGACAAAGCTTGTAAGCCCTGATTCCCTGAACGCATAACTGCCTATCTCAGTTAAGTTTTCCCCACAAGTAAAATCTGATAAAGACGTACAGCCATAGAACGCATAATTATCTACTTTTTGGACACTGTCGGGCAATCGGAAGCTTGACAGCGACGCACAGCCGTAAAAAGCATACTCATTAATGGCTGTAAGCGTATCAGGCAGATTTATTGTTGTAAGCAATTTACAGTTGCGGAACATATATCGATTAATTTGTTTTGTTGCAGACGGAATATGCACAGTTGTCAAAGAGGTGCAGTTGTCAAACAAAATATCTCCCATTTCCGTCACACTGTCAGGCAGTTCCACGGTTTTCAGGTTTATGCAATCTTTAAATGCGCCGTCATTTATTGTTGTTACCGTATTCGGTATCGTTACCTTCTCTATCCCCTGACAGCCTGCAAACAGATACCTCGGTATTCCCGTTATCCCACTTTCAAAATTTATTGTCTTTAATTTTGTACAATTGTAAAATGGTCCACAAGAAACATCACGGGAAGAATACCAATTTACAATTTCTAATGTTTTCGGTATTGTTATGCTTTCTATCGGTGTATTACTAAATGTCTCTCCTTCCAATT
>JAMPFU010000036.1:0-16323 GCA_023664385.1 Clostridium sp. | reverse complement strand
GCCCAACTTACAATTTCTAATGTCTTCGGTATTGTTATGCTTTCTATCGGTGTATCTGTAAATACATCGTTACCCAATTCCACCAGTTTTTTCGGCAAATCCACATTTACAAGTGATGTACAGCCGAAAAATGCATAATCCCTTATTGCCGTCACACTGTCAGGCAGTTCCACGATTTTTAGGTTTATACAATCCCAAAATGCATAATTATTTATTGACGTTACACTATCCGGTATATCAACTCCCGTAATATATTTATTATCTCTAAACGCCCGTTCCCCAATTGCTACAACCTTATGTCCATCAAGTTCATCAGGAATTGCAACATAACTTGCCGTTCCGTTATATTTTGTTATGGTTGCGTTTCCATTAGAATCCGTATCATATTCGTACAAAACAATCTTATCATCCGCAACAATACCACAATCCACAAAACTGCTTATAGTTCCACTTTTTCCCTTAATTGTCCCTGCATATTTTGACGTATAATATTTTTTCTTTCCCGTGGTTCTTTTCGCAAGCGTTTCCTCGCTTGTTCCATTTTCTACAGAACGTGTACAGCCATCCGTACGTTTTCCATCCTCCAAATGAAAGCACACATATATAGGCGTATTCTTTTTGGAAAAAATCGTATACTCCTTCGACCATGACTTTTTGTAAGTTTTGCTGAGTATCTTGATATTAATGTTTGCACTTGCTCCTGTGCCTGCATACATCCATGCCTCAAAATCAGTACATCTCTCAGGGTTCAAACTATCGCCCCATACATCCGTAGTTGCCACCATGCTAATCCCTGCATTTGCATACAGCTTTCCACTCGCAAAACCCACATTAAAGGATATCGACGCTTCACAGCCTGCATTTGCCGTAACCTGTGCGGAGCATGAATATTTTTCCTTTGAAAATTTTTTTATTACACGAAAGCCATCCTTAACCGTCCATGAAAATCCTGTTTGAAAATCCGTCTGATAAGTTGCTGTTATCTTACCATCTGCCGACAAATTTACAGTAACGGTTACTTTCCCAATACCTCCTGCTATCGGAATAGATACAAGAGGAATACTTTGGTTTTTACATGCCTTAACTGTACTTGAAACCTTTAAATTACCAAGGACTTCAACATAACACCCCGGATTGGTTATTTTTTTTGCACCATATCTCAGCTTAAAATCAGATATGTTCAAATCAATTGTTGCTGTTAATCCATCTCCTAAATCTACCGTATATGTCCCTTTTATATTTTTCAGTTTTTTAGTGGCATATGTAGAAGCTCCGTTATTTCTAAGCTCATTTCCATCTTCATCGGTAAGCACAACGCCATCTGTCAAAATCTCCGCCTGAGACAAATCGAAATCTATTTCTCCCTCGGCATCTACATCTTCAAACCCGTCAACATAACCAAGGCTTGTTCCCGTAACAATCTGTAAACCATCATATACCGTTTCAACAGTCTCTGCCTCATAAGCAAATGCAATTCCACTAATGAAAAAGACAAATTTATCTCCTGTCTTTAATGTAGTATCATAATCATAAATATGGATTTTTCCATCATCATCAAATTCTATTGGTATATCCTGTGGTATTTCTATAAAATCATCTTTAACCTCATATGTATTTACATGATTTACGTCTATATCAGATACAGCTAATAAGCTTTTTGCATCCTCCAACATGGCATTTTTTTCTTCCATTGTTATATTGGTTTCAGGCGAAAAAGCACCCTCTATGGGTGAAACCCACCCTCTTGCTGTAGCAATTTTAGCGTCCTCCAAGCAGCTTATTGTGTCTGCATCTGTAAAATCCACATTATGCAATTCTTCATCATATCGAATGCCAAGACAATAATTTAAGGTTGTAACTGCAAACTCTCTTGTTGCCATGGCATCCGGGTTAAACATTTCCCCCTGTTCAAGGTCAATCACGCCAAAATTTATGGCTTTCAATATATCTTCATAATATATAGACCCCGCTATATCTGAGTAATAATCATCCGGTATTGTATCATCGGTTATCTGCATATCAAAGGTTTCCACTAAGTAGTTCAACCATTGTCCTTTTGTAATTCCCGTGTCAGCTTTGCCTATGGTTGTACCACCGAAAAAAATCCCTACGCATATACCGAAAATAAGCATCATAATTCCGACAATTTTTTTCCTGTTCATAGCATCCTTTCCTCCTAAACATTTATTTTCCCTGCTACTCTTTAGTAACATCCTTCCTCGTTAGCTCATACACGCCTCCAGCAGTGCCTTCCTCTCCAGTTAATGTAAGCTTGTCCCCGCTTATTGAAAATGTGTACACTGCATCATGCAGCTCCTCCGAGTTAAAATCTATGTATAATCGGTTATCCTCAACCCTATATTGATAACCGTACTTAAATTCTTCTTCATCTATTAATAAATGCAGACAGCCAAATTTTTCTCCGTCAAAATCATATATTGTATCTTCCTCATAAAAATAGCTGCCGTTCAATCTACTGTTTGGACTTTCTGCATTTGCCGTATCATTTTGCACAGCCTCCAAACCATCATTCCCACTTCCTGCTTTGTTAAGCCTCAAGCTCTGTATAATTAACACCAGCATTAAAACGATACATACGGCTGATATAATGATTAATACCTTAAAAAACAATATTTTATTTTTCTTCCTTTTTAATTCTGTCTTATTCATATATGTTGTTAAAATCCTTTATATTTCCCTTAAACAATATAAGGGCGATGGATGTCACCGCCCTTTAAAATTACAGGCTATTCTTTTAACCTATTTTCCTCTTTTTTGATAAATCTTGTCATAATCACAAGCAAAATGCCCGACAAGATAACCAATAAAATCATCACGCTTACGTTTACGCTATCTCCTGTTTTTGGACTCTCCGAAATCGTTTTATCTGTAGCTGTCTCAGGCTTTACGACCTCAGGCTGTGGTGCCTCCTTATACCAGCTTACGGAAATCGGAGAAAGACCATTTACCTCAAATGTAATACCTGTCGCAGTTTTTGTTATTTCAGGTATTTCCATACTACCCGGTGTTTGTCCATTAACAGAGGTTGCAAACATATGTACAACCTTAAAGTCGTAGGTTGCATCCGTTCCATTAGGATATGGAATTGTTACTGCTATTTTGCCTCCTACAGGGTAATTGTCCTTTGTTGCCTCAACAAAGGTTTTGCCGTTGTCAAATGAAACCATCAGCTTGGCGTCATATACCACGCTGTTTTCCTTTTTATAATTGTCAGTAAGCGCTATAGCATATAAAGCCTCCTCAATTTTAGCCACGGTATCAATGCCTGCTTTTTTTAATTCGTCTGTAATATCAGCTTCGCTTATGGCTGCAATTTTAACCTCTGCCTCTGCCTTAAAGCTCTCGCCATCAGCAATTTTTTCGCCACAGGCTTTGCAATATGTATCTCCTGTATACCCTTCCTCATCTGCTGTTGCGTCCTTCTGATTTTTTATCTCCACCTCTCCAACATGATTTTCAGGATTAACGTCTGTAACTATATTGGTTATTTCCAACTGACACGCTTCATCACTATAATATTTTCCGTCGCATTTGCTGCTTCCACAGGTATAATATTCCACTGTTCCTGTTTTCGTACAGCTTGCTGCAACCGCAGCGTGCTTTACGATATCCACATGAACGTGGTCCAGCTTGTCAATCACTGTATTTTCATTGCGTGTATATCCACAAGCTGTACATTCCTCATGCTTTAAGCCTGTTTCATCTTCGGTAGCCGCCTTGTCAACAACCCACTTATATGTATGGGCTGTTTTTGTGCTTTCAATTAATACGCCGCAACCTACGGTCGTGCAGTTCTTCCAGTGATTAGTTTCATCTGTCTGCCAATCACCGGGAACATGCGGTATCATGTCGATAATTAAATCCTGCTCTGTTACCTCAACCTTGCTTGAATTAAATATTTTTCCACAAACAGAACATTCATAATGTGCCTTTGTTCCCTCACTTGAATGTGTTGCAGCTACTTCTGGTATTAGACTGCCATATGTATGTTCAGCATAATTACCATATGATTGTCCACATACACTACAGGTTGCCAATTTATTACAAGCTGCCGCCGTAGCCTGTGTATGCTCAGCAAGAGATAAATATGGAATTTCCGTTATTTCATCATTGCTTCCGTCAAAAAGCTGTCCACAAGCATCACATTTGGAATATGCTGTCCAACCCTTTTTCGTACAGCTTGAAGGCTCCGCTGCTACATTTGTTTTGTTTGTGTGTGGACAATTAACGGTAACGGCACATGCTGCAGTCTTAGTGCCTGCCGTTGCAGTTATATTGGCAGTACCCTTTTTCTTAGCTGTCACCTCGCCTGTCGCAGCGTCAACATCTGCAACAGCACTGTTACTCGTAGACCATACAACCGTATCTGTTGAATTAGCAGGCGTAAGCGTTGCCGTCAAGGTTTCCGTATCGCCTGCATCAAGTGTCACGCTGTTTTTATTAAGCGATATTCCAGTGGCAGGAATTACTACGCTCACTGTTGCAGTTTTAAAGTCACATGTACAAGTATCCGATGTATCCGTATAACAGTTTTCTTCTTCATCAGGTCCAAAACCAATAGTCAAATCACCTGTTGCCGTTTCGTCAACGGTACACTGTATCGTAAACAAATCCATTGATGCCGTATTTGTATAATCTCTTGCATCTGCAAGAAATATCATCGCACCTTCATTAAAGGTGGCAGGTGAACCACCCAATGCACTTTGCACATTATCCATCGTCTTTTCAGAACCTGTAACATATGTAAGTCCCTCTGGAATGTCTACCTTAACCCAAACACATTGAAGATTTGTAATTGCTCCCATCGACACCGTCACTGTAACCGTATCACCCGGCTTAACAGTCTGTTTATCTACTGTTGCAGTAATTGTCAATGTCTGCACTGACGCCCTTGAAGGAATAACATCAATGCAAAGCGAGAACAACAAAACAACCGTTAAAGCCAAGGACATAATTCGCTTTTTCATAATCAAGCTCCTCTCTATTAAATCAATATGATATGTTAAAATTCTTTGCTATGCAGAAAACATAAACCTCCTTCCCCACAATTTAACTACTAAATTTTATTTCGCTACAAATTGTATCATTTTGCCGTTGTTATGTCAATATTTTTTAACGTACAACAGAGATATATGCTACAGTTTGTTGCCAAGGCATATTTTCAATTATCATACAATGTATGTAATTATTTATGGATAGGGGCGTGAAACAGATTGAGAAATAAATTACTTTCTTCAAGATTAAAGGAGCTGCGTGAAGCCAATGGTTACACACAGGAGGATATTGCTGCCGCACTTGGAGTTGTGCGTCAGACTTATTCACACTATGAAACAGGCAGCCGCTCTCCAAGTGCTGAGACACTTTATAAGCTTGCTGGCATTTACAATGTAGCTGTCAGTGATTTGATGCACCTCACGATGGATGTTGACCGCAACGAGTTTTTTGACGCACCCAACCCCACCTCCGACAGCGACGCCCTCGCCTCTTATTTAGAATACTGCAATAAACCGGCAAACAAAAAACGGCTGCAAAATTTTAGCAGCTTGGAAAAGGAAATGATATATTATTTTGATATGATTTCAGAAGAAGATAAACGGGAAATTATAGAATTTACAAAAATCAAGGCAAAAAAGGTACGGCAGTAAAACAAGATGCCTTCGGCATTTCAACTTCCCTGCCCCTCAATCTAAGTCTGCTAAATATGTTCGATTGCAAAAATTGTCGAAAAAATAAACTTTTTGCACTTAAATGCATAGACTTGATTTTTTTAAGAATTTGTGCTATCATCATGCCACAAGGAGGTGTATTGATGATTGATACACATATACTGAAAAAGAGAGATTTATATTTAAAAAAGATGATTGCTTTTCAGAATACAGAGCCTGTAAAGGTCGTCACAGGAATACGCAGATGCGGCAAATCCAGCTTGCTTAAATTAATGATTGCACATTTGAAAGAAAGTGGAATTTCGGATGAACAGATTATTGAGATGAATTTTGAATCGCATGCGTATAAAAAAATGAACAGTGATGAATTTTATGAGTATGTAAAACAGCATGTGCTGCCTAATAAGATAATGTATTTATTTTTTGATGAAGTGCAGCGGGTACCCAATTGGGAGGATGCAATTAATTCTTTTCGGGTAGATTTTAACTGCGATATTTATATTACGGGTTCCAATGCATATCTGCTTTCCTCTGAGTATTCCACCTATTTATCAGGAAGATGCGTGGAAATCAAAATGCTGCCTCTTTCTTTCGGCGAATTTTTATATTTCCATGATTTTGAAGTCCGGGAGACGAAAAGTGCTTTGGGAGGTGTAAGAAAGCAGGTATTTCATAAAAATGGCGAGCATTACGAGCTGCGGGAAGTTTTTGATGCTTATATGCGTTTTGGCGGGATGCCAGGCATTGCTGATATTGGTCTTGATCAAGAAAAAGCCTTGTTATTATTGGAAGGCATTTATTCTACGGTAATTGTCCGGGATATTTTGGAACGGGAAAATTTGAGAGGACAGAAACGAATTACTGACCCTATTCTTTTGAAAAAGATTGTTATATTCCTCGCTGATAATATTGGCAGCAGCATTTCAGTTTCATCCATTGGAAATATTCTCGTAAATGAGGGGCTGTTAGAATACGGAAGGCGAAAAGGAACTCCCAGTACCCATACTGTGCAGGCATATGTAAATGCATTGCTGGAGTCATATTTTTATTATGATATCAAACGCTTTGATATTAAAGGAAAAGAATTTTTGAGGACGCTCGGCAAGTATTATATTGTTGATATAGGACTAAGAAATTATCTTCTTGGATTTAGAAACCGTGACAGTGGACATGCGTTAGAAAATGTGGTCTATTTTGAACTGCTTAGACGAGGCTATGATGTCTCCATAGGAAAAGTAGATAATGCAGAAGTAGATTTTATCGCAGCCAAAGCAGATGACAAGCTCTATATTCAAGTCACGGAATCGATGACAAATGAACTTGTACGTGACAGGGAGCTGGCACCATTGCAGAAAATTAATGACAATTATGAAAAAATAATCCTATCGTTGGACACAGGATTGGATTCGTCTTATGAAGGAATAAAATCAATTAATGTTATGGATTGGCTGATTGACCTGTGATTTACACAAAAAAGAAGCCGTTGCTTCATAGACGTAATCATCTATTTTGCAACAGCCTCTTTTTTATTTAATATTCATTTCCTAGAAGAATAAGTGATCCTGTATAATTGTATAGTCCGTATAATTGCTTGGACTTACACTCCAAAGTGCTCTGTATGAAAGATACGAGCCTATGTTGTTGTTACCTGACGCTGCATCCCTTACAGCCTGCACACAGCTTTCCTGCGGTCCGTTTGCCATGCAGTTTGCATAAGCTGTTGTATATACAACTGAAAACTGGTTTTCAGCATAAAGCACATCGTGAACTGTGCTTCCCCATCTTCCTGACAATACTCTGTTTATAATAAGGTTTGCAATTGCAAGCTGTCCTTCATAGCACTGGTTACCACACTCAAGGGTAAGCACACATGCCATCTCCCTTACTTCCTCCTCTGTCAAAGACATAGGTGCACGCCACTCACTTGCAATCTGCTGTGGCGGTACGGTAGGCTGTGTCGTAATGCTGGTTGTGCTTTGTGAAATTGACATGCTACCCGTATTCTCTGTGGTGTTTTCTGAAGCACTCTCTGTGCTTTCCTCGGTACTAGGAGCAGTTATTGCAAATTCAACGCCTGCTGCCTCAGCCTTTTGCTCCTCCTGAACCTGTGCCACGATCTGAAACTCGTTTGCTTCGACAGCCATCACTACATCACTGTCCATTGCAACCTTGACAGAAGATATGGAGGTTGGGTCTATCATGGCAACCTCATTTAAAACGATGCTATCGTCGTCATACTGCATAAGCTCAGTTGATGCAGCAGCTCCTACCTGTGCTTCCATAGAAGCAGCAACAACGTCTTGTTCCTTGGACATGCTAATCATCTTGCTTCCGCAGATAATCATTCCTACAAATGAAACACCAAGCACAACTGCCGATGTATTTCTCACTATGTATTTTGAGTTCAAAATGTTTTTCTTTAGATATAAGCTAAAATTCCTTATTCTTAACTTTGTTCTCTTATTCATGCCTCTTTACCTATTTTCATAATAATATTTCAGAACACATAAAATTGTTACATATTTATTACGAAAGTATTGTAGCATTACTAAGATACCATGTCAAGATTTTGTTACAAAATTTTTACAAAATTTCAAAAATGTTTAAAAACTGTTACTTTTCAACAAAAACAAGCGCTGCCATGCCTGCTCCCACGTGTGCTCCAATGATAGGTCCAATCGGCGCCAGTATAATATTTTCCTCTAAAACACCTGCCTCCATAACCATTTCCCTAAGGCGCTCCGCTTTTTCCCTTGCATCTGCATGTCCTATTACAACCGTCTGCGTTTCAGGCGCTGCCGCCTCCTCCTTAAATCTTTCAATAATATAGTCAAGCGCCTTTGATACGCCCCTTGTCTTGGATTTTACAAAAAGCTTTCCCTCATCATCCACACTTAAAATAGGCTTTATTTTCAAGGCACTGCCAACAACAGCCTCCACAGTTGTTACTCTGCCGCCACGTTTTAAATGAAATAAATCCTCAACCATAAACCAGTGTCTTATCTTTTTTCTGTAAGCCAGCACCCACTGCTCAAGCTCCTCCATACCCATACCCTCCTGCTTTTTCTTTGCAGCAAGATACATAAGAAGTCCCTGTCCAATGGATGCACAAAGGGAATCTATGACAACAATATTTGCATCAGGATATTTATCCTTTAACATATTTACACCTAAAAGCGCAGTCTGATAAGAACCGCTTAGCCCTGAGGTAAAGCAAATATATAATATGTCCTTCCCCTCTGAAACAATTTCTTCAAAATATTCCTTATATGTTATTGGATTTACCTGTGACGTAACCGGCATTGCGCCCTTTTTCATATTTGTATAAAACTCACTGATATCCCCATCTCTTTCGTCAAGATAATAGTGGTATACGTTATCATTCACAGAATACGAAAATGGTATGATTTTAACATCAAGCTTTTTTACAACCTCCACATTCATATCTGCCGTAGAGTCACTTACCAAAACATAATCTCTCATTTTTATCCTCCTAATTTGCAAAATAGCTGTCTATGCCATCGGCTATTCCATTAATCATCTTTGTCTGATATTCCACATCAAGCAGATTTGCCTCGTCGATAGCGTTACTCAGAAAACCTACCTTTATCACAACAACCGGGATTTCACTCCAATTGATAGCCGTCATTTCATTTGTCTCATATATTCCCTGATTTACGGCGCCTGTTTCCAAAATAATCCCCTGCAAAATTCTTGTTGCAAGATGATAGCTTTCTCCATATAAACGTGCATTGTAAGGGCTGTCGCCTGTCATTGTGACAGCCATTGAGCCTGAAAGCTCCTTGTTGGAGCTGTAATTCATTTGTATTCTGATAAAAACGGATGCGCCTGAGCTGTTTGCAAGCTCTGCCCTCTGCTTGTTGGATATGTCCGCATCATTTGAATCACGGGTCAAAACAACCTCATAGCCCCTGCTTTCAAGCTCTGCCTTTAACAGCTTGGCATACACAAGATTGATTTCATATTCGTTTGTATCGTATGTGCTTCCGACCGTTCCTTTTGTGGCGCTTCTTTTTGTCGCCTGACTGTCAGGTCCTATGGGCTCTGAAATTACATTTTCATTCGCCTGATTTCCCGGGTCTATGGCAACCACCTTCGGCAGTGCCTCCGTCTCAGCCTCCTCAGATGTATCGTCCATACCGGGTCTTTCTGCCTTTTGGAGGGTTTCCGTCAAAATATAGAAATCCGTATTATCTACGACAACTCTTGACCATGTATCATTATATCCTGTTCTGTTTAAGGATTCCTCTGCCTGTAAATACCTGTAAATTCCTGAATCCATGGATGGTCTAATCATAATATTTGCAATGTCGCCTGCCGGCTTTACATAATCATTTATCGCATAAAAGCCGTCATCATCCATGGCTTTACCCGAAGCTCCGTCTTCTCCTACATTCTCTGTCGTAAGCTCAGCCGAAGCTGCATCCGTTGCTGTGGCATGATTGCCATTTTTATTATTTTTATCCTTGCAGCCGGAAATGCCACCTATTAATAGCATTGCCAATACAAAGAAAATTATAATCTTTTTATTTTTTTTCATTTTTGTCTCCTGATTTTATAGTAAATATATTTATTATAGCATCAAAAAAGTAAAGGTACAAGAAGATAATCCCGTACCTTTACTTTACTTACAAAAGCCTTACATTATAAGGATATAATCACTCCGCCTCGGTTTTCATAGAGCGTGCTGATTCCTTTTGCTTCTAAAACAGCAACATTTTTAAATCCAAACTGCTCCATCAGCACCTTTCGTATATTCATGCAGCGTTCCCTACTGGCACACTGTGTAATCTCAACCTTTCTGTTCACATCATAATTGCCCTTTTTTACATGCCACAAAAGCTTATTGAGTGCTTTATTCATGCTGCGCGCCTGATCCAACTGCAGTATTTCTCCGTCAACACCACAAAGCACAGGCTTGATGTTGAGCACGCTTGCCACAATCGACTTTACCTTTGACATTCTTCCATTTTTTTTCATCACATCCAAATTCTCAAGAACAAAAAGTGTCTGCTGCTTTTGTATATACGTCTCCACAGCGCTGACAATCGTCTCATACGACTTTTCTAATAATGCCTGTTCTTCAATTTTTTCACAGATAAGATGCTGTGCTGCTGCCGCAGATTTTGAATCAAATACATATATTTTTACGTCGGGATTTTCCTCCTGATACATCTGCTTTGCAAGCATGGCGCTATTATATGAGCCACTCAGCTTAGACGATAATGTAACAACGTATACCTCGTCAGCGCCCTTATATGCCTCCATAAATGCATCAGGCGACGGACATGCGGATCTGATTGCCTTATCCGTTTCTGACATCATTTTCAAAAGCTGCTCCTGATTGTATGTGTTATCATCCTTAACTTCCTTATCTCCAATTATAAGTGTAAGCGGCACACTGACAAAATACCCCTTTGCCATATCTTCTGCCGTGAAATCGCAACAGCTATCACCGACTATTTTAAAGCTCATAAAACGATCCTCCTCAAAACGTGGTTTTTAATACTACATATCATAACATGCAATAACTCATTTTGCAATATAGTATATAAAACTATTTGTGTAATATTTGTGTTTTATTTGTATTTTTTCCTGTATATGATATAATGAGCATTGCAGTTTTTTGTGCCTGCACAAAAAGCATAATGTGCTTAGCACATGCAATAGGGAACAATGTTTTATATTAAACAAGGAAAGGTAGTATCATGAATTTTTTTATTGACTTAATCAAGGGCATTTTTGTGGGTGTCGCAAATGTAATTCCGGGTGTAAGCGGAGGAACGATGGCAGTGTCATTCGGCATATATGACAAGCTGCTCTCCTCCATATCTAATCTGTTTAAAAGCTTTAAAAAGAGTGTTAAAACGCTTTTGCCGATTGCCATCGGCATGGCTGTGGGTATTATCGGCTTTACATTTATTATACCCGTTATTCTGAAATCTCAGCCGTTTATAACGGCAGCGGCATTTACAGGGCTTATATTCGGCGGCATACCAATGATTGTGAAAGCCCTAAAATCAGGCTGTGATAATGATGCCCATAAATCAATTGCCATAAACGTAATTTTATTTATTGTGTTTACTGCACTTGCTGTCGCACTTCCTTTTTTGGGTGGAGACAGCGAAAGCGGAATTTTACTCACAGCCGATTTTATTACTATCATTAAAATGCTTTTCCTCGGCGTAATCGCCTCTGCTACAATGATTATTCCGGGCGTGAGTGGTTCTCTTGTGTTGATGATTTTGGGATATTATTTCGGAGTGATAAATGCAGTGAAGGACTTTATCACTGCCCTTAAGAACCTTGACCTGTCAGGAATGATAGACAGGGCACTTTTGCTTGCCCCCTTTGCCATAGGCTGTCTTGTTGGAATTTTTTTCATTTCAAAGCTTATCAAATGGCTGTTTGAGCATTTTTGCTCTGCCACATATTCTGCAATACTGGGACTTATTCTTTCATCTCCCGTATCAATATTCTGCAAGGTGCAGGAGGAATACAATATGCAGAAAACCTCCGTGGTGCAGATAGTAATAGGTGTCATACTATTTATAGCATGTACGATATTTACCCTATATCTTGGGAAGCTGGAACCGAAAAAAGAAGAAACAGTATAATGAAACGGCACATGGTTTACATTTATGTTTCCATGTGCCGTTTTACTTTGATATTATGCAATCAGGCATTGACAGTTTGATTGTCAAAAATTGTTTTGCTGGTTATGCTAACTGCGTAATCTCGGCTTCAAGTTTCTTTAATTCATCAAGTGACAATGATGGAACATAACGTGCGACTTTTTCAAGTGGTTCTCCGTCCACAATCATTCTTTCCGCCGTTTTCCTTGCTTCTCTATGAGTAACATTATCCTCAATATCCTTTGCATATGCCTCCATAACGTACTCGTCATCAAACAGTGTCATCATCATATCGACCACCTCCTGTTCCTTACTTTCAAGATATTCCTTCAACACATTTCTATCTTTACAGATACGGATTGTTTCTGTTACTGCTTTCTTCGTCTGTCCGTGTTTCTTTCTCTGTTCATTATATACCTTACAGAAAATAATATACTGTCCGATAATATTATTTTCGTCTTCCTGATACAGCACCTTAACTTCTGCATCTATCGCTATTTTTTCACCGTCAAAAAAGTCTTCCCTAAGTGATATGGTATCAGGTGGGTTCTTCGGCTTTTCACCCGTAAAAATTACATACAATTCAGGCTTCGGCATATCCACCTTTTTAGAACCATACAAATTTTGGTTGGTACGCTTGAAAAAATCATGGTATGTCTGTATCAGGTACATCAATGCACGAATAATAATATTCACTGTCCATGTAGACTGGCCTTCAACCAAAATGACAAGCCTGTCGCCAACCGAAAAACCAAGGTCATTATAATCTGCGTCAACCAATATATGCTTGATGGTAACGTCTTTTATATCATCTTCCGTTACATCGCTGTCCTCCGGATGAAGCGTCTGATACAAACGGAGCAGATATTTTTTATCCTGAAACAGATTTGTGAATACGCTGTCTTTTATCTTACGTTTTGGTGTGTTTTCTGCCATTTTACCACCTCATTAAATCTCTTTTTTACTACTTTCCCTCTAATATCTCATCAACATCGCTTCTTCCAAATTCACACAGGAGCGTTCTTATTTTTTCCGTTGTATAATCATCTGCATGTATCTCAACCTTTTCAAAAAGCTCATCCACATACGAACACCATTTTGCATATATTTTTAGCAAATCCTCGGCATTTGGTTCCTTCAGCTTTTTTTGATTATGGCGGTTGCTGCCATTTCCCATAATTTCCTTCATGGATATTGTTCTTGGCTCAATTCCGTATGCTATGTACCGTATCTCCTCTGTCCTTACAAGCGCACAGTCATACATTTCAATCAACAAATCCTCGATACAATCCTCAGGAACATTAAAATAGTGATAGTACATTTCCTTCGTCTTATAATCAGGCTTTTCCTCCACATCAAGCTTATTGAACCAATAAAAATTATCCGTGATAGGTACATTTGTTTTCTTTCTTCTGCCTGTCTGTGCTCCCTTTGCCGTCTGTGAATAACCGCTGCTTACTGACATTGCCTTGCCAAGTGCAACTGCCTCCTTAACCGATGCGTCAATATCCTCACTGGAAATAAGGTCAGACATTTTGAACTCACTTATATTCTGTTCAGGAAATGCACTGTCTGTAAAGGTGCTGTCAGAAAAGGCACTGTCCCCGAATATGTCATCGGCAGCCGCATTATCCACGTTCTCCTCGGCATCACGTTTTTTAAGCTGTTCAATAAACTCACGCTGTTCATCTGTTGCAATAAGCTCGTCTGTGTCTCCAACCTCGTCATATACATCGTCATATTCATCATTATCGTTGTCGTCATTTTCTTCCTCATACAAGTCTTTATCTGTGGAATTTTCAGCATATGTATCAACAACGTCAGCCTCATTTTTAGTGGTACTATCGCTAAAGGCACTATCCGTAAACGCACTGTCACTAAAAGCACTATCATTAAGCGCACTATCTGTAAATGCACTGTCCATCTCAGCCTCTTTGTCTGCCTCCGCAAATATGCTGCCGATATCTACATTCTCCTGCTCTTTGCGAGAAACCCTCCTGTCATCGCCCGAAGTGCTTTTTCCAGTCAGCTTCACCTTGTCAGACTTCTTCTTATCATAGTCCTCGTCATAATCCTCATCCTCATCCTCATCGTAATCATCATCTGATTTGTCGGACCTGCTGGCAAGCAAAGCTATTGTCATGGCAATTAAAGCAATAAAAAACACAACTAATAGTACTACAAATAACACGGATATTGTTGATGCCTGCATTAATATTGAAATTATCTTACCGTTCATAATATCCCAACCTTCGTAATCGTTATGCTGCAAAGCATTTCCCTACAGCCCATTCATCTTCACTCACTTATTTAACAGTATACTAAAAATCTGAATATTAATCAACTATTGTGTTGTAAAATAAAATTTGTTAGGTTATAATTTCCTACAGAAATCAAGGTAAACAAGGGAGAAAAAAAATGTCAAAAACAAGAACAAGATTTGCACCAAGTCCAACGGGAAGAATGCATGTAGGAAATTTGCGGACCGCATTATACGCTTATCTGATCGCCAAGCATGACGGCGGTGATTTTATACTGAGAATAGAAGATACCGACCAGGAAAGAGAGGTCGAGGGTGCTGTCGATATTATAAAAAGAACACTTAGCAAAACAGGTCTTATCCATGATGAGGGACCTGATAAGGACGGCGGCGTTGGTCCATACGTTCAAAGCGAGCGTCAGCGTCAGGGAATATACCTTGAATATGCAAAAAAGCTGATTGAAAAGGGCGAGGCTTACTACTGCTTCTGCGACGAGGAACGCCTCAAGGGGCTTGTATCGGAGCTTGACGGCAAGCAGGTATCAAGATATGACAAGCACTGTCTTAGTCTGTCAAAGGAGGAGGTTGAGGAGAAGCTTGCGGCCGGACTTCCTTACGTTATAAGACAGAATAATCCTTTGGAGGGAACAACAACATTTTCTGATGAGCTCTACGGGGACATTACTGTTCCAAATGAGGAGCTTGACGATATGATACTGATAAAGTCAGATGGTTTTCCAACCTACAATTTTGCAAATGTAGTTGACGACCACCTTATGAATATTACCCATGTTGTGAGAGGCAATGAGTATTTGTCCTCATCTCCAAAATACAACAGACTTTACGAGGCTTTTGGCTGGGAGGTTCCCACATATATCCACTGCCCGCTTATTACAGACGAAAAACACAATAAGCTGAGCAAGCGCAGCGGTCACTCCTCCTTTGAGGATTTGCTTGAACAGGGCTTTTTAACGGAGGCAATCGTCAATTTTGTGGCACTGCTTGGCTGGTGTCCAAGTGATAACCGTGAGATTTTTTCCTTGGAGGAGCTTATTTCGGAATTTGATTACAGAAATATGTCAAAGTCCCCTGCTGTCCTTGACATTACAAAGCTTAAATGGATGAACAGCGAATATATCAAGGCAATGGACGATGATAAATTTTATGAGCTGGCACTTCCCTATATAAATGAGATTGCTCCCGACGGAATGGATACAAGAAAAATTGCTACAATGGTAAAGACAAGAATCGATGTTTTACCTGATATAAGGGAACAGATTGATTTTCTTGCAAAAGTACCTGATTACCCTGTTGAACTGTATGTCCATAAAAAAATGAAAACAACAGCAGAAAACTCCCTCACCCTTCTTACGGAGGTTCTGCCGATACTTAAAAATGCTACAGCCTTCGATAACGATTCATTATTTGAGGCACTACAGGAATTTGCAAAAGAAAAGGAATATAAGACAGGCTTTGTCATGTGGCCGATTCGAACAGCTATCTCAGGAAAGCAGGCAACCCCGGGAGGCGCAACCGAGCTTATGTCACTGCTTGGCAAAGAGGAAACCATAAATAGAATAAACGCAGCAATCGAAAAGCTGTCCAAACTATAAATTATAAAGGGGCTGTCGTGGTAAGGATTTAAGGCACACATAAACTTACACAGACAAGCCTCTTATATTTTGTATTTTTATAGTTACCGGCTATCTTTAGCATATTG
>JAMPFU010000035.1 GCA_023664385.1 Clostridium sp. | reverse complement strand
TCGGAGACGAGCGAAAGCGTGTTTTGGTTACCTGTATAAGACATTCCCTGCACCAACTCAAGTACCGACGTCTTCAAATGGTTTTTTGTTACTGTATATCTATCCGTACGTGCAATTCTTAGTACCACTACGACCAAGACGGGTTTCGCACATATAACGGACTTTGATGTCCGTAAGTGCGATAGCCCCTTTGTTTTTTGTTATTTTATGAGAGTAAGCGGATTAATCGGCTCCGTATCCTTCGTTATCTGGAAGTAAAGGTGCGTGCCTTCCTCTGTATAGTAGCTGCTTACAGGTCCAAGTTCGGCAATGTTTTGTCCCATTGATACCTTATCCCCTACATTTACGCATACATTCATAAGCTGTCCATAGGTTGCCCTGTAGCCATTTCCTAAGTCTATGTCCACTACCGTTCCATGCTCCTTCGTCTCATAAATGTCTGCCACTACGCCCTCGTATACAGACAGTACATCTACTCCCTCGTCGCCTCTGATTAACATTCCTGGATTACATTTATATGCATTTAAGGTCTGATAGTATACTGTTGTTTCCATGGAAAACGGAAGAATTACGTCACCAATCAGCGGCCATGCAAGCTCCTGTTCACCGTTATAATTAAGCTGCGGCGCTGCTGACGCACTGTTGCTTGATGCAGGTGCTGTTTCGTCCTCATTTTCCTCGGCTGCCACATCCTCCGTTACTTCCTCTGTTGTCTCCTCAGCAGACTGCTCTGTAGTTTTTGCCTCTGTCGTACTTTCGTTTATTTTTCCAATCTGCGTAACAGGCTCCTTGGAATTGTCAAGCGCATCATTTTGTCCTGCTGCTACATCTTGGTTTAAATTATTATCAACAGGCTGGTTTAAATCTATTGCCTGTCCCTGATTAAGCTCTTCCTTTGCGTCCTGATAATTATACACTGCCACAAGACTGGCGAAAGCTACAAGCCCTACAGCAAGTGCAACATAAAATATTTTTGTTCTAAAGAAACTCCATGTTTTTTTCATTTACTCTTTGCCTCCTAGTTAAACTATGCTGATATTATTGGCAAAGGTGGTAAATTTTATTCAAAAAAACTACATTATCTTACCTACCGTATTTTCAACTGCATTTTCATACACTGACATTATCCGATTATAATTTTTTTCTCCCAATTTTTCTTTTAACTCTTTTTCACTGAAATATGTAAAGTCAAGCTTACCCGCATCAATAATTGTATCATTTCCCATGGACTGATATATTTTTGTGCGGACTGCAACAGCCTGTGCCTCAATGACAGCCGCATCTGCGTCTGCCGATACCACCCCCGGCAAAACGCCCAATATATACTGTTCAACGTCAATCAGCTCATTTTGACCGTCAATTCGTACTATGACATCCTTTCCCGTACTGATTTTGGTAATTTTAGAACCATCTCCCCTTGTCCCTCCATTTATCACAATCGTCATTAAATATGGAATGACAAGGCAAAGCACACCTGCCAAAACCGAGCTAAGAAGCTTATCCTTCATACACACCCCCGCAAATGATTTAAAATACTCTCCATATATTTTATAATGCCAAAAAACAGAATATGCCTGGCATGTATCAATTTGCCTCAGGGGTATTAAGCTTTCGCAAAATCTTTATGCTTTTTCATCATTACAACCTTTTACATAGAAGCAGGGGCTGACGCACTTGTGGGCAACACAAACTGCTATGTGCGTTACCCCCATTTGTATATTTTGGTACTTGAATTGCCTTGTACGGATTAGATGATGCAGTAACAAAAAACACGCTTTCCCTCATCTAATGTCCTGAGGTGTCTGCGAAGCAGACGGAGTCCTGAGGACTATAACGTAACAGTACTAAGAGTTGGTGCATGAGAATGTTTATACGGGCAACCAAAACCGTTTGGAGACGTCGGTACTTAAATTGCCGGTCTCGGTTATTCCTATTTTTATGTAAGAATAACTTAGACCGGCAATTTTTAGTACCGTTACGTCGGAGACGAGCGAAAGCGTGTTTTGGTTACCTGTATAAGACATTCCCTGCACCAACTCAAGTACCGACGTCTTCAAATGGTTTTTTGTTACTGTATATCTATCCGTACATGCAATTCTTAGTACCACTACGACCAAGATGGGTAACGCACATATAGCAGTCTATGTTGCCTACAAGTGCGACAGCCCTCGTCCCTATTCAAAAAGCTTAAAATTTACAGCTTAACCGAAACCTTCTCAAGCTTCCATATCTCCTGAGCATACTGCTCAATTGTTCTGTCTGATGTAAATTTACCTGAGCATGCCGTGTTAAGCATCGCCATTTTAGCCCAAGCGCTCTTATCCTTGTAAGCAGCATTTACCTTTTTCTGTGCCTCCTTATAGGAGTCAAAATCCTTGAGGGTAAAGTATACATCCTGCTTTGTAAGTGAATCAAACAATGGTCTAAACAGCTCTCTGTCAGAGGAGTAGGTTCCGTCTACAAGCTGGTCAAGCACCTTTCTTAAATCAGAATTGGAGTTATAAACATCCATAGGATGATATCCGCCCTCACGCTCGTACTTCATAACCTCATCTGCTGACATACCGAAGATAAATGCGTTTTCTTCGCCAACCTCCTCGACAATCTCAACATTTGCTCCATCCATGGTTCCAAGGGTAGGCGCTCCGTTCAGCATGAACTTCATGTTACCTGTACCTGACGCCTCTCTGGAAGCGGTTGAAATCTGCTCACTTACATCTGCTGCCGCAAATATAATCTCTGCGTTTGAAACCCTGTAATTTTCAATGAATACAACCTTAATCTTATCCTTAATTGTCTTATCATTGTTTACAACGTCTGCAACTGAATTTATAAGCTTAATGGTAAGCTTTGCTGTCTTGTAGCCTGCTGCCGCCTTTGCGCCGAAAATAAATGTTGTAGGCGTAAAGTCCATTTCAGGATTTGCTTTAAGCTCATTGTAAAGGTACATTACATGAAGTATATTTAAAAGCTGTCTCTTGTACTCATGCAGTCTCTTAACCTGAACGTCAAATATGGAATCAGGGGAAACATCTATACCATTTTTCGCCTTAATGTACTCGGCAAGACGAACCTTATTCTTATACTTTATATCCATAAATTCCTTCTGTGCCTTCTTGTCCGTTGCAAGCGGCTTCAGCTTCTCAATGGCAGGAAGGTTTGTAATCCACTCATTGCCGATTTTCTTTGTAACCCAGTCTGCAAGAAGCGGATTGCCATGCAGAAGGAAACGTCTCTGTGTAATACCGTTTGTCTTATTGTTAAACTGCTCCGGTCTCATCTCATAGAAATCTTTAAGCTCTCTCTTCTTAAGGATTTCCGTATGCAGCTGTGCAACACCATTTACGGAGTAGCTTCCTGCAATTGCAAGATGCGCCATCTTAACCTGTCCGTCATAGAGAATTGCCATGCTCTTAACCTTATCCTGATTGCCCGGATACATATCCTCAATCTTGGCAACAAATCTTCTGTTTATCTCATCAACAATCTGATAAACTCTAGGAAGAAGCCTCTGGAACAAATCTATCGGCCACTTCTCAAGCGCCTCTGCCATAATTGTATGGTTTGTATATGCACATGTTCTACAGACAATATCCCATGCGTCATCCCACTCAAGATTTTCCTCATCTATCAGTATTCTCATAAGCTCGGCAACCGTTACCGTAGGGTGGGTATCGTTAAGCTGGAAGGTAACCTTCTCAGGAAGCATATGAATATCACTATTATTTTCTTTAAATTTAAGTATTGCTCTTTGTACGGAGGCTGATACGAAGAAATACTGCTGCTTCAGCCTGAGCTCCTTGCCTGAATAGTGGTTATCGTTCGGGTAAAGCACCTCGACAATATTTCTTGCAAGGTTCTGCTCCTCAACGGCTCTTTGGTATTCTCCCTTATCAAAGCTGTCAAGATTGAACTCCTGCATTGCCTCTGCGTCCCAAATTCTAAGCGTATTCACTATGTTATTGCCATATCCGATAACAGGAAGGTCATATGGCACTGCACGTACTGACTGATATCCGTCATGGATGTAAATGTTCTTGCCGTTTCTGTTTTCAACACGGACATATCCGCCAAACTTAACCTCAGCAACATACTCGGATCGTCTTACCTCAAATGGGTTTCCATCCTTTAACCAGTTGTCAGGCTTCTCCACCTGATATCCATCCTTGATTGCCTGCTTGAACATACCATAGCGGTATCTGATACCACAACCATATGCAGGATAACCAAGCGTTGCAAGAGAATCAAGGAAACATGCTGCAAGTCTTCCAAGACCACCATTTCCAAGTGCTGCGTCAGGCTCCTGATCCTCAATCACGTTAAGGTCAAAGCCCAATTCGTCAAGCGCCTCCTTAATCTGCTCATGGCATGTAAGGTTGATTAAGTTGTTGCCAAGCGCCCTGCCCATAAGAAATTCCATAGAAAGGTAATATACTGTTTTCACATTTTGCTTTTCGTATTCCTTTTGTGTTGCAATCCAACGGTCTATAATATCGTCCTTTACTGCATATGCCACAGCCTGAAATACCTGCTTCGGGGTAGCTTCGGAAATTGTTTTTCTAAACAATGTTTTCACATTATTAATGACCTCTTTCTTGAAGCCCTCCTTATCAAAATTCGTTACTTTTTTCATATTTTTCCTCCTTAATCCTTCAACACCAGCCTGTTACTGATGCTGCATATCAGGTTTCATAAAAACCTATTATAACTTATGTCAACCAACCCATGTTTGGTCAGATACAAAATAAACCTTTATAAGTTTAGCAAAAAACACCTTATTATACAACCGCATAATTTTTTTTCGTTATATTATCCTATAAATGTATACAAATTGACTAATTTTTTACAAATTATGAATGAATATCGACCTTTTTATGCGTCTACACAAACTCCAAGCGTAACCTTTTCTCCGTTTATATTCCACTCCTTGGAATTTTCTATCTTTTCCTCAAATACAAATTCATTTGTAAGGCAGACAGTTTTTATCTCCTCCGCATTTTTCTCCATAATGCCGGTTATTTTATTATTTCCACATACATATACTTTAATCTTGTCCATAACATTGAAGTCTGCTTCCTTACGCATGGTCTGTACCTTGGAAATAATTTCTCTTACGAAGCCCTCCTCAATCAGCTCAGGGGTAAGGGTGGTATCAATGACTACGGTAACAAAGTTGTCACCCTCCGACACAAAGCCCTCCATTTTGGCAGCCTCTATCAGAAGATCCTCCTCAGCAAGCGCTATCTCCACATCGCCTACGGTAAATTTAAGTGCACCCTCTGTTTTAAGGGTATTCATTGCATCATTTCCATTCACAGAAGAAAGGTACTCCCTGATACCGTTCAGCTGCTTGCCATACTTAGGTCCCACTGTTTTAAGCTGCGGCTTAAAGCTATAGGTAGTAAATGCTGAAACGTCCTCCTTAAATTCAACACGCTTGATGTTAAGCTCCTCCTCAATTATCTTCACAAAATAATCATCAAGCTTTTTCTCAGCCTTTATAAACATTTTGCCAATCGGCTGTCTGCTCTTGATGTTTGCGGTATTTCTTGCGGCACGTCCAAATACAACACACTTTAGAACCTCATCCATGCTGACCTCAAGCTCCTTGTCAATATATGCCTCATTTGCGGCAGGGAAGTCACAAAGATGAACACTTAACGGTGCGGCCTTATCTACGCTTCTCACTAAATTCTGATAAATGTCCTCCGTCATAAACGGAATCATAGGCGCTGCAATTTTACAAAGGGTAACAAGTGCCTCATACAAGGTCATATATGCGTTTATCTTGTCCTGTGGCATTTCCTTCGCCCAATAACGCTCACGGCATCTTCTTACATACCAGTTGCTAAGGTCATCGACAAAATCCGACAATGCCCTTGTTGCCTCAGGTATCTTGTAGGAACCAAGGTTGTCATCCACAGCCTGAATAACGGAATTAAGCTTGGACAGGAGCCACTTATCCATAACGGAAAGCTTATCATACTCCAATTTATGCTTCGTCGGGTCAAATTCATCTATATTTGCATACAGCACATAAAATGCATAGGTATTCCAAAGCGTTCCCATAAATTTTCTCTGTCCCTCAACAACTGCGTCCTCATGGAATCTGTTTGGCAGCCAAGGTGCCGAATTGCTGTAGAAATACCACCTGATTGCATCTGCCCCATATTTGTTAAGTGCCTCCATCGGGTCAACTGCATTTCCCTTAGACTTGGACATTTTCTGTCCGTCCTTATCCTGAACGTGACCAAGCACGATAACATTCTTATAAGGCGCCTTGTCAAATATCAGCGTCGAGATTGCCATAAGGGAGTAGAACCAGCCTCTTGTCTGGTCAACCGCCTCACTGATAAAGTCTGCAGGGAAGTTATCATTAAATATATCCTCATTCTCAAACGGATAATGCCACTGTGCAAACGGCATTGCTCCCGAATCAAACCAACAGTCAATTACCTCAGGTACACGCTTCATCTCGCCGCCGCACTTCGGACATGCAATCGTCACGTCATCAATATACGGACGGTGAAGCTCTATGTCATCAGGACAATTTTTGCTCATGCTCTTAAGCTCCTCGATGGAACCGATGGCATGCCGCTCCCCACAGGAGCACTCCCATATATTAAGTGGGGTTCCCCAGTAACGGTTACGGGAAAGTCCCCAATCCTGCACATTTTCCAGCCAATCACCGAAACGACCCTTTCCAATGCTCTCAGGAATCCAGTTTACGGTATTATTATTCTTTACGAGCTTGTCCCTCACTGCTGTCATCTTGATAAACCATGTGTCTCTTGCATAATAAATAAGCGGCGTATCACATCTCCAGCAGAATGGGTAATCATGCTCAAACTTCGGCGCATCAAATAACAGCCCCTTTGCATCAAGGTCAACAAGAATTTTAGGGTCTGCGTCCTTTACAAACATGCCTGCGTAAGGCGTATCTTCTGTCATTTCACCCTTTCCGTTTACAAGCTGTACAAACGGCAGGTCATAATTTCTTCCTACATTGGCGTCATCCTCACCAAAGGCAGGCGCAATATGAACAATACCTGTACCGTCTGACATCGTTACATAGGTGTCGCAGGTCACATAATGTCCCTTTTGTTTTTGAGCTTCCACTGCCTTTGCCGTACACTCAAAAAGCGGCTCATACTCTTTACGCTCAAGGTCTGCGCCCTTGTAGGTTTCAAGTATTTCGTAAGCCTTTTCGCCCTCCTCGGCAAGACCGCCAAGTACCTTGTCAAGAAGCGCCTCTGCCATATAATAAACATTGCCATCTGCCGCCTTAACCTTACAGTATGCCTCGTCAGGATGTACACAGAGGGCAACATTGCTCGGAAGCGTCCAAGGCGTGGTTGTCCATGCAAGGAAATATGCGTCCTCGCCGACACACTTAAATCTTACGACAGCCGAACGCTCCTTGACTGCCTTATAGCCCTGTGCAACCTCGTGGCTGGAAAGCGGCGTACCACATCTCGGACAGTACGGCACGATTTTAAAGCCCTTGTATAAAAGACCTTGCTCCCAAATCTTTTTCAAAGCCCACCACTCTGACTCAATAAATGTATTCTCGTAAGTTACATATGGGTCATCCATGTCAGCCCAAAAGCCGACCTTACCTGAAAATTCTTCCCACATACCCTTATATTTCCAAACAGATTCCTTACATTTTGTAATAAATGGGTCAAGACCGTATTCTTCTATCTGTTCCTTACCGTCTATACCAAGGAGCTTTTCGACCTCAAGCTCCACAGGAAGTCCATGTGTGTCCCAACCTGCTTTTCTTATAATCTTATGACCCTTCATCGTCTGATATCTCGGAATCATATCCTTGATAACACGGGTAAGTACATGACCGATGTGTGGCTTTCCGTTTGCCGTAGGAGGCCCGTCATAAAATGTATATGTTGGCAAATCCTTCTTTTCCTCGATACTTTTTTCAAATATCTTATTTTCCTTCCAAAAGGAAAGCACCTTATCCTCGTGCTCAACAAAATTCAGCTTAGCAGAAACCTTTTCATACATATTTGTATTTCCTTTCTTGTTAAAACCTAGCATTCACTAACTTTTAAGTATAAACTAATTTACCGTTATATGTCAACGTATTTACCTAAGATATTTACCAAGTTATTTACCAAGTTATTATACCATTCCTGTTTTATTTTTGCATTACATGAGTTGAATATTATTTTTTTTTCAAGTATAATGTATGATAGTTTTTATATGGTGATTGAAAGGACGTTTTTTATGATTAGATTTAAGGTTGGTATTTTAGGCGCAGGCAATATCGCCGGCAAGGTTGCAGATACATTAGAAAAATTAGACGGCGTGGAGGCATATGCCGTAGCGTCAAGAACGATGGAAAAGGCAGACGCTTTCGGTGAAAAGTATAATATATTTAAACGATATGGTTCTTACGAGGAGCTTGTAAATGACCCTGAGGTTGAGCTTATTTACGTTGCAACCCCAAACTCGCTTCATGCAGAGCATGCCCGTCTTGCCCTCAATGCAGGCAAGCCCGTTTTAGTTGAAAAACCGTTTTCCTACAACGCAAAAACGACAGAGGAAATTTTAGCTCTTGCAAAAGAAAAAAATTTATATGCGGCAGAGGCTATGTGGATACGGTCCCTACCGATATATCTCCGACTGATTTACAATTTAAAGCTGGGCGTTATCGGAGACATTCATCATGTTACATGTAGCCTCGGCTACAAGGTTTTTGATAAGGAGCGTATTAAGGAGCCTTCCCTTGGCGGCGGCGCCCTGCTCGATTTAGGTGTATACCCTATCAATATGCTGCAAATGATTTACGGCACGCTTCCTACCTCAGTTATTTCAGAATGTGCCAAGCTGCCGACTGAAGTGGACGCACAGGAGGTTTTACAGCTACGGTTTGGCACAGGACAGACAGCTTCCGTTTTTGTAACCGTCATGTACAACGCTGACAATAATGCGGTTATCTATGGGGAACGTGGTTATGTTGAACTTGATAATATAAACTGTCCGACAGGCTACCGTATTTATAATGGTGACGGACAGCTTATTGATGATACAAAATTACCTGAAAGACAAATATCAGGCTATGAGTTTGAATTTTTGACTGCTAGAGACAATATCATTATAGGAAAAAATGAAGACCCTTACCAGCCGCAGGAGCTTTTGATAAATACAATGAAATTTCTTGATTACCTAAGAGATACGTGGAAGATAAAATTTCCGATGGAGTAAAATATGGGACTGCCACGCTTTCTGACAACACCGACTGCTATATGTGCGTAATCTACCGCAGACATAGAGGTACTAAGAATTGCCGGTCTAAGTTATTCTTACATGAAAATAGGAATAACCGGGACCGGCAATTTAAGTACCGACGTCTCCAAACGGTTTTGGTTGCCCGTATAAACATTCTCATGCACCAACTCTTAGTACCGTTACGTCGGAGATGAGCGAAAGCGTGTTTTTTGTTACTGTATCATCTAATCCGTACAAGGCAATTCAAGTACCAAAATATACAAATGAGATTACGCACATATAGCAGTCGGGGTTGTCTGCAAGTGCGGCAATCCCATATTTTACACACAGTATCTTTCAATGTCGTCCATCATTCTTTTTAAGTCTGCCACGGGAATTTGACCCGGTGCAGAGGCCCGCTCCAATGCCCCAAAGGTTATATCGCTTCCATAAAGTGCGCCCGATATTCTTGTGATTGCACCAAACGCTCCCATGGAAATTGCAACAAGGGGTACATTCAACCTTTCTTTTGTATACGAGGCTGCTTCCATCAATCTGTATACATCATGTATGGTTTTTGGCATGACGGCTATTTTTATTATATCAGCGCCCATATTTTTCATGTCTTCAAGCTTCCCTGTCATAAATTCCAGCTCAGGGGTTGTGTCAAAATTATGATATGACATAATGATTTTAACGGCATTCGCATGTGCCAGCTCTACAAGCTCCCTTTTTGACGAAGCTCCATCAGAAAGCTCAATATCCACAATATCTGCAAGCTTGCTTGATATAACCAGTCTGTTTATTTTGTCAATATCCGTAATGTCAGAGGGCAGACTTTGTCCGCCCTCTTTTTCACTTCTTATAGTAAATAGTACGATTTTTTCCGACAGCCTGCTCTGTACTGCCGTCATAAGCCGTTCTACCTCGTCAGGACGTCCAAGCCCCTGAAAATAATCAGCCCTTATTTCAACTATGTCAATCATCTGATTATTTTGCAGGGTATTTATTTGCCGCAATATTTCTTCCTCTGTTTGTCCCATAACGGACACACAGATTTTTGGACCTCCCACGCCGATTTTTTTTCCTTTTATCTCAACAAAACTCATGGCAATTAATCCTTACTGAAGTAGCTCAAAATTCTTGTCTAACAGTACCTCTCCAAGCTCTGCGGAGGTTACATCATGTCCAATTACAAATACTGCTGCCACGACACATGCACCATTGCCTAAATCCTTGGCATACACACCCTGGCTGCCATAACTGAACTCATCTGTTCCCCCTTTTTGAAATGAATAGTAAACCGTAGAGCCATCTGATAGCGTAAGCTCAGAATCAAGCTCAACCACAGCATCTTCTGCATCAACATCTAACTCCTCAAAATACAAATCTACAAGCTCTCTTGGCTCCATACCCGCAAATATCATGTAGGTTACGTCATAGTCATTATTATCATCATTAAAGATAGCATAAGTAATTCCATCGTACGTACATGTAAGCCCCGGCAGGCTTTCAAGAATACGAATTCTAATGCCGCCATCCTCTATTATCATGTCATCCACAGTATTTGTCGCTACAGACTCGTCAAGGTCCGAATTATCAAAATTTTCTTCGTCAGGATATACTGTAAATACATCAAGCAATGTATTTATAAATGCATTATCCATAAGCTTCTCCAGCCAATTCATAATGAGGTCGTTATTTTCATCTATTAAATTCTCATATTCCGTTTCCGTAAGCGTTGCAAGCTCATACACCTTTTTGCTGCTGTCATATTTTCTTGCCGTATTTGCAGATGTATCAACTGCATATTCCATATTCATTTTTACGACAATATCTTCATCAAAGTCAAGCGTGATTTCATCAATAACAAGCTTAAAGGATACTCCCTTGTTAATATCCGTAAGCTTTCCTGAAATGTTAATTGCAATTTCATCGAATTCATCACCCATTGTCATGCTTGCATGAAATGAATTATCCGATTTATTAACGCTTTTTTCGCCATTAATTGAAAATATCGTATCTCCATTCTCAAGGACATCACAATTATACTTAACATTTGAGGCAGCATCCGTATCATCGACCGTTGAGTTGTATACAAACTCTACCGTATCTCCTTCTACGGACATTACAGCCTTTCCATTTGCATTTCCCTGTAAATCATGGGCTTCAAAGGAAATATTCATTGCCTCGCCCATAATATCAAAGGTCATTGCACCCTGAATATCATTGTCATCTATATCAAGGAAAAAGTCATATGACATACTCACTCCGTAAAGTGAAATGTCGTCTGCTGATGTAATCTTAACTACCTCTTTATCCTTTATATACACCTTTACAACAAAATCTCCACTTATAAGGGAAGGTATCATTTGCTGCGCCTGTGCTATTGTAGCCTCAAAGGTTGCATAATCCATTCCTGTACTATCAAGAAGGTCCGGGTCATTTTCATATGTCTCCTTTACGCCGTCAAAAATAGAGACAAAGGCATTTTCAATGTTTTCTTCCCTTAAGGTAACCGTATATTCCTTTGCAGTAACCGTTTTTCCATTTACATCAATCTTGGCGTTTCCCTGCTTTTCAAACTCTGCCTTATCCCAAAGTTCCTCAACGGCATTAACATATCCTGAATTAATATCCACCGTAGTACCATCGGAAGAATCGGTGCCAAAGTAATCAAGCTGAAATACACTGCTTAGTTCCGCTAACTCCGCAGCATCCAACTCGTCGCCAAAACACGAGCTGGCAAGAGCGCCTATTGGATCGTCATTCGGAATCATAAAATAGCCGTCAATGATATTCTCAAACTCAACATAGGTATTTGTTTCATCGCCAAAGTAGTTGAGCTTAATAAGGCTATCACCATCGCCAAACGCCTCTATGGAATATTCAATCAGCTTATCGACAGGGTTGTAAACCTCCTCAATTGCAAAGCCCAAGTTGATATTCACACTCTCGACATTCACACCCTCGGCATTCACACCCTCCACATCGTCAATGCCGAAATTCATACGAATCGTTCCGCCACTTTCCTGAAGCTTACTTTGAATTTCCGAGAGTCCTAACGTATCTTCCATATAAACATTTTCAGTATCAGTAACCAATGTGGCTTCAAAGGCGTCTATCACGACCTCTTTGTCCGTTCTAAAAAGCTTCGGTATAAATATAACGCCACATACAATTGCGGCAACAGCGGCAATTCCACCACATATAATTCCTGCAAGCTTCCCGCCTGTCATCGGCTTTTTAACCTTTGGAGGTTTCGGCGGCTTTCCACTTCCATTTCCTCCACCTGCATTTACAGGCTGTGCCTGAGGCACCTGCTGATTCATATTCGGTTGTGCCTGCTGTCCATACATCTGCTGGCTCATATTCGGTTGTGCCTGCTGTCCATACATCTGCTGGCTCATATTCGGCTGTGCCTGCTGTCCATACATCTGCTGGCTCGTATTCGGCTGTGCCTGCTGCCCGTACATCTGCTGGCTCATATCAGGCTGTGGCATACCATACGGCTGTGGCTGCACTGTATCGTTCTGCATCTGCTGGCTCATATTCGGCTGTGCCTGCTGTCCATACATTTGCTGGTTCATATCAGGCTGCGGCATCCCATATGGCTGCGACTGCACTGTATCGTTCTGCATCTGCTGGTTCATATCAGGCTGCGGCTGCACTGTATCAGCCTGCATCTGCTGGCTCATATCAGGCTGTGGCATCCCATATGGCTGCGGCTGCACCGTATCAGCCTGTGGCATTGCAGGATTTGGAGTTACCTGTTCCGGCATACCGTTATTAAAATTATTATCCATGCTTTTCTCTCCTTCTAATAAACCTTAGCTTCCTCCTCCTTATTGAGAACTCTAAGGGCGCCTTGTGCAAGAGCAAGAAGCTCATCCTCTCCTGCGTATACGGTAACGTCTGCAATAAATGATACCATTTCCTTAATTCTGCCTGTAGTGTATGCTGAGTAAGCAATACCGCCTGTAAGTATAATCTGGTCTACCTTGCCTGCAAGAACTGCTGCCTGTGCACCTATATCCTTGCAAACCTGATAGGAAAATGCGTCAAGCACAAGCTTTGCATTTTCATCCTTTTTGTTAAATGCAAGATCCTCAACGTCCCTTGCGTCATTTGTTCCAAGGTAAGCATTGTAACCACCTTTTCCTACAAGCTGCTTAACCATTTCCTTCTCTGTGTACTTTCCTGAATAGCAAAGCCTTACAAGCTCGCCGTTTGGAACTCCGCCGACTCTCTCAGGTGAAAATGCGCCGTCACCATCAAGAGCATTAAATACGTCAATAACCTTTCCGTTCTTATGTGCGCCTACCGATACGCCGCCACCCATATGAACTACAATAAGGTTAAGGTCCTCATACTTCTTTCCAACCTCCTTTGCATATCTCTTTGCAACTGCCTTTTGGTTAAGTGCATGGAATATGCTTGTTCTTGGAAGCTCAGGGTGTCCCGAAAGCCTTGCAACGTCCTGAAGCTCATCAACAACGACAGGATCTACAATGAAGGAAGGAACTCCAAGCTCGTCTGCTATTTCCTTTGCAATAAGGCCTCCAAGATTCGATGCATGTTCTCCTCTTTTTGCCTCTGTCAAATCCTTTATCAGCGCATCAGATATGGCATAGGTTCCACCAGGAATCGGTTTTAAAAGTCCGCCTCGTCCCACAACCACATCAAGGGTTTTAATGTCAAAATTCTTCTCTGCAAGTACATTTGTAATAACCTCCTTGCGGAAATCCTTTTGTGCAACAACGCTGTCATACTGTGCGATAACCTCTGTTGCATGTCTCAAGGTTTCCTCAAAAAGTAACGTCTCATCCTCAAACACGCCAATCTTTGTTGACGTTGAACCCGGATTAATAATAAGTGATTTATATCCCATTTTTACAATTCCTTTCTATAATGATTTATTTTGCCATTGCCTCTGCAACAACTGCCGCAAGCGCTATGGAATTAACCTTTGTCTCACATGTATCTGAGCGTGATGTAAGTATGACAGGAGCCTTTGTTCCCGTAAGAATACATCCGTTCTTTGCGTTTGTCGTATGAACCAGTGTCTTGTATGTAATATTTCCTGCGTGTATGTCAGGGAACAGTAAAATGTCAGCGTCTCCGACTATCTTTCTTCCTGTTGCACCCTTATGTCTTGCTGCCTCAGGGTCAATGGCAAGATCCATGGAAAGCGGACCGTCGATGATGCAGCCTGTAATTTCTCCTGCCTCGTTCATCTTTGTAAGCTGCTCTGCCTCAACTGTAGCAGGCATTTTAGGATTTACTACCTCAACGGCTGCAAGCGGTGCAACCTTAGGATTGGCAATACCGCACGCATGAACAACCTCAACGGTATTGTTTATGATGCCGACCTTGTCCTCAAGCGTCGGGTAAGGAATAAATGCAACGTCCGTAAGGAAAAACATTTTTTCATATCCCTCAATCTCAAAAAGTGCAACGTGTGAAAGCGGCTTGCCGGTCCTAAGTCCGACCTCCTTATCAAGCACGCTCTTGAGAAATCCCTTTGTATCGATAAGTCCTTTCATATACATATCTGCATTGCCGTCATGCACAAGCTTAACGGCGGTAAGCGCTGCCTCTGTTGTGTCCTTGACATCGATAATCTCAAAGCTGCTTATATCGATATTAACGCTTGCAGCGATTTCCTTTATCTTGTCCTCATCTCCGACCAAAATGGCATCTGCAATGTCTCTTTCCTTCGCTGCGGCAACTGCCTCAAGCACTGCGTCATCCTGTGCAACTGCAACAGCAAGCTTCTTCATGCTGCATGATTTTACTTTTTCCAATAATCCTTCAAAACTGTTCATTTGTCTTTTTCCTTTCTATCGCTTATTAACAGACTTTTTAGCCTGTTTTCAATGTATGGCAGGGCATAACGTCTTACCCTTTTATTACATTCATCGTGACCTTTTGCTTATCAGCACGTCCAATCCCGATGATATAATACACAAAACTACGGCAACCACACCGATTGCCTTATCTATGCTTTTTTGAATGTCCTTCCTGTGCTTAACCGCCTCCTTGAGCAGCTTTTTCTGCTCCTTTGTAAGCTTATATTTTATTGCCTTTTTCGGTTCCTTTACCTTTTTCGGCTTTTTTGCTTTTTTCACCTTTAATTTCTTTGACTGTGCCAAGTGAAAACCCCCTTTCTACTATAGTTTTAAATCAACCCATCTTTGTACTATAGCACAATATTGATTATTTTATCAACTAATAGTGCTTCCTTAAATTTATCGTACTTTTTCATCATCCCTTCAATTTTTTTAATTCCTCTTTCTTATCATTCAACTTAACTGTAATATCCGTTATTCGTTTTTCACAATTTTCAATCTCAATCTGTTTTTCAATAGTTTTATCTGCTTTTAACAAATTATAATCCGTTTGCATCTTTGATAACTTTTTACTGTACCGCTCTATTTGTTCTTGATATTTCTCAATATCTTGCTCTACCTTACCAATAAGTCTTTTTACTTTTAAATCATACTTAGCAGCAATTTCATACCATCTCGGAATTATAAGGTCAATTCCCTTTTCCCTTTTATAGCTTTCTTTAAATCTCATTAACCAGGTTGAAGCATTATCCCTTGTATCTTTGTTTTGGTAAACAGTTTCTTCCATAGCTGATATAAAATCTTCCATACATTCAAAAATAGCATAATCACCAGAATTTCCATTATACCAAATACCTGGTCTGATTTTATGTACCACTTTTTCTTTTATTTGCAGATTAATCGGCCAATCCTTCATTCGACGCGTTATTTCCCATACCTTTTTCAACCAAATATCTTTAATTGTTACTATGCCATCTTTACTCATATCATATCCAAAAATCAAGTATTCAACATCAAGCATATATGGCTTTTTAATAATTTCTTTCTGATACATTCGAAAATCTGCTATGTCAAACCCAGGTCCGGCATCTCTATTAAAAGCCTTAACCTCAAGAAGATTCTTTGTTAAATCATCAGGATTAAGAAAAAAATCTGGTGGCATTTGTGTATTCTCACTTGGAGCATATTCAATTCCTCTTGCATCAAGCCAACCTTGTAACCATTCTTGCATAATATTTCCAACAACATCTCGTTGCTTAACAATAATATCAACGTCTCCTAAGAAAAATTTAATTTGTCCCTTTAAGGTTAAAATTTTATCATCATTTACTAACTTTTCATACACATCTTGTGCAGTTAATTTCATATAACAACCTCCTTGTATTTCTTACCAATACGTTCCGCAACAGCCTCTATCACAGGTACGCAAACCGTATTGCCTAATAAGTCAAATGCCTCACTTTCAGTAACACATGACAAATCATAATCTTCCGGATAACCACATAACCTCTGACCTTCCCTAATGGTAAGCTTCCGTAATCCACCATTGTCAACGATTCCCAATTTGGATACATCCATCGCTACCAAAGTCGGTGCTAGTTCGTTGGGATCTAATATCTTCGAAAACTCAAATGATAATTTTCCCGCAACAATATTATATCCTTTAGGTTTTGTCACATCTGACTCTCTTCTTCCATTTACAAATTTTTTAGGATATTCATACGTTAAATATCCTTTAGCCGTCAAATCCTGTAATAAAACAGAAAGATTCGGTACATCAAAAAATGTCCTTATTTGTTCTTCTGTAAGCGGCATTCCATCCATCCATTTGATTCCAATCTCTTTCGCCCATTTTTTCTTTCTACGTTCTCTTAATAAAATATTCAATAAGTTTCTTTCCTGCTTTGTGGTCTTCCCTTTTAACTCTATGTCCCACGAATGAATGTTGTCTTCTCCACCTCGTTTGTCCTTGATGGATTTTCCCACTACTTCATCTATCGTATAATTATTAAATAGTTTTTGTGTGAAATCACTATTCACAGTTGGCAAATTGGTCTCTAAAATATCCCCTAACATTGCCGTTTTCATTTCAAAATTGTCCAACGAAATACTGCCTTTTAATAATCCAACAATATATACTCTTTTTCTGCTTTGAGCCAATCCAAAATATTGCGAATCAAGCAATTTGTACTCAACATTATATCCCAATTCCTTCAAATGCGAAATAATGATTTTTAAAGTTTTTCCTCCGTCATGATTTACTAATCCCTCAACATTTTCTAGCAAAAAACCAATCGCAGGAGAACCATTCTCAATTTTTGTTTTTAATATTCTCTCTATTTCAAAAAATAAAGTTCCTCTAGTATCTAAAAACCCTAATCCCTTACCCGCAGTACTAAATGGCTGACATGGAAAGCCTGCTAATAAAAAATCAAAATCTGGAATATCTTTTTCAACATCAACAGTTGTAATATCTCCATATACTTTTTCATCACCATAAAATCCTTTATATGCCTTAATGGCATATTCTTTTATTTCAGAGACAAACACACATTCGGTCTCATAACCAACCGTCCTCATACCCTTCTCAAAGCCCAATCGGATTCCTCCTAAACCCGCAAACAAGTCAATAACTTTTATTGTTTTCATTCACTACACCACCGCCCTTTCATTTATATTCATTCATTTTTGAGCTTACGTGTATCAATCGGTTTCAGCTAAATACATTGTACATTATATACGTTAATACATACACTTTCAATTGATTTTTCTTTATGGAGAAACTAATTTTAAAGCCTAAAAATCGTCGCCCTTGGGTCTTGCTATCATGTAGGACACAGTAAGCATAATTGTCATAAGCACCCAGCTTATCGGCTCTGTAAATGCAACACCCTTGTATGCAAGCACAGGAACAATCAGATTGGCAGACACAATTTTTATAACCATCTCCATTCCACTGGAAAAAAGCGGCATTATCTTATGTCCCATTCCCTGAAGGGAGCAGCGTAGTATCAGCAGCGGTCCAAGCACATAGAAAAATACAATGCTTATCTTCATGTACATAACTGCCGCCGATATAATCGTTGTGTCATTCGTGCTTGTAATCCATTTCAAAATCCCCTCGCCAAATGTATAGCATACGACGATAAGAAATGTTGTTGCAATTGTAGCCATATATATCGCCTGACGGATGCCCTGACGCACACGTGCGAATTTTCCGGCGCCCATATTTTGGCTTACATAGGTAGTCATTGCAACTGCCATTGAGAAAATCAGTATTGTAAGCATGTCAAACAGCTTTCTTGCCGCCGTATGCGCCGCAACATATGCCGTTCCCAGCTTATTTATCGCATTTTGGAGCGCTATGGTTCCCACATTTACGATACAGCCCATAAGTCCCATGGAAAGACCCGTTGCAAAAAGCTCAGGGTACTGCTTTTTCTCAAGCCTCCAATCATCCTTAACAGGCACAATCATTTTAAATCTCGTAAAAATATATATCACGCAAAGACCGCCTGCAATTGCCTGTGAAATTATGGTTGCATAGGCTGCGCCCTTGATTCCCATGGATAACACCTTTACAAATAAAATGTCAAGTCCTGTGTTGATGAGAAGCGCCGCAATCAGGCAGTACAGCGGCGTTTTACTGTCACCCACCGACATTAGTATATTTGCACACAGATTATAAACGGCAGTAAATAGAATACCCGCCAAAATTATCTTCACATATGCAAGAGCATCCTCCATGATATCCTCAGGCGTCGCAAGCAGCTTCAGCAAATCACCAATCAAGAAGTGGCTGACTGCCGTAAGAATTACGGCAATGGAAAATGCAAGGACAACCGAGCCAGCAATATATTTTCTCATTTTTTTGTAATCCTTTGCCCCATAGCTGTTGGCAACGGAAATTGCAAAGCCCTGTGTAAATCCGTTTAAAAAGCCTATGATTGTATTTGACACAACAGTTGTTGCGCCTACTGCGGCAAACGCATTTGTGCTTATATATGTACTAACGATTTTGCTGTCCACAAAATTGTAAAGCTGTTGAAAAATGCTTCTGCATATTATCGGTATTGCAAAAAGCAAAATAACCTTCCATGGTTTTCCCGTTGTTAATTCCTTCATAGCCAAAACCCTCGTATACTATTTTGTATCTTTGTATATTTTACAAACCTCTTATTTTCTTACCGCTTTCATAGTAGGAAAGCAAAATGTCTATATGCTCCTGTTCTATAATCTCACCCTTTACGGCGACACAGCTCCCCGGCGGGTACACATAGATGTTATCCTCCGCAAGGGTTCCAAGCAGTCCCTTTATCTTATCGGTTTCCCATTCCCTTTCACCGTATAGGAATTTTGCCTGTATCTCCATATCCAAGTCTTTCAATACTGCATATAAATAATCAAAATCCTCCACGCTGTCAAAGGGTGTTGATATAAGCACAATATGATGGACTCCCGACATCTCGCATATGATGCCTTTCTTTCTAAGCCTTTCCTCAACAACTGCTCCGTATTCCTTCGTACAAAAAACGATACGTGTACTATCGTAGGCAAAAACACCTTTTTGGACTTCTTCCTGTACCGTATCTCCATCTACATTTGTCGGGCTAACGCTTCTCATAGCTTCAGGAAACAATACAATATTTTTAAGCTCTGCCGCCCTTCTCCTAAAGTTTTCCAAAGCCTCAAGATAGCCCCTGTAATCGTAAGAGCACGCCCAATCCACGGCAAGCTCCATGCTGCAAAGCATAACATAGGAGGGCGAGGACGACATAAATACGGATTTATATTTTTGTACCGCCTGATTAAGCGACGGATTGATAACATGCAGCAGTGCCGTCTGCGTCATGGCAGGAAGCGTCTTATGAAGGCTCTGTATGACAAGGTCAGCTCCGTTTGTGATTGCGCTTAAATTGTCATTTTTATATAGAAACGGCAGATGAGCGCCATGTGCCTCGTCCACAATCAGCAGTATTTTGTAACGATGCAGTATCTCGCTGATTGTGGAAATATCAGATATCATTCCCTCATAGGTAGGACTTGTGATAACCATTGCCCCAATATCCTCCTGCTTTTTGCAGATTGCCTCCAGCTTATTTGTATCAATGAAACCATACAGCTCGCTTTTTCTATCCTCGCCGACCTTTATTTCAAGTCTTTCAGGCTCTATGTACACAGCCTCAAGCCCTAAAAGCTGTATCGTATTGATAACGGATTTGTGACAGTTTTTTGCCACGATAAGCTTTTTTGCATGGGTAGCCGCAATTGCCGTCATAATTCCACAGGTAGCCCCATTAACAAGATAATAGCTTGCAAATGTGTGATACACCCCTGCAAGCTCCTTCTGCGACCTGTCTATCATTCCCTCAGGCATATGTAAGTCGTCAAGACCATAAACCTCCGTTACGTCCATTCCGTAAAGCTGAGATATAACCTCCGTTACATTCACATCTTTTCCCTGACGGTTGAAGCCTTTTCTTTTGTGTCCGGGCATGTGCCAAGGAAAATTTTGTCCGTCAATATATGCCTGTAAGCCATTAACAATATGTTTTTCCAATGTAATTATGCTCCTTTATGTACTCTGAAGGAACGCTGCCTGCCGTACCTACGACAGCTTAAGCTCCTCCACATCGGCAAGCGAGATTATCGTAAGCTCATCATCTGAGAAATCCGACATATTTACAAGCCTGTTTGCCTGATTATTTATGGCGTTATCAAGATAGTTTCTTGCAGAACGGGCATTACCAAAGTTTTCAGGCGGATATTCAAGTACCTCGTTAAAATATTCCTCTATATGCTCCACTGCGTCATCCGTAATCGTATAATCAAGCTTTGCCGCCCTGTTTTGCATAATTGTAATAAGCTCCGACGCACTGTAATTCGGAAATTCTATCGTCCTGTTAAATCTGGAGCGAAGACCCGGATTTGCATCGAGGAAATCCTGCATCTCGTCATGGTAGCCCGCAACAATTACAATCAGGTCATCACGGAAATCCTCCATTGCCTTATTTAACACGTCAATGGCTTCCTTTCCGAAGTCACCCTCCTGTCCTGTAGAAAGGGCATATGCCTCATCAATAAACAAAATGCCGCCCTTCGCCTTTTCCACAACCTCCATAACCTTTATGCCTGTCTGTCCCATATATCCCGCAACAAGACCGGAACGATCCACCTCAACAAGCTGTCCCTTGGATAACACGCCAAGGCAGTGATATATTTTTGCAAGGATTCTTGCCACCGTTGTCTTGCCTGTTCCCGGATTACCAAGGAATACAAGATGGTTGTTTGTAGGCGGGACCTCCAAGCCCTTTTCCTGTCTTATTTTGCATATTTTAAGAAGGTTTACAAGGTTGTTTACCTCCTTTTTTACACTCATCATGCCGATAAGCTCGTTTAATTCACTCAACATTTCCTCAAGGCTTACTGCTTCCTCCGCCTCGGTAATATTTCCTATAAATTTATTTTCATCATTACTTTCTGCCTCCTGTGATGGGGTTATATCCGCATCAAGCGAACCCTCTGCTTCAGGAATGTTGGGCGCATAGATATCCCTGTTTGACTGGAAGAAAAATTTATTCGGCTTCTCATCAAGGCGCTCCCTGTCATCATTTACAAAATCCTGTGCTTCATCATATGCAGGCTCGTTATACTCCTTCTCGTCATAGCCGTACTTCACAACCTCCTGCTTTACCGTGCTGCCCGACTTAAATGCAATTGTCGGCTTAAAGGATGTGATTTTTCCCTGAATAATATCAATATTTTCACGAAGCATCATAATATATCCCGAAAGTGCGGCAACCTCGTTGGCAGTTACCTCATCGTTGCATGAAATAAAATCATTGCCGATGTAATTGAAGGTCGTTACATACAGCATAATCAAATCGTAATATTGGTTGCTTATTTCTCCCGTCTCAGGTCCCACATTTGACCTTACAAACGGCTCAAGAGATACAGGCGGCCGTTCCTTGATTTTTTCAGTTTTTAAATCCCATTTGTCTGCATATTTGGACAAATCCTTAGCTGTGTATGGCATTTTAAAAAATTCATTTATGTACATTATCTCATCCATTGATAATTCGCCGTCGGAATATGCAAGGTAGACAAGAAAATTAAGCACGTCCGTCCTGTAGGATTCCTCTAGTGCAACCCTTCCTTCCGTGCGGACATACTCAGCCCTGCCAATGCTTGCGGCACGCCGATAGCATAAGTCATACATGGCAAAGCTTTCCTGTTTTACCTTTACCTTCGGCTTTTTAAATCCAAATTTTAAATCTAATGCCATCTCTTTACTCCAATCAATAATTTCATCTATTATTGCAGCTTCAATGCTTTAAGCTCATGGTACAGCCTTGCAATCGGCAATCCCACAACATTATTGTAATCTCCACAAATTTCCTTTATGTATATGCCAAAGCTTCCCTGTATGCCGTAAGCGCCTGCCTTGTCCATACATTCCCCTTTCGCAACGTAAGCCTCTATTTCTTTATCCGTCATGGGATAGCATGTAACCCTTGTACACTCACAAAAGCAGTGTGCGTATACATTTTCAAATGTATCCAGCCGCTGTGCCTGTAGCAAGTCATCCGGGTCATGCCACACAAAAGAAACCCCTGTGTAAACCTCATGTGTATTTCCCTGTAAGCTTTTTATCATCTCCACAGCCTCAGAAACCGAAGCAGGCTTTCCAAGTATGTTTCCACCGATAAAAACAACCGTATCAGCACCTATGACAAGTATGGTTTCCAATGCACTATCACTGATTGCGTCCGTACCTTGGGACATTTTCTTCGCATACCCCTGATACACGTCGCACGCTTTAAGCAGGGAAAGCTTTTGTACAACCGTTTCAGGCTCTTTATCAGCAATTACCTCGTCTGCATATGAAGGTATAATTTCAAAGGTGTACCCCGCCTGCTCCATAAGTGCACGCCTCCGCGGCGATTGGGATGCAAGAATAATATTTCTCATATAATGCCTCACAAAACCATTTGTTTTGGAAATCCAATGAAGCTTCCTACTTATAAAATAAAAAAGCTCATGGCTAATTTTACACCAATTAGCCATGAAAATAAACGGAAAAATTCAATTTTTACAACAAATTTTATTACATTTTTTCTTCCTTCAAAAATTCCTTTTCAAGCGCAAGCAAATCTTTTTTTCTCTCTTTCATCCTTTTACAAGGGATTCCTGCATATATGCCCCATGCCTCAATGCTTTTATTTACCAAGGACATGCTGCCTACAGAACAGCCCTCGCCGACGGTTACGTCAGGTAATATCGTTGATCCCGTACCAATGATGGAATGCTTTTTTATTGTGACTGTTCCCTCTGTCACATTTCTAAATTTATCGGGAAGCATAGGATTTGTGAGTGAGCCTCCACTGTAATCATCACTTACTCCATACACTGCACAACGGGATGATAATGTGGTAAAATCCTCCATAATAATGCCTGCCTCACCACCAAACAACCCACAGTATGCGGCAATATGGATATGACTTCCCAAGCTTATATTTCCACTTAAAATACAGAAATCGTCTATTCTTACATTATCTCCAATGCTGATTTTGTCTGCTCCGTATATCATGGCATTTCTGCTTATTAACACATTTTTTCCATAGGTACAGAGTCCTATCTCCTGCAATTCTTCCTCACTGTAAAAGCTTGTTTTCATCAATCATCCTCCTCAATATGCTCGCAGCCCTGCGCAATAATTGTCCGTACATGGTTATCCGCAAGAGAATAAAAAATGGATTTCCCCTCCCTGCGGCTTTTCACGAGCTTATTCTGCTTTAAAATCTTGAGCTGATGAGAGATTGCCGACTGGGTCATGTTAAGCGCCGCCGCAAGGTCGCAGACGCAGACCTCAGCCTCAAAAAGCACGAACAAAATCCGTATTCTTGTGGAATCTCCAAAAACCTTAAAAAGCTCTGCCAAATCATACAGCTCCGTTTCAGGAGGCATTTTTTCATTTACTATTTTTAAGAGCTGGTCGTGTACCTCTACCGTATCACAACATTCTATTTTCTTTGCTTCTTCCACATAATCACCCCTTCATTTATTGAGCCTTTCCATTAGCTCCTGTCCGTACAAACAACGCTCTTATGGCATTGATAACCGCAATCACCATTACTCCCACATCTGCAAATATTGCAAGCCACATATTCGCAATTCCCACTGCTCCGAGAACAAGGCAGATAAGCTTAATGCCGATTGCAAAATAAATATTTTCGTATACGATTCTTAAACATTTCCTTGCAATTCCTATTGCTACAGGTATTTTAAGCGGGTCATCATCCATAAGCACGATGTCAGCCGCCTCAATTGCAGCATCCGAGCCAAGCGCCCCCATTGCAATGCCGATATCTGCTCTTGAAAGTACAGGCGCATCATTGATTCCGTCACCGACAAATGCAAGCTTTTCCTTTTCACCCTTTTTATCCAATAGCTCCTCGACCTTAGAAACCTTATCGGCAGGAAGAAGCTCGCTGTAAACCTCTGATATGCCAAGGGTATCTGCAACATTTTCTGCAACAGCCCCTGCATCTCCCGTAAGCATAACCGTCTTTTTGATGCCTGCCCTGTAAAGACCTTCTATTGCAGCCTTTGCATTTGGCTTTATCATGTCAGAAATCAGAATGTGGCCTGCATATTTTCCATCTATGGCAACATGCACAATCGTTCCCACATGATGACAGTCCTTATATTCTATTCCAAGCTTCTGCATAAGCTTACCGTTACCCGCCGCAACACTTATTCCATCCACCTTTGCTGTTACGCCATGGCCGCTTATCTCCTCAAGGTCCGTTACCCTGCTTTTGTCAGCAGGCTTTCCATAAGCCGAAAGCAAACTTTTACTTATCGGGTGGGAGGAGTAGCTTTCCGCAAGCGCGGCATACTCAATCAGCTTTTCATTTTCAAGCTCATTGTGGTGGATTCCTGCAACCTCAAAAACACCCTTTGTCATGGTTCCCGTCTTATCAAATACAATATACTTTACCTGAGACAATGTTTCAAGATAATTTGAGCCTTTTACAAGCACGCCCTGTCTGCTGGCACCGCCTATGCCTGCAAAAAAGCTTAACGGTATACTGATTACAAGCGCACACGGACAGCTAATTACAAGAAAGGTAAGCGCCCTGTATACCCATATGCCCCACTGTGGCGAAGCACTCATGACGAGCATTCTTGCAAGAGGCGGTAAAATTGCAAGGGCAAGGGCACTGTAGCAGACGGCAGGTGTGTAATATTTTGCAAATTTGGAAATGAAATTTTCTGATTTTGATTTTTTGGAGCTTGAATTTTCCACCAAATCCAAAATCTTTGAAACCGTAGATTCCCCAAATTCCCTTGTGGTTTTTATTTTAAGCACGCCCGACATATTGATACAGCCGCTTATAACCTCGTCGCCTGCTTTCGCATCTCTCGGAACACTCTCACCAGTGAGTGCGCTTGTATTAAGGGACGCATTTCCCTCCACTATAATTCCGTCAATGGGGATTTTCTCGCCTGGCTTTACTATGATAATCTCGCCTATGGCAACCTCATCAGGGTCAACTGCCACTATATCTCCGTCTCTTTCAATGTTTGCGTAATCAGGCCGAATGTCCATAAGTGCGCTTATATTCTTCCTGCTCTTTCCCACAGCATAGCTTTGAAAAAGCTCACCAATCTGATAAAACAGCATAACGGCTACGCCTTCTTTGTATTCGCCAAGACATAAGGCTCCCACGGTTGCAACAGCCATAAGAAAATTCTCATCAAAAACCTGCCTGTTTAAAATACCCTTAAATGCTTTCTTTAATATATCATAACCAATCACTATGTAGGGTATCATATAAAGTCCGAATGCAAGCCAGCCGGAGACAGGAAGAAATGAAAAGCCAATCATAAGGACTGCTGCCACTATAATTCTGATAAGCACCTTTTTCTGCTTTTTAGTCATACTATATATCATCTCCTATTATACTTAGATACTTTTTTATAGGTAATTGCGAAACTATATGTTTTATATGATACGTTGTAGAAAATATACAAATTCAACTCAGGGTATGCCCTGCTTGTGAACTTGTATATTTTCTCCAACTTACGTTATTATAAAGCAGCGTTTCACAATTGCCTATTAGATACTTTTTTACTTTATTAGGGAAATTACATATAAATATTCTAAATTTTAATACTTTTAAATATATATCTCACAGTCATCCTCAACCTTTTTGCAGTTTTTAAGTACATCCTTCATAACTGCCTTCGGGTCGCTTCCCTCATCAAATTCCACGTTCATTTTAAGTGTCATAAAATTAACGGTTGCATCCTTAACCCCTGCCGTATTTTTAGCAGCCTCCTCCATCTTGTTTGCACAGTTTGCACAGTCCACTTCAATTTTGTAAGTTTTTTTCATAATATTATACCTCGCTTTCAATAATTTTTTAAATAATTCGTTTCGACATATGAACAATCATTCATATGTTTGATTATATTATAGTCCCTTTGCTGTATTTGTCAAGGGGGAATTTTTAAATACAAAATGCGGCGTAAAGAGGAACTATCTTTTTCCCGTCCTTAAAACCAAAGTTCTTTGTGGATAGCTTGATAGCATAATCAGGCTTATAGGCTTCCATATAGACCTTTAAGCTCTTAGCTTTGGTGTTGTCGGCAGATTTAACCTCAATGGGTATCAGCTTGCCCTCCCGCTGAATAACAAAATCAATCTCTGCCCCACGCTCTGACTCCCAATAATAAGTTTGGTAGCCATTTATGGTAAGCTGCACATTGACGAAATTTTCTGCCATTCCTCCCTTAAAATCGTTCAATTCCTCCACCATATAGATAACATCATTCGCGGCTAAATCCTTCTTTGCGGCAAGCAAGCCCAAATCCGAAACATAAATTTTGAAAGCGTCAATGTCACGGTAGTTTTCAAGCGGCTTCTTAATCTGCTCCACCTTATACACCTGCGATACAATACCTGACAGGCAAAGCCATTCAATAGCATTCTCAAACTCTGAAGCCCGCCCGCCTTTCTTAATGAGCTTATACTGAAAACGGGTGTTTTTCTTGGAAAGCTGCACGGTAATGTTATCATAAGCAAGCCTCGTTTTTTTAATTTCATTTAAGTTATTGTACTTGCTCATATCATTTAAGTAACTTGCTAAAATAGTATCTTGCGTATGGCGCACAAGGATATAGTCCCTCGTTCCCGCAAACTGCATCACACACTCAGGCATACCACCCACCACAAGATACTGACGATATAATTGCATTGCTGCATCGTGTAAAGCAGACGGCATTGGCGTATCGGTCTGAAAACTCTTTTTGATTTGCTCCACCAAAGCGTCCTCGCCTAAAGCTACCATAAATTCTTCTATATCCATAGGGTAGAGCGTTTTCATATCCACCTTACCTACGGGAAAAGAGAACCTTGCCCTGCCTACTGCAACACCCAAAAGACTGCCCGCCACAATAATATGATAGTCAGGAGCTTCCTCGGCAAAGTATTTCAGCGAAGTAAGTGCCCTCTCGCAGAGCTGCACTTCATCAAAGACTATCAACGTCCTTTCCCGCACAATAGTCTGTCCTGCAATATGGGATAAAATCGGTATCAGATAGTCGGGACTGATATTCTCCTCAAAGGTTTCATTTAACTTCGGATTTGTTTCAAAATTAAAATACGCCACATTTTCATAGTATGTGCGTCCAAATTCCAAAATAGAATAGGTCTTGCCAACCTGCCTTGCTCCTTGTAAAATCAAGGGCTTACGGTATTCGTTTTCTTTCCACGCTTCTAAATAATGCAAAATTTTCCGATACATAGGCGACCCTCCTTAAAAAATGTTATTCATAGCATAGCAAATATTCGTGTAAAAATCAACGGATTTTTCTTAAATATTAACATTAAATCACACGAATATCGTTATCGTGTCTGCTTTCTAAATTATCTTAACGTCTAACTTACCTTCACATATGCGGCATCTTCAAAAAAATCTTTTTGTTCTGACACAAATTTAATTACATCATACGATTTAACCTTTGGATTATTTTTTAAATACTTTAACACCGTATCCTGCCTCTCTTGTGTTTTTTCAGCATAATGGAGTATCGCTGTTATAAAATCATAATATGAATCCTCAATATTGTTTAATAAACATGTTAATTCTTCCATAAACTTAAATCTCCTTACACCTTGACTCGCATTTAATATTATAACTACTATAGGCAAAAAAATTGAATTATCGCCAAAATTCTTATATAATAAATTGTATCAAATTACAACAGATAAGGAAGAAATATGAAAACATATCATTTTATCGTTAATACACACTCAGGTTCAGATAAAGGCAAAACCGTATGGAGCAGCATTTTGTCCTTTATAGAGAAGCAGCAAATTGATTATAAAGTGTACATGCCGAATCGTGCAGACGATACCACTCTTTTAGTGTCCCGGCTTACAAATGGCTTAAATGAGGATATCCATATTGTTGTTGTCGGTGGAGACGGAACCATGAATGCCGTTTTACAGGGAATTGTGGATTTTGAACATACTCTGTTATCCTGTATTCGCATTGGCTCCGGCAATGATTTTGCAAGAAATATGGACATCCCGAAAAGCTATGAGGAAAATATACTCCATTTTCTAAATACCCCAAAGGAATATATGCTTGACTATGGCGAGGCTGCATACATAACCACGTCAGGAGAAAAAAATTCCAAACGCTTTATCATAAGCTCGGGTATTGGCTATGATGCGGCAATTTGCGAGGAAGTTGGACGAAGCAAATTAAAGCCGCTTCTCAACAAGCTTCATTTAGGCAGGCTGGTATATGTTTGTATTGGCGTAAAACAGATTTTTGAAAAAAAGGTTGTGAAAGCATTTTTACAGCTAGATAATGAGCAGCCTAGAAAAATTGACAAGCTGTTTTTTACGGTAGGCATGGTACATTCGCAGGAGGGCGGCGGAGTTCCTTTTTGTCCCCATGCCAACCCCACAGATGGAATGTTTCACGTATGCCTTGTTCAGGATATGCCAAAATGGAAGCTTTTGCTTGCAGTGTGTCTTGTATACTTCAAAAAGCATTTGCTGTTTGAAAAAATCACTGAGCATACCTGTAAAAATCTTCGGATAAAAACGAAGGAAGCCATGTGGTTTCATATGGACGGCGAAACGCCTTGTCAGACAAAAGAGCTGCATCTTTCCTGCAAACAGGGCTTACGTTTTGTGAAGTAGCCTTCCACAGGAAAAATAGTGCAACCTTTGGCAGCTTGATTGTTGCGTTTCTGACCTTTCCAGGTAAGAGAAACAGTAAGAAGAAATAAAAATGCCTATCCTGTCTGCCCACAGGATAGGCAACGCCCGTAAGGACAAAATGTCTTGACTTGAGAGCATCCACCTTTGGAGTGGGTGCTTTTCCTATGCCTAACATAACATACGGTGTCAGGAAATTCGATAGCTTTTTCTTTTTACTGGCATTACTGGAGCAACTTTTCGTTACTATTTTGTTTATTTTTTGTAATTTTATGTTATAAATAAAAGATTATGATTTTATAGTTCGCCGTTTTTCTTATTTCCACGTCATCTGCAATTCTCTTTTATTGTTGGCACAATCTGACAAATACAAATTAATAAGCGTCTGATAAGGCATGCCCAGCTTGGCTGCCTGTGCCTTGAAGTACTCAATGACCGAAGGCGAAATTTTTATAGTGACCTGTTTCTTCAGTTCCTTCGCATACGGATTTGGTCTTGGGTTCAAGTTGTCAATATCATATTCCTCTAACATATCGCTCTACCTCCTTTTTAGTTGCCTTTCTAGCTGATATGATACGTATGACTGTATCAGATTCCCTATAGCAATGGCATACCATGCAGACATTCGCAGCTTCACTCATTCCAAGAAGCAAGAACCGTTCTTCTTGTTCGGAATGTTCCGGGTCATCAAATAAGATAGCCTGCTCATCAAAAAACACAGAACTTGCTTCGGCAAAATCAATTCCATGCTTTTTCCGATTAATCTGATTTTTATTTTCATCCCAGTCAAATATATACATGTCTGTCGTTCCTTTAGTATTTATAAAGTAATTATATTATATTCATTTTGTATTGTCAATCAGTTTTCTTTTTACAGATAGCGTAAATTTACTGTAGGAATTAAATAGGCAGAGTTGCCCCGGTTCTGTT
>JAMPFU010000034.1 GCA_023664385.1 Clostridium sp. | reverse complement strand
GCGGACAAACGGTTTTCAAGACCGCCTCGTTATGACCACTTCGATACCTCTCCATAACATCTTATTTTTTATGCAATTAAAAGTCGCTGTTTTGTCAGCGACTTACTAATAGTAACAAACTCATTGTTTCTTGTCAACATTTTTTTTAGAAAATTTCCAATCAATTTTCCAAAAAATTTTTAGAAAAAATTTCAGCAATATTTATATCCTCAGGCGTAGTAATTTTTATATTTTCGTAGCCTCCAAAAATCACCTTCGATTTAATACCTGTATACAGCTCCACAAGCATTGTATCATCTGTTATAATCGTTTTTTCACAAGCAGAAGCGCTCTGCTCCAAATACATTTTTTCATACGCCTCCATAATCAGCTTATATTCAAATGCCTGCGGCGTCTGAATCTGATAGAGAAATTTTCTGTCGGGCGTTTTAATGCCATTCATATTCTCATCAACGATTTTGATAGTATCCTTTACGGGAACGCCTACTGTACAAGCGCTTGTTTTAGCGGCACACGCAATAGAGGAATTTATCATTTCATTTGTTACAAATGGTCTTGCCCCATCGTGTATCACTACAATCTCATTGTCATGTACGCAAGCTTGATTATGCTCCTCCAAATTGTCAGCTTTATGGTTTCCAATATCTGAAATATTTGCATCAGCCCTAAATATGTCGCCGGCAGCCAAAAGTCCCTGATATACAGAAGCATATCGCTCTGCTCCCCCTGAAACCAAACGTCTTACCTTGTCAAAGCAATATTTATTTATAATTTCATTTGTGCAAAATTCCAAATCCTCATTTCTTGCAACCAACACAATATCAGTTATATGCTCATTTTTTTGAAATGTGTCAAGTGCGTAAGCAATTACTTCTTTTCCATGAATGAGCATATACTGTTTTGCCACATTGCTGTTCATACGGCTGCCGCTTCCACCCGCCAAAACTATCCCAATCGCCATGATTTTACCTTTCTATCACAAAGATCTTTAGATTATTGTGAAACTCTATGTTTTGAAAACGTCCGTTGTACAATATAGACAAATCAACACAAGCTGTGGATTTTTCTACCTTTACCACATTTCCCTTTTGTCATACAGCTCCACCGTATCATGCACCACCGTTATTTCATCAGTAATATCTGCCATTCTAAATTTTTCATTATGCGTCAAGCCTCTCGCCAATTTTCAAATTAGGAACTGCATTCAAATCCCATCCACTTCTTTTTCCATTTATAAAATCATAATACCCCGCAGCCCCAATCATGGCGGCATTGTCAGTACAAAATATCGGCGACGGATAGACAAATTTAATGTTTTCTTTCCTGCACGCATTTTCCATGCAGGCTCTGAGCATAGTGTTTGACGCCACCCCGCCTGCCAGCGCAAGACATTCACACCCATATTCCTTTGCCGCCCTCACAGAATTATCCGTAAGCACATCCACAACTGCCTGTTGAAAGGAAGCTGCAACGTCAGCTTTATTTATCTCTATATGCTTCATCTCGCACCCATTCAAGTAATTTAATACGGCTGATTTAAGACCACTGAACGAAAAATCGTAAGGAGCATCCTCCATGTATGCCCTTGGAAATGCAATGGCCTCCGGATTTCCTTCCCTTGCAAGCTTATCAATCTTCGGTCCGCCCGGATAACCCAAACCGATGGCACGTGCCACCTTGTCAAAGGCTTCACCTGCCGCATCGTCTCTCGTTCTGCCAACAATTTCAAACTCCGTATAATCCTTTACATATACCAAATGGGAATGCCCACCTGACGCAACCATGCACATAAACGGTGGTTTTAAATCTGCATTTTCTATATAATTTGCAGCGATATGCCCCTCAATATGATTGACGCCGACAAGGACTTTGCGCTTCGCATATGCAAGTGACTTAGCAAAGCTTACGCCCACTAACAGCGCTCCCACAAGTCCCGGTCCATATGTCACTGCAACGGCATCAATATCCTCCCATGATGCGCCTGCCTCACTGATTGCAGCCTCAACAACCTGATTAATTTTCTCAACATGCTTTCTTGATGCAATCTCGGGAACTACGCCGCCATACAGCTTATGCAGCTCTATCTGTGAATAAATGATATTTGATTTTACGTTTCGTCCATCCATTACAATTGATGCGGCAGTTTCGTCGCAGGAGGACTCTATGGCTAAAATAGTGGTACTCATTTTACTGTCCTCCACCTATGTTGTAATCGCCCCATGCAAGTATTTTCCACTGTTCATTTTCCTTTACCAGCACGTACTGTACATAAACATATCCACCTGAATCCTTTGTATCGACCCTAACCTCGACCTCCATTGTCGCCATTTCCTTGCCATTTTGTGTGTATGTCTTTACTTGGCTTGCCTCAGGAAGTATGTATGATTTGTACTTATATTTTTCCTTGCTTGTCTTTTCAATGTTGCTTTTTAAGGCTTTCAGCATGGCATCCTCACTATTGTAATTCAAAAGCTCCTCGGCATATAAATATCTTATCTGCTGATTTAATATATATAAATCATCATCTGTAAGACTTTGTCCATAAAACACCTTGAAAAACCTGCAATGCATTTTCACAACATCCCTCGGCGTCCTTGGATAATCATTTACCATGTCATACCCGCTAAGTGCAGCAAGCTCATCAATCTGCTTTTGGGTTTTTCGTTCGGAGGAACGGTTGCTTAAATAATTAAAGTAAAACAAAATAAGTGCAATACAAAGTACAGCTATCACGATTGACTTTATTGAAATTCCTGATTTTTGATTTTTTGCCATAATATCAATCCTCCTTCGATGCAACACCTGTGTATATACTTAATTTCAGTATAACAAATCAAATATTTTATATCAATCCTCAAAATTAAGCTCCACGCTCATTCTGTCCTTTCCCATTTTTGCTCTTGGGAATATGCTTTTTACCTTATCCTCAAACTCTGCCGGTCTTGTGGTTGCAGGACTGTAATGGGTAAGCCACATTTCTTTTACGTCCGCCTGCTTTGCCAGCCTTGCAGCCTCATACATAGTCATATGCTTGTGCTCTTTTGCCTTGTCAAGCTTTTCCTCCTCACCGTACATACCCTCGCAAATAAATAGGTCTGCATTCTTTGCCGCATGAACAATGGCGTCAACAGGTCTTGTATCTGTACAATATGTAAGCTTAAGTCCCTTACGGCTTTCGCCCATTACCATGTCGCTTGTATATTCCTTTTCCTCATACACTACCCTTTCGCCCTTTTGCAGCTTGTTCCAATACTGTACGGGAAGTCCAAGCGCCTTTGCCTTTTCCACGTCAAATTTACCTGCCCTGTCCAAAACGATATTGTAGCCGTAGCAACTTACTCTGTGATTTACCTTAAATGCCTGCAGCTTAACGCCGCATATTTCTATTTCCTCACTGTTTTCTGAAAGCTCAATAAATTTTATATCAAAAGGAAGCTCCGGTGCAATGATACGGAGTGAATTAACGACCCGTTCAAGTCCCTTTGGTCCAATCATTGTAAGCGGCTCGGTTCTCTCGGCATTTCCCATTGTAAGCAAAAGCCCGGGCAGACCGCTTATATGGTCTGCATGGAAATGCGTTATGCATATTACGTCTATCGGCTTAAAGCTCCAGCCCTGAAGTCTTATTGCATTTTGTGTTCCCTCTCCACAATCAATTAAAATATTGCTTCCGTTATATCTTGCCATGAGCGACGTAAGCGCCCTGTAAGGCAGGGGCATCATCCCCCCTGTTCCAAGCAGACAAATATCTAACATTTCATCCCTCTTTTCTAAAAGCCTCAAAAAAATAAAACGAAGCTGTTACACTAAGAATATTCACGCATGAAAACGTATTTTTATTATTATGCTACAAATATTCTTAGTGCAACAGCCCCGTTTATCCATTTATGTCATTCTATATTTTAGACAAGCTCCGTATTATCCGTCACCTCAATCGGCACCTTGAACGTAGCGGCAAGCTCATCCACACATGTTTCGCACATAAAAAATTTGTAATTTTTTCCATCCTTTTTTGAGAAATACCCCCACTGCTTTGAAACCTCAAGGAAGTCCTCTCTCGGAATGTCATTCACTACTTTTATCTCACGTCCACACTTATTACATATTATCATATATAATTCCTCCAATATTGTGATATTGCTGCACATTTATTTTTGTCTTTTGGCAATGCAGCGTTGTAGATTAAGCTCTTTGCCTATATCATTATATTAGAGATTATTCGTTATTGAAATGCAAAATTGCTGGTATATCTGTAAATTGCTGTTAAAAAAATCAAAATTTTAATCTATACACAACTGCATCTTCTACAGGATTTTGATAATAACCTTTTCTTACGTGTATCGCTTCATATCCAAGCTTTTCATACAACCCCCTTGCAGGAATATTTCCTGCCCTTACCTCAAGGAAATATGAGGCTGCGTTTGTATTTTTTAAATATTTTTTTAAGAGCCTGCAGCCTGCGTGCATTTTCCTTTTTGCAGGCACAACAGCTATCCTTAAAAGCTCACTTTCATCACCGATAACATTTGCAATCATGTAGCCCACAAATTCACATTCATTTTTGCCTATTTTGGCAAGCCGTGCCTGAAAATCCGTTCCGCCGAAAATCGTCTTTTCAAATAGATTTCCGCTTTTGTCCACGCCTGCAAAAACAAGCAGATTGTATTCCTTACCCAAGGTTTGTTCTATGCTCTGCTCCGACCATGCATCAGAAAAACATTCCTTTTCCAAATTTGCAATCTCAGATAGCAAATAACCACCCGCCTCTGATTGTTCGCCATATGCAGACCTTTGGTTCATCTAACCCTTTTCCTCCCGCTCTCTTTCAGCCTGTGACTTTCTAAGGTAGATTGGGTGATGCTCCTCTGCCGGTTCAGTCATTCCCTTCGCATAATATACAGCCCCAAGCGCCGCAATCGATGCCGCCCGCTGTCTGTTCATGTGTGCAGGCGCAAGCTTAAAATCAAACGCTGCATGCTCCACAATCACATCCTTATAGACAGGAACACCGTCACCCAAAAATGTAACGTTTTTTTCCATAGGCGCAAGCTCCTTAATCAAATCCATGATATCGACTGCCTTTTGTTCACAAATAACAGCAAGCTCGTCCCCCTGAAATTCATAGATGCCTGTATAAACCTGGTTTCTCCTTGCATCCATAATCGGACACACAAGCCCTTTTGCGCCCCAAAGATTATATGCAAGTCCATGACAGGTCGGCACTGGAATGATGTCCTTAGAAAGTGCAAGTCCCAAGCCCTTAACCGTTGCAGAGCCTATTCTCAGTCCCGTAAAGGAGCCCGGTCCTGCCGCAACGGCAATAGCATCTATCTCCTCAAGGTCAAGCTCCGTCATTCTCACGATTTCATCTATCATGGGAAGAAGCGTCTCTGAATGTGTCTTTTTAAAATTCACATTATATTCCGCAAGGACTATATCATCTGCAACAACAGCAGCCCCTGCAACCATTCCCGAGCTGTCAATGCCAAGTATTTTCATAAAATCCTAACCTCTATCCTTCTGTAGTCAAAGCCCTTGTCCACATCCTTTGTAATCACAACATTTACGCAATCCGAAGGAAGTATATCCTGAATAAGCTCCGCCCATTCAATCAGGCACACACCATCGCCGCCCACAAGGTCATGGTAGCCTATCTCGTCCATCTCCTCCTCGCTTCCTATACGATACACGTCAAAATGGTAAAATGGCATGCTTCCCTCATGGTACTCCTTCAGTATCGTAAAGGTAGGACTGCTTACCGGCTCATTTATCCCAAGTCCTTTTGCAAAGCCCTGTGAGAAAACTGTTTTACCTGTACCCAAATCTCCGTACAGTGAGTACACCTGCCCCGGTTTGCACTCCTCGGCAAGCATTTTCCCAATATTAAATGTCTCCTCGGCACAAAAGCTTTCAAATACCCTACAATCCTTTTCCACTCTTATACCTCGCTAAATTCCGGCTCAAACGCGGTCTGTTTGCCGCCGTAAATTGAACAACGGACGCAATTATCTTGCCCCGCTCCGTCCCTAAATCAGAGAGAGGAATCACAAAAGCATGTAGTCTGCTTGTATAGACAGCTAAAATTCTTCCCGTCATAAATAATCTGCAAATATTTTCCCAAGGAATTTCCTGAGATGCTTCCTCCTGACTTACCGTTATTCCCTTATCGGAAAATGTATAGTTCAGAGGCTTTTTATAGGAGGGGCTTAGCTTAAACTGCTGATATGCCTTAAACATAAGCATAAGTGGATTGATGACAAGGAAAATCCCCGCAACAATGCCAAGAATAACCTTCTGCTTCCATGTTAAGCTCTGCCAGCCCAAAACAATAAATATGAGTGAGCCAAAGCCGAGTATAAGACCGCTTATGCCCTGAAAGCCTCTATAATACGTGTTCATTATATAACTGCATAAGGACTGATATGTCATTTTTACGGTTATTGTTTTTGTATCTACCATAGCACTCCATCCATTTATATCTCAAACTCAATCTTCTTATGTGCATTTTCGTACTGTGTATACGTTACCCCTGCCATGTCAAACATCTTCTTTGCCGCAAGGGTGCTTTCCGAATCACTGTACTTGTCCGACATGTAAATGACTTCCTTTATCCCGCACTGAATAATCGCCTTCGCACATTCATTGCATGGGAACAGTGTAACATAGCAGCGGGAATTTCTAAGCGTTCCGCCGCCCCTGTAATTTAAAATTGCATTTAACTCGGCATGACATACATAAAAATATTTGCTGTTAAGCGCTTCGCCTTCCCTGTCCCATGGCAGCTCGTCATCATTACAGCCCGACGGCATACCGTTATAGCCCATGGAAAGAATACGGTTGCTTTCATCAACGATACATGCCCCAACCTGCGTATTGGGATCCTTGCTTCTTGCGGCTGACATAATGGCTATACCCATAAAATACTGGTCCCATGTAATATAATCGTTGCGTTTCTTCATATTTTCCTCCTGATAAGGTATTAAACCGACAAGCTAATAAAAGGGATGTAAGATTAAGGTGCCGTCCGTTTTGTATCAAAACCGTTTGAAGACGTCGGTGCTTAACGAGGTTTTTTCGAGTTTAGCATCCGCTACGTCGTAAATCGAGCGAAAGCATGTTTTGATACAAAATGGACGGTCACATAAAACCTACATCGACTAATTTCCTAAATCAAACTTATCATGGATTGCATTCATAGCCCTTTCCGTATTTGACTCATCAATCAGTACGGTAACTCTTATCTCGGATGTAGATATCATCCTTATATTAATATTGCAGTCGTAAAGTGCCTCAAACATCTTTGCAGCAACGCCTGCGTTCGTCTGCATTCCCGCACCGACAATTGAAACCTTTGCAACCTTTTTCTCAACGTCGACGCTCTCAAAGTTGCTGAAGCTTTCGTTTATTATTTTTGCAGCCTCATCTGCGCTTTCCTCGGTTGTTGTAAAGCTGATGTCCTTTGTTCCCTTTCTTCCTACAGACTGCAAAATCATATCTACATTTATATTGTGTCTTGCAAGGCTGTTAAACAGCTTGAAAGCCACTCCCGGTTCATCCTTTAATCCAAGCACTGCAATTCTTGCTGAATTTGTATCTCCTGCTACACCACTGACAAGCATTTTTTCCATTTTAGAACCCTCCTTGACTATTGTTCCTTCTGAAGTATTTAAGCTGGAGCGTACAACAAGCTGTACGCCAAATTTCTTTGCAAGCTCCACTGAGCGGTTGTGTAAAACGCCTGCGCCTAAGGTTGCAAGCTCAAGCATCTCATCATAGGTTACAACATTAAGCTTTCGTGCATTTTTAACCTTACGCGGGTCAGCAGTGTAAACACCGTCCACGTCCGTATATATCTCACAGGCATCTGCGTGAAGCGCTGCTGCAAGCGCAACGGCAGTCGTGTCTGAACCGCCTCTGCCAAGCGTCGTATAATCGTCATACTTGTTTACACCCTGAAAGCCTGTAATAATTACGATTTTTCTCTGTTCAAGCTCATGCTTTATTCTCTCGCTGTCAATTCTTTTCAGCCTTGCATTGCCATAAACGGAGGTTGAATGCATGGCAACCTGAAATGCATTTAATGATATTGCAGGTACTCCCAGCTTATCCATCGCCATTGCCATAAGCGCAACCGACATCTGCTCGCCAATCGTAAAGAGCATATCCATTTCTCTCTTTGGCGGAAGCTCATTTATATCCTTAGCCATGGTAATCAGCTCATCTGTATATTTACCCATAGCGGATAAAACCACTACCACGTCATTTCCCTTTTGATAATCTTCAATACATCTTCTAGCTACATTAAAAATTCTCTCCTTATCGGCGACTGAAGTCCCGCCGAATTTTTTAACTATCAGCATGTTTTCCTCCTATAAAATGTCTTATTGATATAATAATATCCAAGGGGCGTCTCCCCTCTGATATGTAAAAGCTTATAAATGAACAATCAGCAAAGCGCCTCCGTTGTCCTTATTCTGCTGATAAGGTCGAAGTCTTTTATCTTATCCTCAAATTCTGCCTGCGTAATTACGCCTGTCATAAAGGCAAATTCATGGATATTTTCAGCCTGCAAGATACGTGCCTTCGGAAATGCCTTCTCAATTTTTTCCGTTGCTTCCTCGTCAGTGCCCTCAATGTCAACCCGCACAAAATAATTGCATTTGTAGGAATGAATGTCACCCAAGGAAAGCTTTTCTTCCTCCCATATCGTCATAATATTCGTACCCTGGTGCTTTGCCGCATCTATAACGTCAGATACAACTGCGCTTGCCGTAGGAAGCTTTCCTGCACCCTTTCCGTAGAACATGGTGCCGCCAAGCATGTTGCCGTCAATATAAATTCCGTTAAATACTCCATTTACATTTTTAAGAGGGTGCTCCTCGTCTATCATAAACGGAGCTACCATGGAGTACACCTTTCCATCTATCATCTGACTTGTTCCAAGAAGCTTTATGCTCGCTCCAAGCTTCTTTGCATAATCGATATCCACTTCGGTTATCTTTGTTATTCCCTCCGTGTAAATGTCCTCGTAATCCACCTGTTTTCCATAAGCAAGAGAAGTGAGTATTGCTATTTTTCTGCATGCGTCATAGCCCTCTACGTCAGCCTCCGGATTTCTCTCCGCATAGCCTTTTTCCTGTGCCGATTTCAGCACCGTATCAAAATCGCTTCCCTCGTCAGCCATTTTTGTAAGAATGTAATTGGTCGTTCCATTTAAAATTCCTGTTATCTCCGTAAATTCGTCAGCAGTGAGCGACTGATTAAGCGGACGGATAATCGGTATGCCTCCGCCTACGCTTGCCTCAAAGAGGAAATTAACGCCCTTTTCGTGCGCTATTTTAAGAAGCCCTGCGCCATGTGCTGCCACAAGCTCCTTATTGGAGGTGCATACGCTTTTCCCTGCCATGAGTGCAGATTTTGTAAATTCAAGTGCAGGATTGATGCCTCCCATAACCTCAACTACAATTTCAATCTCAGGGTCATTTAAAATGATGTTATAATCATGTACAAGTATATCCATGACGGGGTCACCCGGAAACTCCCTTAAATCTAAAACATACTTTATATTTATTTCCTTACCTGCCCTTTTGTTAATACTATTGTGATTTTTATTTATAACCTCCACAACGCCTGAGCCTACCGTTCCATATCCAAGTACCGCTATATTTACCATTTCAGCCTAATCCTCCCGCTTTATTCATCCTCTGATGCCACCTCGTTCAGCGCATCCGATACATTTTCAAAATCCCTGTCCGACATAATATCGTCCACCGAAATACTCATTATAATCTCTGTTTTTCCATTCTCGGTAATCTTTACCACGTTTTCAAGATACCCCGTCTCATCAGTTTTTACAATGATTGGGATTGTTTTAATGTCCGTCTCATCAACAGGAACGATGCCCACGACGTTGTCTACCTCTATTCCAAGCTTGATGCCATGGGTTTCTGTTATGAGAAGCTGTCTGTCAACAACATCTGCATCCTCGGTAATTTCAAAATTTGACTTAATGTCAAAAAGAGGAACAATCGTCTCCCTCAAATGTATAATTCCCTTGATGTGCTTTGCCCCCAAAGGAACAGGCACGACATTATATGTCCTTTCGATACCGTCAATTACGGATAATCTTATTCCATATTTCTGATTACCTAATAAAAATACTAAATATTTTACTTCCGCCATACATAAACACCCCTTAATCATATCATTCATCTTGCTGTTTTGTATTAACCCATTTTAAATATGCATTGATAAATCCGTCTATTCCTCCATCCAAAACAGCCTGTGCATTTCCTGATTCAAAATTGGTTCTGTGATCCTTAACCATCGTATAAGGCTGTAATACATAAGACCTTATCTGGCTTCCAAAACCATTTTCCGTTATCTCGCCTCTTATGTCAGAAATCTTCTCAAGATTTTCCTGCTTCTTTATGAGGTACAGCTTGGACATAAGCATCTTCATCGCCTTATCCTTATTGCTGTGCTGGGATCTCTCATTTTGACATTGCACAACAACCCCCGTAGGAATATGGGTAATACGGACTGCCGACGAGGTTTTATTAATGTGCTGTCCTCCTGCACCGCTTGAACGGTACGTGTCTATTCTAAGGTCATCCTCATTAATCTCAACGGTAATGTTATCATCAAGCTCCGGCATAACGTCAAGTGATGCAAAGCTTGTCTGCCTTTTTCCTGCTGCATTAAAGGGAGAAATACGCACAAGCCTGTGAACGCCCTTTTCGGACTTCAGGTAACCGTAAGCATTTGTTCCGTTCACCTGAAATGTAACCGTCTTTATGCCTGCCTCGTCGCCGTCAAGAAAATCAAGCACCTCCACGGAAAAGCCTTTTTTCTCTGCCCACCTTACATACATCCTGTAAAGCATTTCGCTCCAGTCGCAGGACTCCGTACCGCCTGCACCCGCATGTATCGTTATGACCGCATTATTCGCATCAAACTCATCGGACAAAAGCGTTTCTATCCGGAAATTCTCAAATTCCTCCGTAAATGCGTTTATAGACTCACTTATTTCCTCTATCAGGCTGTCGTCCTGCTCCTCCTCAGCCATCTCAATCAGCGTTTCGATATCCTCAAAATGCGTTTCAAGATGATTGATGGAGTCCAAAGCGTCCTTCAGCCCCTTTAATTCCTTCATAACAACCTGACTTTCGTCCGTATTGTTCCAAAAATCAGGTGCCTCAAGCTTTGCCTCTAATTCCTTGACACGAAGCTCTTTTCCCGCCGTGTCAAAGTGAATCCCTTACTTCCTTAAGTGGAGTTCTATATTCATTGATTGTAAATTTAAAATTGTCAAGCTCTATCACTTATATCACCACACTTTTTATAAAATCAAAATATGCATGCTATCGTTCTGAGAATATTTATATCATAACAACAGCTTCCTCTATAATTGCTTACAAATTTCGCCCGCAGCACATTTTGTATTTTTTGCCGCTTCCACACGGGCATGGGTCGTTTCTTCCGATTTTTGCAGACTGGCGTTTTACAGGTCCTTTCTTTGCCGTATCATCTCTATTTGTGCCTGTAACCTTTGCAACCTCCTCACGTTCAACCTTCTGCTCTATCTTGACGTGAAGTATCATTCTGACCGTATCTTCCCTGATAGATGCAGTCATTTCGTTAAACATGTCAAAGCCTGCAAATTTATATTCCACAACAGGATCCTTGCTTCCGATTGACTGAAGCCCGATACCCTGTCTTAACTGTGTCATATCATCAATATGAGCCATCCACTTCTTATCAATTACTTTGAGAAGGATAACTCTTTCAACCTCTCTGATATGCTCAGGTTCAGGAAATTCTGCCTCCTTTGATTCATATATCTTGGCAGCCTCCTCCTTCAGCCTCTGCTTAAATTCCTTCAGATTGCCTGATTTTTTTTCCTGCTCGGTAAGCTCAATCCGAGAAAATGGAATGATAGGAACAAGCAGTCTGTTAAGCTCCTCTATCTCCCATTCATTTGCAGGAAGGTCAGGGGAGCAGGTCTTGTCAATGTAGGTTTCTACAGTGTCAAGCACCATCTTAAATATAACATCACGCATGCTCTCGCCGTCAAGCACTCTTTTTCTCTCGGCGTAAATGACCTCACGCTGGTCGTTATTTACCTGATCGTATTCCAAAAGATTTTTTCTGATTGCAAAGTTATTTGACTCAATCTTCTTTTGCGCCTTCTCAACGAATTTTGTTATGGTTCCATGCTGAATTTCCTCGCCCTCAGGAATTTTCAGGGCATCATAAACAGCCTTTACCTTTTCTGAGCCGAAAAGTCTCATAAGCTCATCATCAAGGGAAAGGTAAAACTTGGATTCGCCCGGATCTCCCTGACGTCCCGAACGTCCTCTAAGCTGGTTATCAATTCTCCGTGACTCATGCCTTTCCGTACCGATAATTTTAAGTCCGCCAAGCTCCTGCACGCCCTCGCCAAGCTTGATATCAGTACCACGGCCTGCCATATTTGTGGCAATTGTAACAGCGCCTCTTTGTCCTGCATCGGCAACAATTTCTGCCTCTAATTCATGGAATTTTGCATTCAGTACCTTATGCTGAATACCTCTTTTGGTAAGAAGCCGTGAAAGCTCCTCCGAGGAATCGATATTGATTGTACCCACAAGTACAGGCTGTCCCTTGCTGTGGCACTCTGCAACATCATTTATGATTGCATTTAATTTTTCCTTCTTCGTCTTAAATACGGAATCGTTGTGGTCGATACGCTGAACCGGAAGATTGGTAGGAACCTCTACAACGTCCATGCCGTATATCTCCCGAAACTCCTGCTCCTCCGTAAGCGCCGTACCGGTCATGCCCGCTTTCTTCTTATATTTATTAAAGAAATTTTGGAAGGTTATCGTAGCAAGTGTCCTGCTCTCCCGCTTAACCTTAACATTTTCCTTTGCCTCAATCGCCTGATGCAGACCGTCCGAAAACCGTCTACCCGGCATAATACGTCCCGTAAACTCATCTACAATAAGAACCTCATCGTCCTTAACAACATAATCCTTATCCTTAAACATAAGGGCGTGTGCCTTCAACGCCATAATCATGTTGTGCTGGATATCTATATTGTCAGCGTCCGAAAAGTTTTCTATATGGAAGAACTGCTCAACCTCTTTTACACCCTGCTCCGTAAGGGCAACCTGCTTATCCTTTTCATTGACAAGGTAATCGCCGTCTTCCTCAGTCTGTGTACCCATAATGGCGTCCATCTTGCTTATCTCCATGTCGGAGCTGCCACGCTTCATACGTCTTGCAAGGTAATCACACATTTTGTAGAGGTCTGTGGATTTGCCGCTCTGACCCGATATAATAAGCGGCGTTCTCGCCTCATCAATCAGCACGGAGTCAACCTCGTCCACAATTGCATAGTGCAAATCTCTTTGAACGAGCTGCTCCTTATATATCACCATATTATCTCTAAGGTAATCGAAGCCCAATTCATTGTTTGTAACATATGTTATGTCACAATTATATGCTTCCCTTCTCTCATCGTTCTTGTAGGCATTTAAAATAACACCGACCTTAAGACCGAGAAACTCATGTATCTGTCCCATCCACTCAGCGTCACGCTTTGCCAAGTAATCATTTACGGTTACAATGTGGACGCCCTTTCCCTCAAGGGCATTCAAATATGCCGGAAGCGTGGACACAAGTGTTTTACCTTCACCGGTCCTCATCTCCGGAATACGTCCCTGATGAAGCAGGACTCCACCGATAAGCTGTACCCTGTAATGCTTCATGCCAAGCACTCTGCTTGCCGCCTCCCTTACGACAGCAAATGCCTCCACAAGCAAATCGTCTAAGGTTTCGCCCTCCTCCAATCTCTTTTTAAACTCGTCCGTCTTAGCTTTCAGCTCGGCATCAGATAATGCCTGCATCTTTTCATCCAAGGCTTCTATCTTATCCACGATAGGATTTATTTTTTTCAATTCCTTTTCACTGTGTGTTCCAAATATTTTTTCAATGAGACTCATATCTTCCTCCAAAAAAGTCTGTCATCAGACTTAACATTCTATCAATGCTATATCAACATTCTATCGCAACCTATAATATAACATTAAACGAATGGATAGGCAAGAATTTTATTATGTAGTATCATTTTTTTGCAAGACATCAACGACCTGCTTCTATATCCATAAATTTGGAATAGGTGTTGATGTCGCAGGCATCGGCACTTACATCGGACTGTGCCGTTATCCGGTATATTTTTCCGTCACCTAAATCCGTTGCCGCCTCAAAATAATATTTTATCCTCGTTTCCCCTCTGACATCATAAGCTTCATTGTATGTATAGTAATAGAAGGTATGCTCCCCCTTTTGAATGCTTTTTACTTCCTGCTGCTTAGACTTATCTGTCCATAATGCGGCACCTTCACGCATCATATCCTGTGCGCTCATTCCTGACGGATGGCTCTCGTCTACCAAAATGGCGGCTAAAATACCTTTTTCTTCATTCTCATAAACCTTCATGCTGTAATAATCAGGGAGTATTTCCCTGCTTATCATATAAAAGTTATCCTCCACATCATATCCAACCAACTGCGTTTCCGCATTGTCATACAAAATGTCGTGGGCGATAAATTTATTTGGAAGCACAACATTAATTTCACTGTACATGTCCCTTGACACAAAGGCGGTTCCGGACGGCGTATTTTCTTTATCCGTCGGCTTCGCATTTGACAAAAGGGTATCGGCTGTCAGTATCAGAAAATCATACTCCTGCTGAAGCTCCTGTGCTGACTGGAATTTCATATTATCGATTCTTAAACACCTGACCATTATTTGAAATGCGTGGGTACTGTCTGCCTCTTTAAATGCAAGCAGGATTGTCTCGCCCTCATTCACACAGACACAATATACATAGGCACGTCCTCCTACCGATATTTCTGTAAATTCCTTTTTCAGTACTCCCCACTCGGAAATCTGTTCATTCATGGAATCTAAATCCTGTACAGTCTCCTCATACGCACCTTCCACAACAGAAATTCCCATTTCAAAGGAAGATTTATCGCAGTATGACAAACCAACCCCCTCATATACCGCTGCCATATATTTATCGGGAATTGGTATCTCAAACCCGTCTACTACAACATATGCCATATAGTTATCATCATCTTTATCTGCCACATTGCCCTGTAGTAAATATATACCTAAAATCACCGTTGCGGCACCAATTACAAATGCGGCTGCAATTACAACAAGCATGCGCTTTTTACTCATCTTTTTTCAAGCTCCTTATCAGTAAAATCCATACAAAAAGCAACAGCACAAGCAGCGTGACAACAACGCTGACAAAAGCCGTTGAATAATCCACTGAAATTTTTTTATTTTGGCTGTCTACGTAGCAGTACACGTAATCTCCCTCTTTTACGCCCTTTGTGTCAAGAAACACTGTTTTTGTTGTCGTTCCTTTATCCTCCGTATAGCTGCTCACGTCTGCAAGGGAATATTGTCCATGTATTTTCTCCACCCGGGCAAGAGTTTCATGGTTGCTCCTCTTATCCCACGCCTTACTTGTCATTCCAAATACAGCAAACACAACAACTGCAAGCAGCAAAATTCCGACAATCACGGCGCTTACGGCTATGGCAGTTCTGTTTCCTGTTTTACCCTTATTCGCTTTTATCGTTTCAACGCCTGTGACTTCTTCATCTTTTTCCGTTTTTTCTTTTTGGGCTTCATTTTTTTCGGTTTCGTCTTTTGCTCCCACATTTTTTTCGGCTTCATCCTTTTGGGCTTCAGCCTCTGCCACATCTGATTTGCAAGGAGCCTCCTGCTCATTCATTTGTCCGTCAATATCAATTCCATCTAGTTCATGCGTGACGGCAATTTCCTTATCCATACCATCTGACAAGCCATCGTCGCCCTTTAATATGTAATCAACGCTCACCCCAAACATCTCTGACATTTTCAGCAGCTTATTTACATCGGGAAGCGTTTTGTCAAGCTCCCACTTTGAAACTGCCTGACGGCTTACCTCAAGCTGCTCGGCAAAGCTCTCCTGGGTCATGTTATGTTCTGTTCTAAGTTTTGCAAGTCTTTCACCTATCAATGTGTTTTCCTTCCCTCTGTTAGTTTTGTATGTTCATTTTAATATATACATCAGCTTTACGCCATGATAAATTTTATCCATTTATTGTATAATGTCCATAAACTGAGGGTTTCTTTTTCCCGCAACCTGAGGTTGCAGGCAGTTCAAAGCTTGATTGTTTAAAACGAATAGAGGCCACAGCGTCTGTCGAACCACAAACGCAGCAGCCTCTTTTCATGCACACTTAAAGATATTTCACAAGCTCCTCGATAACAGGACTTATCCACTCATCCGAAAGTCCAAAATCCATTTGCTTATAACTCCATGCGCAATGGGAAATCCCAAACTGATTAAATGCACTGTTTATCGCCTTATACCATTTGAGAACGTCCTGCGGCTTGACACGGTCTATCACGCCATACTCGCCACAATAGAGGGGCACGTCATATTTTTTTGCAGTTTCAATGGCTTTTGCAAAGCATTCCACAAAAAATTCCTCGGTAATTTTTTTCTCATCAAACGCCATTCGGAAATCAGGCGACATACCCTCAACCCACACGCCGCCCTGATGCGTAAATTCTAACGGGTCGTAGCAGTGGAAGGATAACACCATATTACTGTCATCCGGCAGCACAAGTTCAGGCAGTGCATCCGGACTATTATTCCCATAGCTTCCCACAATAATGGTCGTGTCAGGAGCAATTGCTCTTATTTTAGGAACGCACTTTCCGACAATATCGTTCCAAGCACCAATAAATTCCCTGTCGGTAACCTCATTCAAAAGCTCAAAGGCAACCCGCTCGTGATATTTTCCGTAACGCTTGGCAAGCCGTTCCCAAAGAATATAAAAGCGTTCCTGTAAAGCCTCACTGTCAAAAAAGCCGCTTTCACCCTCGCCCTTGTCAAAGGAGAAGCCTGCGGTCTTGTGCAGGTCAAGGACAAGCTTCAGCCCTGCCCCGCCGCACCATTCAATCGCACTGTCAATATAGCTGTAACCACCTTCAATGACGTTCCCGTTGTCGTCCTCCACCAAATCGTAGTCAATCGGAAGCCTCACATGGTCAAGCCCCCAAGAAGCGATTTTATCAATATCCGACCTACTGATAAAGCTGTCGTAATGAGCTTTCTCGTGGCTGCACTGCGAAAGCCAGCCACCAAGGTCAACTCCCTTTTTGTAGCCGTCAAAGGTTTTCATAAAGCACATTCCTCCTTACTTTTTCCATGATTTTTTTCATAGTAATATATCAGCAGGCAATGAACAAGCATTTTTTGTTAAATAATGTTTTTTCGTTTTTTTGTTGCAAATATTCAATTTATTTTGTTAATTTTTACAAATGCAGACCGTCATCTAACGTACAATTCCATTGCTTGACACCCATAAATCCATATGTTACCTTAACCATAAATACATTTTATGTTATGGGAGGGTATTCAAATGAAGCTTAAAAAATTAATGCGAATTTTTTTTGTGTTATTTTTGATTTCACTTTTTATAACAATTGGATTATTTATTGCAACGAAAAAACAACCTATTAACCAAGAAACCGTTACTGCTACAGTTGTAAGTAACGAAAAGTCTTATATTACTATTCGTGGTGTTAAAAGCCCCCGTTATCTTGTGACAGTAAGGTATCAAGGACATGAAACCAAATGGTATCTTTCGGACGGATACCAGTATCGCCCCATGATGCAGATTCAGGCATATATAGCACCTGACGGGTCCCTTGCTGTCAGCAAAGCTGACGCCCAAACAAACTCCAAAATAGGAAAATTGTATTTTGTGTTTTTAGCTATTACAGGTGTATTGTTTATGGCGTTCATGATTGTTTATGATAAGATTTGGAGAATAAAGCACGAGAAGCAAAAAACGGATTCAAAAAAATCATGTTAGTTTATTATATCCGTAAAGTTTACCAGTGGAAAAGCATAATGATTTTTGCGTTTATTTTCAGGCACAAGCAAAAGCATTTAATTTAATGTCATATTTATCTCTCCTTAATTTTCCATACAAATATTTTACTCTTTCTTTTTCAAATTGCTTTCTTCCTTCTTTTTCTTATACCACTCTTTCTTTTTCAAATACCACTTTTCTTCCTTTAAAACACGTTGATAAAATTCCTCTGTCATATCACTTTCGTCACCCTCATCTAAAACACAGATTTCTCCTCTATCCGTTGTATCATACACATACCAAACGCCATCCTCCTCATATATTCCCAACACTCCTGGTGGTGATTCCCATTTTTCTCCGCATATAATCTGTAAAGAACCAACAGCATGTCGCTCTGATGAAAGTTTGTTTTTTAATTCATTTAATGTCATAATTATCTCTCCCTAATTTTCCATACAAATATTTTACTCATTCTTTTTCAAATCGCTTTCTTCCTTCTTTTTCCTATACCACTCTTCCTTTTCCAAATATCTCTTTTCTTTCTTTAAAATACGCCGATAAAGAGCCTCTGTCATATCATTTTCATTGCCCTCAGCTAAAACACAGATTTCTCCTCTATCCGTTGTATCATACACATACCAAACGCCATCCTCCTCATATATTCCCAACACTCCTGGTGGTGATTCCCATTTTTCTCCGCATATAATCTGTAAAGAACCAACAGCATGTCGTTCTGATGAAAGTTTGTTTTTTAATTCATTTAATGTCATAATTTTCTCTCCCTAATTTTCCATACAAATATTTTACTCATTCTTTTTCAAATTGCTTTCTTCCTTCTTTTTCTTATACCACTCTTTCTTTTTCAAATACCACTTTTCTTCCTTTAAAACACGTTGATAAAATTCCTCTGTCATATCACTTTCGTCACCCTCATCTAAAACACAGATTTCTCCTCTATCCGTTGTATCATACACATACCAAACGCCATCCTCCTCATATATTCCCAACACTCCTGGTGGTGATTCCCATTTTTCTCCGCATATAATCTGTAAAGAACCAACAGCATGTCGTTCTGATGAAAGTTTGTTTTTTAATTCATTTAATGTCATAATTTTCCACCTCCCAAAGCTCAGTACCATCCTGAATTTTTATCTTTTTCCCAACTAGAATAACATATCCATGAACAATCTGTCCATTCGCTGATTTAGTAAAACCATTTCCAGCAATACTTACTTCTAAATAATAAAAAAGCATAATTGTTTTTGGATGGGCGGTGTATCCATCATCTCAGGTACTCCTTTCAGAGTGCGTCGGGAACCATTTCCGACCTCAAAAACAATTATGCTTATTAACAAATCTTATATCGTTCTATCGATTTTTGAGTTTCACTCACAATAACTAGCAAACGCCCTGTGCAAGCATTGCCTGTACAACCTTTTCAAAGCCTGCAATGTTTGCGCCTGCAACATAGTCTCCCTCTACGCCGTATCTCTTAGCTGCATCATCTATATTGTGGTATATTGTTACCATGATGTTCTTAAGCTTAGCGTCTACCTCCTCAAAGCTCCATGAAAGTCTCTCTGAGTTCTGTGACATCTCAAGCGCTGAGGTTGCAACACCGCCTGCATTTGCAGCCTTGCCGCCTACAAACCATACGCCATTCTCCTGAAGATACTTTGTTGCATCAAGAGTTGTAGGCATATTTGCACCCTCGCATACTGCCTTACAGCCGTTTGCTACAAGCTGCTTTGCATCATCAAGAAGAAGCTCGTTCTGTGTTGCACATGGAAGTGCAATGTCACACTTAATCTGCCATACGCCGCGTCCCTCATGGTACTCAGCATTTGGCTTTGCTGCCGCATACTCTGTAAGACGTGCTCTCTTAACCTCCTTAATGTCTTTCAGAAGGTCAACATCTATTCCATCCGGGTCATATATCCAGCCTGTTGAATCTGAACAGGTAACGACCTTTGCACCCATCTGATGTGCCTTTTGAATTGCATATATTGCAACATTTCCTGCTCCTGAAACACATACTGTCTTGCCCTGCATACTCTCGCCATGGCACTTCATAAGCTCCTCAGTGAGATATAACAGACCGTAGCCCGTAGCTTCCGTACGGACAAGAGAACCACCATAGGTAAGTCCCTTTCCTGTAAGCACGCCCTCATAGGAGCCACGGATTCTCTTAAACTGTCCAAACATATAGCCAATCTCTCTTGCGCCTGTTCCAATGTCTCCGGCAGGAACGTCAACATCAGCACCGATATATTTGCAAAGCTCTGTCATAAAGCTCTGGCAGAATGCCATAATCTCTCTGTCTGATTTGCCCTTAGGGTCAAAATCACATCCACCTTTACCACCACCAATTGGAAGTGTAGTAAGTGAATTTTTAAATATCTGCTCAAAGCCCAAAAACTTGATAATTCCAAGATTTACTGAAGGGTGAAGCCTAAGTCCTCCCTTGTATGGTCCGATTGCATTGTTAAACTGTACACGAAAAGCCCTGTTTACCTGTACCTGTCCCTTGTCATCTACCCAAGGCACTCTGAATATAATCTGTCTATCAGGCTCTGTAATTCTCTCAAGTATTGCGTTCTTTCTGTAAAGCTCCTCATTTGCATCAATTACAGGTCTGAGTGAGTCAAGCACCTCTGTAACTGCCTGCAAAAACTCAGGCTGGTCTGCATTTTTCTTCTGTACTATCTCAAGCACTTCATCAACATATGACATTTTTTTACTTCCTCCTAGAACTTAATTTTATTATGTATCACAAAAGCGATAGTAGAACAAAGCACCTTTGGTGCTGTAGTTCGCATCTTAGCAGGCTTCATAAGAAACCGATGAAAAAATTATATTACACTAACTTTTGATTGTAAAGAAAAAAGTTGGTTTTACTTGAAAAAAACAAGTTGGTTTATGATGCTGCATGATATACACACATTATAAATTATTTGTTTCCTTCCAGTATTTGCAGCGGTGCTTTACGCAGGTGGAAAATACAATTTGCGTTTTCGTCTTTCCAAAACGCTGCAGCTCGCCAATAAACCCGTCAAGCTCGGCAGTTGTCGGAAACCGTACCTCTATCAGCATGGAATAATCTCCTGTCACGCAGTTACATTCCACCACATTCATAACGCTGTCAATGTACGGATAAAACTCCTTTTTTTGATTTGGCTCTACCTCAAGATTTATAAACGCCTTTATGTAATGTCCCATTGCCTCGGGATTTATTTTTGTTGTAAAGCCCTCAAGCACGCCCTCCTGAAGCATTTTGTCTATCCTTGCCCCAACTGCCGTAGGCGACATAAAAACCTTTTCGGCAATATCCTTCAGGGACACCCTTGCATTTTCCTGAAGCATTGTAAGTATCTGCTCGTCAATGGCATCCAGCTTATAATAAATTAATTCCTTTTTTTCCATTTCCCCTACCTGCTTGAAAGCTCCTAAGCCTTGAGCAATTTTCCCTTTCTTATCACATAATTACATTTCATAATATTTATCAGCTATCACATATCTCCAAAAAATCCACGCTTTGAAAATATAAAATTTATGGCAAATGCGTTTATCCTTCAACTTCCCCCGCATTTTATCCTTTTTCCCAATGATAGCTCTATGCTTTCAGGCACATCGTTGTTTACCCACGGCAAGCCCTCTCCAGCACCTCTATCGCTTTCTCGTATTTTTCCTTACGCTCCATGTCCTGCTTCGTTATGATGTTTAACCTCGTCATATCACTGTTATGGTGAAGGTCTGCAAGCTTAACCTTTACTGCAAGACTGTTTTCCTTCAGTCTTTCTATATAGTCCATGTACGGCTCGTCCGTTCTTCGTGTGAGAATATCAACCGTTTTTACAATCTCCTCTGGAAAACCTGCATCATAAAGCTCAGAAAGCTCTATGCCGCCGTCCTCAACCGTATCATGCAAAAGCGCTACGCATATACTGTACTCGTCCTCCATCTGCTCGGCTATATGGAACGGATGAAATACATAGGGTATACCGCCCTTGTCAAGCTGTCCGTCATGCGCCCTATAACATATTTCCATTGCCCTTTTTGTAAGTGCAGTATAAATCACCTGAATACCTCCCATTTAAGCATTAACACAACTTTATTTAATAATAGATTTTTCCATAACTATTTATATTTCTTCCATGAAATATATTCTTGACCCAAAATCCTGAAAAAATCTCACATTGTCGCTGTAGCCTGTTCCTCCAAATGCCTGTTTGAGCCGTACTCCCGCATACATGAGCGCATCTCCGTATACATCGTATTCCTCTGTTTCCCCTGGCATTTTTACAAATTTCGCAAGCATATTATGTGCAAAGGAATCTTGTTTTATATGAAAAGGCGCCACAGTATTTACAAGGTCGCCAAACTCCTTGACATTATATTTTAAAATGCGGTTATAAAAATGATACAAGCTGTCAGGATTTAGTCCACACGCCTTGTAATACTCATACTGGGTATTTGGCCTTACAAGCTTCTGCATGATAAATCCAACCGCCTTTTTCTTATCCTTTGAAACACAGGTCCACTCAGTAATGTTCCCTGTATTTCCTGCAAGCACGCTTCCTGCTGCCATGCTGTTATCCGAGAAGCTTCTGCCACGATAAAAATCCCCTGTCTGCAAAACCTGACGCCATTCCTTATACAGGCTTATCTGCGCCTTTACAGCCTCCAGCTCTTCTTTTTTCATATCGCAGAAGTTACATTCATAGCCAAGCACGCCAAAGCCTGCCACGTTAAACCTTGTCTCAAGAGGCGTATTCCTGAGGGTCTGATGGTTTGGACACGCCGACACATGCGCACTTACCACAGACATCGGGTAGCCGTAGCTGTAGCCTGTCTGAATTTCAGCCCTGCAAAGCGCGTCCGTATCATCACTCGCCCAAATCTGTGGAAAATAACACAAAATGCCAAGGTCAAATCGGTTGCCGCCTGCTGCGCAGCCCTCAAACAAAATATCCGGAAATTTCTCCGTAAGCTCCTTCATGCATCTGTAAAGCCCCAAAACATAGCGGTGTGCCACCTCGCCCTGACGTTCGCTTCCAAGGCTGTCAGAATAGTAATCGGTAACTGTCCTGTTCATGTCCCACTTCACATAGGATATGTCAGCACTTTCAAACACTCGGCTCATTGCCTCTATTATATAATCCTGCACCTCTGTCTTTGTCAAATCCAAAATTCTCTGATTGCGACCCTCCGAATGTGGTTCATCGGGAATTTGCAATACCCAGTCGGGATGCGTCCTGTAAAGGCGGCTATTCACATTTACCATTTCCGGCTCAACCCATATGCCAAAATCCATCCCTAAGCTTTTTATTTTTCCACAAAGACCGTTTAAACCGTTGGGAAGCTTTCTCCTATTAACCTCCCAGTCTCCAAGGGATTTTGTGTCGTCATCCCTTTCACCGAACCAGCCGTCATCCATGACAAAAAGCTCTATGCCTGCTTCCTTCCCTGCCTTTGCAAGCTTTAAAAGCTTGCTTTCATTTATGTCAAAATAGCATGCCTCCCAGCTGTTTAGCAAAACAGGACGCAGCTTATTTTTCCATTTGCCCCTTACAATATGCGCTCTTACAAAATCATGCATATGCCTGCTCATGCCGTTAAAGCCCTCAGCCGAATATGTAATAACTGCCTCCGGCGTCTCAAAGGATGCTTTCGGCTCAATCAGAAAATCGAAGGAACATGGATTTATCCCCTGCACAAGCCTTGTCTTTCCGTAACTGCTTACGGATGCCGCTTCATAGTGATTGCCGCTGTATATAAGATTAAAGCCGTAGCAGTCGCCAAAATTCTCTGTCGTATGCTCCTTGGACAGCATAACAAACGGATTTGCCCTGCTGGAGGAGGTTCCCGTGTAAGCCTCGTTTACATGCGTGCCTGCCATGAGCCTTATGTCCGTCCGTTTCATTTCCCTTGTCCATGCTCCGTTAAAGGTTGTAAAAATAAATTCAGCAGTATCAAAATCAATGAGCATGCTTAAAAGACGCTTCAAATGAACGCTGTCCTCACTGTCGTTTATAAACGTAGCGCTTCTTGTAATAACGTCACAGTCCTCAAAAACATGATAATACAGCTTGAGCGTAAGATTATATGACTTATCTTTTAATGTAACTGCAAGGGTATCAGCCCGATTTTCCTCGGCGTAAGCACGGGGAAGCATTCCTGCCAGTTTATATTTTTCGTTGTTACTGCCATTCGATAAGACTCCTGCTTCGCCATTTTCATCTACACTGTAATTTAATATTCCCTTTGAAATCTCAGCCGACTCATAAACGAAATCAGAGGTATAGCTCCCGTCCTTATGCACAACCTCAATCAACGGCTCCCTGATATCGCCCTTGCCATAGGCGGACATTTCAAGCGCTGCGTCCTCAAGCGAAAACTCAGGATGCTCCTTGTCATACTGATTTGTATTTCCAGGGGAAAACGCATGCTTTTCCTGCACTGCAAGCGTATCGGAAAGCGTAATCCTCCGTCCGTAATACAAATGCTCCAAATGTCCTGTCTCCATAATGCGAAAGGCATAGGTTGTATGCTTCGTATTCAATATAAAAGCGTTATCCTTTTTTATAATCATGTTTTATCCCCTCAGTTCTTCGGAAATCTCTGAAAGCTTCTCATCCGTAAGAATATATTTTTTCCTGAAAACAATATATGCAACAATAAATCCAATAATAGGTATTAACGACATTGTCATCCTAAGTATGATAAGCGATGAGCCCTCCACAGCTTCAACAACCTCCTCTACATCTGACGTATCATTTGAGAGATTGCTTAGACGCAGGCATATGGACGCCATAAATACTGCCACGCCTGACGCAAGCTTTACAACAAACGTCTGCATGGAAAATATGACGCTTTCATCCCTTCTGTCATTTTTAAGCTCCCCATAATCTACGGTATTTGCAAGAAAAACGGTTGTAAGCACAGTAAGCATTCCGAATGCAACAAATATAAAGAAGCCCGGGACACATAACGCTACAATATTATGAACGCCCACGCACATAAACAGGAATAAAACACCATACCCCGCAATTGCAAAGAGAATACTTAGATTAAAAATTTTGATTGAGCTGAAAAATTTTCTCAGCAGTGGATAAAACAGCATCATGGAAAGAATTTGAACACCGCCGCCAAATGTATTAAAAATCGTGTAAGTACCATGCCAATCAGCACCTGCAATATCATATTTAAAGAAATATATCAGGAGATTTGACGTGATATAAAGGGAACAATTTACAAGCACGATTGTGATAACCACAGTCATTGCCTGATCATTTTGTATCAATGCCTTAAACATCTGTCCTACTGACGGACTTTCCATGTCCACAGTGGATTTTTCTTTTACACATACACAGGTTATTGTGATAAATACAACAAAAATGATTGCAACGATAAGGGCAAAAATACGAAAGCCCTCTCGCTCTGTTGCAGCTTGGGAAGCACGTATTGCCGTCTGAATTTCAGGGCTTAGGTCATCCATATTAGCAGGAATTTGATTCCCCCCACCAAGTGCAACTACACATATCATAGTAAGTATTGTTATAAGCGCTGAGCCTACGCCTGCACACGAACGGGCAAGGCTCGTCAGGTTCTCCCTTTCCTTTCCACCCTCAGTAAATGCAGGTATCATGGACCAATATGGTATATCCATCATTGTGTAGGTTACGCCCCACAAAATATATGTTACTGCCGCATATACAACCAGTCCGTTTCCCGAAAGTGACGGTGGTGCCGCAAATAAAAGATAAAGTATAACCGCATTAAACAAGGTTCCGATAAGGAGCCAAGGTCTGAATTTGCCCCATTTTGTTTTTGTCTTTGCAACAAGAACACCCATAATCGGGTCATTAAATGCATCAAACACCCTTGCCACCATAAGAATTGCGCCCATGGTGATAGCGCTTACCCCAAGTATATCCTGATAATAATACAAAATGTAGTTTGCTGAAAGCATGTAAACCATATCCTTGCCTACTGCTCCCAAGCCGTATGAAACCTTTTCTTTTCCTGATAATTTCATATTTTCTCACCCCTTATATTTGTATTGATTATAGGCAATTGCGAAACTCTGCTTTATAATAACGTAAGTTGGAGAAAATATACAAGTTCATAAGCAGGGCGTTAAGCGTAAGCGTGCCCTGAATTGAAGTTGTATATTTTCGACAACGTATATTAATAAAATGTTAGTTTCGCAATTACCTATTGTATTTCTTATACAACAGTTATATCTACAGTAACCGCCTCTGCCTGCCCGCTGCTTATTGTAAGCTTCGCCTTTCCCTTCTTTCCCGTTGTTTTTATATATGTTCCTCCCATGCCGCCTGAAAGGGACACGATGCTTGGACCGATAAGCTCCACAGGTCCCTCCACGCTAAGACATATCGGGTCGTTGAAGAAGCTTAGTATATTTCCATATTCATCCGTGGCTGTTATTCTCACTGCCGCCACATCATAGGTGTTGTTCTCGGACAGCTTATCGTGGTCTATATCTGCCTTAATATACACCTTCTTCATCGGCTGGCGATAAACGGTCTTTACAACCTCGCCGTCCTTGATGGCGTCAAATCTGTACACGGTGGAGCTTCCTCCCCAATCTCCGATATAACGGTTATATAATTCCACAGCATCCGTCATGTTCATATGATAGCGGGCAACCAGCTTCATCGCCTTGAGATACATTGCCTTCGACAATCCGTAAAGCCCCACTCTTGCAGCCTCATTTAAAATCTGCTTCAAATCCTCAGCCTGTCTGTGATTCATATTCTCGCCGATTTCAAGGGCATCGCCTATATAGTCATCCAAAAGAATCGGCGCATGCTTCAGATTTTTATATTTCGTGTCCTCTGCAAAAAATTCCTTTATAAATTTGTCGTTCTTATACATTTTTACACTGTCTGCATTTGTCAAAATATAAATGTCGCCCCTGTTGCAGCCGGGATGCTCTCCGATATCCATAGATGAGCTTATGTCAAGGATAGGATTTTCCTCCTGCTGGATTGCATATACTGCCGCTGCCAGCTTTGGATTTCTGAACATATCCATAACGCCGTGATAGCATATCCTGTCACCACTTCCAAAATCCTTGTGCGTATTGTAATCAAACATACACCAGCCAAAGCTTCCCGCTATGTCCTCCTGTGCGGCAACCTCGTCAAGAACATTGGCATGACGGATTGCATGCTCTGCCCTGTGCTCCTCCCAGTCAAAAGGCTTTGTCGGATACATATGTCCGTTGTATTCGCTTATCAGGTATGGCTTTGCCATATCGGAGGTAACTGCCGATTTTTTGTCGCAGCCCTTATTTTTGCCGTTATGAAGAAAATCATTGTAGGTGTAAACATCCTCAAGAAGATTACTGTTTTTGTAGCATCTCACTCCTCCTGTAGGTCTTGTAGGGTCAAGCTCTCTCGCAGCCGCATTTGTCCTCTCATAAAACGCATCATCATCAACCGACTCATTTATGCGGACGCCCCATAATATAATGGAGGCATGATTTCTGTACTGCTTAACCATATCCTTAACATTTTCTATTGCCTGAAGCTTCCACGCCTCATCACCTATGTGTTGCCAGCCCGGAAGCTCTGTAAACACAAGAAGCCCCAGCTCATCACACCTGTCAATAAAATGATGGGACTGTGGATAGTGGGAGGTTCTCACTGCATTTAGCCCAAGCTCATTTTTCAAAATGTCTGCGTCCATTTTCTGCATGCTACTAGGCATGGCATAGCCCACATAAGGGTAGCTCTGATGCCTGTTTAAACCGCGTATTTTCAGCTTTCTACCGTTTAGGTAAAAGCCGTCCTCATGGAATACAGCCTTTCTATAACCAAAGGTAACCGTCTTTTCATCAATTACCTTTTCCCTGTAAATAAGCTCCGTTTTAAGCTCATAAAGCACGGGATTGTCCACGTCCCACAAATCAATTTTTCCTGTATTATGTGTTATGGTATATGTTCTTGTTTTATCATCTGAGACATTTTCATTTTGACAATCAGATTTATCTGCATCATTCACCTCTGCCGGATAGTCCTCGTCCAATACCTTAAACTCCTCATCTGCCGATTTTTTGCGGATGGACTGCCTTATGCTTATGCCCGCCTTTATTCCCTTGACGGTAACCTCGGAAACAGCAGCAGAATTTCCCCCCTCCTTGGCAAGCTTCGTCATAACAAAAACATCGTCTATATAGGAGGAATTTTTTACATCAAGATATACCTCCCTGTAAATTCCTCCAAAGGTCATATAATCAATTACAAAGCCAAAAGGAGGTATATTGAGACTTTCGTTGCTGTCGACCCTTACTGTAATGACATTTTGTTCTCCCAAAATAAGCTTATCGCTTACATCGATTGTAAATGCCGTATATCCACAGTGATGCTCACCTGCAAGCACACCATTTATATAAACCTTACTGTCGTGCGCAACTCCCTCAAATGTAAGAAGCAGTGTTTTCCCCTTCCATTTTTTAGGAGCATCAATCACCCTTCGGTAACCGCTTACCATCTGATATTCTTTTTCATCAAAATAATGCAGCGGCACCTCTTTACACGTGTGCGGCAAGCGCACGTCAAGAAGCCCGCTGTCATCATATGACTTATCAATCAGTTCTTCGCTAAATTCCTCAGTGAATTTCCAGTCATTATTCAAATAAATTCTCTCCATATACGGCGTACCTCCTTTATAAATACATCTTTATATATTATATTAAAATACCACTGTATTTTCAATATTTTCCGTATACCTGCAATTCGGATAACCACTACATCCCCAAAATTCTCCGTACCGTCCGTTCCTTTTCTTCATTATACTCTTACAGCGTGGACACACCTTCATTCCCTTTTCTTTCAGCCTGTCAGGAGAAAGCTCCTTTGCCAGCAGCTCATATACCTGCATATTCATACGGCAGTCATTGAGCGCCCGATGTGCGCCCTCGGTGGAAATTCCATAATAATCGGACAAATCAACAAGTCTGTGATGCGCAAGCTCAGGCAGTACAGCTCTTGCCATCCGAAGCGTATCTATGTAATCATTGTCGGGTATTTTTCCATAAAATTTTTCCGCATCCCGATAGATAAAATTCATATCAAAGGTATGTATGTTGTGTCCTACAAGCACCATATCCCCGATAAATTCAAAAAAATCCATCAATACCTGAGAAAAATAAGGAGCGTCCATAACCATCTCATCTGTTATGTGGTTGATTGCACTTGCGCCATAGGGAATGGGTCTTTGGGGATTGACCAGCGTAGCAAATTCCTCCACGACCTGTCCTGCCTGTACCTTTATTGCAGAAATCTCTATGACCGCATCACGATTTGGAGATGTTCCCGTTGTTTCCAAATCAAACACAACGTATTCGCTGACATAGTAATCTATTCGTTTTCCTCTTTCTTTTCCAAGCATGTTATCCCTCGTATACTTACATTATGAATGGAGAATTGCAAATTTATACGCTTCTTCTCCCAACCATAAAATTTTATATTTGTAAAATCATACCATATTTTAAGGCAAATCACAATCAAAATGCAGTTTGTAGTATGTGCTGCAATTGACAACATGGCTGTGTACAAGTTCAAGGAAGTGCTCCGAAAACCATAATAAAAAAGCAAAAGCTGCCGCCCACAGATACAAAATCAATGTAAAATCCGTGTGCGGCAGTCCTTTTAAGCATTTTTAAATGTCTGCGCTTATCCTTCAATGGATATATAATTTTTTGTTTCTACGGCAGCCTTAGGGTCAATTTTAGGAACATCAATCCTTAATACGCCGTCCTCAAATTTCGCCTTAATGTCCTCCTGCGTAATCTGATTTCCAACATAAAAGCTTCTGCTGCATGAACCACTGTAGCGCTCCCTGCGAATATATTTTCCGTCCTCATCCTTCGTATCACTTGATGAATTCGTGGAAGCATTTACCGTAAGGTATCCGTTTTTAAGCTCCGCCTTTACGTCCTCCTTTTTAACACCCGGAAGATTCATGTAAATCTCAAAGCCATTCTCCTTTTCCTTTACATCCGTATGCATAATATTCTGCGGTAGCTTTCCACTGCTTGCAAAGCTCTTAAAGGAAGGTATATCAAAAAAATCATCCAACAGGTTCTCTCCAAATAAACTAGGTAACATCATAAGTCATTCCTCCATTCATATATAAAAAGATTTATTGTTTACTCTGAACAGGTAATGGATTTTTTATTCATTTCATATCCATTTCCTTGTTCTATAACTGTTATAACATAATTATTAGCACTCGTCAATAGTGAGTGCTAATAAAATTTGTGAAAGATTTGTGAACAGGAGAAAATAAATGAACCCCATTTATTAGACAATCTCAAAGTCTAATGAACGGAGTTCTTTTCAGTCTTAAATCTCATAATGTCCTTTGCAGGACTTTACAATTATTTGATTATTTGATTATTTGATATTTCATATACAAGACGGTTTGTATCGTCTATTCGTCTGCTGTATAGTCCTGATTTATCATGCTTTAATAATTCCGGCTTTCCTATACCCTGCATTGCCCCATCTCGATTTATGCTTTTAAGCAACTGGTTTATTCGTTTTATAGTTTTTTTGTCTTGTACCTGCCATTTTGTATATTGTTCCCAGCCTGTATCTGTAAATAAAATATTCACGGCTTCAATTCTCCATAGCTTCCAGTTCTTCCATGGTCTTGACAATTACTTTTCCATCTCTTAATTCTTTATCTGACTTATCCAGCATATCAAGGTATTCTGCATTACGTTTTGCTTTCTGCAACGCATTATATTCTGCTTCATTTATCATGTAAATATTTTCGTTCCGTGGTCGTGAAATAACAACCGTTTCCCCCATGCTGATTTTATCACACCATTCCTTGAAATTATCTCGAACATTTACAGATTTTACTGCTAACATAATTTGCCCCCCTTCCAAAAAATGTACGTTTTTTTGTATTTATTTTCGTACTTCTATTATATTTAAAGTATACCCATGTGTCAATGAAAATAAAAAGGGAAATTCTGCTGTTTTTATTACGGCTCCTTATCCTCCGGTCTGTAAAAGCCATAATAATTCCCTTTGTTATTCTTACATATATACATTGCCGAATCCGCTTTTTGGTAAAGCCAGTCAAAGTTCTTACTGCTGCCCTTTTGCCTGATTACAGCTCCTAAGCTGACAGAGATGCCGCGTTGTCCCATTTCAGGTATGGATATTTTATCGACCTCCTGAAAGAAGCTTTTTATTTTTTCTTCTCCTTTTTCTTCACTGTCAACGCCTATGGCATATACCGCAAATTCATCTCCGCCAAGCCTCATAAGCACGTCTGCATTATTGAAGCATTTTTTAAGACAATTTGCAATTTCTATCAGAACCTTGTCACCTACAATATGACCGTAATCGTCATTTACGGATTTAAACTTATCAATATCAAACAGGCAGAACATTCCACATATGTCCTCTGCAAGCATTTCCTCAATCTCATGCTCTCCGCTTCCTCTGTTGTTTATGCCCGTAAGCGCATCTGTACGGGAAAGCAGGATAAGCTTCTGCTCCTGCTTCTTTTTATCCGTTATGTCTGTCAGGGAAGAAATACGCACTTTTGTACCATTCTGCAAAACAACTACCTTTGAATGGGACATGATATAAATGTAATCCTTTCCACTAGGCAGCATATATTCACACACATAGCTTTCCCCAGGTTCTGTGAGCTTTCGGATATTAACAAACATTTCCTCCTTTTCGTCTGACATTATTTTTTCAACAAAATCCCTGTCAATATCAATGTCAGACTGATTCATATGTGAGGACGCAAACAGCTCCTTTGCCACATCATTAACCATAAGCACCTTTTTATCCTCAGGAATAATTGCAATGAGTCCGCAGTTTTGCATATTCATAATTTCGGTATATACCTCATTCTGATTTTCAAGCGCCTTTTTCAGCGCTCTTTGATATTCAAGCTCCTTTTGCTTTTCCCTGTCAATATATCTAATGGTAAAAATGGTCTGTATAATATTTTCCTCGTCATCCCTGCTTACATATATAAAGCTCGCTCTGCACCAATGTCCGTTAGCTGCAAGAAACTCCTGACTGATTATTTTTTGTCCCTTCATACGCTCATTCAGGGTGTGCAGATTTGTAAACTCATGCATCTGCATAACATATTCCTTATCTATCAGTGCAGATACAACCTCACGCATCTGTACGTCAGCATCCTCATGTCTGTTTACATATTTCCTTATGTCCGAATTGCTTTGAAATTCTATCTGCGTATTTTCAGGAATATTCAAATAATGCATGGAAATGTATATATTGGAAATGGCGCCTATCATTTTCTGCTCTAATGTAACACGCCTTTGAATATCATTTACAACAAATGCAGCGGCAGACTGCATAAGGAAAAGCGTATCTGTGTTGTCAGCAGGATTATCAACACCTACAAATCCTACAATTTCACCGTCAAGCTTCAGTGGTGCCGCCATAAGGCTTTCGATATCCTGAGCGGCTAAAATCTCATATTCATCGGACTCCTTATCTGCTTCCACATCAAGGGAATTAATGTAAAATTCTCCCTTTGTCTCAAACTGGACCATCCATCTGTCGATAACGGCAATATCAATGCCCTGAAGCACATCTATCTGCGGTTCAATATTTTCCTTACACCATTCATATGTATTATTTACAACCGACTGTTCCTTGTCAAACTCAAATATATATGCCCTATCAGCATTGTGAAAGCCTGCGATAATTTTTAATATTTCATTGATTGCGGCATTTACGTCATCACTAAAATAAAGCGTCCTCACGCACTCCATAAGAGCAGCGTCAAGGCGCAGTTGTTTTGTCATTTCTTCCTTTGTCGGATTCGTGTTTACATATTTATCAATATCCATAATTAGGGGCTTGCTTGCTTGCTTGCTTGCTTGCTTGCTTGCTTGCTTGCTTGCTTGCTTGCT
>JAMPFU010000033.1 GCA_023664385.1 Clostridium sp. | reverse complement strand
AGCGAAGCGAGTTGTGCTGAAGCAGCATGTAATCATACATCGCAAATTTCAAATGTTAGGTATTCTTGCGGTCTTAAAAAGTTGCAATTCAAAATACATATACCAGTTGGCAGCATAAGGCTGTGCACTCAGACAACAGTACGTGCCCCACATAATAGAAAAGACAAAATATCAATATGCTAAAGATAGCCGGTAACCATAAAATACAAAATAAAAGAGGCTTGTCAGTGTAATTTTATGTGTGCCTTAAATCCTCACTGTGACAGTCTCCTTATTGTTATTTATTTAAGCGAGAAAACACCATTTCATAGCCGTCATTTCCGTAATTCAGGGAACGGTTGACACGGCTTATCGTAGCTGTAGATGCCCCGGTCTCCTTTGCAACCTCCAAATATGTTTTGTTATCCCTTAACATCTTTGCCACAGAAAACCTCTGTGCTATGGACAAAACCTCATTCACAGTACAAACATCTTCAAAAAAATCGAAGCATTCATCTACATTTTCAAGTGTCAGTATCGCCTCAAATAATTCCTTTACTGCCTCTGTTTTAATAGTTTTTCCCATGCCATCACCCGCTATTTATTCTCTTTCTGCACCCATACGGCTACTGCTCCTCGGTTTACATAAAACTCTCCACAGCCCTCATCATCAATTTTTATATTATACTTTGCATTTCCCATGACATCTGAAAAATGTGTACCTGCAAACTGCTTTCCAATATACATACGCTTCGTTCCGCCTGTACCATCTGAAATGACAACTGCAAGTCCTGAATCAGGATGCTCCTCATCGCCCTCTCTCGTCCAGCCTATGCAGTTTTGATCGTCAAAGTAATCATGCTGAACACCATATGCCTTTTGCTTTCTAAGCTTTAAGAGCTTGTCTATCTCCTTCTTCTTAGACTTAATCTTTGCTGACGGGATGCCCTTATAATCGCCGTAAAATACGCAAGGATAACCTTCCTGTCTAAGCAAAATGATAGCATACGCCATAGGCTTAAACCAGTCATCAACCCATGACTCAAGGGATTGTCCCGGCTGGCTGTCATGATTATCAACAAATGTAACAGCCTTCAACGGATTCGTCTTAACTAATGTCCCATCAAGAATTTTTCTAAGGTCATAATTTCCATTTGCCTTAGAACAGTTATGGAAGTTAAAATGCAATGGTACGTCAAAAAGACTAACCTCGCCCTCATTTGCATTAATATAATCCATAAGAACATTTACATCCCAATGCCAATATTCGCCCACGGCAAAAAGGTCTTTTTCCACAGCAGCCTGCATGGCACGAATCCAATCCTTGTAAAAATACTTATTGATATGCTTTACGGCATCAAGCCTGTAGCCGTCCAAGTCTGCCGTCTCAGTATACCATTTTCCCCAGCTTATAAGCTCCTGCCTTACTTCCTCATTCTGAAAATCTATGTCGGCACCCATAAGGTAATCATAATTGCCCTTTTCTGCATCTACATCCTTGTCCCAATCCTTGCCCTGAAAACAGAAAATTGAATTTTTTGCCCTGTCCTGATCCCAGTCTATTCCGTCAAAATGGTTCCAATTCCATGTAAAGTCAGAATATTTACCCTTTCTTCCAGGGAAAGTAAACTTTGTCCATGCACCTATCGTTTTCTTCTCCCCTATCATCTGACCTCTGCTGTTTTCGTTAAACTCCTCTGCTAAGACCTTCTCAACCTCATCTGCGCCAAGCTTATGATTTAACACGATATCAGCGTAAACCTGTATTCCTTTTGCATGCAATGCCTTTATTGCAGCAAGATATTCATCCTTCGTTCCATATTTGGTAGGGATGGAACCCTTCTGATTAAATTCTCCTAAATCATACAAATCATATACTGAATAACCAACGTCACAAGCACCCTTGGCTCCCTTATACGCAGGCGGCAGCCACACTGCCGTAATTCCGGCTGTTTTTAGCTTTGACGCCTCCTCCTTCAGCCCTTTCCACAAGCTCTGATCCGCAGGTAAATCCCATTCAAAGTATTGCATCATGGTACCATTCATGCCCATTTTATCTAACCTCCGCAAATTTAATTTGGAAAAAATATACACTTTAGCAATCTAAAGCGATTATATCAAAATATTTTCGCAGAGTAAAGTGTAAATACATACTTTACCCAAAGGCATTTGATTTTATACATGGGTGATTTGGTTACTCTTTCTCCTTTGCATAGTCAAGCACCGTTTTCCCGTCATTGCGGCACTTTTCAAACAGCTTCATGCGGTCACGTAAAATTTTGCCGTAAAAGAATTTTGCAAAAATAAAATAGTAAACAACAAACATGATGCCTACCAAGGTTCCAAAGAAGCCTGCGCCATCAGCAAAGCTCTTAAAGCCACCTGCCACACCCACGGTCACAGTTGTTATAATACATAAGATACCCCACAGAATTGGTATTCGTTTGGAGTCCCTCTTAAGCTTCCCATTTTCCTTTTCCAGAAAATCCATAAATTCCTCCTTGGTCATGGCAGGCTTGTTTTTCTTTATGCGTTTTGCATTTTTCTTATCATACAGCTCGGAAAAATGCCCGATAATCAACTGTTCATACTCAGAAAAGGTCCCGTCATCATCCGAAACAGAAATCACATTCTTTATTTTTTCTTCCTTTGGTGCCCAAATGGAGCCATACTGCTTATAATTTTTAATTCGTTTGTAAATAAATCCCACAGCTATGACCGTGATGCAGATTATCATGGTCGGCACCAGCGGCAGCAGCAATTCCAGATTACAGGTATGGGCAACCACAAGTCCGATTATTCCACTGACGACAGCAACAAGCAGTATAATTCTAACCAGCTTATCCGACTTCGCAGGCTTATTTCTGTAAACAATGTTAAGCACGATATCCAGCACCTCAGAAACGACAATGGCAGCTCCCAGACAGCATATCATAACAGTCCAATTCGTCTTTGCCCCTGCCACAAGTCCTACAAATTTCATATTGTCATCAAAGAAATCTAAGCAGCAGTTAAATAATCCAAGCCATGCATACATGGAAAGCATATAGCCAATCTGTTCCAGCCGTCCTTTCTTTTTATCGTATGCCGTGAAATAATCCTCACAAAATTTTCTGACGTCATTTCCCACAATTTTCTCTGCTTCTTTGCCTTCTGTCTGCGCCGTCAGCAGCATATCCAGCAGGTTCATCATAAGCTCCTCTTTTCCCTCACCTGCATAATTCTTTATGATTGCATAAGCCTCAACCTCGTCAAAAATTCTTCGGTACTCGCCCTCTAGTTTCTGTGACAGTTCTGTATAATCCATAATTTTATTCCTCCCTTTGAAACATTCGCTCATTCCTTCGCTGTTTTTTCATCCAAAATATTTTCTGCATTTTTTACAAGCTGTTTAAAATTTTTTTGAAATTGCTGATATAATTTTTCTCCGTCTTCCGTGATGCTGTAATATTTTCTTATGGGGCCAAGGGGCGACTTTTCCTTGCGGCAAGCAATGGCACCCTTTTTGTCCAGCCTTGTAAGCACGGGATATAAGGTTCCCTCTGCCATATTTTCAAAGCCCGCCTCCTCCAGCACAGAAAGGATTTCATAACCGTATGTCTCTCCCTTCCTGATAATGCCAAGGACACAGCCCTCCAAAACGCCCTTTAAAAGTTGTGTATCTTCCATTTTGTTCCAAATCACTCCATTTCCAATTTGTCCAGCCATGAGCGAAACGCTGCTTTTGCAAATGTCCATTGTGTGGCTGCATTCTCAAATAGCGCTTTTGCTCATTCCTAAATTCACCTATATTGGCTACTTTGTTTTGCTTAGTAGCTAAATAAAAAATATCACAGCTACTTTGTATTGTCAAGTAGTTGTAATATTTTTTATAACACCACTTAATTTTCATCATCAATAAATTCTTCAACATGATGATAACATGTCTGCAAACCCAGGTAAGTAACTGTTTTTTCTAAATTAATTAGTGATACCACCATCCGACATTTCCGACTTATTTAATGCATTTACATTTTGTAAAAAATAATTTTCACATGTATCAATCAGCTTTCCATTTCTCTCTTTTTCATCCGCAATGTCAAACTCACCACGGCAGTTAAAATACATATAAAGCATATTCTGTAAAATACTTTTCTCGCTTACATATTTTATCCACAGCTCCTTATAATTTTGAAGCGTGATATATGACCCTATAACCGATACAAGTGAACCAAGAATTGCAATAACCGTTTTCATCAACACTGAACCATCGGCAAAAATAGACAATATCGGTATTATGGAGCTTATTATGATGGACGCAAGCATAAACCTTTGATACTTATTTTTACAAAATCTTCCCTTGACTTCAAACCAGTCAATCTGTTTTACAATTCGGTATTTTATATAGTTTTTCATATTCTCATCCGTCATGCCATTAAGCCAAAAATCAAACTCGTCATTATTTCTTTTGATTCTTATTTTTTTACCCATGTCCACCCTGTATAAAAAATGGTTGTCTTTTTATCATGATATGATTTAAGCACGGGTGATGTGAACAGAGAAATCATTTGTGATTACTATATGGACATATATACGAATAGAGGAATTTTAGAATTTGTCTGTAACAGCTTATGTAATTAACTCCCTGATATCACCTATCAGTTGTTCCACTACATCACACTTTTGTTCCAGTATGGATTTTGACATTTCCTTTGTCTCCTGCTCACTGTAGATACGACCATTTATAATATAATCGGTCGTTGTCTGATAATATCTGCTCAGTAAATCCACCACAAAGACAGACGGACTTCTTTGCCCCCGTTCAACCTTACACAGGGTGTCTATGGATAATCCGACCTCTCTTGCAACACCCTGCTGTGTCTTTCCTTTTGCCTTTCGAAGCTGCCTTAATCGTTTCCCGCACTCATTTTTATCATACATATTTTTGTCTCCCTATCAATTCAAAAGGGCTGGCAGGACATATTTCAAAATCAGATGTAATCACGCAGATTTTCGGTTCTGTTCTGTCAAGCCTTTCCTTTTTTCAATCCGTTTTTAAACTTTCTTATATTTTATTTCACCGTTGTGTCTGCGGTGGGTACATAATAATCATAAGCTTATATATCTTATCCTCAACATTAACACCCATATAGCCGTGGTATTTTGTCAGGGAATTTTGAATGGAGCATATCCCTATACCATGGCTTTCCCTATCCTTTTTTCGCGTAACCATCCTTCCCTTACTGTCCTTTTTCACAATGCCGTCAAAGGTATTTTCCAGAAATATGGCAAGGTTTCCCCTGTCATATCTCATTTTCAAATCAATATAAGCATCCTCTAGACTCTGTTTCTGATTTGCTTCTATTGCATTATCCAGCGCATTTCCCAAAATCACACACAAATCCGCATTGTCAAAGGGCAGATTATAGGGTATGTCCAGTTTCGCCCGAAATTGGATGCCACATCTTTGAGCCGTCACATACTTGGAATTAACCAAAGTATCAATAAGTGTATGATTCGTTTTTGCAACCGATAGACCGTCCAAAGATTTTAAATCTGCCATTTCTTCAATGTATGCTTCCAGCTTTTCATATTCCTTATTTCTTGAAAGCACCAGCATATATGCAAGCTTATGCTTCAAGTCATGCCTGTTTTTCCGAATTTCAAGTATTGTATTTTCTTTTATATTATCCAAATACAAATCCAATTCCCGTTTCAATATATCGTTTTTTCGTTTCTGCCCGTATCTGTAAATCAGCTTGATATACAGTAGTAAAGCAAGGGAAAACACCACTGGTAAAATATTGATTAAACTTCCAACCATATCATTATCACTCAATAAACTGCCTCTCAATCATTTTTAAATATTTTTCATTAATCTCTTTTCTTCTGTGTTCACTTATAAAAAGCTTCCTGCCATTTGTCAGCACAACATAATTAAATGCCTTATACCGAATGTATTTTGCATGAATCAAATACGATTGGTGTATTCTCCAAAAATCGGCATTTTGCAGCTTTTCTTCAATCAGCCCCAGCTTGTCATAGTATGTACAAACAGTTCCGTCGGCGAGATAAATATGAATACGTCTTTTGTCACTTTCAAACAGTATAATATTGCGCACCGGTAATTTGTAATAGACCCTTTTATACCGAAATTCATAATAACAGGCTTCAGCCGAAATGTTTTTATATACCTTCAAAAAACACTTCTCAAGGGTTTCTATGGATGCAGGCTTTACGATAAAATGATACGGGTGCACCTCATAGGCTTCCAACGCGTAGCTTTCAAAGCCAGTTACATATATCAAATAAACCTGCTCGTCCATTTCACGAATCTGCCTCGCAGTATCCAGTCCGTTCAAATGCTCCATTTCTATATCCAAAAAAATCAAATCATACCGAACCTTATTGTCCCGCATTTGTTTCAACAGTTTTTCTCCGCTTAAAAAATCCTCAATTTCAACACAAATGCCATTTTTTGTGGCTATTGCTTCTAAAATCTCCGCCAATCTCCCAAGCTCATCTATTTCATCATCACATATTGCAACAGTAAACATTACAATCCCCCCCACACGCAATAAAAAGTTTTTATTTATTCTTTAAAAAATTCTTCGTAATCAACATTAAAAATATCGTGTTTTGCCGTTTAATAAATATTTATCGGTCGATAATTTTATGTAAACCGTTCGGACTCATATACTCTCTTATAATTCATTTCATTACTGTGCTTTTTTAATTTTTTATCTGATCTTACCAAAGCATCTGCAAAGGTTTTCTCCTTTGTCCTGGAGATTGACAGATGTGTGCCATCAATTAATTCCAATTCCGTGTTTGTCTTTCTTATAACATATCTAAGGTTTACCAAATAGCTGTTATGTGCATATTCAAATCCATAATCCTTTAAGATTTCATACATTTCATCCAGTCTCATTTTACATGAAACCTTTTTTTCAAATCCAAAATGTATGGCTTCTTCAATAACATGTACCCTACTTTTATACTTATTTCTGGATATAAATAATATATCCTTTGTATATAACCGTGCCAAATTATGATGCCACACTGCGATAATGACCAGCCCGCTATTTTCATATGGTTTAATTATGTTTGTATTCTCCTCATACATGCGATTACCTTTTCCCTTTTCAAAAGGGCTGTGAAACTATCATGTTTTACAGTTTATTTCGCAGCCCTTTAAATTTATCTTTTATTACTTAAAAAGCCATCTAGTAAACCACGTTAAATTCAAACCAAAAAATGCCATTTTCTTTCCCTCCTTTACCATGAAAATACAGTTCAAACCTGCCTGTAATCTCATGGTATAAGGATTAAAAGAACCTTGCAATTGTCCGTGCACAAACGACACTTTTTCTGCACAAACGACATTTTTCTTCAAAATAAACTAAAAAAACAGAGATTAAATTTCTATCATTTAATCCCTGTTTTTCATTTTTATTTTCAAAATCTTTTATATTTGCAGTGCTATCTCAAACCATCCATCCTCGCTTCCAAATCTTATCATCCCATCATGTTTTAGAACAACGTCCCTTATATTTTTCGTTCCTAAGCCATGATTTTTCTTATCAGGCTTTGTTGTAACCAGTTCACCTGCCTTATCTAAAATCAAATTTCCACTCATCGTATTTTTCTCAATAATACATATTTTCTTATTTATCATTTGTACGGAAATACGTACAACCCTGTGTGAAGCTATTTTTTCACATGCCTCTATTGCATTTACAAGAATGTTCTCAAACACAGTACACAAATCAAACAAATCAACATCCGTCTCTGAAAGACTGCATTTTCCATCCCAATGAAATTCAATATTCTTTGAAACCATTTCCTTTCTATAGTTATCAATGATTGCATCCAGCACCACAATCCCCGTATAGCTTCCACTTCCGTCATTTTCAAGCTTAACTCCAATCTTATTTAAGTATTCCTCTGCCCCTTCACAATCCTTTTGTGTTATATAATTGTGAAGCACAATCATATGTCCCTTAACATCATGCTTGAATTTTCTGATCTCCTCATTTGAGTTTTCTATTACGACAAACCGTTTCTCCTGCTCATACATTCTTAGGTTTGCTAATTCTCTTTCATGCATATACCGGTCTCTCGTCCTTATGGAATGTGAAAGCCACACAAGCACAATAATAAAAAAGGTGCAAAGCAGGGACATTAGCATACCAAAAAAATTCTTGACCTTTAATGGCATGTCCGAATAATAAAATGTATTTTGTGATATGCTCATGATAAGCATACAACAAAATAATGCTACGGATAATATAGTTTGTTGATCTGTTGAAAAATCAATCAGGGAATGATTATCTTTTTGAGCAATTCTCTTATAAAGCAGATATGCTATTAGAAAAAACAGAAACGTACAGTTTATCATCATGCCGTAAACCGGATTTTGTATCATCTGCTGTTGATCTCTTTTTAAGAAAAAACAGATACTATAGTTAAAAACACTGACAAAAACAGAAGACACAATATATGAATCAAAATATATGATTAATCTTCTTATTATTTTGCCTTTTCCTAACATCAATACGATGCCAAAGCCATAAATTAAATCTAAAAAATCCTTTTCTATCCCAATGAAGCTGATATTTATCCACTGTAAAATAATAATACCAAGCAATAGGAACCCATATTTAACAACATTCTTTTTTAATTTCTCCCCAAAGAAAAATCTGTATGCCAAAATAAAATTAACAATGTCTACAACGCAATACCCAATTTCAAAAAACGTATGCATGTCATATTCCCCATCAGCACATTCTAAAACCTTGACCGCCTCTTTGCAACTTCATATATGTATGCCTGATACCGCTCCTTAACGTCATTCTTATAGTTTCTTCCAACGGGAAGCTGGTTGCAGCTTTCCTGAAGCTTTACAAATCTTGTAGTCAGCTGATCGATGTATGAAAAATTAACCATGTATGATTTATGTATTCTAGCTACACTCGTATGATTCAAAAGCTTTGACGCTTCAAATATATCCATAACAAACAGCGGACTACCATTGATTGTATGAACACGAATATAATGTCCATCAGATTCAATATAAATGATTTCATCAACATTAATTAACGTATGGTCCTCAAAACGAATAACCTTATTGCAGTCACTTTCCTCAATGGCTATGTCAAGCCATCTGCTTATATCTTCATACTTTATAGGCTTTGAACAGTAGCCCAATGTTTTTAATCCAAATGTCTGAATCATGAGCTCATCATGGCTTGACACGAAAAGTATTCTCCAAATCTTATCACTGTGTAAAAGCTTGTGCATTACATCTATGCCTGTAATCCCCTTCATCTCTATATCCAAAAGCAACAGCATAAGGTGTTCACCTTTATATGTCAGCATTTCCTCTCCCGATTGAAATAACACAATTTCGTATTTCATTCTACGTTCAGAGAAATATCTGTCACATACATTCTTTAACATTTGTCTGTGTTCCATTAAATCATCACAAATACCTACATAAATCATTTTAACTTCACTTCCTCAAATTTTATTATTTTAGCAATCCACCATATGTTGTTTCAATACATTTTTTATACCTCTAAATTTGAGTTGCGCTACTATGCCGTATACCGCTTTTTATCTTTACATATGCTTCACGGGGCATAGACGCATTTCCCCTTTGGAGTAATGAATCATCTCAGTCTGCCCGATTTTCTTTTCCAGCCTCAGCCTTCCTATACTTTTTCTAAGTTGTATTTCGTCCCATTTTATTTTTGCTCCACTAAATTACCTACCTATTCCATTTATAGGTATTTGATTGGATATCAGTCATTTTAAGGGACTAATTTTAGTCCATATTGTATAAAAAAGGCACTTTTTGTCAAATTATTATTGCTATAGCCTTATTATACTAAAGAAATTTCCCTTTTTCAAGCGACATTACAAAAAACGCTTATTCAAACTCAAATATCTTTTCCACATTTCTCAGCTTTGCTCCCCTTTCAAACTGGTACGCTCTTTTCCTGTTAAACTCTATAAATGCATATCATTGTTTTTCACCATTCCTGAAAGGAATCATAAAAATATAGCCATTATCAGGAATCTTCTTTATCTTCTTTATCTTCTGCATTATTGATATGCTCCAAAATCCAACTGCCGTGCTTACGCACTTCCTGATTTTGTCGTTTTCGTATCCGATTTTTCCACCTCTGCATAAATCTAAGCATCGTTTAATGTAAGTTGTACTCCTTCTCAATTTTTCGTGTCCGCAAGCCCGCATAAACACTTGATTTTTTAACACTTCTCGTTCGGTAAGAATTTCATTGTCGGGACGAAATCGGACAGATTGATATAATCTGCTAAAATGCCCTAATCTTTCTTATATCCTCTTTTTTCATATTTCGCTACATCTAATTTTCCATATTTGTCCGTCCCGTTATGATGTAAATGATGTGGAATTTGATGTAGATGATGTAACTGCTTCTATTCTCACAAGAGAAGTCCTGTTGTAGCAAATATTTTCCAAACACTGTCTAGAAAATACTTGAATAAGTTTTATAAGAGAAGTCTTGTTAATGTAAACGATAGCCACTAAAGTAGGCGTAAAAGCTACACCAGTTCGTGTGACTCATCTGCACCTGATACGGTCTGTCTGGTGTCAAACTGTGAAAAACGGTTGTCATGATAGAACGATAGGAGTTTTTCCTCGTTTTCCGCTTCCAAGAATGTTACCATGCCGCCACCCATGTACTGCATTTCTTCAATTACTGCCCATGCCAGTTCAACAAGGTCTTTCCCAGTAATTTTACTATTTATTCCATCCGTATAATTCTTGCCAAGCTGTGCGATCAAATATGCAGACATGGTATAGGTATCTGACTTCTCATCTAACTCACTAACACGCAAAAGTTTCTTTTTTGTTGTATTACTTACTGTTTCACTCCTGACTGTCAGAGATTTCAATGCAATTGTAAAATAAGCAAGTAATTTAAAATCTGCCGTAGAGAAAACAAGATATGTAACGGATTGACTTTTTTTTGTAAACTCTATGGAATTTTGTTTTAAAAATCGTTCAACATCCAGATTCTTTGGGCAAGAAAAATTGGAGAGGATTTGAGCAAGCCTCTCCTCTCCAATCCTCGGATTTTCATTTCCCAAATACTCACGAATGTTAGTAACCTAATACTTATCCGTTATCGACATTCGCTTTCTCCCATTGTTCCATAAATTTCAGCATTTCCGCTTCCCCTCGTATAAACTTTGCAGCTACGGGAGTACGAACAGGACGGTTTTTGGCAGATTCTTCAATCGCATTGACAAACATCTCCACCTGTTCCTTGCCGGAAATGACAAAATTTTTCGTGATACTTGAAGTTGCCATAAAAAACACCTCCTTTGTTAGTATGGCTTTTCGGTCACACTTCATACTTTCCTACTTATATTTTATTATCTTATGGCGGTCATTGCAACAAAATTTTTGTAAATTTTTTATTGCATACCACGCACGGGCTTCATTGTCATTTACCTGAAGCAGTCAAGTTTCCACCCTCCCCATCGCCTTCAATACCATATCCTCATCTCCCTCAAACATATGGGAATATCGTTTCAATATCGTTGCCTGAGTATCTCCACTCACTTGTTCAATAACGGAAATCGGCACGCATTGACGAATCAGATAATATAAGTATGTCTAAACGAATGGCAGTTGTATTCTCTAATTCCCACCTCACGACAAGCCTTTTTAATCATAACTGTACATACACCGTGATCCCAAGTAAACAATCTATCTTCCATGGAGCCTTCGTTTTCCAAATGTTCCTGCAGCAATTTCATATAAAGTTCCATTACCGGCTTAGGCAATGGGATTTTCCTTGTCTTGTTATTCTTTGTTCCCTTCAATAATTTATAAGCAGAATTATAAGATTTTGTAATATGAATACGCATCTTCTTTCCATAACATTTTTCAAAATCATTATATACTAACGCAATTGCTTCTCCAATGCGTATGCCCGTCCAATACAAAACTCGAAGAAGCAATCTATACTTGGGATAACAATTTTTCCCCAACCTATAAAATGAATTCTCCGCAAAATATGTATCTAATTTTAAATATTCCTCATAGGTAATAACTTCTTTTACTGTTTTAGGCTGAATTCTTGCGTTGTCGCAATAATCAAAAGGATTTTCTTTCAGTTGCCGGTTGCGATATGCTAACTTTACCAATTTCCTCAGACAAGCATTAATATTGTAAACTGTTTCCTCCGCATATCCATAAGCTCTGCATTTTGAAATCAATTCCAGATAACTATCTTCCGTAATATACCGGAGTTTGGTTTCCGGCATCCAAAACTTTGTAATCATACTATACTGTTGCCTCGTATTTCTGATGCTTGCATTGCTATACTGGTTGGCGGCGGCTTTATTCAACCACAATTCCAATGCTCCCTGTAATGTAATATCTTCTTTCTCCAATTCTATTTTACCAGCCTTCATCTTTGCTAAGGTATTTACAGCTACTTGATACGAATTGATACTACAAATCCACTTTGATTTGTAATGTTTTTCATTCGTTGCAGGGTTGTATTCTGTATAACAGTACTTAATGTCATACTTCCCAGTTTGCTGATTTAAGTAGACTCCCGGCTGGTTTGTTGTGATTCTCAATTGCTTTTTGGACATAAAAAAACCTCCTTCGTATATTTTTATTGGGCGTACGAATTTTATCCATTTGGATTACGAATAAAATACGAACACCTTCTAAAAATATACGAAAAAGGCGTATCTTTGTCTTTATAAAACCTTGATTTTCCTAGTTTTATTTCTCTATCGTTTTCATTGTCGGGAACAACAATACATCCCTTATGGCTGGCGAATCAGTAAGCAGCATTACCAGCCTGTCAATGCCGTAACCAATACCTCCGGTAGGCGGCATACCAACCTCAAGTGCATTTAAGAAATCCTCATCCGTATGGTTTGCCTCCTCATCGCCAGCTTCAAAGGCGGCATCCTGGGCAGCAAAACGCTCTCTTTGGTCTATCGGGTCATTAAGCTCCGAGTACGCATTACACATTTCCCATGTGTTGATAAACAACTCAAAGCGCTCGACCTTTTCAGGGTCAGACGGCTTCTTTTTTGTAAGTGGAGAAATGGAAAGCGGATGATCCATAATGAAGGTCGGCTGAATTAAATTTTTCTCACAAAATTCCTCAAAGAACAGATTAATAATATCTCCCTTTGTATGCCTTGCCTCATATTCAATGTGATGTTCGTCCGCAAGCTTCTTAGCCTCCTCGTCCGTCGTAACGGCATCAAAATCCACATCTGCATATTTCTTTATGGCGTCGTTCATTGTCAGCCTCTCAAAAGGCTTTCCAAAATCAATTTCTATTCCGTTGTAGGTAATTACGGAGCTGCCGCATACCTTTTCGGCAAGGTGCTTAAACATGGACTCCGTAAGCTCCATCATTCCCTCGTAATCGGTATACGCCTGATAAAGCTCCATAAGCGTAAATTCCGGATTGTGCCTTGTGTCAACACCCTCATTCCTGAATACACGTCCAATTTCATAAACCCGCTCAAGACCACCCACAATAAGCCTTTTCAGATAAAGCTCCAAGGATATGCGGAGCTTTACATCCTCGTCCAAGGCATTGTAATGTGTGTCAAATGGTCTTGCCGCAGCGCCTCCTGCATTTGAAACAAGCATAGGGGTTTCAACCTCAATGAAGCTTCTAGCGTCTAAGAAATTACGAATTTCTTTAATAATTTTTGAACGCATAATAAATGTGTTTCTTGATTCTTCATTCATAATCAAGTCAACATATCTCTGACGATAACGCATATCCGTATCAGTAAGCCCATGATACTTTTCAGGAAGAATTTGCAGGCTCTTGGAAAGAAGTGTTATCTCCTCTGCATGAATTGAAATCTCCCCTGTCATTGTCCTGAAAATATATCCCTTGATGCCATAAATATCACCGATGTCCGACTTTTTAAACTCAGCATAAGCGTCCTCGCCGATGGCGTCCCTTGCAACGTAAACCTGTATCTTTCCCTTTAAATCCTGAATATTACAAAATGACGCCTTACCCATAACTCGTTTAAAGAGCATACGCCCCGCAACAGACACATGTATAGGGTCCGCGTCCATAATTGCCCTTTTTTCGTTGTAATCCTGCTTTAATAATTCCTTTGCCTCAGCCTCATCTCGTCCATCAACAGACGGCGTAACTCTTCCCGCCAAAAGGGTTCTCTCATGCTCCTCATAAAGACATCTTACCTCATCTGTATGATGCGTCTGCTCATACTTGGTAATCTGAAAAGGGTCTTTTCCCGCTTCCTGAAGATTTTTAAGCTTCTCACGGCGAACCTTTAAAAGCTGGTTTGTATCCTGATGCTTTGCCTGATTATTTTGATTATTATTTTCAGCCACCTTTATATCTCTCTTTCTGTGTAACTACTTTTTTATTTTGTTCCGTAACTAATATATATCATTTGACTTATATATTTCGTTGCTTAATCATTTTTGCATCTTTTTGTGACTATTATATATTTCGTTTCACTTACATATTTCTTCGTTTAATCATTTTCTGTGTTTTGTTCTACAGCCATTATATATTCCGTTTCACTATTACATATATTTAATCACTTTTTCGCTATGTGAATTACCATGTCTTTTTTCGTAACTATTTTTTATAGTTTCATGTTACTTTTTTCATATTTCTATTTTGTTGTTTATAATTTGTATTACTGTTTTTCATATGCTTTTTTGCATAACTTTATTTTTTCTTTATATCAAGTATTTTATATTGCAAATCTCCTGCCGGTGCCTCAACGGTAATGGTATCACCAACTTTTTTTCTCATAAGCGCCATTCCAAGCGGGGATTCATTTGAGATTTTTCCTTTCATAATGTCTGCCTCTGTGGAGCCTACAATTTTGTAGTCAACAACCTCGTCCATGTCCATATCGTGAAGAACAACCTCAGAGCCAAAGTTTACCGTCTCATGGTCAAATTCGTCCTCATCAAACACCTCGGCATTTTTAAGTATTTTCTCTATTTCTTCAATTCGTGCCTCTATGTCTCTCTGCTCATCCTTAGCTGCATCATACTCTGCATTCTCGGATAAGTCACCCTGCTCTCTTGCCTCTTTTATTTTCTGTGCCACTTCCTGACGTTTATTTACCTTTAAATCCTGTAACTCATCCTCTAATTCCTTTAAGCCCTGATAGCTTAACATATTTTTCTTTTCTGCCATAATATTGCCCTTCCTTTTTAAAATTGTTTGGAAACCTGCATTTCAATAATGAAACACTAATCTAACGTATTATACATTACCAAATCTTTCATGTCAAACCTACTTATATTAACATCCTCGACATAACATTTCCTGTCACAACTAACCGTACGTCATCTGACACACTTAATTGTCAAATGTCACTTATCACATTCTTATCACAACCACCCATACATCATCTAACAGCACAGCCACTCACAACTATCACTTATCACATTTTTATCATAACAGCCATGCAGTATAGAACATCTCATCTGACACGCTTAATTAATTGTCACTTATTACATTCTTATCACAACCACCCATACATTACTAACAGCACAGCCACTCACAACTATCACTTATTACATTCTTATCATAACAGCCACGCAATATAGAACAACTCATCTGACACACTCAATTGTCATTTATTACAGTCTTATCCCCACATCCATACAACACGGAACATTATCGCCAACGCACTCAATTGTCATTTATTACGTTCCTGTCACAATAGCAACACAGCACGAAGCATTACATACGTCACTCTCAATTATCATTTGTTACATTCCCGTCACCTATAAGTGGAATTTCCTCACCCATAAGGGTTGCCTTCGGCTTTAAAATCACCTTGCAGAAATCTTTGGAAATGGCAAGCACCTCACGCAGCTCCCTGTATGCCTGCCCCGAATACGTGATATCCTCAGCCGCCACGCCGTATACATCAAGCCCAAGCTTTTTCGCAATATAAAGTGAACGATACAAATGATACTCCTGCGTCACAATAATCACTTTTTTAGCCTTAAAAATATTCTTTGCCCTGTACATGCTCTCATATGTAGAAAAACCTGCATGGTCCATAAAGATATCCTCAGATGGAACCCCTGCCTTTATGGCATAGTTTTTCATAACGGCGACCTCATTATAGTACATGCTGCCATGGTCACCACTCATAAGAAGCTTTGGGGAACACCCTGCAAAGTAAAGCTCAATTCCTCTGTCAAGCCTGTCCTGAAGCATCAGGCTCGGCTTCTCATTATTTTGAACCGAAGCTCCAAGCACTAAGATACAGTCAACATCCTCAAGTTCTTCAGCCTGCTCAGGCTTTAAAATCCTATCCTTGACACTGCCCCTGACGTAAAGATTTGTTCCTAAAACGCCAATACCGACCACTACAATAACAATCACTATAACTATAAAAACATATTTAATAACTTTCTTTACTTTCTTCATATTAAACCTATAATCTTTATTTTAAATTTCCATTTTTCTAAAAGCCTTCTGCAAGATAAACATTTTCTTATATGGGCTTATTGTCCTTAAACACAATTCTAAATGTACATTCCTTTTCACCGGTTAATATCGTACCTTCTTGGTACACAGAGAAAGATACATTTTTTCCCCACACTTCTTCGCCCACATATAATATACTTTGTCTGGAACACTCGCATAAGCTTGGTGTATGAACTCCACCAGTGGTATGTAAATCACAGCAACATTCAGGAAAGACTATAATGTCTCCTATAAATATCAAGTACACCGGTATCTGCACATCTTCTAGCACAGCAACGAAGCATACAACTTCTACTCTCTTGATTCATGTGATCCAGTCCTTCGGCAAATCCTATGAACCATTCCTTGTAAAATTTCTCATCCATATTTGACCCTCTTTTTATTCTGATTACACATCTATACACAATTGTATTCTATCATACATTCACATATTATTCCTGCAATTTGGAGTTTCAATAAACCATGGATAACTCGTTTTCAAAAATCCACCTTTTGTCGTTAAATCATAACTATAAACTGTAACGCCATCTGCTTCAACACCATTATTCAATATGACTTCATTTGATAAATTTCCATCAAAGGTGATTGCAAAAGCTGTATTACTGTCATCGTTCAATTCTATTTGTACACATTCTCCGTTTTCTATTGAATGGTATTTTTTTAGAATATCATGGGAGATTCGTGAAATCGGCTGTCCTGATGAAGTTTCGCATAAATCACCAACCAAATTATATTGTTCCATGAAGGTTCTTTTATCTATCCCTATTATAATCCAATAAGGCATGAATGCTGAGGCAAACTTTTTCTTTCTATGTATGATTAACCTTTTCATTACTGCTTTCTCCAAACAAATTGCCGATTTATCCTCTTTACATTAACCCTCATTATACGATTACATAGGGTGGCAATAGAGGGTGCCGCATCAAGAATATAAACACGCTTCGTGCGACAGCCCATGCCACCCGTCACTTTATCAATATATTAAATTTTTACTGCTTTGAAGTCTTTTCAATCGCATTAACAGGCTTTGGCGATTCCTTGTAATCGTACTTAAATATCATCATGGAAAGCGGTGGTATTGTAAGGCTTACAGAGTAATCCATCCTATCGCTTGGCTGTTCCGTTGCCATAACCTCCACATTCAGTCTGTTCATTCCTCCAAACTCTGCCGCATCGGAATTTAAAATCTCCGTATACTTGCCAAGACACGGCACGCCAACAAGGTGGGTTGTCCTTTCAACAGGAACGAAGTTACATACAAACAGGAGTTGATTTTTAGCAGTCTTTCCACGTCTTACAAAGGAAACAATCCCCTCCTCTGCACTGTCAACCTTTGTCCACTCAAAGCCGATAGGCTCATTGTCATTGTAATATAATGCATCATACTCTGTGTAAATATGATTCAGCCGTTTTACAAACGCCTGCATCTTCCTGTGCATCGGCTTATCAAGTAAGAACCAATCGAGGCTTCTCGCCTCGCTCCACTCCCGAAGCTGTGCAAATTCCTGTCCCATAAAGAGAAGCTTCTTGCCGGGATGTCCAAGCATGAAACCATAGGCTGTACGAAGGTTTGCAAATTTATCAACCTCAAAGCCCGGCATTTTATTAATCATGGAACACTTGAGATGCACAACCTCATCATGTGATATTACAAGCACATAATTTTCTGAGTAGGTGTAGCTCAAGCTGAAGGTAAGCCTGTTGTGGTTAAAGGACCTGAAATATGGGTCAAGCTTCATATACTCAAGAAAATCATTCATCCAGCCCATATTCCATTTAAACAGGAAGCCAAGACCTTTCAGTGCTGCTGGTGCAGTTACGCCCGCCCACGCAGTTGATTCCTCAGCGATAAGGTATGCACCTGGGTTTCTTTCCTCCATAACGGTATTTATCTTCTGCAAAAGCTCTATTGCATCGTAATTTTCATTTCCACCGTCCTTGTTCGGCAGCCACTGTCCGTTTTGCTTGCCGTAATCAAGATAAAGCATAGATGCAACGGCATCAACACGAAGTCCGTCAACATGGAACTTCTCAACCCAGAAAAGCGCATTTGAGGTAAGGAAATTGCTCACCTCGTTTCTGCCATAATCAAATATATAGGTTCCCCAGTCAGGATGCTCTCCCCTTCTTGAATCAGGATGCTCATAAAGAGGCATTCCGTCAAACCGTCCAAGTCCGTGTGCATCCCTTGGAAAATGTGCAGGCACCCAGTCAAGAATAACCGAGATACCGATGGAATGCATATAATTGACAAAGTACATGAAATCCTGCGGTGTACCATATCTGCTTGTAGGTGCATAATAATTCGTTACCTGATACCCCCATGAGCCGTCAAACGGATATTCAGCAATTCCCATAAGCTCAATGTGCGTGTAGCCCATATCCTTCACATAATCGCCAAGCATCTTTGCCATTTCCCTATATGTGTAAAATCCAAAATCTGAATCCTCATCCTTCTTTTTCCATGAGCCAAGATGTACTTCATAGATAGACATAGGAGCCTTGAGCCTTGAAACTCTTGTCTGTTTCTGTCTGTTTTCCATCCATTCCACGTCAGTCCATTTGAAGTTCCTTAAATCGGCGACAACATTTGCATTTTCAGGTCTGACCTGCGTCTGGTTTCCGTATGGGTCTGCCTTGTATAATATATCCCCTGTTCTAGTCTGAATTTGAAACTTATATACTGCCCCCTCATGCACATCCGGCATGAAAATTTCATATATGCCTGATGCAGAATGAATCTGCATTGGGTTAAGCGCTCCGTCCCACATATTAAAATCGCCGACAATACTTACACGTCTCGCATTTGGCGCCCATACTGAAAAATAGGTTCCCTTAACGCCATCTATCGTCATCGGGTGCGCCCCCAGCTTATCATATATGTCGTAATTTTTACCCTCTGCAAAAAGATAAGTGTCATAGTCGGTTATAAGAGAATCAAATGCATAGCAGTCCGCTGTAAGCACAGTTGTACCATCATAGTATTTTGTTTCAATTTTGTACTTGTTTCCTTTGTATTTCTTCTTGGGAAAATACACTCCATAAAAGCCTTCTGCAAGCTCCTCCATAGGCACAGGATTTTTTCCGGTTACGGAAGTCACTGAAACAGACTCTGAATGGGGTCTGTAAACAGTTATAACCTGTCCCTCACCATAGTCATGAATACCCAGCAGATGCTTCGGTGCATTAAGCTGTCCATTCATAAGCTCATCATACAAAACCCAGTTGACCCAATTTTCCAATCTCTTGTTCATATAATACCTCCATTTTAAAACTTATGCGGGCGACCCCAAAATGCAATAATACGCCTAATGAGTGCCGCAAGTAAAATCATTCCAAATACAATACCCAAATACAAAAGTGCAAGGCTCATTCCAAATTTCGGCGGCATACACCACACGAGAACATCTGCATCGGGAAAATAAGAATAATCACCGTACATTATCATATTTTTAATGCCCGATAATGTGGAGCCCTTTGACACGCCGATTACAAATGCATGAAATACGGTTAAACATGCTGCTGCAAACCCTCCAGTAAGCAGGGGCATGTAATTTCTTCTTTTTGCCAGATTTATGAAGCTGTATACGGTTCCTGCAAGGCTTATGATAGATGCAATCCATGCAAAACGGTAATATCCCTTCAGTCTGTTTAAAAGCTTTACATTTCTTTCTGACAGCTTGTAGCTTACCCCTGAATAATCACTTTTAAAAAAGGAGGAAAATCCGTCTGCTATCTGCTCATAATTTTGCTTTGCCTCCAAAGGAGCAAGTGCCTTATCCTCAATATTATCCCCATAAATCTCCGTTAAATCTTCATAGTATTTATCATAACATATGCTATACACGCTTCTGTTTGACACAAGCAGGCACAGCGAAAAGCACACTATGAAAATCGCGACACATATGGTAGCCGCTATCTCGTACTTTCTATATTTATCCATCGTTACACATCTTTTCCATATCAGAAACCCCTGATAAGCATTTTTGTATATTCATTATCTCATCACATAATTGTCTTTAGTCAATTATTATTATCTATTGTATCATTTATAAATCCGTATGTAAAGAAAGCTTTTTTTCCTTGTTTTTTTCTTGATATAAATATTCCCATAGACTATAATTATATCAGGCTTTTAATACATTTGGGAGGTAAAACTATGACTTCATCCAACTACGCAGGAAGCAATGATGTAGCAACCTTTGTCCTAGAGACAGACGCACCATACAATATTTTGGATTTCGACCAAGGACTTTGCACCATGACAGGATATTCTCCCCGTGAATTGTCAAACAAAATCTGTACACTGGATAATCTTTTATACGTTGACGACTTTGCGGAGGTAATTGCCTCCATAAATTATCAGCTCAGCATTTCCAATCTCGTAAGCGTTCAAAACAGAATTGTTACAAAAAATGGAACTGTGCTTACCGTTTTGTGCAACGGGCAGGCGTTTTCCCTAAATGACGGCAGGGACGTTTTGCAGTGTGTTTTCACAGACATCACAAATCTTGAAAATGCGGCAAGCGAGACGGCACAGGCGAAAACCGATTTGGAAATGTTTGCCAACACAGTGCCAAGCGGCGTCAGTAAGCACCTGCTTGACAATAACATGACGCTTACATGGGCAAATAATTTTTTTTACGACATGTGTGGTCTTTCCCCGCATGATTTCGATGAGGTTTACGGCAAAAATACACTTTCCATCGTCTATAGCGAGGATTTATCAATTGTCATAGATGCCCTTGCTGATTTGACTGAGGACTTAAATTCCAAAATTGTCAATTTCCGTATCAAGGGCGCAAACGAGAGCATCAGATGGGTAAATGCGATATTTGCCCGTTCAGGCGAAATGTCAGAGGGCTTTCCTGTCGTTAATCTTGTAATGTCCGACATAACAAGCTTAAAAATTGCCGAGATGAAGGCAACGCTTGAGGAGCAGAAGTACCTGATTATCTCGGACATTTCCGAGGAGCTTCCATATGAATATGACATATCGGAGGATGTTATTACATTTGCCGAAAAATTCAACAATATATTTGACGGTGAAGCAGTGATACAAAGCCCTGCAAAGGCAATGGCAGAAACAGGGCTTGTTTCCCCTGACACGGCAGACGCCCTTGAGGAGCTTTTCGCACTTGCAAAAAGAGGAACGGAATACCACACCACAGAATTTAAGTTAAATACAAGAGCGAACGGCTTTCAATGGTACTTTTCCATTTTTTCAACCATATTTGACGAGGATAAAAAACCAGTCAGGGCTGTAGGGCTTCTCCGTAATATACACACGCAGAAAATCGAACAGCAAAAGTTACTTCAAAAGGCTGAAACGGACCTTATGACGGGACTTTTAAACAAGGCGACAACCGAGCACAGAATAAAAACCCATCTGCGCAATTTGGACGGAAATATATATAATGTCCTTATGCTTGTGGACATAGACGACTTTAAGAAAATAAACGATACATACGGTCACTTAAAGGGCGATGAGGTCATAACTGACATCGCAGGGATTTTAAAGGAATACACTGGTGAATACGACCTTGCAGGCAGGCTTGGCGGCGATGAATTTTGCGTCTATTTCAGCAACCTGCTTGACGTTCAGGTTGCCTGCGAGAAGGCTGCCATGATTGCCCAAAAGCTGAAAACAATTTACACGGGTGTGGAAACCTTTAAGGTTACATTAAGCATAGGCATAGCTGCAACAAATGAACAGATAACCTACAATACGCTGCTTGAAAATGCCGATACTGCACTTTATCAGGCAAAATTAAACGGCAAGGACTGTTACTACTGTTACCATGAGGACATGGAACGTGCAAGCTATGAAAATGCCCGCACTGAACTCAAGCCGGCAGGCAACGATAAAATAATAAATGAGCTGCTCTCCATGCTTTTTGACAACAGCAACACACACCTTGCCATTGAAAAATCCCTGAACATCATAGGAAATACCTATGACATTGATAAAATATGCATTTGGGAAAAAACAGGCAATGATAATTTTGTTGATTGCACCCATCAATGGTGTGCTTCAGGAATTAAAAATGATATTCACACAAGGCAGCATACACCTATCGCTGTTTTCGAGGAGCTTAACTCCCTCGGCACGGACGGAATCATATATAGCCCTGACACATCACTGATAAAGCTTAACACCTCAAATATGAATCCGTATTCCGAGGGCGTAAACCGAATGATACAGTCCCAGATACTGCTTAACAAAAAAGTTATAGGCTATATCGGTCTTTACACAATAAAAAATGAAACTCCTTGGTCCTCCACTGCCCTTAAGGACTTTAAGCTTATCTTTAAAATACTCAGCGAGGCAGTATGCTCTAAGAGAAGCGAGCAAAATCTTTCTCTTTTAAGGGAGGACACCATAAATGCCTTTGACATCATTGATAATCCACTTATCATAATAAATCGAGATACCTATGAGGTCATGTATTTTAATGAGACTGCAAAGGAATTTTATTCCAGTCTTAACTTAAACAGTAAATGCTATAGCTGTATGTATCAGGAAAGCAGTCCATGCAGTGACTGCTCCCTCCATAAGCTTACAAAGGATTCCTCCGTCAAGTGTACAAAGCGGAACAAACACACAGATGAGCTTTTAGACATAACTATGTCCAAAATAAATTGGAGTCCGGGAACCAACACATTTTTAATTATTGTCAATGCACATAAGCAGACAGAGGCAGAGCGCCTAAAAAAGGAATTGGAACAGAACATTACAATTGAAAAGAAGATTACCGAAGCGTCCTACAAGGACATCGTTACAGGCTTTGGAAATTTTGAGAAATTCAAGGTTACATGCCAGGATATACTCGATAGCAATCCAAGTGTTGACTATGTAATGTTCTATTTCAACATAAAGAATTTTAAGTTTATAAATGAAACCTACGGACATAATGTGGGCGACCAAACCCTAAAGACAGTGGCCGAGGTTATGCACAAGCATCTCGGTGAGGGCGAAGCATTTTCAAGAATCATAAGCGACACGTTTATTATGCTTGTTCACCATGACAATAACGAGCGTTTCATGCACACCTTTAACAGCATATGTGACGAGGTCCGTGATGCCTGCCGTACCATTCAGGACAAATTCAACGTAGATTTTACCACTGGCATACTTGTAGTCGATGAGACTCTGCACTCCTACAGCGTAAACAGGCTGATTGACCGGGCGATGATGACCGGCAAATCCATAGACGCATCTACCGGAATTTCCTATGCCTTCTATAACGATGAGCTTCACAAGACAATTATGAATGAGGCGCAGATGGAAAACAGCATGCAGTCCGCAATGGAAAATAAGGAGTTTTGTGCATATGTCCAGCCGAAATATGATATAGCCACCAAAAAGCTTATGGGTGGAGAATTACTGATACGGTGGATTTCACCTTCAAAGGGCTTCCTTGAGCCTGCCTCCTTTATACCTGCTTTTGAAAAAAATGGTTTTATATATCAGATTGACTGCTTTATGCTGGAGGAAGCGTGCAAGTCCCTAAGAAAATATTTGGATTCGGATATACAGGTGCTTCCATTTTCCGTAAACCTTTCACGTACAACAATTTCACACGCCGATTTTCTTTCAAGGGTTCACGACATTGTGGATAAATACTGTATTCCACACCATTACATTGAGTTTGAGGTTACCGAGAGTACCCTATCCAAAAATTATGAGCAGATGATAGACATTCTCACGAAGCTTAGAAATGAAGATTTTACAATAAATATGGACGATTTTGGAACAGGCTATTCCTCCCTCACTCTGCTGAAGGACCTTCCGGTTGACGTTTTAAAGCTTGACCACGATTTTCTTACAAGGTCAGTTGCCAATGACAAAAATGCGATTCACATATTAAAGGGTATTATAGACATGGCGCATGCCCTTGATATAAAGGTAGTAAGCGAGGGCGTCGAGGATGATAAGCAGCTTAAAATGCTTGAGGATATCGGTTGCGAAATCGGACAGGGCTTTTTATTTGCAAAGCCTATGCCGATTGCAGATTACGACAAGCTCTTATCAGATTACAGCGAAAAATTACAGTGAAAAATACAATGAAAATTTCAGCAAAAGCTATTGACATAAAAATAGTAATTTGATATTCTAAATGTTGCGTGCATAATAGTACGATAAGCAAAATTCGCTTAGGTCCGACATATCTGGTGGTGTGGGTATGTTGTTCGTGTCTTGACCGAGGTGATAACCATATAATAACTTTATTGTTTTATTTTTATCATTTAATGGAGGTGTCTGATTTGGCAAATATCAAATCTGCAAAGAAAAGAATTCGTGTAATCGAAACTAAGACTTTAAGAAACAAGATGATCAAGTCTAAGGTTAAGACTGTTACTAAAAATGTTGAGTCTGCCATAGCAGCAGGCAACAAGGCAGAAGCTGAGGCAAAGCTTAAGATAGCTATTTCTGAGATAAGCAAGGCTGCTTCCAAGGGAATCTATCATAAGAACAATGCATCAAGGAAGATTTCTAATCTTACATTAGCTGTAAATAAGATGGCGTAAAGCTGGTGCATTGAATGCCTGAAAAATTTTATGAATACATCTGAATTAAAAATTGCCGGTCTAGGATTATCTTAGACTGGCAATTTTAATTTTTTATTTTTTCAGAACAAAACAGGATATTACAGTTATGGTTTTCATCTGCTATTCAAACCGAATACGTGAATTGTACATTGCCTCGATATTGTCGTTAATGGTTTTAAACAAGCTGCCAATCTGTGTACCCTTGTTCCCAAAGTCTTTAAACAGTGCTGTCAATTGGTTTACCATATCCTGTGTATCTTTTATCTTCTGTTCATTTTTGTCAAGACCCTTTGCTATTTCGTCATATATGCTTTCGTCAAGGTATCTTGCCTTTGCCGCTTTTTTATGTGCATCGTTAAGCTGCCTTGTCATGTCAACAATAATCAGCTCTTTTCGTAGCATCAAATCCATCGGCTTTTTGATATTATTTTCCAATACGGTCTGAAAATCATCGTTAAGCGATTTAAGCTTTTCTTCCTTTTCCTCACCTGTATAATTTTTTTCTATCTCCTTGAGCAGTGAATTATATTTATCATTCAGCCTAGCAAGCACATCTGTTTTTGAAGCCTCATCAAATTTATTGCTTAAAACAAAATCTGCATATTCCTTTGACACATCATCAAATTCCTTTGCATAGCCGGTCATTTTCGGCTTCTCGTTTTGAAATGCCGCAACCATCATATTATCAACCTGTATAAGCTTACCGTCCATGTTCCATTCATCAGGTATATCGGACGCTTTTTCAATACCAAGCTTCGACAGCTTCATGCTTACGGCTTCATCTGTAAGGCTTTTTGCTGCCTTATTGTCCAGCCTTGAGCTATTTGCTCTGTCTACGATTTCTTGTTCCTCAACAGTAAGCGCTTCGCCTGCATTATATTTCTCAAAAGCACGCACCTGCTTTTTCATATTTTCAACGCCTGCGTCAGAGAGCTTAATAGATTGATAACCCAATCTCGAAATCTTCATGTCATTTTCCTCCTTGAAAATATTGTATATAAAATCCTTTTTATATTTCATAAAACAAAGTGCCTTCGGCACTCCTTCTGCTGCCACAGCTTTCATGGCATATTTTCTTATAACGTAATAAAAATCCCTGTGACTGCTTAATAACCACAGCCACAGGGTATATATTACATTAGTACAACCTTATTTATACCGAATAATTAAAGCTGTTGCCATATGTCTGAGTTGCAGCCTTCTGAAGCAGCTCATCATCATTTGCAAATATCTTGTTAAGGATGCTGGAGTCAACAGTGTTTCCAAGCTTAAAGCTGCTGTCCTCAGCCTTGATTGCCTTAACAACCAAATCAGATAACTCATCTCTGAATTTCTTTATGGAAGCCTTAGCATCATCCTTCTTGTCACTGTCTACAGACTCAAGAAACTTATTCATTTTCTTTGTGAATGAAGATGAATCAGTCTTGTTGTTGCCGCCATACATATAGAAGTCAAGCTGCACCTGCTCCAATATTGCCTTCTGCATATCAGCAGTAAGCTGATAGGTTGCCTTGCTACTTGTAGTGTTGCTGGTAGAGGAGCTTCCAGATGCTTTCTTTGCATATGTTCCTTCGCCTGTATAGTTGTCTGTTGCTTCCTTTGCACTTCTTGAAATTGAACTTGCCCTGCCTGCAATCTTGTCAGCGTAGGAGCCTGAACCCTCAAATAATGTTTTAAGCTCTCCAATTGATGCATCTTTCAGCTTATCTTCATCTATCGTAAGCTTATTGTCTGAGCCGATTTTGATACCTACCCTGTCAAGCAGCTTTGATACAGATGCCGTATCACCGATCATGGTTGTTGCAGTTCTAAGCACTGATTTTGTCTCAGCATTTCCTGCATTTTCAATCATATCGTTATATGCTTCCACATATTCCTTGATTGCGCTGTTGATTGCAGCCCTGTCATAATCTTCCTTCTCAACAACCTCGCCTGTAGTCTCATCCTTAGACTTTATCGTCTTCTTCTGCCACAGGCTTCTGTCAGAAAGCTTATCTGCTGCTGCCTTGAGCGCATCACCGCTTGACTTCATGGAAGTAAGGGAAAGCTTTGAATCAATCGCCTTCTCACTTTTTTCGTCAGCAGCCTGCTTTGCATAATTTGCCTTGGCAAGCTTATAATATGTGCCATTTTGGATTGCAGCGTAATCTCCTAAATCAATGCCAAAATTCATTGTTGATGTAGTAGTATTGCTGCTTCCCAAAAAGCTGTTAAAATCTATTCCCGACATTTTTATTCCTCCTTTTTATTCTCTGATTTACAAAAATTACCGAAAGTGAATGTCAGCTTTACTCAACCTTCTGTTTTTTAGATGCGTAATAATCATCGAAAAGCTTATTTGCTGCATCTAACGTAGAGCTGCTTATGCTTGGAAGCTCCCTGCCCCATGACTTAGTAGCAAGCTTAAAGCCCTTTTGCATAGCCTTCTGCATCTCCTGCATCTTCTCTACATCATCACCTGCAAGAGCACTTGCAAAATCAAACAATCTCTGAGAGGTCTGCTTAACGCCCCAATATCCATCCTCAGAAATGTCCTTCTGTGCCTGTGCCTTCGTTGCAGCGTCTACCGTGTAGTTTCCACTTGCGATAAACCTCCACATACCGTCACCGCCATTTGCGATGCCGTATGCCTGTGCCTGCTTACCAATAGTGTTTTGTACGAGGCTTATAAGACTCTGCTGTCTTGCCTCCTGGTCAGCCTTGAGCTGACTTACTAAATTCGCTCTGTCCTCAGCGCTCATTTTATTTACGGAGTAAGTGGCTTTCTTTGTGCTGTCATCTGATTTGTCATATGTAGCAGCTACATCATTACTTTTATTTTCCGGATTGGATAAATCCTCTACACTGCTGCTTCCACTTCCCTGTGAATTTGCGCTATACGGCTCGGCTGTAGCATAACTATATGCTGCCTGTGTTACCTGGCTGTCGCCTACTTGAATTGCCATATTTCTCATCCTCCTTGATTAAAATTTTTTTATAATCGTCATAGCTGACCCAGCATGACAATTATACACATATATATTAACACATTTATGCGCTAATACCAATAGTAAATAAACAATTTTTTACATTTTTATTATCCAGTTACGTCAAATGGAATACGCTTCTTATTTATTATATCGGCATTTCCTGCCAAATCTTCATTTTTATTTGCCGTTATCAGCTCTTTTTGCTGATTTTCCCACAGCTTCTTTGCAATCTCCTCCTTTTCCCTTTTTATACCCTTATGTCAACTGTCTGTCCTTCTAATTTTGCAACCTCATTCTCTGCTGTCTTTTGTTCCGATTTCTTTTCAGCCGTTATTTTTTCTGCCGTCTTTTCTTCTATTCTCTTTTCTGCCGCTTTCTTTTCCGCTGCCTTTTTAGCAGCTTTCTTTTCAATTGCTTTCTTTTCCCTAATTTTTTTTAGTTGTTCTTTTAGCTCGTCTTTTTCAACTTTTTTATATGTTTTTGCCTTTTCGCCTCCATCGGACCTGCTAATGCCCCACATACGGAGACCGCCGTCTTCACCTATTATGTAGCCCCTCGCTATTTCTGTTGAATTGCCATGTCTTGTAGGTGCATCTTTCAGGAAATTGGCGCAATCATATATCAGCGCCTCATACTCCAGCCTCGCTTCAGGGTCATTCTCCATTTTCCTTAAAATATTCGGTGCAATACTGATATTGTTTGTTCCTTTTCCACTAAACGGCTGTGTGCCGACGGCAAAGGTTGTTTCAGGATATTGCTTGGATAAATCTTGTAGAACACTGCTTGTTTCACTTCCCTGTGATTGTTCGCTATTTATCTTGGCTTTTGCATAATCATATGCCTGCTGTGATACATAGCTGTTGCCGATTTTAACTGCCATAGCTTCGTCCTCCTTAACTAAAACTATTATAAATACATATCGATAGCTGCCCCTGCCACAAAGGATTTATCCCTGTTGCTTATGTCCTTGTCAGCATCATTGATTGCTTCCATAAGCTTTTTTGTGTCTGCATCATCCATATAGATAATTCCGTCCTTTGCAGCTTCCATTTTTTCCTGTAATATTTGCTTTGCTTCCGATTGTTCCGTTTTCTTTTTTTCCAGCAGCTCCTGCAATTCCTTCTTCTTTTTCTTTGCATTTTCCCTTGTCTTTTCCATCAGCTTTTCGGAATTTTTACGGCTTTGCTCACGAAGCTTTTTATTCATGGCATCATCCTTTATGGTACATGCACTATGCCAGCATTTTCCGTTTTCATCTATGTACCAATGACTATACTTCGTTTCCCAGCCGCCTGCTTTATTCATTGATGCGGCAATCTTCATCGCTTTTTCAACACCTGCAATAAGCTCCTTCATTTCCTTTTCCTGCTCAGGGTCATTTTGCATTTTCTCCAGCAGCTTCGGGTTTATTTGCAGGGTCTTTCCATATTTGGCAGAGGAAAGTCCGTAACCAAGCCCAAATTTTACGCTTGGCGCAAGCTTTTCCAAGGAGCTCATGTACTCCTTGTTCTGCTCATTTTTACTTTTTTCCGCTTCTGCCTGACTTTTCCCTACACTATCCGCCGCCTTTTTTGTGCTGTCGGCATAAACGGTTGTATAGCTGCCATAATTGCCTGTAATCTCCATTGACATCTTAATCTTCCTCCTTGAAATTTTTTTGAAATCCTTTTCGTTTAGGCAATGCACGATAATCATATATCATAGCCTTATTATATATAAATCATTTACATATGTAAATGATTGTCGTAAAGTAAGTTATCTTCTGCGTATCCAAGCATATTTTTCACAAAATATACTTCAAAACAAATACCATAAGCTTATTTTCCAGCGTATCTGCCGAAAGGTAAAAAATATCGTCATAATCGCTTGTGGAAACCATACCTACATTTCCACCGCCTCCGTAGCCCGGCATTTTCATAACCGAATCAAAAGAAACGTATACATAATCTCCTGCTATATCATATTCTTCTAAAAGCCTTGCAAACTCCTCATGGTTGATGATAAGCTCCCCATTTTTTACTGTAATTGCTTTTTTAAGCTCACCATAATCCTTTACCCTAAGCTTTAAATCTTCATCATATATATAAGTTTCCTTCATAATGGTAAATTTAGGGTACGAGCTAAGGTGTATTCCTAAAATGATAGCTGCAAACAAAAGCGTAAATGCAATCGTTTGATGCTTCTGCTTTCTAAAAAAGCTCTTTTTATCAACCGTCTTTTCTATGTAGAAAATTCTCTTTTTTATCCTTCTGTAATCATTTCCTGACACAAGGGAAGCTACCCCTCTTAAAGTCTTTGGCTGTATATTTTTTGCAACGGTAAGAAGCACCGAGCCATAAGCGTAAGGCTCTGCATTGGTATACCATATACATTTTTCATCACATGCCATTTCCATCGCCTCATAAAGACGCCTGTTTAAAAGGAACATAATTGGATTAATCCACCAATAAATCCAAAGAAGCCTGAACAGTGTCAGCCATATAATGTGTCCTGATTTTATATGCATATATTCGTGGGTCAGCATCATCAGCCGTTCATCGTCTGCGCTTTCCTGAAACAGTGCCGATGGTATGACAATATACGGACGGAATATCCCGCCTGAAAACGGGCTTATCTCCTGTGTGGTAACATATACCCTGACACGCTCCACATATTTTTTCCTAAAAAATGAATTAGCGTCTCCCAGCACCTTTTTCATGGCACGCTGCATAAGGGCAGTGTCGGAAAATAGCTCAAGTCCTGCAATCCACCGTTTCAGCTTTATATTTTTATAAATAAAATGCGTTAAAATGAGAAGTGCAACTGCAAAATAGATACACCCTATATCTGATTTTGCAAGCCAAAACAATAAGATTGTTATTCTCCACATATACCTTTGGTAGAACAGCTTGCTCATGCCCGTAAACGCCATTGGAAGTACAAGCAGCATACTGTAAAAATTTACATTTGCGCTTCTGCCATGATTGCATACCCTTATCAGCCAAATTACAGGCAGTATCATAATTCCGAACAGCATGGTTGTCATGCACTTCATTATGCCATACTTACAGCTAAATATTATGAAATTGCAGATAAATTCCAGTTTATCAATCATGCTTTTTTCTATCCCTCATTCTGTTAAGTATTACATTTAATTCCTCAAGCTGCTCCTCAGTAATATCTGCACTGGAAAGAAAGCTTGCAACTGCAAGGGAGGCATTTCCTCCAAAATAATTCTTTACAAAGCGCTCACTTTTTAAATCAAGACATTCCTCCTTGGTGCGTGCCGCCCGATAATGATAAATACGTGCATCGTGTGGGTCAACGGTATAATTCAAAATACCTTTTGCAACAAGACGGTTAATCATAACCCTGATTGTCTTTCCGCTTATGTCAAGGACACCCTCAAGCTCCTTTATTATCTCTGCCGCCGTTATGGAATCCGAGCGTTTCCAAACGATTTCCATAATCATCCATTCATTTTCACTTGGTGTATTCTCTCCCATGATTTCCTCCAATTACAAGTCTGTTTTTTTATGTCAGCGGCAAAACCGCCTGCTTCAATTTTAATATAGAGGCAAGCAGATTTCAGCTTTTCATTTTATATATCGGTTTACACATGTAAATAATTAACAGATAAATAGAAAATATATTAATTTGAATTGTACCTGCCTCTCCATGCAGGAGCAATGCTGAAATTACTTTTTGATTATCTTGGAAACGCAAGCTCCGTCAAATCGATTGCCCCAGCCATCCCGTTCGGAAAATAAGCATGCTTCTATAGGCGTTTTATCAGGAAGCGCAATGCCTTCCTCCTGTAAAAAATTAATTATTTTATCTAAACAATGTAGACTTTCCACGCCATTGCCTCTTATTGAGCTATAAGCATGGCTGTTGGCTAATTGATACACCATTTTTAATATCTTGCTTACATCATCATTTGTGCCCTCATACAATTTCTTCAGGGCTTCATATTTTTCTTCTGTCAGACAATCAAATTTCGATGACTCATAATCCTTAAACTCAAATAGATATTCCGGAATAATCTCAATCGCCTCGTCTATCCAGTCCTCCCACAACTCTAAGCTCGTGATTTCCCAAAAAACTTCAAAAACCATTTCCCAGTTTTTATTTGGATATTTGTGCAGCAAATACTCCTCTGCACACATTATTCCATACGCAATTCTGCCTACCAACGATATCGTATCAAACTCGTGCATTATTTTTCTCCCAAACCATTCTCTGCTAAATCATTTTCCAAAATGTCAAGAAGCCATGTATTCAAAAACTCCATAAATGTCGTTTCTTCTATTCCGGTTACGTGGTCGCCATAGTAAACCCCACCCTTACTGTCTGCAAGGAGAAGCGAGCCGTCTCCAATATAAGAGCCGATGCTATAGTATTGATTCCATTCAGGGTCCTCAGGCAGCTCTATTTTTCTCACTTGCTCAACAGGATAAATTTCTGTCCCCTGATAGCTGAGTCCATTGGACAATCGCAATAGATTTTTATAGTCCTCAGGCAAGCGAACGAGAAGCGTATTTTCAATCTCATTTATATGTTCCTCACTTGTCCCAGCCTTGCATTTTATAAAATTTATCCCATTTTCCTCAAGTATATCACTCATTCTAAGCAGCTCGTCAAACATTTCCTGCATCGGATTTATTTTCTTTTCTCCACCCTCTATTTTAGTTCCAATAGACTTGTCACGCAGTATTTCATCAGTTGCTTTTTTCTCCTCAGGCTTCTTTGATGCAACGTCAGCCGAAAGATGCTCTGCAAATAATTTCAAATGATTTTTCTGTGCCTTTAAATCTGTTCCGAATTGATGATTTGGAATGTACAGCTTCATGTTCAGCCTACTAAACTGCGTATTTCCATAAAAAGAAATATTCATTCCTCCAAAAGCTTTCTTTACAACTACATTTTGAAGCTCTCCCAACTGCATTTGATAACATTCATAAAATTCCCCATATAAATTAAATACGGCAACCAAAAGCCTTCCCGCTGTTGTCGTTGCGGCAAATGCCTTACATGTCGCCACACGATGCGCAGGCGTTGCAGGCAGCGAAGATATTTTCGCACCTCGCGGCTCCTCCATATCCGCCAGCACCTCATCCCCACAGGTGCTTTCCCCGTCAGCCATGAATTTTGAAAAAGTAAGCTTATATGTTTCCGTTTTAAATGGGTTTCCTTCCATCAGCCTTGTCTCCTTTTTAATACTGTTTGTTGTATTCGAGTTCAGTGGGAAGATTTTTCCGAAGCTCTGTCCTCGTCTTGTTTTTTCTAAACTTTTCCAATCTATTTGATTTTGATTGATTATGCCAACTGCATTGATTGATCTGCTAATTCTTTTATTGTATCAAGGGATAACTCTGTGTAGTCAGCTATATCCTCCAATGACATTTTACCTGCTTTAATCATGCGAATAGCTGTCTTTTTTGCCTTGTTCTGTTCCGCTTCCTGCGCCGCTTCATAACGCTCACTTTTAATATAAGACCTTATAACTTCTTCCTCGTCAAATAAACTCATCATAATTGACACAACCTCCTTTTCCCTGTCAAGCAGATATTCCCTTAACACATTTTTATCTTTACAGATGCGGATTGTTTCCATAACGGTTTTTCTTGTCCTTCCGTATCGCTTCATCTGTTCATTATATACCTTACAGAAAATAATATACTGATTAATTATGCTGTCCGTATCGCTCTCACAAATAA
>JAMPFU010000032.1 GCA_023664385.1 Clostridium sp. | reverse complement strand
ATAGCACAGGTTGTAAAAATACAAAAGAAAAGAGGGCTTGTCATGGGTAAACAACTATGTGCCTTAAAATCCTTACTGCGACAGCTCCTTTTTTGTCCTAGAATAAAAACTTGACATATGACAATATTTAATGTAGTTTTAAATAGAGGTGGTTGTATGAGCAGAGACATTATATTGGAAAAACAGGATTACACGCATCTTTCGTGGTCTAAGGTGCGCGATTCATCAGGAACGGCAGGTTCTTTTTTAAAGTCCTGTTCCGTGCTTGGAGGAATTAAGACATACTATAAGCTGTCAGATTATGATACGGTAAACGGTATTGTGGGGCATGAGTGCGTCAATGAGCTTATTGTGGATAGACTGTTAGATGTGCTTGGGATTGAACATCTCAAATACCAGCTTATTCATGCAGACGTAATGGTAAATGAAAAACGGGAGGAAACGTTTTTTTGTGCATCCACAGATTTTAAGAAGATGGGAGAAGATAAACTGGCACTTGATGTCTATTATGATATAGAACATAAAAAGGGTGAAAGCATTTTTGATTTTTGTATGCGTAATAATTGGGAAGACTATATTTATCAGATGCTTGTGGTAGATTTTATTATTTTAAACCGTGACAGACATGGCGCAAATATTGAGGTGCTTAGGAACAGAAGCAAAAAAACGATTCGATTGGCTCCTCTTTTTGACCACGGTATTTCTTTGCTCTGCCGTTGTCATACAGAGGAGGAGATTGACGAGTTTGACGTTATGGAGGATAAAAAAACAAATTCCTTTATTGGATGCTCCTCCACAAAGGAAAACTTAAAATTAATTACAAGGAATAGGATTCCAAAGTTAAATTCCTTGAAAAAAGCTGATAAAAAAATTATTTTTAACGGATTGGATAATGTTATTCCCGAATCTTTAATAGAAAAAATATGGGATATGATATGGAAAAGGTGGTGTTACTATGAGGATTTTTGCCATTCGTGATGCAAACGACAGGGAAAAGAAAAATTTGGCATATTTGTTTTACTATGAACGGGAAAAATATTTTTATATTGAGCTTCCTGATAATGCAGACCCATGGGAGGTGCCATTGCTTTTATCATCACTTTTAAAAAAAGGTAACTATACCATTGATTCCTATTGGAGCAAAAGATGGGTTCAGCAGCGTGTTGTGCCTTCAGACAGACAGAACATAGGACAGATTCTTCGTGACAACAAACTTGATTTTTATGATGAATACAGTTTGCTTATGTTGGCAAGGGGCAGGTGCGCTCAGGATGATTACTATGTAGTCAGAATTGACGAGCAGGAGCTTCCTATTGAAGTGCAGCGACGTTTTCATACAAAGGTTACGGATATCGTTCCTTTAGAAAATTATTTTATGCTTGTTTTTTTTGCAGATGGAGCAACAAAGAAATGCGATTTAAAGACATATTTCAAAAGCAATGAAAGATTTAATGTGTTGCTTAGAATGCCTGAATATTTTGCAGAAGCATGGATACTTCCGGGAGGCTACGGCGTTTCATGGGATGAGAATTTGTCAGTGCCTGATGCAGATTTATATAAGATGGGACAGGATGTTCCTCTTGCACTTTCTGATTTTTGCAGCTTTGTACAAAAAAGGGTTGTAAATGTTGCCGAGACGGCGAAAATATTGAACTGCTCAAGACAAAACATAGATGATTTAACAAAACGTGGCAAGCTTCATCCCATAAAAGCAACAGGAAAAAATACATTATATTTAAAAAGTGAAATTTTAAAAAGACTATGGCAATAAATACAAATGTAGCTTGGCTGTATCATGAATATACAATACTTTTTTGTGGAATACTTCCTTTATAAAACATATAAGGAGGGAATGCCATGCGCAGCTCAGCTCAGGTTTATGAAGAAGTCGCAGAACGATGTTCTGCATATGATAAAAAGACAAGAAAGGACTGCTTTTGCAATATAGCGGAGGGATCAAAAAGCTGTCTTAATTGCAGACATTTTTCTGATGATGAATATTGCCTGCTTGATTTGTATGACCCGATAGTAGAAAAACTGGATAATTAATAAATATTTCCAACAAATATTGTAAGAAAAAGGGAAAACTTGAAATGTCCAATGGCATATGCTGTTAGGCAAAATGATGAAAGTGCTCATAAGGCACGAAAAGGGGCTTGTCGCATTAGGGATTTAAGACACACAGTTGTTTACCCATGACAAGCCCTTTTTTATGTTCTCTTTTCTCTTGACACCTTCGTGCATTGGTTGTTATACTCAAGGTTGGTTTTTAATATGAGTGTTAAGGTGGCAAAGCAAAAAGCTGTTTTGCCCTGAGGAAAGGAATATAAAAATGATTAGTGCAAATAACGTAACTTTAAGACTTGGAAAAAAGGCGCTGTTTGAGGACGTAAACATAAAGTTTACCGAGGGCAACTGCTACGGACTGATAGGTGCAAATGGTGCAGGAAAGTCAACATTTCTTAAAATATTAGCAGGTGCGTTGGAACCAACAACAGGCGATATCATTATGAATGCGGGAGAGCGGCTTTCCGTGCTTCAGCAGGATCACTACAAGTATGATGAGTATAATGTAATGGACACGGTCATCATGGGTAATGCAAGGCTTTATGAAATCATGAAGGAAAAGGATGCCATATATGCAAAGGAGGATTTTTCCGATGAGGATGGCGTGCGTGCGTCAGAGCTTGAGGCGGAATTTGCTGATATGGACGGCTGGAATGCGGAGGCGGATGCCGCAACGCTTTTAAATGGTCTTGGCGTTGATACCGACACACATTATAAAATGATGAGCGAGCTTGATGGAAACCTTAAAGTCAAGGTGCTGCTTGCGCAGGCACTGTTCGGAAATCCTGATGTGCTTTTACTTGACGAGCCTACAAACCATTTGGACCTCGATGCTATCGCATGGCTGGAGGAGTTTCTGATTAATTTTGAAAATACTGTTATTGTCGTATCACACGACAGATACTTTTTAAATAAAGTATGTACGCATATTGCAGATATAGATTATGCCAAAATTCAGCTCTATGCAGGAAATTATGATTTTTGGTATGAGTCAAGCCAGCTTATGATAAAGCAGATGAAGGAGGCAAACAAGAAGAAAGAAGAAAAAATAAAGGAGCTTCAGGAGTTTATACAGAGATTTTCCGCAAACGCTTCCAAGTCAAAGCAAGCAACCTCGCGTAAGAGGGCGCTTGAGAAAATCGAGCTTGAGGAGATTAAGCCTTCCAGCAGAAAATACCCGTACATTGATTTCAGACCGAAAAGAGAAATTGGAAATGAGGTTCTCACGGTATCAAATATATCAAAAACCATTGACGGCGTTAAGGTGCTTGACAACATATCCTTTACGATAGGTCACGATGACAAGGTGGCATTTGTGGGTCCGAACACAATAGCGACAACCACGCTTTTTAGAATACTTGCAGGCGAGGAAGAGCCTGACGAGGGAAGCTACAAATGGGGCGTTACAACCTCACAGGGGTATTTCCCGAAGGACAATACAAAGGAGTTTGACAATGATCTTATTATTGCTGATTGGCTTGCACAGTATTCCGATGACAAGGACACCACATATGTAAGGGGCTTCCTTGGACGTATGCTCTTTGCAGGTGAGGACGGCGTGAAAAAGGTTAAAGTTTTATCAGGAGGAGAAAAGGTAAGATGCCTGCTCTCAAAGCTTATGATTATGGGTTCTAATGTGTTGATTCTTGACGAGCCTACAAACCACCTTGACATGGAGTCCATTACGGCGCTTAACAATGGACTTATCAAGTTTCCGGGTGTTGTGCTGTTCTCGTCACAGGATCATCAGTTTGTGCAGACAACCGCAAACAGAATTATGGAGCTTACAAATACAGGTCTTATCGACAAGCAGACGACCTACGATGAGTATTTGGCAAGTGATGAACTGGCAAGAAAGCGTCAGGTTATGAATATGATGAGCGAGGAAGACGATTAAAGCCGTATCAGGTTTTATGAACCCTTTATATGTAGTATGCTTGGTGGTAAACCGCTAAGAGCCTGCTTGTCAAGGAAAAATATGGAGTGGCTGATGTTCAAGGCTGTGTCAAGTTTTCTATGAAAACTTGACATGTAGTATGCTTGGCGACAAAGTCGCCGTGACCTGTCGCCGCTTTATGGTTCTTGATTTACTTCGTAAATCGGAACATATTGCGAAGCAAAATTAGGATGCGACGATGTTCAAAAGGAGGAAAAATATATGATAGACGGAAAAAAGACGATGCTTTCAGGTATGCAGTCCACAGGATTCATAACACTTGGAAATTATCTTGGAGCGCTTAAAAACTGGGTAAATCTTGCAGACGAGGAGGACATAAAATGCTTTTACGGCATTATGGATTTACATTCCATAACCGTGAGACAGGAGCCTGCAAACCTCAGGAAAAGTGCAAGAAATCTGTTGCTGCTTTACATCGCAGCAGGACTTGACCCTGAAAAAAATTGCATATTTTTTCAGTCACATGTTCCTGCACATCCCCAGCTTGCATGGATATTAAACTGCTACACCTATATGGGCGAAATGAACCGCATGACCCAGTTTAAGGATAAAGCGGCAAAGCATGCTGACAATATAAATACAGGATTATTCACTTATCCCGTGCTTATGGCGGCAGACATCCTTTTATATCAGGCGGATTTTGTTCCCGTAGGGAAGGATCAGATGCAGCACCTTGAGATAACAAGGGATATAGCCATGAGATTTAATGGAATTTATGGTGACGTATTTACAATACCTGAAGCGTACATAGGGAAAAGCGGAGCAAAAATTATGAGCCTTCAGGACCCTGCGAAAAAAATGTCAAAGTCGGATGAAAATCCTAATGCAACCATCTCACTTCTTGACGATAAAGATACGGTTATGCGGAAATTCAAGAAGGCAGTTACGGATTCAGACGGATTTATTGCATATGATGATAACAAGCCGGGAATTAAAAACCTAATCGACATCTATTGTGCCGTAACAGGCAAATCCGTAGATGAAGCATTGAAAGAATTTGACGGCCTTGGATACGGAAAGCTGAAGGAACTTGTTGGGGAGGCAGTTGCAGCAGAGCTTGAACCGCTACAGCGAAGATTTAAGGAGCTTGAGCAGGATAAGGCATATGTGGATAAATGCATAAAGGAAAATGCGGAGCAGGCATCATATTATGCAAATAAGACGCTGCGAAAGGTTATGAAAAAGGTAGGCTTCACTGAGCTTCCGAGATAAAAAAATACTTGAACATATATTATATGTATGTTATATTAAATGCAAAGGAACAACCGCCCACAAAGTGGTTGACCTCGTGTTTAGGTAGAAAAACCACCCGTTGCTTGGTCAGTTTAGGGTGGTTTTTCTATGTATGGTTACTTACAAAACGTAAAAACGAATGTAAGCAATGCCAAAAGGAAAAGACCAAAGGTCATCAAATCCTTAAAATCAAAATTGTTATTATTCTGATTTTTCATAGCATCACCCCCATTCTATGTAGAATAGAGGCCAGCCACCCTGTAACACGATTGTTCCCATTCACATGATAGCATATTTTTAGTGTGCTTTCAATAAATTTCGGTAATTTGCGTTAAGATATTTGCGTTACGGTTTTAGAATGCTATTACGTTATATGAGATATAAAAACATAGATATATTAACAGTATATATCCTTGACTACAAATATCACTATAATCTATCGAAAAAAACGCCTTGCATATTATACGCTTTTGTGCTATTATTTTTCTAAAGCATAAGTCTTTCAATTCTGTTTTGGGATTTTAAATCCTATTCAAAAAATCAGAAAAATTCGGAACTTCGATGCTTTGAGTTCATTACATTACAATTTAAGCAGAGAGGTTGTCCGTATTTGAGAAGGACGCTGTATGCAGATGTTTTACTGGGGATTTTATTGTGGTATGAGCAAATTTAGGCATGAGTAGGATTTTGGTGTGAATGAATTTGTTGTATAGACGAAATTTGGTGCAAGTGAAATTCTAGCATGAACGGAAATTCGATACAAGCAAAATACAGTACGGATGAAATTCCAATACAGACGGAATTTTACTACAAGAATAATTCCAGTAAGACAGATTTGGAAAACCTCCTGCGGCACTTAGTAAAAGGAGGAAACCAAATGAAAAACAATGTGAAATTAGAACACGGAACAAAACAAGGACAAAAGCATAATACGAAACAAAGGTTGAAACATAACACGCAATCGAGACAAAAGCTTGACGTGGAGCAGAAACAAAACGTGAAGAAAAGTTTGCCTGCACAGGAAAAAGGCGTGAAGAAAAATCTGCTCACACAGAAACAAAGCGTGGAGCAGGAACAGCATACACTGCCTACACAGAAACATGACATGAAGCAGAAGCTGCTTACATGGGAGCAGCGGCAGGAGCTTACAGGCGTACAAACAGTGATACGGGAATACAAAGATACGGTATTTCGTATGCTCCTAAGAGATAAGAGAAAACTGCTTGCACTTTATAACGGTGTAAATGGAACAGACTACGATAACTCTGATGATTTAGAGATTGTCACGCTTGAAAATGCCATTTACATGAGCTGTAAAAATGACGTTGCCTGCGTCATAGACTTTACCCTTGATATGTACGAGCAGCAGTCGACAGTAAACCCAAACATGCCATTTCGATATTTGCGGTATGTTTCAAGGGTATTTGAAAAGCTTACGATATATGATAATATTTATTCAAGGAAATTAATTAAGCTTCCAACACCTAAATTTATCGTATTTTACAACGGAAGCGAGCCACAGCCTGAATGTAAGGAATACAGGCTGTCGGACGCATATATAACAAAGACGGAAAGGGTAAGCCTTGAGCTTATCGTGACGCAACTTAATATCAATGAGGGTTACAACAGTGAGTTGCTGGAAAAATGTCCTGACCTTTGGGAGTACATGCAGTATGTCTCAAAAATCAGGGAATATAATAAGGATATGCCCCTTGAGGAAGCTGTGCCAAAGGCTGTTGATGAATGTATTAGGGAAGGAATATTAGAGGAATTTCTTTTGCTAAATAAGGCGGAGGTAGTGAGTATGAGTATATTTGAATATGATGCGGAATTACATATGAAAATGGAGCGTGAGGAAGCTTTTGAGGATGGACGTGCAGAGGGAATAGAACAAGGTATAGAGCGGGGAATAGAACAAGGCATAGAACAGGGAATAGAGCGTGGGTTGGAGCAAGGTGAAACGAAAAAACTAATAAATTTGGTTTGCCGAAAATTAAGAAAAGCAAAGGAGATAGACGTTATAGCCGATGAATTAGAGGAGGATATAGAGGTTATATCAGAAATATGTAATGCCGCTGAGAATTTTGCCCCTGATTACAATGAAGAGCTTGTATATGAAGCCTATCAGAAGCAGTGCATGATAGTTTAAGAAGCGTATGCTTCAAAAAAACGAGAATGAAAAAAGGACGTGCCACATTTCCGAGGGGTACGTCCTTTTTTGCCCAAAGTGCCATTAAAGTTGTGACAGCATAAAGAGTGCCGAGGGTACTTTTGTTTACTTTGCCAAATCAATTCCAAATATATATTCCAACAGTCGGAGTGCATTAGTCATATTTTCTTCCGATACGCCTGGAAACGCCATATAAACCTTTGAATATTCAAGGTTAAGTCCCTTTGCAAATTCTGTGTCGCTTATATCTACTGCATATGGATAAAACGTGTAGGAGGAGTCAGGGAATTTCACTATATAATCCTCCAAAGACAAATATTGCTCCTCGGTAAAATACAGGTCTAAGGGATTTACGATTTCAACGAATGTACAATATTTAATACCTGCATCGTCTCCGATAATAACATCGAAGGCACCTGACTCACACGTGAGTGCAAGCGTGCTGTAGTTCGTGCCGTCTTCTGCGGCGGAAACCATATTTTCTTTATAGTAATCATAATTAACGTAATAGCCTGCCGTTGCCTGCACAATGTGATTTTCAGGCATATTAAAATAATGCAGGTAATCATCGTGAAAGGTTTTGTCAAATTCATCTACATTTAACACTGCGTAGGATAAGTCCGTAGGCCTTGTATTTTTGTAAAATGCCACGCCGTAGCACGCAATTAATAAAATACAGCATATGGGAATAATAATATGCCATTTGTAACAATAGAAAAAGTAGGATATCTTTTCCTTTCCTGACATGGTGCTTGTATGTTCCCTGTATGCAGCTTTTTTTGCGGCGCGCCGTTCTTTTTTTGACATAACGGCAAGCTCTAATTTGTTTTCAAACGTGTTATTGCCAGAAGTATTTGTATCTTCCTCTGCCGGCTCAGTGTCATCGTCACTGAAAATAAGCTTGTTGCCCTGCTTGATGATTTTTTTGTTGTCATTATTTTCAGCATTGCTGTTTCCTGCTTTTATTATGGCTTTATTAATGCTCTCGCCGATTTCAGAAATCTTAGTTTGCTTTGCTGTGCTTTTTTCGCTGTTACCGTTCTTTTTTGCTCCTTTAATATCCGTATTGTTGTTATTCGCCTTTTTTTGATTTATACTGCCGTCGCTTTTGTCATTCAAATCTTTTTTAGGCGTACCTTTATCAGATGTTGTTCCCTTAATACCCTTGTTGGCTTTTTCTGTTTCTATTTCTATATTGCCGCTGCTCTTGGTCTTTACAATCGTCTCAGATTTGCCCTTGCCTGATTTTATTTCTTTTCCATCATCTTTTTTTGCCTTAAGGTTCTTTGTGTTTTTTTCTTCGGCTTTAATTTTCTTATTAGAAGAAACATTGTTTTGTTTATTTTTTTTCTTTTTTGTTTTCTTTTTTGACATAGTGACCCTCCTCATGCAGATATTGACATTCTAACACAAGCATTTGAATAAGTAAAATAAGATTACATATCAAACCTGCGTAGAAAAACAAAAATAAACATGCATAAGCAAATAACCACCCCAAGAATACGCACATAGAAAACAAAACAAACCAGCATAAATAAACATGCAAACAAACCGAATGAGTTACGCAGAAAAACAAAAACAGGGCGGCACAAATAAAATAAGTTTGCACATAAATATCTATGTGAAATTACTAAAATAAGGCTTGAATTATTCGTGATTTGCGGGTGTATAGTTATAATGTACCAAAAAAAAATGGAAAAAACACTTGCAAAATTGTTTAAAATGCCCTATAATTACCTTGTCATTAAAAATAATGACGTACACTATTGTATGGACTGACAGTTCTATTTACAAGAACAGTTCATAAAAACACATTTAAAAGGAGGGTTTTTTTGTGAAAAAAATCAAAAAGGCATTAGCTCTTTCTTTAGCACTTGCAATGGGTCTTTCACTTGTTGCTTGTGGAGATAAGGAGGACGACGGAACAACCGCAGCAGGCGATACAACTGCAGCGCCTGAGACTACTGCAGCAGCAGGTGATGAAACAACTGCAGCAGTTGAGCCGGCATCAACCGGCATTGAGGCTCCAAGTACTGATGGATGGGATGATTCAAAGAAGATCTACGCTTATTCATGGGATGATGACTTTAAGAAGAAGCTTGATATAGTTCTTGAGGCTTATCCACAGTATAAGGATTATGTTGAGTACAACATCCTTGGTATCTCAGGTACAGGTGATGAGTATAAGACTGCTATTGATACTGCACTTGAAAATGGTGACAAGTATCCATCACTTATTCCTGCTGATAATGACGTTGCTAAGTATTGGTCAGAGGATGACAGCAAGACTATGAATCTTCAGGATTTAGGCTTCACTGATGAAGTAATGTCAAACTCATATGACTTTGCTAAGCAGTATGCTACTTACAATGGACAGCTTAAGGCTGTTACATGGCAGGGTTGTCCTGGTTCAGTATTCTATAAGAGAGATATAGCTCAGGAAGTACTTGGTTCAGATGATCCAGATACAGTTCAGGCTGCTCTTGCTGACTGGGATAAGTTCTTTGAGACTGCTGACAAGATGAAGGAAGCTGGATACTACATTGTTTCCGGACCAGATGAGGTTAAGTATCCTATTTGGGATAGCCAGACTCAGCCATGGGTAACTGATGATGGTTCTAAAGAGACTCTTACACTTGACAGCTCTGTAACTGATTATCTTGAGATGACTAAGAAACTTCAGGATGGCGAGTACACTACTAACACTTCAATGTGGACATGGGGCGATAACATGATGCCAGACGGAAAGGTATTCTGCTGGTTTGGTTGTCCTTGGTTCGTTGGTTCTATGAAGGATAACGGTGCAGTTGAAGGCGAGTGGGGAGCATGTGTTGGCCCTGTTGGTTATCACTGGGGTGGTACATATGTTATGGTAGGTAAGGATACTCCTAACCCAGAGCTTTGTGCATTCCTTCTTTATGAGCTTACTTGTGACCCTGATATCGGTGTTGAGATTTGTAATCAGTATGGTGACTTCGTAAATAACAAGGCAGCTAATGACAGACTTGCAGCAGGCGAGCTTGCTTCTGACAATGCAGCATTAGTATTCCTTGGAGGACAGGACCCTATCGCAACTTGGGCAGCAGCAGCAGCATCTTATAATGCTAGCAATGTTACTTACAATGATGCAAGTATTAAGAACATCATTGACCAGGCTGCAATTGGTTACAGAGAAGGTACTATTGCAACTATTGATGATGCTATCAAGTACATTGAGGACGAGGCAAATACACAGCTTGGTATCTCAGCAGAGTAATTCTCTAAAAAAGTGTTATAAAGTAACAATAGTGCACGCATCAGTAGTATAAAATGCTGATGCGTGTATACTATAAAAAATCATTAGGGGGTGTCTTTACACGATGAAAAAAAACAAGACGGTTGAATATGGAAAGTATGGACTTATGTTCTTAATTCCGTTTTTCCTTGTTTTCTTAGTTTTTCAGTTGTACCCGCTTTTGTACACCTTTTATAATTCTCTTATCTACTCTGCAAAAAATGGTAGATATGTGACAGAGTCATTCGGCTTAGGAAACTTTACGAATTATGTGTTTGCTAAGACTGGTAGCGAATTTTGGAGTGCTCTTTTGATTACTGTTATACTTTGGGTACTGAACTTTGTACCACAGATACTTCTTTCGATTCTTCTTGCTGCTTGGTTTACGGACATCAAGATTAAGTTAAAGGGTTCAGGTATATACAAGGTTATTATGTACATGCCAAATATTATAACAGCAGCTACAATAGGTTTCCTATTCTATAGCTTGTTTGACGTTCGAGGTCCTCTTACTATAATGATTAGAAATTGGGGACTTACTGATAACTCAGGTGTTCTTACAAAGGGCTGGACTTCATTGGGAATTATTGCATTTATACAGTTTTGGATGTGGTATGGCAATACGATGATTGTTCTTTGTGCAGGTATTTTGGGTATTAACCCATCACTTTACGAGGCGGCAAGTGTGGATGGTGCAACATCTAAACAGCAGTTCTTTAGGATTACACTCCCGCTTCTTAAGCCGATTTTACAGTATACGCTTGTAACTTCAGCTATCGGTGGTTTGCAGATGTACGATATTCCGCAGTTGTTTAATGACGGTGGTCCTGTTGTTCAATTTTTAGGCAAACCTACTATGTCTACTACGACTGTAGTTATGCTTATTAAGAAATATGTAAGTGCAGGTGGAACTCAGAATTATGGTAAAGCGGCAGCATATTCAGTTATGTTATTTGCCATTACGCTTCTTATTAGCTTGTTCTTCTACAGACTTACATCTAGCAAGCTGGAAGATGGAAGGTAGGTGAACAAAGTGGTAGAAAAAAATTCAACAGGAACAAAGGTGCTTAGATATGTTGTATGTATCTTGCTTTGTTTCTTATCAATAATGCCATTTTATATAATGATTGTAAATTCAACATTAGATAACCCATCTATTCTTACAGGAATCAAATTTATTCCTGGTAGTCACTTCTTTGAGAATTTTAAAGGTTTATTAAAGGGTACTGCAAGAACAAGTGGTGTTAATGTTCTTAAGGCGATGTTAAATTCGCTTATAATTACTGTTCCGGCGGTAATATTGCAGGTTTATTTCGCTTCACTTACTGCATATGCAGTTACGGTTTATAACTTTAAGCTGAAAAGATTTGCATGGGGATTTATTTATGCAATTATGATGATTCCTCAGCAGGTTTCTATTGTAGGCTTTATCAAGGTTTGTAATATTACACATTTGTATGGCTCATATTTAGCTATGATTATTCCTGCAATGGCTGCTCCAACTACTGTTTATTTTATGAAGCAGTATATGGAAACGGGACTTTCGGTAGAAATAGTCGAAGCAGCACGTATAGATGGTTCGAGCGAACTGCATACATTTAATCGTATTGTATTGCCTTTGCTTAAACCGGCTATGGCAACTCAGGCTATATTTGCTTTCGTTAGCTCATGGAATAATCTTTATACGCCTTCTATTATACTTGCAACAGAAAGAGAAAAAGCTACAATGCCTATGTTCGTTGAGGCTTTAAAGTCTAACGACAAGGAAAGAGATTGGGGAATGATTTACTGTGGTCTTTTCGTTACAGTTCTTCCACTGCTTGTTATGTACTTTGCTCTTTCTAAGTATATTATTGCTGGTGTGGCTCTTGGTGGAGTTAAAGAGTAATATTATATATAAATCATATGAATAAATATAATGTAGGTGTCATTTATATTGATACCCACATTATATTTATTTTATGACACAAAATTGGTTTAAAATTAAATTATATTCTTTTATGTGGGATTATTGTGGTAAGTACAAATTGTTATGTGGAGATAATATCAGATAAAAGAATATAATGGAAAATGTGAGGTTATGTATGAGCGATAGGGAAAAAATAGACGATATAGAGGCAAAAAAGGAGCGTGAGCTTAATAAATATAAAAATCAGGAGCCGTTCTTGAGGCGTGCCTTGGACGCATTTGGAAATATTTTCGCACTGAATGTATGCTTTGTTATAGGATGTATTCCGGTTTTTACAATCGGCGCTTCTCTTTCAGCCCTTTATGCCATGTGCATCAGGCTTCAGGAGGATGAGGAGGAGACTGTTGTAGATGGCTTTATTCACGAGTTTAAGAGAAGCTTTAAGCAGTCCACCATTGCTTTTTTCGCAATTTTACTTGCGCTTTTTGTAATGTATGGTGAGTTTTTGCTTATCAAGACGGTTCCGGGCACTATTTCCACTTTTTATACAGGTGTTCTTATTCTTGAACTTATTGTGTTTGCGCTCGTTGTTCCGTTTTTGTTTCCGCTCATTGCAAGATACAACAATAGGCTTTCCATATCAATGAGAAATTCCATTATTCTAGCCATGACCTACAAGTGGTCTTGGATTAAGGTTATGGTGGCATGGTTTGCACCAATTGCCATTTGCATAATATATCCAGAGATTTTTGTTTATATTTGGTATTTGTGGCTTTTGATAATCTTTGGTGCAATTGCGTATGGAACAAGCGCTACCATGAGAAAAATATTCCGTCTGAACGAGCAGCGCATGGAGGAGGCTGCAAAAAAAGCCGAGGAGGAAGCTCGTAAGGCTGAGGAAGAAGATGAAAATGATATTGATGGCAAGGACGCTGACGATGTAGACGAAGATAGTATAGACGATAAAGAAGCTGACGATACAGACGAAGATAGTATAGACGATAAGGAAGCTGACGATACAGATGAAGACAGTATAGACGATAAGGGCGCTGACGATGCAGACGAAGATAGCATAGACGATAAAGAAGCTGACGATGCAGACGAAGATAGCATAGACGATAAAGAAGCTGACGATACAGACGAAGATAGTATAGACGATAAGGACGCTGACGATACAGATGAAGACAGTATAGACGATAAAGAAGCTGACGATACAGACAAAAACAGTATGGACAAAAAAGATGTTATAAAAAAGGGTAGAAGAAATAAAAGTAAGAAAAAAGATAGGGAGTGGTAATAATAAGTAAGAAAAACGTGGAGAGAAAGTAAAAATCAGAAAAAATGGATAACAAAAATAATAAGTATATTTTTAAGAAAAAATAGAGGAAAAAGTAAAAGTCTGTAGAATAATATAATTGTACGGACTTTTTATTTCTTTATAAAAAGGTTTTTCAAGCTTTTTATAAGGCAGGATTTGATGACAGATGCTCTTGGAGGTAGATGGTTACGATGCTTATTCGGGAAGAACAGGAAAAAAGGGAACATGATATATTAAGTCCTCACGCTTCCTTTAGCGATTTAAGCAGGGGACGGGAGAGAGAGGAAGCATTGTGTGACATCAGAACCTCATTTCAAAGAGACAGGGACCGTATCATTCATTCAAAGGCTTTTCGGAGAATGAAGCATAAGACTCAGGTTTTTTTATCCCCTGGCGGGGACCACTATAGGACGAGGCTGACACACACATTAGAGGTTTCGCAGATTGCTAGAACCATAGCAAGGGCGCTTCGGCTGAATGAGGATTTGACGGAGGCTATTGCATTAGGGCATGATTTGGGACACACGCCTTTTGGACATGCGGGAGAAAGAGCCTTGACAAAATGTACAGGCAGACCGTTTTTACATAATGAACAGAGCGTCCGTGTTGTTGAGAGGCTTGAGAAAAACGGACGGGGACTTAACCTTACATGGGAGGTAAGGGATGGTATTTTAAACCATAAAACTTCCTGCAAACCAGCGACACTTGAGGGGGATATTGTAAGAATTTCCGACAAGGTTGCATATATTAACCACGATATTGATGACGGCATCAGGGCAGGCATCCTTACTGAGGCTGCATTGCCGTCTGATTGTACTGATATTTTGGGGCACAGCACGAGAGACAGGATAAACAGTATTATTCATTCCATCGTGTCGTGTAGCATGGACAAGGCTTATATCGTCATGTCGGAGGAGTGCGAGAATGCCCTGAAGAAGCTTAGAAGCTTTATGTTTGCGGATTTATATACAAATCCCATTGCAAAAAGCGAGGAGAGTAAGGCAGAGCATGTTATTGAGATGCTGTATTCGGAGTATGTAAATGATAGTTCGAGGCTTCCCGCCGAATATAGAAAATATATTGAGGATGGGGAGGACAGCAGGACGGTAATATGTGATTACATAGCAGGTATGACGGATAATTATGCCGTGGCAAAGGCGAAGGAGCTGTTTTTGCCAAAGTCATGGGAAGGGTAATAGAGGTAATGAAATTTGTATTATTCAGATGATATAATAGAGGAAGTCAGAAGTCGTAATGACATCGTTGATGTGATAGGTGGATATGTAAGTCTTAAAAAACAGGGTAATTCCTATTCGGCATGCTGTCCCTTTCACCATGAAAAGACGCCCTCCTTTCATGTGAGCCGAGACAAACAGCTATATCACTGCTTTGGCTGTGGCGCAAGCGGAAATGTATTTACCTTCGTAAGAGAATACGAGAACATGGGCTTTGTGGAGGCAATGAAGCTTTTGGCAGACAGATCGGGCATGACACTGCCTGAGTATGAGCTTAGTCCGAAGCAAAAGGAGCAGGAAAATTACCGCACGGAATTAAAGGAGCTAAACAGAACGGCTGCGGCATATTTCCATTATCTCCTGACAAAAACGGAGCATGGAAAAAAGGCACTTGACTATTTGCATAACAGGGGATTTACGGATGACACCATAACGGCATTTGCAATGGGGTATTCGGACATTTATAATGATGACCTTTACAAATACCTGAAAAATAAAGGCTATACGGACAGACAGATGGTTGATGCCGGATTGGTGGATGTATATGAGGATAGGGGAGCAAACGATAAATTTTGGAATCGGGTCATGGTTCCCATCCTTGACATAAATGGGAAGGTGATTGCTTTTGGAGGACGTGTTTTGGGTGATGGCAAGCCCAAATATGTAAACACGAAGGAAACCGCTGTTTTTGATAAAAGTCGCAATTTGTTTGCAATGAATATTGCAAGACGGTCCAAACGCCGGGGCATTATCATATGTGAGGGCTATATGGACGTGATAGCCATGCATCAGGCAGGCTTTGACAATGCGGTTGCGTCACTTGGAACTGCATTTACAATAGGGCAGGCAAATATTATAAAGCGGTATACGGACGAGGCGTATCTTGCCTATGATAGTGACGGGGCAGGCACAAATGCAACCATGAAGGCAATCGGCATTATGCGTTCGGTTGGAATTACCACAAGGGTAATAGACATGAAGCCATACAAGGACCCTGACGAGTTTATAAAAAATATGGGAAGGGAAGCCTATGAGGAACGTATCCTTAACGCCTCTACGGGCATTATGTTTGAGGTGGCATGTCTTGCGGGTAACTATAATCTGAAGGATCCTGAGGAGAAAACAAAGTTTACGAAAGAAGCTGCAAAGAGAATTTCAGCCATTGAGGAGGTTGTAACACGTCACAGTTACATTGAGACAGTGGCAGAACAGTACAGGCTTGACGCTGACGGCTTCAAGAGCATGGTTACAAAATACGGCACCTTAGGAATAAAAGAGATGGAGATTACAAACAGTGTACCGAGGAGAACCACGCAAAAGCAGGATGACACAAATATGCCTGAACGGCTGCTGCTTACATGGCTTGTAAATGATACGGGGTTGTTTGATGTGCTTTCTGGTATCATATCCGAGGAGGATTTTGTGGCAGAGGATTATAGAGCCGTTGCAGATATTTTATTTTCACAGTACAGGGATACAGGGCAGGTAAAGCCTGCTGCCATAGTAGACATGTTTCCTGATATGGACAAGCAGAGGCTTGTAGCCTCCATTTTGCAAACGGAGCTTGCCTTTGACATGTCCCTTGAGGAACGGGAAAAGGCTGTAAATGATGTTGTAAAAAGAACAAAGCTTGCAAAAATTGATTATGATATGTCTATGTGCATGGATGATATGGCAAGGCTTCAGGAGCTTATCAAGGCTAAGGCTAAGATAGCAAAACTGCATATTTCATTAAAAAGTGGATAGAATATAAACACTATGGAAGGATGGAAAAATAATGGATGAAAATGTAACAAAGGATCAGGCATTGGAGGAAAAGTTCAAGGTAAAGCTGAAGGAACTTTTGGAGCTTGCCAGGAAAAAGAAAAATGTCATAGAGGATACGGAGATAATCAATCATTTCAATGACTGCAAGGAAATTGAGCTGACAACGGACAGGATGATTACCATATTTGAATTCCTTGAGGAAAATAGCGTGGACGTCCTGACGATTACGGATGATGCAGATGATGACGAGCCTGATGATGCGCTGCTTGCGGCTGGTGACGAGGAAATAGACGTTGATGTTGAGCACATTGATTTGTCTGTTCCTGACGGCGTAAGTATTGAGGATCCGGTAAGGATGTACCTAAAGGAAATTGGCAAGGTGCCGTTGCTCAGTGCCGAGGAGGAAATTGAGCTTGCAAAGAGAATGGAGGACGGAGACGAGGAGGCAAAGAAAAAGCTTGCTGAAGCGAACCTGAGGCTTGTTGTGAGCATTGCCAAGCGATATGTAGGGCGCGGCATGCTGTTTCTTGACCTGATTCAGGAGGGTAATCTTGGTCTGATTAAGGCTGTGGAGAAGTTTGATTACCGCAAGGGATATAAATTTTCAACCTATGCGACATGGTGGATCAGACAGGCAATTACAAGAGCGATTGCCGACCAGGCAAGGACAATCCGTATTCCTGTGCATATGGTTGAAACAATTAATAAGCTGATTCGTGTATCGAGGCAGCTGCTTCAGGAGCTTGGAAGGGAGCCGCTTCCTGAGGAAATTGCTGAGGAGATGGATATTCCTGTTGAGAGAGTCAGGGAGATACTGAAAATATCACAGGAGCCTGTTTCCCTTGAAACGCCTATCGGCGAGGAGGAGGACAGCCATTTGGGCGATTTCATTCAAGATGAGAATGTACCTGTCCCTGCGGAGGCAGCCGCATTTACACTTTTGAAGGAGCAGCTTGTTGATGTGCTCAGCACCCTTACGGAGCGGGAGCAGAAGGTTTTAAGACTTCGCTTCGGACTTGATGACGGTAGGGCAAGAACACTTGAGGAAGTAGGAAAAGAATTTAAGGTTACAAGAGAGAGAATCAGGCAGATAGAGGCTAAGGCTTTAAGAAAATTAAGACATCCAAGCAGAAGCCGTAAGCTCAAGGATTATCTGGAGGATAACAGCTAGTTTTGGTGATGGATTATGTCGAATGTAAAGCTTTCAAAACGTATGCAGACCGTCGTGGATTTTGTGGATGAGAGAAGTGTCGCTGATATTGGCTGCGACCATGCCCATGTGGCAATATGGCTTGCCATGCATGGCGTTGGAAATGTGGTTGCCATGGATATTAAAAGCGGACCGCTTAAAATCGCAGAGGAAAACATCAGGGCATATGGGTTGGAGAAGGTGATAGAGGTAAGACAATCCGACGGTATGGCGGGGCTTAAATTAGGCGAGGCTTCCTGTGCCATAATTGCCGGAATGGGCGGTGAGCTTATCACAAAAATTCTTGATAAAGGAAAGGCGCACCTTGATAAGGGGATTCACCTTATCTTACAGCCTCAGTCTGAAATACATAAGGTACGTGAGTTTTTACTTAGGAATAATTATAGTATCACTAAGGAAAAAATGCTTGTTGAGGAAGACAAATTTTATAATGTAATGAAAGCGCTTCCTGCTGTAGGGACAGACAGTGTAAGAAAAACACCATACTCGGAGCTTGAAATCATGTATGGGCGGATTTTGCTTGAGGAGAAGGACCGTGTGTTGAAATGTTTTCTTACCGAGGAAAAGCGTAAGCGCTCTGACATAAGGGAGAGGCTTAAGGGGGCATATACGCCCGCATCGGCTCATAGATTAGATACGATAGGTCAGGAAATTGCATTGATAAATCAGGCACTTGAAATGCTGTAGCAAATTTGGTTTTGTTGGAGGAAATACATGCTTTGTAAGGATATTATTAAAATACTTGAGGCACAGTCGCCGCCGGAATATGCTGAGGACTGGGACAATGTGGGACTTCTGGTGGGACGTAAGAATAAAAAAATAAAAAAGATAATGCTTGCTGTGGACGCTACATATGAGGTCTGTCAGGCTGCCATAGAAGGCGGTGTTGACATGATTATTACCCACCATCCTATGATTTTTTCCAAAATGAATAGAGTAAATGATGACACGATTCTTGGCAATAAGGTACTTGCCCTTGTTGAGGCAGGTATTGTCTGCTATGCAATGCATACGAATTTTGATACGAAGGGCGGCATGGCGAAGGAGGCGGCTGCCATGCTCAGGCTTAAAAATACAGAGGTTCTTCAGGAAACCCATAACGGCGAGGGCTTGGGGCAAATTGGAATTTTAAAGGACGTTGTACCCCTTGATGAGCTTGCATGTGTCGTCAAGGAATGCTTCGACATTGAAAAGGTAATGGTGTACGGCAAGGCTGATAAGCCAGTTGAAAAAATAGCCATATGTCCGGGTTCGGGAAAAAGTGTTATAACAACAGCCATAGAAAAGGGCGCTGACTGTCTCATAACGGGTGATATAGGACACCATGATGGCTTGGATGCTCTTGAAATGGGACTTACCATTATTGATGCGTCACATTACGGCATTGAAAAGCTTTTTATGACATTTATGTATAACTATCTGAAGGATTTTTGTCCGGGTGTCGAGCTTTCTATTGCAGATGTGGGCGCACCGTTCCGTGTAATTTGATTGTGAAGGTTCTAAGCTTGCACAAGAATAAAAAAATTGGAGTAATTAATATAAACCTACTAAGTAATGGACTGGCGTTCAAAGAGAAAGAAGGGAATTTTATGGAAAAAATTGATATTACTGTTGAAGGAAGTACATACAGCATTGACAGATTTTCAACAATTGAGGATTTTATAAAGCAACATATGCCAAATGAATATCTTAAAATCATATTGGCATTTCGGGATAAAAAGCTCTGTGAGCTTGGAAATATTTTAGATAAGAGCTGTGAGCTTGAATTTGTTACTGCAACAAGCGTTATCGGATATGACACTTACAGGAGAAGCTTGAAATTTCTTATGCTGAAGGCATTTTCAGATATTTTGGGCGGCTTTACAAAATCAAGAATCAACATCATGTACACCATGGGGAAGGGACTTTACTGTAAGTTTATTGGCGACGAGGTGGCTGTTGATAATAAGCTGCTTTACAGGGTTAAAGCCCATATGCTTGAGCTTGTGGACCAAAATATTGATTTTGTAAAGGAGAGCGTCACAACCGACGAGGCGATAAAACGCTTTAAAAAGCAGGGAATGGCTGATAAGGAAAAGTTGTTTTCCTTCAGGCGTGTTTCAAAGGTTAATATATATAGCTTAGCCGGCTACGAGGATTATTTTTACGGTTACATGGTGCCGTCGACAGGGTATCTTAAATATTTTGATTTGCTTTTGTATGACGAGGGCTTTTTGCTTATGTGTCCGTCCAAAGAATGTCCGGATGTCGTTCCTGCGTTTAAGCCTCAGGAAAAGCTTTTCAATGTGCTGAAAACCTCGGATTTGTGGAGCAAGATGCTTGATGTGGACAATGTTGGTGATTTGAATGAGACGATAACAAAGGGGGACATAAGAGAACTTATGCTTGTGCAGGAGGCTCTTATGGAAAAGCAGATAGCACAGATTGCCGACATGATTTTGCAGGGAAGTAAGAAGATTGTCCTGATTGCAGGACCAAGCTCATCGGGAAAAACTACGTTTTCACACAGATTAAGCGTACAGCTTAGGGCGCATGGCTTAAGACCTTATCCGCTTGCACTTGACAATTATTTTCTTGAAAGAGAGCTGACTCCTAAGGATGAAAATGGAAATTATGATTTTGAGTGCATTGAGGCTATGGACCTTAATCTGTTTAATTCCGATATGGTAAAGCTTCTTGATGGAGAGGAAATACAGATACCTACCTTTAACTTTACCGTTGGCAAAAAGGAATATAAGGGAAAAACCTTAAAGCTTAATGACGGAGACGTTCTTGTTGCAGAGGGAATACATGCACTCAATCCGCTTATGACAAGCAAGCTTCCTGATGAGAGCAAGTTTAAGGTTTACATAAGTGCACTTACGCAGCTTAATATTGATGAGCATAACAGGATTCCGACCACTGACGGAAGACTTATCAGGCGTATTGTGAGAGATGCAAGGACAAGAGGAAATGATGCAAAGGCTACAATCGGTATGTGGCCTTCCGTAAGACGGGGCGAGGAAAAGTATATTTTCCCATTTCAGGAGCAGGCGGACGTTATGTTTAATTCCGCACTTATCTATGAGCTTAGCGTTATTAAACAGTTTGCCGAGCCGCTTTTGTTTGCCGTTCCGAGAGACTGCCCTGAGTATTATGAGGCAAAAAGGCTGCTCAAGTTTTTGGATTACTTTTTGGGGCTTGATGTTACAAATGTGCCTGACAATTCCATATTAAGGGAATTTGTAGGGGGCGGCTGCTTTGATTTATAGCTTGTATATGATGCAAGACGGACTATAAGAGTGGATATATGTATGTGATGCAAGTCGGACTATAAGCCGGGTTATGTCGAGAGTGATTATCTATCTAGGCATTATGTTACCATAATGCTCAAGCGACCTACCTAAAGACCCAGCGGGCAACTGCATTGTCTTATGTTTGGTCTTGCTTCGGATGGGGTTTACAGAGCCTGCACTGTTACCAGTACAGCGGTGAGCTCTTACCTCGCCTTTCCACCCTTACTAATTGCCTTATAATAATTAGCGGTATATTTCTGTTGCACTAGCCTGGGAGTTACCTCCACCGGACGTTATCCGGCATCCTGCCCTATGAAGCCCGGACTTTCCTCACCTGCCAAATGGCAGCCGCAACCACTCATCCGGCTTGCACCAAAGCTTAGAGTAACATATTTGTAAATTTGTTTCAAGCTGTAAAATAAATGTATGATAGACAGGATAGAGATACGGTTTTGTGATTATGGTATCGTCAACCTTTGATTGACGATATGGTATCATGAGCATTATAGGTTTTATAAATATATTTTAATAGAAAAGGAGATATGATTATGGACGCATTAGAATGTATCAAAACAAGAAGAAGTGTAAGAAGATACACGGAGGAGGTTATTTCACAGGAAACAATGAATGAAATCATTGACATGGCAAAGATGGCGCCTACATGGAAAAACACGCAGACGCTGAGATATGTCGTTATTTCAGACAGGGCATTGATAGATAAAATTAAGGATGAGTGCATACTCGGTCATGAGGGAAATGGAAAAACACTTGCGTCCTGCAACATGCTTGTGGTGCTTGCTCAGATAAACGGAAGATGCGGATATGAGCGAGACGGAAGCTTTACGACCTCAAAGGGCGCAGGCTGGGAAATGTTTGATGCGGGAATTGCGGCTCAGACATTTTGTCTTGCGGCACATGAGAAGGGCTACGGTACATGTATCATGGGTATTTTTGATGACAAAAAGGTTGCCGAGGCTGTATTACTTCCTGAGGGACAGACAGTAGCGGCGCTTATTTCCATAGGAAAGCCTAAATTTATACCTGACCCTGTGCCAAGAAAGGAAACAGGAGAGTTAGTGAAATATATGTAAATTTTTTACGGGTGATAAGTATGATAAACGGACGAACAAGTCAGATAATTAACAGGCTGATAAATAATATAGAAAACGGACAAAGCGTACCGCTTTCTACGGGAAAGGTCATGGTAAACAAGGATGAAATGCTGCTTATGCTGCGTCAGCTTGAAAGCGTTATGGAGGGCGAGCTTAAGGTTTACCGTGATGTAAATGACAGAAAGGGTAAAATTATTACCGATGCAAAAAAGGAAGCAGAGGACATTATTCACGAGGCGGAGCAGACGGCAAGCAGAATAAGGGTGACAAAGCGTGTGTCCACGATTGGTGGAGGCTTTCGTGCAGACAAGCTTGATAATGAAGATAAGATGGCGCTTAGAACTGCAACTGACATATATGCGGCATCTCTTATATATACGGACGAGATGCTTACGGAGGTTAATGACCTTCTGTCTCAGGCATATGATTACGTGAACAGACAATATGGAAGAATGTTAAGCGACTTAGAGCAGAAGGCGAACATTATTGCCCAAAATAAAGCGGAGCTTATGACTAATCTGAAAGAGCTGAGTCGTGAGGACCGATACGAGCAGATACTTGAGCTTGCACAGCTTTTGTCAAATGAGCTTTACAGCGAGCGGCAGAAAATGAAGGACATGGAATATGGTGATGGGCGTAATGAGAAAAAAAGTCTGCCGAAACAGGAAGCTGCTGACAAAGAAGCTGTTGCTCAAAAGGATGCTGCCAGTAGAGAGCGTACTGCTCAAAAGGATATTGCCAGCAGAGATGCTGCTAGGGAACGTGCTGCAAAGGAACGAACCACCGAAGGAAAATATGTACCCGAGGAGGATTCCGCTTTTAGTAGTGCAAAAACACAGCAACTGCCAATAAAAGATGTGAGAGAACGAGCTGTCCAAAAGGATGTTGCCGGCGGAGAACGAGCTGTCCAAAAAAATATTGCCAGTAAAGATGCTGCTAGAGAACGCACTGCCGAAGGGAAATATGTACCCGAGGAGGATTCAGCCTTTAGTAGTGCAAAAACACAGCAACTGCCAATAAAAGATGTAAGGAAACGTGCTGCTATGGAACGTACTACAAAAACCGAAAATCGTAGTACATCCAAGGATGCGAAAACAACACGCATGGAATAGGTGGGATTTATGATGTTTAGCTATAAAAGACCTGTACACTATTATGAGACAGACAAGATGGGCGTTGTCCATCATTCAAATTATGCACGGTATTTGGAGGAGTGCCGTATTGAATTGCTCAAATTTTACGATATGCCCTACGATATGATAGAGGAAATGGGCTATATGATACCAGTGCTTGATTTGAAATGCTCCTTTAAGGAGCCTGCCAAATTTGGTGAAACGCTGATTATAGTTCCAAAGGTTGAGCAGGTAACGGCAGGAAGATTTTACATTTCCTATGTTATTTATGATGAAACAATGACCCATATAAAGCATGTAGCTGAAACGTCACACTGCTTTTTGGATAAAAGCTTTAATATTGTAAGCTTAAAAAAGAAAGAACCGGAGCTTTTTGACAAGCTTCTTGCAACGACAGGAGGACAAAATGCTTAAAATAGAAAAAAACAAGATGGGATTTTCCTGTGAGGTTTTTCCCCCGAAAAGGAACGATGATATATACGAAATATACAGAACGCTTGATGAAATCAAGCTGATTAAGCCTGATTTTATAAGCGTAACCTATGGCGCTGGAGGAAGCAACAGCAAGAAAACTGCTGCGATTGCAGCGTACATACAAAATATATGCGAGGTGGAGGCAATCGCACACATGACGGCTGTCGGCATGGATGAAAATTTGTTGACCTCGCTGCTGTTTGAATTAAAGAAAAAGGGAATAGACAATGTGCTGGCGCTTCGTGGTGACAAGCCAAGGCTGATGTCCGACGAGGAGTTTGAAAATAGAAAATATAAATATGCAAAGGACCTTATACCTGAAATAAGGAGCAGGGGCGATTTTTTTGTTGCTGCCGCCTGCTATCCGGAGGTACACCCTGAATCAGCAAACAGGGAGGACGATATAAAATATTTAAAGGATAAGGTTGATACGGGAGTTGACTGCCTTGTAACGCAAATGTTCTTCGATAATAAGGTGTTTTATCGATTTGTGGATGACATAAAAAAAACAGGGATAGATGTTCCTGTTCTTGCAGGAATTATGCCTGTCACAACAGCAAAGCAGCTTGGGACAAGCGTACAGCTTTCGGGCTCCTCAGTGCCAAACGAGCTTAGTCAGATAATTGCAAAATACGGAGATAATGCCGACGATATGAAAAAGGCAGGCATAGATTACGCCGTGGCACAGATAAATGACCTGAAGAAAAATGGTGTGGACGGAGTACACCTTTACACCATGAACAAGGCCGACGTGACAATGGCGATACACGAGGCAATAATATAAAAGAATTGTCATATAGCACAAATATGTTCTTATCTGTCGGCGGCTTATGTATATGGCATGGACAGAAATAATTTAAAATAGCTTGATACGCAACGGGAATTATGATATATTGTGAATATGGGAAGTACCGAAAATGCAAGGTTTGGTTAGCCTGCCCATTCTTTTATTACATAAGAGAGGGGGTGGTTCCTATGATTAGTCTTTCAGATGTTTTTACATTCGGAATTTTAATTATAGAATTGCTTTCCTATCTCAGTGACAGGAAAAAATAGCAATAAAAAACCTGCCTTGTAAAATTTCAGCTCCTCGGCAGGTTTTTTAGTAAACCAACGGGCAGCTAACCACAACTTTGTGGTCGGTGCTTCCTTTTTCACTGTACCATACTTACAAAAATGTGTCAAGTCCCGATACCCGCATCATATCGTCGGCTTTATCACGCTCGTGCGCTTATTCTTTTTGTTCTCGTAAAGCGCCTCGTCTGCATTGTGCAGAATTTCCTCAATGACAAGGGTAGGAGAGCATGTAAATGTGGTTATGCCGACGCTCACATCAATATAATATGGTTTGTCACAGGTTTCATTAAGCTTTTTGGAAAGCTCCGCAATTTTCCGTCGTATTTCGGTAGGCCGTTCTGCATCGTCCAAAAATGAAAATGCAACAAATTCATCACCGCCGATACGTCCGATAATATCCTCGGAACCAAAACTGTTTTCAAGTATGTCTGCAATGCTCTTGATAGCAAAATCGCCGTTGTTGTGACCAAAATTATCATTTACCTGCTTTAAGTTATCCATGTCTGCAAATACAACCATTGCAAGCTTGCCCTCGTTGTATTGGGAATTGACCTGTGCCTGAACGCTGTCAAGAAAGCCGCGCCGGTTGTTGATTCCCGTAAGGGCGTCAGTGATGGAGAGCTTATTTAACAGCTCGTTCTTGTTATTTAATTCGGTTGCAGATATTGCAAGCTTTTTCTGTATGGAAAGCTGTTGCTTCATAAGCGATATAAAGTTAAGCGATATGGAAAGCTGTAAGCTTTCAGGGTACACATTTTCAAAGTGCTCTATATCAAGCTCGCTGACAAACAAGCCATATTGCACGCTGTTGGTAAAAAGAGGGGTTACAACTAATGTTCTTCTTCTGTCCTTGGCGGTATAATCGTTGCAAAATACCTTGTTCGAGGAAATAAGCCTATTGTCTCCTGAAAGGTATGTTATTTTACCATTGTCCTGACATGCCTGAAGATAAAGGGTGTTAGGTATTTTCCAGGAACCGTTTGGAAGCAGCATGACCGGCTCATCATATATGTAAATATATGCGCTTATAAACTGTGCATCATAGAGCTTTTCCATGATAAGGTTAAAGCAGGATTCCTCATCTGTACTGTATGTAAGTGTATCTCTTGTTATGTGAAGTGATGACCAAATGCTTGACTTGTGGTTCCTTACTTTTGTATACAGCTTGTTTGAGGTGTAGAATAAAAATTTCTCATATATGCTTGTAAAAAGCTGTGATAGGGTGCTTGTTTTTGTGTCGTCAGTTGTCAAGGCAATAAGAAGATTCTTAAGCTCTTTCAGCGTGTAAAGAAATTTATCATTACTGAAAAATATAGCGACAACAGATGTGGCTAAAAGCCGTTCAAGCTCTGCGCAAATATACTCAGTATCAAAATCAAAATCGCCGGTTTTAAAAATCGGGTCAAGTATGTTGTCCAAAAACGGACATATTGTTTTAATTAAATTATCATAATAAAAGGTTTTACTGTAATTGGAATACATATAATCTATTATAGTTTCTTTTATAGCTTGGTAATCATCAGTCTTATCAAGTGTAATTCCCTTGTCAATCATGCTGTTGAGTGTAAAATCAGCGCAGCCGCAGGAGGAACGCACAATAAGACTTGAGTTTAATATGCTTACCTCTGTCTTTCCCTTTGTGACAAGATTGATAGCCTCCTTGACAGACTGGTAGCCCATATCAATGATACTGTTATGAACGGTTGTGAGAAGCGGGTTTAGTACGGTTGATACAGGAGAGTCATCATAGCCGGTTACAAGAATATCCTTGCCTATTTCAAGACCTCTTGCCTTGATTGCATTGTATCCGCCGATTGCCATTTGGTCATTGGCAAATACGATTGCCTCAAGGTCGGGATTTCTGTCCAAAAGGTCATTTACAATATCCTCTGTAAATTCAGAAAAGTTGCCGTATACGATTCTGTTTTGGTTGACCTCGATTCCGTTTTCCCGAAGAACGTTGCAGTAGGTGTTAAGACGGTCGTTGGCATCTGCATTTTCCTTGCGTCCGCTTACCATTCCAATTTTTGTCTTGCCGTGTACCTTGATAAGGTGCTCCACAGCCTCACGCATACCGGTTCTTCCCTCTGTGTAAAGATAAGGATAGCCGGGAACCTCAATTTCAATTGTAAGAATAGGAATGTCAAAATTTTTTAGGAATGCAAGCATGTCATTTTCAGACAGAAAGCTTCCTATGGAACCGATAGAAACAATAAGCGCATCTAATGTGTGCTTTGACGCATAGTAAAATATGGAATTATACTGGTAATCAAAACGTGCATTCTTTGGATCGTTGTAAGATGCATTCATGTACATGCCCGGAAAAACAACAAGATTTACGTCAAGCTCTTTTGCGGCATAATCAACACCTTTACAAATCTCGTATGCGTAATCGTTGTCAAGATGACATGTAAAAAAACCTATATTCAGTCTTTTCTTGCCTTTACTCATATGTGGTTTCCCCCTTAAAGTTACTAAAATACCCCAATAAAAACTTAAGAATATTTTACCATATTTGTGATTTTATAGCAATAATATTGAGCGTAATTTTATGTGAGATATGCCGGCATAATTCTTGTTCTGAAATGTTGTTGTCACGCTTTACAAACTGTTCTATTTCAACTATAATATAGAACGCAGTTTTATATAAATTATAAATTTACTTGATTAATATGAGACGCAATTTTACATAACATATTCAGGAGGAACAAGCGATGGATTACAAGAAGGCGGGCGTTGACATTGAGGCTGGATACAGGTCAGTCGAGCTTATGAAGGAGCATATAAAAAAGACTATGAGACCGGAGGTGCTTACAAATATCGGAGGCTTTTCAGGTGCATTTTCAATTGAAAGGCTGAAATCCATGGAAAATCCAGTTTTGGTTTCAGGCACTGACGGCGTGGGAACAAAGATTAAGCTTGCGTTTATTATGGATAAGCACGATACAATCGGTATTGACTGTGTGGCAATGTGCGTAAATGACATAGCTTGTGCTGGAGGAGAGCCGCTTTTCTTCCTAGACTATATAGCCTGCGGTAAAAATTATCCTGAGAAAATTGCTTCCATTGTAAGCGGTGTTGCTGAGGGCTGTGTCCAGTCGGGAGCAGCATTGATAGGTGGAGAAACGGCAGAGCATCCGGGCATGATGCCTGAGGAGGAATATGACCTTGCAGGTTTTGCAGTGGGTGTTGTGGACGAGAAGGATTTAATAACGGGGAAGAATATAAAGCCTGGTGATACTATTATTGGTATTGCGTCATCGGGCGTTCACAGCAATGGTTTTTCTCTTGTGAGAAAGGTATTTGACATGACAAGAGACTCACTGGAAACATATTATGATGAGCTTGGAAAAACGCTTGGAGAGGCACTTCTTGCACCTACAAGAATTTATGTAAAGGCACTTAGGAGCGTAAAGGAGGCAGGAGTAACCATAAAGGGCTGCAGCCATATTACAGGCGGAGGCTTTCAGGAGAATGTTCCACGTATGCTCCCAGAGGGAATTACTGCTGTCATAAAGAAGGAATCCTATGAGGTGCCTGCCATATTTAAGCTTCTTGCTAAAAAAGGCAGCATAGAGGAGGACATGATGTACAACACCTACAATATGGGTATCGGAATGATGCTTGTTGTTGACAGTGCGGACGCTGATAAAACAATAACTGCACTTGCGAAGGCAGGGGAGACAGCCTATATAATCGGCGAGACAAAAGCAGGTGAAAAGGGAGTAGAAATATGTTAAATATTGTAGTTATGGTATCGGGCGGCGGCACCAATTTACAGGCGATTATAGACGGCATTGCAAAGGGCGAGGTTAAAAATGCACAGATTACGGGAGTCATAAGCAATAACTATGGCGTTTACGCTCTTGAACGGGCTGCAAAAGCAGGGATAGATGCATGCGTGGTTTCGCCGAAGGATTTTACTGACAGGGAAAGCTTCAATGATGCACTCCTTACAAAAGTGAAGGCATATAGCCCCGATTTAATCGTGCTTGCAGGATTTTTGGTTGTGATACCGCCGAAGATGATAGATGAATTTGCAAACAGAATTATAAATATTCATCCGTCACTCATCCCTGCCTTTTGTGGAACAGGCTATTATGGGCTTAAGGTTCATGAGGCTGCGCTTGCAAGGGGCGTTAAAATAACCGGAGCAACTGTCCATTTCGTTGATAAGGGAACGGATACGGGACCTATCATTATGCAGAAGGCAGTTGAGGTTAGGGAAAATGATACGCCAGAGATACTTCAGAGGAGAGTTATGGAGGAGGCAGAGTGGAAGCTTTTGCCTGCGGCAATCAATAAAATTGCAAATGAAAATTAAATGAAAACAGCGGAAGGAGTAGTACCATGAATGTACTGATTGTAGGAGGCGGCGGGAGAGAGCACGCCATAGCAGCAAAATGCAGTGAGAGTAAGAGAGTGACAAAGCTTTATGTGGCACCTGGAAACGCAGGAATCGCAAGTCTTGCCGAGTGTGTGGATATTTCCGTTATGGACGGCGAGGCATTGGTTCAGTTTTCAAAGGAAAAAAATATTGATTTGGCAATCGTAGGTCCTGACGACCCGCTTGTGGCAGGGGTTGCAGATTGTTTTAGAAATGCAGGTATAAAAGTGTTCGGACCTGCAAAAAATGCAGCTATAATAGAAGGCTCGAAGGCGTTTTCAAAAGAGCTTATGAAAAAATATAACATTCCTTCAGCGGCGTATGAGGTTTTTGACAATGCGGATGATGCCATAAAATATCTTGAGACGGCTAAAATGCCTATTGTTTTAAAGGCAGACGGACTGGCGCTTGGAAAGGGTGTGCTGATATGTAACAACCTTGCGGAGGCGAAGGAGGGTGTTAAAACCCTTATGCTTGATAAGCAGTTTGGCTCTGCCGGAGATAAAATTGTAATAGAGGAGTTTATGACAGGCAGGGAGGTTTCTGTGCTTTGCTACTGTGACGGAACCCATATTAAGCCGATGGCTTCTGCACAGGACCACAAGAGGGCAAAGGACGGAGATAAGGGTTTAAATACAGGAGGAATGGGTACATTTTCACCAAGTCCTTTCTATACGGAGGATATTGACAAATTCTGTATGGAGCACATTTATCAGCCTACAATGGATGCAATGAAAAAAGAGGGCAGAGACTTTGTGGGAATCCTGTTCTGTGGGCTTATGCTTACGGAGGAGGGACCTAAGGTTCTGGAATACAATGCAAGATTTGGCGACCCGGAGGCGCAGGTTGTACTTCCCCGCATGAAGAATGACATGATAGATGTTATGGAGGCATGTATAGAGGGAAGGCTAGACGAGATAGAGCTTGTTTTTGAGGATAAGGCGGCAGTGTGCGTTGTTCTCGCCTCAGACGGATATCCTGAGCATTATGAGAAGGGATTTCCAATCAGTGGTCTTGAGGCATTTGATGACAAGGAGGACTACTATGTTTTCCATGCAGGAACAAAGCTTGATAATGGTAAAATCGTAACAAACGGAGGACGTGTACTTGGCGTGACTGCAAAAGGTGAAACATTAACCTTGGCAAGGGAAAATGCTTACAGGGCTACAGAATGGATAAGCTTTGAAAATAAGTATATGCGCCATGATATTGGAAAGGCTATAGATGAACAGTAGAATGATTATTTCGATTGATTTTGGCAGCAGCGAAGCAATTTATATGCAGCTTCGAAATCAAATAATAATTGGAATTGCACAGGAACAGATAAAGGAGGGGGATTCGCTTCCATCCGTAAGGCAGCTTGCCGACGAGCTGGGTGTAAATATGCACACGGTAAACAAGGCATATGCGCTGCTTAAGGAGGATGGGTATCTCACGCTTGACAGAAGAAGAGGAGCTGTAGTGAGTGTTTCCGTAGATACAAAGCCAAGGCACATAGAGAGCATGAACGTAGGCATGAGAATGATGGTTGCCGAGGCGATTTGCAAGGATATAAGCCTTGCGGAAATGCATCAGCTTATTACGGATATGTATAAGGAATTTGGTGGGAATGAAAATGGAGGTAAGCTATGAAACTCGAATATACGGAGCAGGCGAAGGAAGTGTTGGATATTGCTGTGGAAACCGCTAAGGCAATGAAGCACAGCTATGTGGGAACGGAGCATCTTCTTTTTGCCATGATAGAGAGCAATAATGGTACTGCTTGGAAGGTTCTCACAAAAAACGGAGTGGACATCAATACGGTAAGGTCATATTTAAAGGCAAGCCAGCAGATTTCCAAGAGTAAGTTAAACGGTGAGGACGCATATTCCATGAGGCTGAAAAAATTATTGGAAAATGCGCAGAAGGAAGCGGTAAAGCTTAAGAGTGACAAGATAGGAACGGAGCATCTGCTGATTGCGATGCTCAAGATGGAGGATATTGTAGCGACAAGGCTTTTAACCTCCATGTCCATAAATACGCAGAAGGCGTTTGTTGACGTTATGGTTTCCTGTGGCGTTGACAGCAATGCGGCAAAGAAGGAGTTTGCTTCCGTCAGAAATACAACTGCAAAAAAGAAATCGCCTACGCCTGCACTCGACCAGTACAGTCGTGACCTTACAAGAGATGCAAGAGAGGGCGACGTTGACCCTGTTGTCGGAAGAAACAGTGAGATGGAAAGGGTAATGCAGATACTGTGTAGGCGAATGAAGAACAATCCTTGTCTTGTGGGGGAGCCGGGCGTTGGTAAAACTGCCGTTGTTGAGGGGCTTGCACAGCTTATTTCAACGGGTATGGTGCCGGAGCTTCTTTTAGATAAGAGGATTTTAAGTCTTGATTTATCAGGAATGGTTGCAGGCTCAAAATACAGAGGTGAATTTGAGGAGAGAATTAAAAAGGTTATCGCCGAGGTTAAGGCAGATGGAAATATTATACTGTTTGTTGACGAGCTTCATACGCTTATCGGTGCAGGCGGTGCAGAGGGCGCAATTGATGCCTCCAACATTTTAAAGCCTGCATTATCTCGTGGTGAGATACAGATGATAGGCGCAACTACAAGGGTTGAATACAGAAAATATGTGGAAAAGGACGCTGCACTTGAGAGAAGATTCCAACCTGTGTATGTTGAGGAGCCAACCAATGAAGAAACAGTTGAGATATTGAGCTGTCTCAGGGAAAAGTATGAGGAGCATCATGGAGTAACCATATCCAATGAGGCGATACGTGCTGCTGTTGAATATTCAACAAGATATATCAATGACAGATTTCTGCCTGACAAGGCAATCGATCTTATTGACGAGGCAGCGTCAAGGAAGAAGCTTGGACTTTTTTCGGGAAATAGGAGCATTTACCGAATTGAGGAGGAGCTTAAAACGCTTGATGCGGACATTGAGGATGCGCTTACAAGTGGCGAGCTTGAGCAGGCATCACAGATAAAGAAGCAGATCGTCAAGCTGAATAAAAAGCTTACAAGGGAAAAGGATAAAATAAAGGCGTCAGAGGACTCGGATATAGTGGTGGATGCAGATGCGGTTGCCGCTGTTGTTTCCGTGTGGACAAAAATACCTGTTACAAGACTTACGCAAAGTGAACAGGAGAAGCTTCTCAACCTTGAAAAAACACTCCATAAGAGAGTTGTCGGACAGGAGGAGGCTGTAGATGCTGTTGCAAAGGCAATCAGGCGTGGTCGTGTAGGGCTTAAAGACCCGAAAAGACCGATTGGTTCCTTTTTGTTCTTAGGACCTACAGGTGTTGGAAAGACTGAGCTTTCAAAAGCACTTGCGGAGGCTGTTTTTGGTGATGAAAAAGCGCTGATAAGGGTTGATATGTCAGAATATATGGAAAAGCATAGCGTGTCTAAGATGATTGGCTCTCCTCCTGGCTATGTTGGCTTTGATGAGGGAGGACAGTTAAGTGAAACTGTCAGAAAAAATCCATATTCCGTCATTTTGTTTGACGAGATAGAAAAAGCGCATCCGGATGTGTTCAACATTTTGCTTCAGGTTTTGGATGACGGGCACATTACGGATTCCCATGGGCGAAAAACAGATTTTAAAAACACTATTATTATTATGACAAGTAATGCAGGGGCGCAGAGAATTATTGACCCTAAACGGTTAGGCTTTTCAAGCGGAAGCTCCGAGGAAAAAGACCATGACGAGATGAAGAATAACGTTATGGAGGAGGTAAAGCGTATGTTTAAGCCGGAATTCATTAACAGAATTGACGATATCATTGTGTTTAGAACGCTAACAAAAACAGATGTTAAAAATATTACTGCGCTTATGCTTAAGGAGCTTAAAACGAGAGTGAAAAAGCAGATGGACATATCAATCACATATGGAGATACGCTGAAAAACTTTATTTTTGAAAAGGGATACGACAAGAAATATGGTGCCAGACCACTCAAGCGTTCCATACAAAATGAAATTGAGGATAAGCTTGCCGAGGAAATACTCGGAGGCAAAATTTCAAAGGGCGACAGGGTAAGCATCTCAGCAGCAGAGGGAACAGTAGCTTTTAATAAAAAATAACTTGAAAGGATAAAACATTTTTTTACAAAAAACACAATTTTTTTCGCTTTTTTATTGAAGAATTATGTAGATAAAAAACAAGATATATTGTATAATGTGCATAAAGCACATTATTAGTCGTTTTAAGCTATTATATACAATGGAGGAACAAAAAAATGGCGGTTGTTGATGAGTTAATTCGCGAGGAATCAGGAACACTCAGCTTTGGTAATTACGAAATCAGACAGAAGACAAAAAAGGACGGATTTAACTTTAACGGAGATATTTATAAGATAAAAACCTTTAATGAGATTACAAAGCTTGAGAAAAATGGTATGTTTGTTTATGAATCGGTACCGGGTACGGCGGTTCATGGCTTTCAGGCAACTGATAAAGCCGTAAGCCTTGTTGTTGAGGGCAATGAGGATGCACAGGTAACGCTTGAGCTTGAGGCAGAAAAGGAATATAAGATACATATTGATAAGGTGTATGTAGGAAAGCTCAAGACCAATCTTGGTGGCAAGCTTAATATGAGTGTCGAGCTTGAGCCGGGTAAACAGGTAGACATATTAGTGGAGAAGATGTAGTGGCAAAGGAAAAACAGATTTTTTTCTGTAAGGAATGTGGCTATGAATCCTCAAAATGGCTTGGACAATGTCCGGGCTGTAAGTCTTGGAATACATTTGTAGAGGAAAAGGTTAAGGTGGGCGCAAAACATGCTTCGGTTGTTAAGGAGGCGGTTGCGCCTACAAGTATTTTAGAGGTGACGACAGCAGATGAAAGCCGCATAAAAACAGGAATTTTGGAATTGGATAGAGTTCTTGGAGGAGGCATCGTTCGTGGCTCCCTTGTTTTAGTTGGCGGAGACCCTGGCATTGGTAAATCCACCATATTACTTCAGATGTGCCGTAATCTTGTACAGCAGGAGCAGACAGAGGTGCTTTATGTGTCAGGCGAGGAGTCGCCGTCGCAGATTAAGATGAGGGCAGAACGGCTTGGCAGTTTTTCAAAGGACATGATGCTTCTTTGCGATAATGATATGGATAACATTTCTGCGGCAATCACAAAAAGCTCGGCTAAGGTTGTTGTAATTGACTCTATTCAGACTGTGCTTGTGGAGGAAATAGGCTCTGCGCCGGGAACGGTTACACAGGTAAGAGAGGTAACGGCACGGCTTATGCAGCTTGCAAAGCAAAATAACATTGCCGTCTTTATTGTCGGTCACGTTACAAAGGAGGGAACCGTTGCAGGACCGAGAACCTTGGAGCATATGGTTGATTCGGTTTTATATTTTGAGGGTGACAGAAATAATGGCTTTAGAATTTTAAGAGGCGTGAAAAACAGATTTGGTTCCACAAATGAAATCGGCGTTTTTACCATGACGGATAAAGGGCTTGAGGAGGTTGAAAACCCTTCACAAATGATGTTAAATGGAAGACCTGAGGGCGTGTCGGGCTCGGTTGTTGTTTCTTCCATAGAAGGAACGAGAAGCATACTTGTGGAGCTTCAGGCTCTTGTATGTCAGACAAACTTCAATATGCCGAGACGTACTTCCGTGGGCGTGGATTTTAACAGGGTTAATCTTATTACTGCAGTAATGGAAAAAAGGGTAGGCATGAATTTATGGGGCTTTGATGCCTATGTCAGCATAGCAGGAGGCATGAAGATAAGCGACCCTGCCATAGACCTCGGCATTGCATTTGCAATCGCCTCAAGCATGAATAATAGGCCTGTGGGTGATGATGTGATGATTATAGGTGAGATTGGACTTGCAGGCGAGATACGAGGCGTGACAAATGTTATGCAGCGGGTTTTGGAGGCGGCAAAGCTTGGACTTAAAAAATGTATTATACCGAAATCAAATTATGACAAGGCAATGGAAAAGCTTGCTATAGATATTGTGTGCGTTTCCAATCTTTCTGAGGCGTTAGGGCTGATAGGGTGATGGTGCGAAGCTTGAAATACCTTGCCAAGCACGACTGCTCGAAAAACACCTTCTTGATTTTATCTGTATTGTATGCAATAAGACGTTTCGTAATTGCTTAATTTTGACTACAAATTTCAGGAGAATTATATGTATATAGAGGAAAAGAGAATTTTAGATGCCTTTAAAAGATACACGGATGCCTATGACGGTAGCAATGGAAAAATTAAATTGAAGGTGAACCACACATACAGGGTGGCAGGCTTATGTAGAGAAATTGCTGTGTCGATTGGTTTGGATTTGGAGGACGCAGCTCTTGCGTGGCTTATAGGTATGCTCCATGACATCGGAAGATTTGAGCAGATAAAAAGATACGATACATTTTCGGACGTTGCATCTGTTGACCATGCAATGCTTGGAGCGGATATTCTTTTTCAGGAAGGGAAAATAAGGGACTATATAGATGATGACAGGGAGGATACGCTGATTGAAACTGCCATAAGGCAGCACAGCTTATATAGGATAGATGAAAATTTAAGTGAGCGCACGCAGCTTTTTTGTAATATTTTGCGTGATGCGGATAAAATAGATATACTTAAGGTTTTTTCTGATACTTCAATGGAGGCGGTTTATGGAGTAACCCACGAGGAGGTATATACATCTGAGGTTTCGCCTGCGGTGATGGCAAGCTTTTTTGAGCATCATGCCACATTGAGAAGTCTGAAGAAAACAACCGTAGATTTTCTTGTGGCGAATATATCCCTTGTGTATGAGCTTGTGTTTTCAGGCAGTAAAAAAATACTTCGTGAGCGTGGCTACTTGGATAAGCTATTGGACTTTAAATCGGAAAATGATAAGACAAATGCACAGTTTGACAGTATACGGGAGGAGCTTAAGCTTTGTGGAATTGTATCTTAAATATGCAGTAAAAACCGATATGTAAAAGTTTCAAATTTATGCCACTTATTTTGTCAAAAAAACTGTTGACATTCAAAAATCACTGTGCTATTATTTAATAGCTGTCGCAAAAGACGGCATGCAGAAGGTCTGAAAATGAATACCGCAGGGATTTATTTTTTTGACTTTTAGACAAGCCCACGATTAAAAATCGGGGTACAGTAGAGCCGAGAGTTATTTCATAAATTGAACTCATTGATTTACTAACAAGCTCGGCAAATGAAAACTTAATAACATGTTAACCCTGA
>JAMPFU010000031.1 GCA_023664385.1 Clostridium sp. | reverse complement strand
TATAAGAACATAACTAAAATCATGGTTGTGTGGATAAAACTGCGAAAACTCAAGTTCAAATACTGATTATGAAAATAATATTTCTATTCGTTTTGATAGATGGCTTTTGCCAGGTGAAGGTGTTGCAATTTGTTTGGCAAAAAAGGAAACATCTCCTTGTGTAGAAGAAGCTGCTGCTACAGGTGAATAGGATGTTAGTATAAAATAAGTCGGAAATAATAGGATAAATAAATAGGTTGAAATTATCCTAAAAAATGACTATAATAAAACTATCAAACCGTCAGGAGGTGTGATGGATGACGATAAATACAAACACATTGGTTTCTATTACTGAAGCCAACCAGAATTTTTCCAAGGTGGCAAGGTTGGTAGATGAACACGGAACAGCAGTTATTCTTAAAAATAATGTACCAAGATATCTGGTTATAGACTTTAGCAAGGCAGAAGAGGATACTACCACATCCGAAGAGGATATATTGAGTATTTCAAAAAGATTGATTGAACAGAATAGAGAAGCCTATGAGGTATTGGCAAAATGATTAAACTGACAAAGGAGCAGATTTTAATGCTTCATTCGGAGCTAATAAAAATGACAGGGGGCAGTGATGGCATTAGAGATATTGGACTACTTGAATCTGCCTTGGAAGCACCGTTCCAATCCTATGGCGGAAAAGAATTATATCCAAGTATACAGGCAAAGGCAGCGAGATTATGTTATGGACTGGTCAAAAACCATGCGATGGTAGATGGAAATAAAAGAATCGGTGTTCATGCGATGCTGGTGTTTTTATCCGTTAATGGATATGAATTAGGATATACCCAGAAAGAGTTGTCAGATTTAATACTAGATGTAGCAGCAGATAAAAAACAGTATGAGGATGTCCTACAATGGCTGTTAGAGCATCAAATATAACTTGACCAACACAGTACACATCTAACCAACTTTCTGTTTTGACCAATTCAGAGAAGAAAAACAGTCAGAAAACAGGAAAAAGAGCTGAATAATCAAAAAGTTGGTCAATCCAAAAATCTATTTGGAGGAAACCGATGAAAAGCCCTTTTTTAAGGAAAGTTACCAAACTGATTTAATATTGTTCACAAAACAGATGGGAATGTAAGAAATTTCAAATACAATAAAACGGTTGATACGAATCACCTTAAAACCGCCGGGAACAGGCATATTTCCGGCGGTTTTTGCATATAAGAGGCATCGTAGGTTCGTATAGAATATCACAGTATTTTGTTCTATGGATGGTCAAAAATTGATCAGGCAAGTTGGTCAGAAGCTCTTGACCAACTTGGAAAAAAATTCGCATGATTTTTATATGATATAAAATACGGTCAAAGAAAAGCAGAAGTTGGTCAATAGCTTATGGAAATGGCGGGAAAAAGACATGGTTAAAAGAAAAGTTTGGAGATGTATGGCATACATATCTGTTCATGCCAAATTTGCGGATATGGAGCGTAGGGAAGAACGACAGCTCCTTTACATCAGAGAATATGCGAAGGCAAACAAAATAGAGATAATAGGTGTGATATACAGGCATGGTCTTGGACAATATGAAGTAAATCGTCATTTTGAAAGCATGGTTAACAGCGTAAAAAGTAGAAAGTATGATGGAATTCTAATGGTCAACATGTCATCCGTTTCAATTGGCATCGCAGATGCATACACAAAGATTGGAAAGGTGATTGAAGCAGGAGGGCATATTATAACGGTTGAGGAAGGGGATTTGAGACTTTCGTTGAATTTTTATAATGATTAATGGTGCAGGAGGCGTGACATGAAAGAAATTATGCGGGGAGATATTGTATATGTTGATTTGGGACAACATCCCAAAAGCTCCGTTCAATCGGGTTTAAGACCATGTATTGTAGTAAGTAATGACAGAAATAATAAATGTTCCACTGTTGTGAATGTTTGTCCGTTTTCAGGAAAGCAGGATAAGAAATTTATTCCTGTGCATGTTCAGGTCACGCCGAATGATGTAGATGGGTTCTTAGATATGGTTTCTGTCTGCATGCCGGAGCAGATTGCCACTGTGGATAAAAGTAAAATTATTAGGAAAGCAGGGCATATTGACGGCAACTCAGATATTATGAGGCGGTTGGAAAAGGCTATTATGAGACAGTTTGGAATTAATAAGGAGACAAATATATGTATGATAAAAGAGAGTGCGGAAACCGATTGAGACAGCTTCGGGAGGCAAAAGGGAAAACACAGCAGGATGTCGCAAGCGAGGTGGGATTATCCATAGACACCCTGTGTAAGGTTGAACAGGGCAAAAGGAGTCCGTCCGTGGTTGTCGTAGATTTGCTGAGCGGTTATTATCAGACAACCGCCGATTATATTATAAGCGGTTGCATTTACAGTGTTGAGGAGACAAAAGAAATGTCCAAATCCATACTGGAGCAAAAGTGTGATTTAGTGGAACAACTGATAGATGATATCAGGGAATTGATTACATAAGCCGTTACGGAGAAATTTTAAAATGAAATAGAAGAAGGTACAAACTAAAATTTAATTATGGGTGAGTTGCTAAAACGCTGGATTTATTCTGTTAAACCGAATAAGTTCAGCGTTTTTTGTTTTGAAGGGTTAATTCCAAATGATATTAATGTATAACTGTCGCAGTCCTCCATATTCATCAATTCGTTTAAGAATTTGCATGAAACGGAGGAAGATATATGGCGGAAAAAAGAAGTATGCCGACAACAAATGTTTTATCTTTTCTGCCGACGGTTATGAAGAAATCACATATACGGAATTATGCCGCCGTCAGGAAAAGGATGACAAATATAAAACAAAATGGTTGATTCCGTTGCACGGAATGCTCATGGAGGTGACACAGGAGCAGTACAGGGAATTTTATAAAGAAAGACGCAGGCAGAAGTATTTGATGGAACAGTCAGTCAGAAATAAGGATGTGTCGATGGATGCGTTGCTGAAGCAGGAGTTAAACGGACTGCCTGCAGATTGTCTTGTGGATGTTGCTGCTGAAGCAGAGAAGAACATTCTGCTTAAAAAACTGAAGGAAGCAATGCAATGCCTGAGTGCGGAAGAACAGCTTATGATCGGTTCCTTTGTCACTTCGGTGCCGGAATCAAAGCATTTGATAATTAATTGGCGAAATCTATCAGCAGATACGAGTAGTTCCACAGGACTATTTTAAACTGAAATTTCATAATATGGACAAAGGGCAAACAGAAGGAGGTGGAGACTCCGCCGTGAAGAAACAGAAATTAAATTATCGGTTTCATAATCCAAATACAGCGTCAGTAACCGCCGACTATTTACTTGAGATATTAATTGAAGCCAACTCAAAAAAGGTGGAGCAGGCAATCCAAAAGGCAGCGGATCAGATTCCTGATCAGGAAGAATATGAAGAAGGGCAATTCATGCAGTTATAAAGTGCCTCAATGTATATAAGTATCAACTAAGCAGCTAATATTTTAGCAAAACATGATGCATTCAAAAACAGCCAAATTTATAGGTAAAACTTTCTGCAAAGACTTTGACATATTTTTAAAATTTAGTAAGATACTATTAAAGGAGAGTCCTGCCAGCAAGTGGATGTTCAAAAAGCGATAGTGTCGCTACGGTGACACTACATTCAAGGACTATGATTACATAGTCCTTGAAATACTTTATGGTAGAATTTTATGACACAGTTACCATTAGTGGATAGATATGAAGTACATTAGAAACGTACACAATATTGATAGCAGGATATTTTCTGTATCATCGCAGGCAGGAAAAGATGAACGCCCCCCTTTCTAGGCGTAATTCTTGTATGCAATGAACACAAATATTGTGTACCGCTGTCAAAGCCTAAGAAAAAACATGAAAAGATGCGAGACAAGATAGATTTTAATAAAATGGAATTAGTATGTAATAAATATAATCAAAAAATACAGAATTTAAAAGCAAAAGAGTAATTTTGGATGAATGATATGGTTGATTGCGTAATTATATTGTGGAAATTATCGACAAAACATTTTTGATATAGTATAATCAGAAGCTATAGAAAAGGTGGTTTGAAACAATTTAGAGGGAAATACCATGTTTAAACATAACAATACAAATGGGTTTTTAGTTGCAGTAGACGGACCAAACGGTGTCGGCAAATCAACACTTATAGAAAAAGTGAAAAATAAGCTAGAATCTGAAAATTATGCAGTTTATATAACGTGCGAGCCAACTAATTCTGAGTTGGGGAATTTTACAAGAAAATTCGCTGAACAACATTCAGGAATAAGTTTGGCTTGTTTAGTTGCAGCTGATAGATATGAGCATATATCGGCCGAGATTCTTCCAGAATTGAATAAGGGTAAAATTGTTATCACCGATAGATATATTTTATCTTCTTTAATTTTACAGGCAATGGATAATGTTAAAAATACTACCATTTTGAGTTTGAATTCAGAAATTATAAAGCCGGATTTACAGATAGCTGTTTTTGCAAATGAAAATATTTTGCAGAAAAGATTATCAGAGCGAGAAAGTTTAACACGGTTTGAAAAAAATAACCAATCTTATAACGAGCTTTGTTGCATGAAAAAGGGCATAGCAGAATTGCAAGAAAAAAATATAGAGATTTTACTGATAAATAATAATGATAGTCTTGATGGAAATGTTGAAAAAATAGTTTCATGTATTATTAAAAATTGGAGGATAGAATGAAAAAATTTGTTTTGCTGAATTCACCTATTTTTTGGGAATCCACAGAAGAAGATGAACAATATCTATCGCCATTAGGATTGGGTTATATAGCTACATATTTAGAAAAAAGCAACATAGATGTTCAACTTATAGATTGTGTGAAAGAGAAGAAATCAGTTACTGATATAATTGCCTTTGTTGATAGAATGAGACCAGACTATTTGGGAATAAATATATTTACTCAAAATTATAAAATAGTTAAATGCATCATGGAAAATATTTATGAAAAGTGTGAGTGTCTTATAGGTGGGCAAGTTGTTAAAAGCATTTATCAAGAAATCTTACAATGGAATGTTATAAATAAATTAAATATTATTATTGGTGAAGGGGAATATATTATTCCTTCGCTTGCTTTAGGAAAGTGTGAACAAGAACCAGAATTAGTACAAGAAAATAAATATGTATATAGGGTGAATAATAATTCCATATATTTTCCTAATGATATCTCAAACATTTTTTTAAATCGAAAATACTTAGGAAACGAAATGATTGTTAACCATTATGGTGAAAAGGAAATAGCAATTATAACATCAAGAGGATGTGCATTTGATTGTGCATTTTGTGGTGGAGCTAAAAGTTTGAATAAGGACGTAAATATTCGAATTCGCACAGAGGAAAGCGTTATTAAAGAAATCCAAAATATAATTGATTCGTATCCAGATATCCAAAGTGTCAGAATATTAGATGATTTGTTTTTGCGCAATTCTAAAAGTATTGATATGGCAAATAACATATTTTTGCAATTTCCTAAATTGAGTTGGAGAGGTATGGTGCATGTATTATCTTTGGCAAGAGATATTGATAAAATAGAACAGCTTCAAATTGGAAAATGCAAAGAACTATTTATTGGAATCGAATCAGGTTCAGAATCAATACGTAAGAAGATTAATAAGTTGGGGAAAACGGATGATATAATTAAAGTAGCACATGAGATATTGCGTTGTGGAATTGACTTAAAAGGATATTTTATATATGGATTTCCTCAAGAAACAAAAAATGACTTTCAAAAAACATTTGAATTAGCTTCACAATTACAAGCAATCTCACAAAATACTACTGGGACCTTTAGAACGAGTGTTTTTCAATTTAGACCCTATCATGGTACGCAGTTATTTAATGAAATATTAGAAAATACGGGTATCATTCATGAATGTGAATTTAATAAATCAATAAGTCATTTTAGTGGAAGATCACAATTTAATTTTGATTTTGGAAATTATAGTGAAGAACCAGATGAAGTTTTGAATGAATATATTATAAAAACACAGGAGCTTACAGAGGAAAAATCATGATAGAACAAATACATAAATGTCGAAAATGTGGCTTATGCTTAAACCAGAAGCCCTTACTGGATGTAGAAAAAAAATGTCAAATTTTTTGGGTTGGGTTATCAGCAAAAAAAATGATGTCTGATGTTGAAATTCCTTTATCACCAGAAACAAATACAGGAATGCTGATTCAAAAAATAGAAGATGTGTGTAATAATGTTATAACTTACAAAACTAATTTAGTAAAATGCTTACCATTAACAGAACAACAGAAACTTAGATATCCTAATAAAAAAGAAATTGATAGTTGTTTTGAAAATTTACTTAATGAAATACATATAATGTCCCCTAAAATTGTTTTTTTGTTAGGTGAAAAAGTATATTCTTCGGTGGGAAAGCATTTGAATATTGATTTTGAAAAATGGGACGGTTTTGAATATCGCTATAAAGTACATGAAAATATTTATTATGTTCCAATACACCATCCTTCTTACATTTATGTATATAAAAGAAAAATAATGGATGAATATATTAAAAGTGTAGAGAAAATAGTAAATCAATTGTTGTGATAATTAAGAGGGGAAATTAAAAGAGTATTTTCACATTGATTTTAATGATTTTGTGGGTATGGCGTTGAAAGAGAATAAGGGTTAGCGAAGTTTTTAATAACAAAATATAACAGATGGTGTTTCCTTTAAAAAGTATCAAATCATAATCGGTATTTGATGAGGAAGGATATGAATACTTTTTTGAAAAGGTATAAAGATGAAAAACAGAATATCAATCACGGGTAGCGGTTTATCTTAACAGACAAACGGCTGCCTTTTTATTTTTAATAATCGTTGACTTTAAAAATAATAAGGACATTGACGGTTAAACAATTTGCACCCAAACAATTTCAGGTGAAAAATCCTGATGTTTATGTGATACTTTTCTGATACATTTTTGACACTTTTGTGACATTTTCTTTTTACAACAATATGCTAATATAATTATAGAAATAGAAATTACAACATAGGAGGCATAAAATGGACAAACAGTTAAATGGGGCGGCGGTTCCTGCAGATAAGGTATGTGAGGAGATTGATACTGCCAAGAAAATAGCAAAGCATAAGCAACTATTACAGAGGTGCAATAATTATCTCAGTATAATTGCACAAAATGCATTAAGTCAGCAATTATTTGATGAGGCGAGAAAATTTGCAAATGACACGTATTCTGAGATTCAAAAGGATGCTTGGATTATTGCAATGTTAAATACCAGCACCAAAGGTCGCATTGTGGATGTTGTTACAAATTTGAAGTTGGATTTGGAAGCCCTGACTAGAATGTTGGTGGAAATCCTGACAAAAGAGGGAGTAGATATCATAAATGATATAAAAGACGCGTACCAAATATAAAGCTATTACAACTATTTCGTTGCTTTCAGGTGCGTTCTTTGATATAGTAAAGTTGTTACGGAATGGTAATATTTTAATAGGGAGGTTTTGGGATGAATATAGCTGCATACTGTCGTGTTTCCACGGATAAAGAGGACCAGCTCAACAGTCTGGAGGCACAGAAGGAGTTTTTTGCAGAATATACCAAACGGACAGGTGATACATTGGTGCGGCTGTACGCGGATGAAGGAATATCAGGTACGAAGATAAAGAATCGTAAGGAATTTCTGCAAATGATGTCTGATGCTGAGCGTGGAATATTCGACATGGTAGTGGTAAAAGATATATCACGTTTTGCCAGAAACACAGTTGATTTACTGCAAAATATACGCAAGCTCAAAGCACTGGGAATTGAAACCCAATTCCTGACTGCCAACATGACCAGCATGGGAAACAGTGAATTTGTCCTTACGATATTCGGAGCCTTAGCGCAGGAGGAGAGTGCCAACACATCCAAGCGTGTCAAGTTCGGCAAGAAAATGAATGCCGAAAAAGGACGCGTTCCGAACATAGTCTATGGTTATGAAAAAACGATTGGTGATTATTTTAATCTTACTATCAATGAAGAAGAAGCGGTAATTGTAAGACAGATTTACAAATGGTACATAGAGGGCGGTTATGGAACTGCCAGAATTTCTAATATGCTCAACGAGCGGGGGCTAAAAACGAAACGGAATTGTGCGTGGAGCCAGAATGCTGTATCTAGGATTCTGACAAACGAACTGTATACGGGAAAAATCATTAATGGCAAGCAGGAGGTGACAGACTTTCTGACAGGGCAGAGAACAAATAAGGACGAGGCAGAATGGATGATAGTTGAGCGTCCTGATTTGCAGATTATTGACAATGAGCTTTATGAAAAGGCGCAGGAAATACTGAAATCACGGCATAATGCATTCAAAATGACCCGTGAACGCCAGAGTAACAGGCACCTGTTTTCCACGCTGATAAAATGCAAGGAATGCGGCTGGTCGTTCCGGCGTTCAGTACGCACCTACAAGAATACATATGTCCGCTGGGTATGCTCAGGACATAATGGCAGAGGGGCGGATAGCTGCCCGAATGCAATCACCTTGGATGAGGACGAGCTTATCTCGGTCATTCAGGATTACTTTGCGGACATGCTGAAGCAAAAAAAGAAGGTCATCAACCATGTGGTTGGAGAATTTCAGCGGGTCTACAGGGCAAAGGATGAGAACATTGAATATGAAAAAGAATTGAATGCACAGTTGAATAAGCTGAAAAAGAGCAGACAGAAATATATGGATATGTATATGGATGACCTCATTACCCGAGAGGATTTGAATGAGAAAATCGGCGGTGCAAGGAAGGAAATTGAACGGCTGGAAAATGAGCTGAAAATGGTTGCCTACCACCTGACAAAAGGAGAACAGCTGGAAAAGATACTGAACACGACATTTAAGGAAATCGAAGATATCACTGATGTGCGTCAGATGTCCAATACACAGCTGAAGAAGATTATTAAAAAAATAGAAGTGGATAAGGACGGCAACATCGACATTTACCTGAGGCTCTTCGGGGACTTGGGCTTGGAGGAGTCCGTGCTGGTTGATGATACCGTCCTAGTTAATGACGACCGTACACATGGACTGCGCTGAACGGCTTGTTTATATTAATGCGGGGCTGGCGGAGGAAGTGAGAAAGGTGCTGGATGTAAACAAGGCGGAACGGCATATCAGGGGAGGGCTGGCGACAAAGGAGAAGTATCTTCACATGCAGTAGATAAATTGTAAAGTAAAAATAAAATTAAGTTTACAATGTTGAATATTCATGGTATTATATGTGTAAACACATATGATACTTTGCGAAAGAACCTCGCAAATAGCCCATCGTCAATCTTCGATTGGCGATAAGGTATTATATGCGTAAGCAGAATTTTATTGAGGCTTTACGGAGGATGAAGATGCTTATATTCGTATTAATCTACCTATTTATTTTTACTGTCATTGGTTTTTATGACATGAAAAAGGTAAAAAGCTTTGAGGAATTTGCTGTTGCAGGTAAGAAACAGGGGACGTCAAGGGTGCTTCTTTCCATACTTGCAACGGCAATCGGAGCGTCAGCAACCATAGGAATTGTTGACCGGACTGCCAGTATCGGTTTTCCTGCTGTGTGGTGGCTTTTGGTAGGTGCTGTGGGACTTGTTTTGCAGGGCATTTTTCTTTCAGAAAAGGTAAGGACGTTGGATGCCGATACATTGCCTGATGTGGCAGAAAAGACGATAGGAGCGCCTGCAAGAAAATTTATTGCGGCAATCATTGCCGTTTCGTGGATTGGAGTGATAGCGGCACAGTATGTGTCCATGGCTACGGTTATGTCTGCCGTGACAGGCAGTAAAAACAGCAGGACAATCCTTATCATTGTCGTTGCAGTTACAATCCTTTATTCTGTGGTTGGCGGACAGATGTCGGTTGTGAAAACCGATATGATACAGGCGATTATTATGGCAGTGGGCTTTTTGCTTGTATTTGTCTATCTTTTCTTTGTAAATGGAGACGCAAACAAAGCAGTATTTGAAAACATTGCGCTTACAAACGAAAGCTTCGGCATAATGGGGTTGTTCAATCTTTTCTTTGTCGTTGGAGGAACCTATTTCTTAGGACCTGACATTTTATCAAGAAACCTTGTGTCAAAGGATGGAAAAACTGCAAAAAAAGCAGCAATTTCTGCAGGCATAGCACTTGCGGCTTTTGCCGTAATGATAGTGCTTATTGGCATGTGGGTCATAAGTGATAAGGGAGAGCTTGAAGGGACATCTCCCCTCATTTGCCTTCTTGATGAAATAATACCGTATCCCCTTGCGGTTCTTTTGTGTTTAGGACTTGTGTCAACCATTCTTTCCTCCTTAGATACCTGTCTTGTAAATGTAGCATCAATCATCGAGCATGACCTGATAGGCAGAAATAAGGTAAATGAGGTAAGGATTATTGTTGCAATTGTGGGACTGGCTTCTTTGGGGATTGCTCTATTTAAGACGGATATAATAGGGCTTCTTACAGGAGCATATTCCATCTATGCGCCGGGAATTGTATTTCCTCTTTTTATAGGCATCATCTGTCATGGAAAAAGAAAAATAAAAAGACCGCTTCTCTACATGGGAATTGTAGCAGGAACGGTCATGGGACTTTTAAATACATATTTGCATATAGGAGGAGAGTATCTTCCATTAATGGGAATGGGGGTATCTCTTATATTCAGCATTTTGTCGGTATGCAGTTTGCCTACCAAAATTTAAAAGTGCGCATCAGCTTTAGCATAACATTATAGTAAAAGGGCTGTAATGCTTTTCTTGCCTTTTTAAGCTCCTTACGAATTTCAATATGCTGCGGGCAGTGCTTTTCGCATTTGCCACACCCCACGCAGGACTTAATATCTGCTCTATCTTTGCTGTATGCGAGACATTGCAGGTACTCAAAACGTCCTGAACCTTTCTTTTCTGTATACATCTGATTGTAGCATCTGAAAGCAGTAGGAATGTCAATTCCCTTTGGACAAGGCATACAGTAACCACAGGCAGTACAGCCCACTTTTGTTTTCTTTTTAATCTCATCCTTTACCTGCTCAATTAAGGCAAAGTCCTCATCTGTAAAGCTAAGAGCGTTTGTGTCGGAGGCGATACGGCAGTTTTCCTCAACCATGTCAAGGCTGTTCATGCCTGAAAGGACGCAGGTTACCTCAGGCTGGTTGTAAAGCCAGCGGAACGCCCACTCGGCAGGCGTGCGTTTTGTTTTATAACCTGCAATTATTTTCTTTGCAGTTTCAGGAAGCATATTCACAAGCTTGCCGCCACGCAAGGGCTCCATAATAATGACAGGGATTCCCTTTTCGTGAGCTGCTTTCAGTCCTGTGACGCCTGCCTGACTGTGCTCATCCAAATAGTTGTACTGTATCTGACAGAAATCCCAATCATAGGCATTTAAAATTTCCAAAAACTTTTCCGTATTGCCATGAAAGGAAAATCCCAAGCTTCTAATTTCTCCTGACGCTTTTTTTTCGGCAATCCAATCCTCTATTCCAAGCCGTTTTAGTTTTTCCCATGCACCGATGTCGGTAAGCATATGCATTAAGTAGTAATCGATATAATTTGTTTGCAGTCTCTCGCACTGCTCCTTAAAATACTTGTCTATGCCTGCTTTCGATTTTATAAGATACTGGGGCAGCTTTGTTGCAATGTTGATTTTTTCACGGCAATTGTTTTTTGCAAAAATTTTGCCGAGTGCAGCCTCGCTTCCCCCATAAATGTATGCCGTATCAAAATAATTTACGCCAAGCTCCATAGCCCGAAGCAGCTCCTGCTCCGCTTTTTCCATATCAATTGAATTTCCCTTTTTGGTAAAACGCATACAGCCGTAACCAAGCAATGATATTGGCTGTCCGTTTCTGTCGTTGCGATATTGCATCATGCACCTTCTTTTTTTAAAACTAATTTCTATTTTATAAGAGTTGCTAATCAGAAAGGTCATCTAAGGTGTTCGTCAGAAACCGTCCGTCATAAAAATATGTCACTGCAACAACTCTGTTTGAGTTTCCATTGACGGTTATAACAAGCAGCTCATTTGTTTTTGTATTTTGATAGTAGGTACTCATGGAACGTGTGTCCACCAAATCGTTTAAAATGCTGAAGTCGCTGTCATATGCAAATGTAATATTGTCGACAGCATCATATTCGGGGTCGCCTATTTTCACGCCAAACATTTTATACCCCTTGCCGTCTATGGCTATGCCGAACTGTTTATTATTTTTGTAAATGATGGCTATGCCGCTGTTGGATTTAACTGTAATGCCGCTGCTTACATTGCTGAAAATCGGGAGGCGGCCTGCCCATGCACTGTCGGCTTCAAAGCTCCCACTCAGCTTTAGCCCTCCTATCATTGCTACCTCATCGGATTTTACATAATCCGTAATATCTGTTGTAGTGAAGTTTGGCTTGATTACATTTTTGTAAATAACCATGAAAATGACAGCCAAAATAATGAATACAAATAGCTTGATAATTAGTCCTGTATGTGAGCTTTTGCGGGAATCGATGGGTGCATGAACCTCGTCAAAGTTAATTACAACGGGATTTGGAACTACCTTATCCTGCGTTCCGCCGTAATTGTCATTTTGGATAAATTGTGTATCATTTTGGTTATCCCTGCTTTCGTTTTTTGTGTCATCCTTAAGCTTTAATTCCATAAATTCCTGTCCTTTTGTTTTTTGTTAGAATACCATAGATGCAGCCCAGCCTGCAAGCATAAGATTTACGGCTTCATGCGGCAGGCTGGGCTAGGGGAGGCTATTGCCAATTTTTTGGTGTGTCAGCTTCGGCTTTCTTACTTTGTGCGGCTGTTTCTGTTTCAGTTGTATTTGTCGTGACTGTATTTTTGTTTTGTATATTCCGAACAGGTGCGTTTGCATTTTTCAAGGCTTTTTTCTTCCGTTTCTTCTTTACTGCCAGTACGATTGCGATTATAATGGCAGCGATTATAATGAGGTAATATATATTTAAAATAATGAAGAACAGAAGGTTCTCTAATACATTTAAAAATCCCGTCCATGAAGCCTTACAGATGTTTTTAAATCTATCTCCGAAGGTGTCGGTCTTTGCCGGTGCGTCCTCGTATTTTGTTACCTCTTTGATTGTTATGTCTATATAGGAATATGCTACATCATTTTCAATGTTGGTAATGCTTGATTTCAGGGTGGCTATCTGTATCTGAATATTAAACAGCTCATTTTCAATCATAAGCGCATATTCGTCCTCGGTTGCTTCCTCCAGTAAGGCAAGGTATCTTTTGTATTCTGTCTCGTAGATTTCAAGCTGTGATTTGTATGTTCCGTACTGCTGTGTAACGTTTGTGGCGTCGGAGGATTTGTTCCTCACATCGCCAAAGCTGCCTGCCGAGTTCATAACTGCATCATATTCGGAGCTTGGTACTCTTATCATGGCAGAATATACATTATGCTTTTCCGAAGCGTCTACGGCGTAGTAGCCGTTTGTGGAACGATTGTCCGTGTATGATTCAGATTCGATAAAGCCGCCTTTTTCATTTATAAGAGCCTTAAAATCATTTACGGAGGTATTAAAGTCCAAGGTGTCAATGGAAAGCGCACCGCGGTAAACAAGCATTTCCTTATTTATAACGCCCGTAACCTCTTTGGTTGCCTGTGATACGTCAGAGCCTGAGGTCGTTTCGTTTTTTACTGCCTCCGTAGAGTCCATAGATACATATTCATCAGACATTCCACCATCGTAATAGGCACCCTGACCGTTTGAATATGTCATGTCAAACCCGTCTTGGACAGCTTCAGTTGTATACGTATAGTCGCTGTAGTCGTTGGCTGTGGCATCGGCTGATTTGGTATTTCCACAGCCTGTGCAGATGAATGTAGCTATCATTGCTGAAATTATAAGCTTCTTTTTCATAGAAAGTGTCCTCCCGTTAAAAAAATTTTATAAATGTTTGTGAAATTATGATTTATGTTGAAAAATCATATGTAAGCACTCTGCTTTTTAAGGTTATATTTTATATACGAATACAAATTTGTTTTTTATGGAAAAATTTTAATAAAAATGTATGACCGATTTCATGTGAATCAGTCTGACTGACAGATGCAGAAAAAAAACAAGCATTATAGAAAGAAACTGTAGGTTGCGGAAAGGAAACTGCAGGGTGCTTGACTTGTAATGGGCAAATTACTATAGTGTACATATCACTATATGGAGGGTATTTGCGTGAGTGGAGTAAAAAAGCTGAGATTTATTTTGCTGTTTGCGGTAATGTCTGTATGCTGCTTTGGCTGCAGCAATAAGGAAGCGGCGGCAGGCGAAGCGAAAGCTGATGCAGAAAACACAGTGGCTGCATCTGAAAATCTGACAAACTATTTTAATTCCATCACCAACGATAATTTGGATTCGTGTAATACATATCCTGATTTAGATGCTTATTGGGATGATTCCTTAGTATTATTGAATCAATTGAATGATGATGTACGGCTGTACGGCATCACTGAGGGTGAAGAATCGGCAATGCTTCTTTATGTTCGGGGAGAAAAGGTATTGATTAACCAAACGTACAAAAATTATTATCAAGAGCTTCCGAAGCTGTCCGATGCAGATATTGATAATGATGGTGTGGCAGAAATAATTATTAGTATTAGGACGGGCACAGATTCGCCGGGTAATTGGTATAAATTGCTGGTATACGATTATGATACGGCGTGGAATAGTTACGAGTATAAGGATTATCCACAGGATATAGACGCTCTCATTGATTATCGTTATGATGAGGCTTCCCGCAAAATTATTTTTTCAGATAAAGAGGGAATTATTTTAGCAGAAATAGAGCTGCCGAATTGGACGGAGCAATACCCATATGCGGGAACGGTGGATTTTGAAGGCAACATACGGTTTGATGCGGAGACAATGCAGCTGGAAGTAATACCACAGATTATGGTGGAAAATTCATTTCCATATTCACCGATTAAGATAGTGTTTTCCGTGAAATATGAAAATGGCAGGTTTGAATTGGAATATGATGATTTGTTGTATTTTATTTACACGCACTGAAATATTGAGATTAAGTTTGAATTGGAATATAATGACGTGTTGGGGACGGCACTATCAGAAAAGGAAGAAAATGAATAAATAATAGGAGGGTATTTATATGAATGAGAGAAATGAAAATCAGACACCTTATGGTTATGACCCAAACATGGGATAGCCTATGCAGGGTTACGATCCAAATGCAGGACAGCCTATGCAGGGCTACAATCCAAACGCAGGACAGCCTGTACAGGGTTACGATCCAAATGCAGGACAGCCTATGCAGGGCTACAATCCAAATGCAGGACAATGGACAAATGGTTATAATCAAAATCCTGTGGGTGGAGCTGCCATGCCGCCGAAGAAGAAAAAGAAGGCAGGAGCCATTATCGGAATTGTTATCGGCGTCTTAGTCCTTATTGCAGCAGGCGTATTTGGTGCCTTTGTAGTTATGGAAAAAATGAACGAAAAGGCAAGTAGGGAGGTTGTGGATAATTTCTTTAAGGGCTATAACGATATGGATTTTGATGCAACTTACGATACGTTTCATCCGCAAATAAGACAGACTGTTAAAGATGGAGCGCTTGCCATAAACGGAGTGGAAAACGGAAGCCAGTTTTTTGAACTGTATGACAATTACCTTGGAGGCATGCAGGTTGATTATAAGATTGTAAATGAAAAAAGGTTACAGATGATGAGCTTGACCGTATACTCTCTAATATGCGTGTTGCATATGGAGTGGATTTGAACGTGAAAAAAGCATATGCGTATAAGGTCGAGGAACGGTATTATGGAAGCTACAATGAAATTAATCAGACGGAAGTCATTGTGATAGGCTATGATGATGGCAAGTGGTACGTTGTATATGCAGAAACTGAGTAGGATAATGGGCTGCCGCAGTAAGGATTTAAGGCACATAGTTGTTTCCTCAAGACAAGCCCTCTTATATTTTCTATTTTTATAACCTGTGCTATCTAAGCATATTAAGATATTTTGTCTGTTCTATTATGGCTTGTGGGGCACTCCCTTGAACTCGTACACAGCTATGCTGTCAAATGCGAGGTATTCTTACGGTCTTAAAAAGTTGCAATTCAAAATACACATACCATTTGCAGCATAAGGCTGTGCACTCAGACAACAGTACGTGCCCCACATAATAGAAAAGACAAAATATCAATATGCTAAAGATAGCCGGTAACTATAAAAATACAAAATATAAGAGGGCTTGTCAGTGTAATTTTATGTGTGCCTTAAAATCCTTACTGCGACAGCCTGTTTCGTTGCATTTTTCCGTTAATAGCTAAGCTCAGCCAATGAATAGTGGTTGAGCTTATTTTTTGTTTTTGATATAATTCGGGTACGGGCAGCAATTGACAAGGTGTATTAGGAGGTAGCCATGCAGTACAAGTTTTACGGCTGGGAGACAGCCACAATTACAACAGAAAATGAAACATATCCTTTGATTCATACGCCGAGAGATTTGTATGACGCCTTATCTAAGATATGGTGTGCCGATACATGTGCGCCAAGAATGAGGCATGAGTGGAGCAAGGATAACAAGACACTTGGACAATGCTCGATTACTGCATTTCTTGCGCAGGATATTTTCGGTGGAACGGTTTACGGTATTTTGCGTGACGGCGGCAACTATCACTGCTATAATGTGATTGGCGACTGCTGCTTTGACCTTACAAGCGAGCAGTTTGGCGAGGAGGCAAAAAGCCTTGTTTATGAGAACAATCCCGAACAGCTTAGGGAGGTTCATTTTGCAAAGGAAGAAAAGAGGCTTAGGTACGAGAAGTTGAGGCAAATGCTGTTGGATGGACAGGTGTAAATAAAGGAGTCAACCTATGGAAAATATTTATGATAAGTCTGCCATGAATTACAATAATGCAAGTGCAGTTGAAAGACGAAGAATAGACAGGGCGGGGAAATACTCAAGGGCTGCCATTGTGTTGTCGGTTATAAGCCTGCTTTACATAGCAATTCTTGTTTTTATGCCACCTGTCAGGCTGTTCAGCGTTATGCGGGTCGTCATGCTTGTATTGGATAAAATATTTTTGTATGTTTTTCCGATAATCGCCGTTTTGTTTGGCATATTCGGATTTCAGGAGCGGGAAAATGGACTGAGGCTTCCTGCCCTTATTTTGAGCATTGTTTCAGTAATTGCCGTAGTTGTTACCATTATTGTGTTTATATTGGCTGCGGCAGGCATAATCATAGAGTTCTTTCAGAATGTCATAGATTGGGCTTCCAAGCAAAAATGATTTTATAAAATGCGGCATAATTTACAACAGAAATTGGAGAAAACATGAAAGATACTATAAATGAACATGAAACGGATAACAATATAGAGAAGCATAAAATGGGTAAAAGAGAGCTTGCAAAGAGGTACATACTTTTCATCATCAGTCTTTTTGTGGTGGCACTTGGCGTTGCAGTAACAAAGAAGGCAGAGCTTGGGGTGCCTCCAACATCCTCCGTTTCAGATGTTTTAAGTCGTAAATTTACCTCGTTAAGCTTTGGCAACTGGCTTTTTATATGGAATTTAATTCTCATTGCAGGACAGATTTTAATACTGCGTAAGAATTTTCAGCTTATACAGCTATTGCAGATACCACTTTCGTTTTTGTTTGGGTATTTCACTGATTTTGGAATGTGGCTTGTGTCGTTTATTCAGGTTGACGCATACATATTGAAGCTGCTGTTTGTCATTTTGGGTACGGTTATTTTGGCATTGGGCATTGCGCTTGCCGTCATTGCAAATGTTGTTATGAATTCGGCAGAGGCATTTATAAAAGCAATATCAGACACGACGGGAAAGCAGTTTGGAAATATAAAAATAGCCTTTGACTGTGTATGCGTTGTGCTGACAATTTTGTTATCCCTTATATTTTTCGATTTTACCATTCAGGGGACAAGAGAGGGTACAATCATTGCCGCAATATTTACGGGAATGGTTGTAAAGCTTTTTCAAAAATTCCTGACTGCACCTGTGGACAGGCTGCTTAGGAAATAAAAAATAAATTCACATAAGTGGAGATTTTGGTATGAAGAAAAGTAAAAAAAGGTACATAATAGTAATCTGTGTCATTGTCTTTTTAGTGGGATTTTGTTATTGGCAAAACAATATGCTTGTGTTGTCGGAGTACGAATACGCCAACGAGAAAATAACAAAGGAAATGGACGGCTTTACAATTGTTCATTTATCCGACCTTCACAATAAGGGCTTTGGCAAAAATCAGAAGCGGCTCATAAAGAAAATTGAGGAATGTGAGCCTGACATGATAGTGATAACAGGGGATTTGGTTGATGAGCGCAGTAAGAATTTTGATAAAGCGGCTGCACTTGTCCGAAATGCAGCTTCGATAGCGCCTGTGTATTACGTTACGGGAAACCATGAAAAATGGCTTTCCGATGATTTATATAATGCGCTTATGGACATGCTTCGGCAGGAGGGCGTTACAATTTTGGACAATACGTACCTTAGTATAGAAAAGGGTGATTCCGATTTTATTCTTGCAGGGCTTGATGACGGCTCTCTTTTAGATGATACGTTAAAGGAGCTTCGCCTGAATGATAAAACGGAGCTAGTGGTTCTTCTTACACATGAACCACAGTATATTAAGGATTACAGCATATATGGAGCAGACCTTGTGCTTGCGGGACATGCACATGGAGGACAGTTCAGGCTGCCGTTTATTGGCGGGGTTTATGCGCCCGACCAAGGGTTTCATCCTGCGTACACAAGTGGAGTATATGAGGAAAATGATACAGCCATGGTTGTAAGCCGTGGACTTGGAAACAGTGTTATTCCTGTGCGGCTGTTTAATTTTCCCGATATTGTATGTGTCAGATTTAAGGCAGGGCAGTAGAGAAAGAAGGAGGAACTATGGATAATTTTAATCAGTTACAAACCAGAGAAAATGAAGCTGTGGCTGAAGCACCGAAAAAGCGTAAGCTTCCAAGGATAAGCTATAATGCGCCTGTCGTGCTTACCTTTGCAATTGCGGCGCTTATCATACTCATATTGGATAAAGTGTTTAACGGAAAATTGGTAATGGCAGCTTTTTCCGTATACCGTTCGCCTATCTCCTTTGGATTTTTTATAAGGCTGTTCGGACATACATTAGGACATGCAAGCTGGGCGCACCTTTCGGGAAATATGATGCTGTTTCTGCTGCTTGGACCTATCTTGGAAGAAAAATACGGCAGTGGAAGGCTGCTTGGAATGATAGCCATAACGGCAGTTGTGTCGGGACTTGTAAATATACTGTTCTTTCCGCATGTTGCATTGCTTGGCGCAAGTGGAATTGTGTTTATGATGATTATACTTACGTCAGCCTCGAGCATAAAGGGTGACGGTATACCGTTGACGATGATTTTGATTATTATTATTTACTTAGGTGCAGAGGTTGTAAGTGGAATATTTGAAAATGACAACATTTCTCAGCTCACGCATATTATCGGTGGTATTTGCGGCGCCGTTTTTGGAATTGTCTTGAACAAGAATAAGGAATAGGAGAAAAGCCGAATGAAGAAATTAAAGAAAATCAGTGCAAAGCTGCTGTCAGGGCTTCTTGTGTTTGGACTGCTGACAGGCTGTGGAAACACTGGAAATACGGATACGGAAGGAAATACCGATGGACAGGTGTTGGAGGTCGAGGAGGAAAATACGGATACTGCATTAGTAGTGCCGGAGACAACGGAGGGTTCTCACGAGACAGATGTGGAAATCTTGCAGAGGCTGATTGCGGAGCAAAAGGCGCTTGGGGCTGATGTATCGGAGGACATATACGATGAGGAGCAGTATACTTGGCGCGCAGGAAGATTGATATCAATTGCATGGAGCGAGAAAAATTTAAGCGGGACAATTTCCTGTAACGGCTTGACTGCTTTGGTGGATTTTTATTGCAGGGATAATTCAATGATAGAGCTTGATGTCAGCGATTGTTATGCCCTTGAAGCACTTTTTTGTGGAAATAACCAGCTTGTAAGCCTTGATGTGAGCAATTGTAGGACAATGTATGAATTATATTGCTCCAACAATCAACTTGAAAATCTTGATATAAGCGACTGTACGAAATTATCTGATTTGGCATGTGCCAATAACAAGCTTACCAGTCTTGATGTTGGTAATTGTCCAAATCTGACATGGTTCTATTGTCAGGAAAATCAGATTAACTCGTTAGATGTCAGTAACTGTCCAAATCTCTACTTGTTTGCATGCTATGATAATTTGCTGGAAGCATTGGATGTGACGATGTGTGCTAAATTGAGAGAGTTTTACTGTGGAAATAATAATATAAAGGAGCTTGATTTAAGCGGCTGTAATCTATTGACTGATTTAGACTGTTGTAATAATCAAATTGACGCATTGGATGTAAGCAATTGTACAAAGCTTGACAGGCTGCACTGCTATGATAATCAGATTGATACATTAGATGTGGTGTTTTGTCCTGACCTGACTATATTGGAATGCTATAATAATCAGATTAGTACGTTGGATGTAAGCAAATGTACAAAGCTTTATAGCCTTGTATGTAATGGTAATATGCTGACAGCCTTAGATGTAAGCAATTGTCCTGAGCTTGAAAAACTGGAATGTGATGCTGCGGTGTCAGTTACAGGCAGATAATAGACAATTGCGAAACTCTGCTTTATAATAACGTAAGTTGGAGAAAATATACAAGTTCATAGGCAGGGCGTTAAGCGCAAGCGTGCCCTGAGTTGAATTTGTATATTTTCGACAACATATATTAATAAAATGTTAGTTTCGCAATTACCTAACGGGCAGATAATGATGAAAGGATAGGAGCGAAATTTATGTCAGAAGGAAGCTATAAAATTAAAATATGCGGCTTGACGGATGCCTTGGAAGCGGAGTACCTGAACAAAAATAAGGTTGATTTTGCAGGCATTGTCATGTTTTATGAAAAAAGCAGACGTAATACAGGCGTGGAGACTGCTGCAAAAATAATTAAGGCACTTTCTGACGATATAAAGGCGGTTGCCGTTATGGTGTCGCCAACCTTAGAGCAGGTGAGGCTTGCCAGACAGGCGGGCTTTGACTATGTTCAGATACATGGTGAGCTTGGTGAGGACATTATAAAGGAAGGACACATTCCCATATTAAAGGCATTTAACATAAGCGATATGGACAAATATGAGGCATATGGGAAATGTCCGCAGATAGCAGGCTACGTTTTTGATGCCCATGAGCCTGGAAGTGGAAAAACCTTTGACTGGAATTTGTTAAAGGAAATACCCCGTGACGGAAAGCTGTTTCTGCTTGCAGGAGGTCTTGATGACAGTAATGTGGCTGCTGCGTTAGAATATGTAAATCCTGACGGCGTGGACGTTTCATCAGGCGTTGAATATGAAGACAGGCAGGGCAAAGACCCAAAGAAAATTGAACGTTTTGTTGCGTCAGTCAGAGCGGCAGGTAAGTGAAAAGAAAGGTGATAAATGAAATATAAAAATATAGTAAAGGGAACATTTATAGATAGACCAAACAGATTTATCGCTTATGTGGAAATAGAAGGCAAAATAGAGAAGGTTCATGTAAAAAACACGGGAAGATGCAGGGAGCTTCTTTTGCCAAATGCAATTGTGTATCTTGAAAAATCCGATAACCCGAACCGAAAGACGGCATATGATTTAATTGCAGTGGAAAAGGCGCGGGAGGGCAAAACGCCGCTGTTTATCAATATGGATTCCCAAGCGCCAAATTATGCAGTGGAAGAATGGCTGCGAAAGGGCAATCTTTTTTCAAAACAGGCATTAATCAGGCATGAATATACATACAACAAATCAAGATTTGATTTTTACATTGAGGATGGGGAGAAAAAAGCGTTTCTTGAGGTCAAGGGAGTGACGCTTGAGGAAGACGGATTGGCATTGTTCCCCGATGCACCGACGGAAAGAGGCGTTAAGCATATTAGGGAGCTTTCTGCATGTATGGATGAGGGCTACGAGGCATACATACTTTTTGTTATCCAGATGAAGGAAATGTATGCATTTTCTCCGAACGAAAAAACGCATCCTGATTTTGGAAAGGTGCTGCGGGAGGCAGCAGACAAGGGCGTTCATGTGCTTGCAGTGGACTGTAGGGCAGGAACAGATTATATGGAGTTGGATAAGTATGTTGAAGTAAGGCTGTAGCACAAGTATTTACTCATGCTTCAGCTTTCCAAGGAACTCCTGCATGCGTGTATTGTCAGAATTAAATACGTCCTCAGGCTTGCCCTCGACGGCGATAACGCCATTGTCCATAAAAATCACTCTGTCTGAAATGTTTTTTGCGAAGCTCATCTCATGGGTAACGATAACCATTGTCATTTTAAGCTCTGCAAGTGACTTGATAACCTTTAAAACCTCGCCTGTAAGCTCAGGGTCCAGTGCAGAGGTCGGCTCGTCAAAGAAAAGCACCTTTGGATTTAATGCAAGGGCTCTTGCTATGGCAACACGCTGCTGCTGACCGCCTGAGAGCTGACATGGATAATAGTCTGCCTTGTCAGCAAGTCCCATTTTCTCCAAAAGTCCTTTTGCTTCCTCCACAACCTCTTTTTTGTTTCTTTTCTGAACATGGATAGGCGCATCAATAATATTCTGCATCACGCTTTTGTGTGGAAATAAATTAAAATTCTGAAATACAAGTCCAAAATTCTTTTTTATCTGTGTAAGCTTTGCGGGCTTTTCATATACGGACTCGCCATTTATCAAGTGTACCGCCTTTTGACCAAGGTAAGAAAGGTCGCCGTGGTCCATGGTTTCAAGCAGTGTCGCTATGCGGAGCAGGGTGGATTTGCCTGAACCTGAAGGTCCGATAATGGAAACAACCTCGCCCTCATTTACTTTCAGTGAAATCCCCTTCAATACCTCAAGCTCGCCGAAGGATTTTTTTATATCGTTCATTTCAAGATAGACCATGATGACCCTCCTAACTGTAATAGTTAAGCTTCTTCTCGCATTTTCTCATAACAAATGCAACAAGCAGATTAAATATGTAATAGAATACGGCTGCAACCACAAACGGCATAAAGGTTGTACTCTTTGCAGCAATCATCTTTGCAGTGCTGAACATTTCAGCATAGGAAATAGAAAATGCCAAAGACGTGTCCTTAACCAAGGTAATAATCTCGTTAGTAACTGACGGCAATATAATCTTTATTACCTGTGGCAGAATAATTTTTCTAAATGTCTGCATTTTGCTGTAGCCAAGTATTTGGGCTGCTTCATATTGCCCTTTTGGAATTGCCTCGATGCCTGAACGGTATATTTCCGCAAAATAAGCGGCATAGTTTATTGAAAAGCCGATTATAATTGCAGGAAAACGCCAGCTATCGCTTAAAGGCAATCTGAACAAATAATATGGACCAAAATAAACGACAAGCAATTGAAGCATAAGGGGCGTTCCTCGAAGAATTGAAATAAAAAGGCTTGTAATTCCACTCAGTATTTTATTTTTTGACATCCTGCCGAAAGCAACTACAAGTCCAAACGGCAGGGAAAAGAGCAGGGTAAGAAAGAAAATCCCCATGCTCTTTAACATACCGTTTGCGAGTTGTTCAAGCATCACTGAAAAACTCATATATCGCTCCTAAAATTTCACAACATTATTATGCTGCAGGTTACTCGAGACAAGTCATATCCTCTAAGCCGTATTTCTTTGCAAGCTCATCAAACTTGCCGTTTGCTTTAAGCTCCTTGAGTGCTGCATTTACCTCGTCCCTAAGCTCTGTATTGCCAAGCTTAAAGCCGATGCCGTACTGCTCTGCATTAAGATGCTCGTCAAGGATAATATATCCGCCTCCGCGGCTCTCAATCTGATACTGGGCAACGCCGATATCCATTGCAAGCGCATCAATAGAGCCTGCTTCTAATTCTGCAAAGGCTGTGTTGTAATCTCCAAACTCCTGAAGTGCACCGAATGTGTCAGCGAGAGCTTTCTGACCCTCCTCGTCCGATAAAACGTCAAGAGCGGCAGAGGCAGCCTGAACGCCGACCCTCTTTCCTGCAAGGTCCCCAAATTTTGTGATGCCCGCACTTTCCTTTACAACGATAACCTGACTGTTATCAACATAAGGCACAGACCATTCGTAATCATTTTCACGACCATTCATTGTAAAGCCGTTCCAGATACAGTCAATCGTGCCTGAGTTAAGCTCAGCATCCTTGCTGTCCCAAGCGATAGGCTGTTTTTTCAGCGTCCAGCCCTTCAGCTTGCAAACCTCCTCGGCAAGCTCAAGGTCAAAGCCTGTGTAATCGCCGTTATCGTCCATGTAGCCATATGGCGGGTACTCTGCGTCAAATCCGACAGTAAATGTTTTTCCTGCATCGTCCTTTTTGCCACAGCCTGTGAAAGCTGCTGCCACAAGACCAAGCACAAGAAGACCGCTTAAAATTTTTTTCTTTAATTTCATTTTTTTCTCCCTTCGGTTATAAATGCCAGCCGTTTCAGGCTTTTCTTCGGCATATGTTCCGATTTGATTTGTAAATCGGCAGCCTTGGGCTGGCGCAACCTTTATTATGGTAAAGCACTAATGCAATACTAAGGTATAATATCACAAAGAAATTGGGATTTCAACGGAAATGATATTCTGCTTTATATAAAATTTGACTTATGGTAAAATATACACGGAAGCAATGAACTGTATTGTGGACTTATGGTACATTAAGATATATATTAAGGAGGACTTACATTGAAGCATATACTTTCTCACGTTGACCACACCCAGCTGAAACCCTATGCAACATGGAATGACATAAAAAAGCTGTGTGACGAGGCAATTGAATATAAAACGGCGTCCGTATGTGTGCCGCCCTGCTATATAAAACGTATACATGACACATACAAGGATAAGCTTAACATCTGCACCGTAATCGGATTTCCACTTGGCTACTCCGTTACCGAAGCAAAGATAGCAGAGGCAGAACAGGCAATTATTGACGGTGCCTCGGAGCTTGACATGGTAGTCAATATTTCTGATGTAAAAAACGGAAATTATGAAGCTGTAGAACATGAAATACGGGCACTGAAAAAGGCTGCAGGGAATAAAATTTTAAAGGTAATAATAGAAACCTGCTATCTTACGGAGGAAGAAAAAATAGCCATGTGTCATGCAGTGACAAATGCAGGAGCAGATTATATAAAAACGTCAACTGGTTTTGGTACAGGCGGGGCAACAATGGAGGATGTCATACTTTTTAAGGAAAATATAGGGGACGGCGTTAAAATTAAGGCGGCAGGCGGAATCAGGTCTGTGGAGGATATGGAGGCATTTCTCGCCGCAGGCTGCGACAGGCTTGGAACAAGCTCAGCCGTAGATATGATGAACAAATAAAGGAGGGTATTGATATGAATGGGGTATATGAAAAATTGCAGCGGTGTCTTGCGGCAGTGAAAAGTAAGGTCGCATTTGAGCCAAAGGCTGCACTTGTGCTTGGGTCAGGACTTGGGGATTACGCAGAGCAGATGGATATAAAGGCAGCTATAGATTATTCAGATATAGAGGGATTTCCCACATCGACTGTGGCAGGACATAAAGGAAGATTTATTTTCGGATATGTTGAGGAAGTGCCTGTTGTTGCAATGCAAGGCAGGGTACATTATTACGAGGGTTATCCAATGTCGGACGTTGTGCTTCCCGTGAGACTGATGGGGCTGATGGGGGCGAAAACCGTTATCCTCACAAATGCGGCAGGCGGCATGAATCCGTCCTTTGTTCCAGGGGATTTGATGATGATAACAGACCATATCACAAGCTTTGTTCCAAGCTCTTTGATTGGCGAAAATGTAAATGAGCTTGGTACGAGGTTCCCTGACATGAGCGAGGTGTACGGCAAAAAGCTTCGGGAGCTGATAAAGCAGGCGGCAAGAAATACGGCTGTTTCCATACAACAGGGCGTGTATTTGCAGACAACAGGACCAAATTATGAGACGCCTGCCGAAATCCGTATGTATCGGTCCCTTGGCGGCGATGCAGTCGGAATGAGTACGGCATGTGAGGCTATGGCGGCAAGACATATGGGGCTTAATGTCTGCGGAATCTCCTGTATCACAAATATGGCAGCAGGAATTTCACCAAAGCCCCTGAACCATAGTGAGGTGCAGGAGACGGCAGACAAGGCGGCTGCTAATTTTAAAAAGCTTGTTACGGAGCTGATACGATTGATAGGCGAGGATGATTATGCCTGCGAGAGCCTGTATAACTAGGGGGGGTGACAATAATGACATACTATTTGATAGATTATGAAAATGTAAAGGTAAATAAGGAGAATTTTTATGGGTAAGCTGGGAATTGTGGTCGACAAACAAAAGGAATCAATTAAAGGCATCATCAAGCGATATATGATAATGCTTATTTGTGTAAATCTTGCATGTGTGCTTTTTGTCGCTTTGGACGCAAGCGACTTTTATTCACGAAGCAGTGATTCTGCACAGCGGGCAGTTAATTATATATTTGGCTTTCTTATGATGTTTGCAGTCGGAAGCTTTTTTGTGGAGAGCATTTTTACAGAGGATGGAAGCAACCGAAAAAGGCTGATACTGCACTACATTATATTTGCAATCATCAGTGTTGTCTTTGACATTCTCGGAAACAATACCGACATATTCCCGGAAGCGGGACAGGACATGTTTTATAAGGTAATGGTGCTGTATATTCTTTTATGTGTTGTCCTTGCATTTCACAGGCTGATAAAATTAAGCGGCATGGCATTTGAAAAATATATGGTAAATCTTGTTGTGAGCGTCATCAAGGTAGGAACGGTTCTGCTCCTGCTTAACATTGGATTTATTCTTTTGGTGACAATATTTGATATTTTAATTGTCGATGTTGACGAGTGGCAGTTTGTGACCTATGTTGAAATACTCCTTGTGGGTATCGTGTATGCACCCTATGCCCTCATTTGTTTGACGGATAAAACGGAAACAAATTCAAGGTTTATCAAAGGACTTTTGCTGTGGGTGCTGATGCCGATGGTGATGGCAGCAATGATTATCATTTACATGTATGTGCTGAAAATTCTTGTTACGGGTTATATGCCGAAAAATGAAGTGTTTGGCATTTGTGCGGGTTTGTTTTGCATTGGGGCGGTTATCTGGACAACGGCATATCCATTTGCGGCAAATGCATATAAGGATTTGAAGGCGGGCGTGATATACCGGGCTGTCATAAAATATGCAAAATATATTTATGCACCGTTTATCCTTCTTGAATGTTGGTCAATCGGTATTCGTATCAATGATTATGGGATTACAGCTTCCCGTTACTGGGCTGTGGTATTTATCATATTGCAGATTATTTATGTGGCATGGGAGCCGATTTACGGCTTGTTGCGTAAGCTGTTTAAAAAGGAAAAGAACGGCTATGCCGAGGGGTATGAGCATTTCCTTTATATTGGCATTTTGGTTTATATCCTGTGTATCATGTTACCATTTTTCAGTGTGGAAAAAATAGAATTTCTGTCACAGAAAAAACGGTTTGAGGCTTTGATGGGTTCCTATGAGACGGCATATGATATTGATTTACAAAAAAACAGTGAGGAATTTAAAAATGCAAGAAGCATATACAATGTTTTAAAATGGAACAGATACGGTGAGGAATATTTAGAAGAAAAATATACGGCGGCAGAGCTGACTGCAATAAAGAGCTTTTTTGGACAGCAGACATATGATGGGAGACAGTGGGTTTTTCGCAGGCGGGAAACTGATGCTGCCGTTTCCATAGAAGGATACAGTTATATGTGCAGCTTTAGGGTCGATGGTGATTATTACGAAGAAATGAGTGCTGGGGGAGACCACATAGATATGGTGGTTGACATTGAAGATATAGGAAACGGGAATTCAATCCATGACACGATAAATGTAAAGGAGCTTGTGTGGAGCATGATAAACAGTGATTACCCGAATGACGTTGATGATGGCACACTGCCGTATGAAATTGTGTCGGAGAGTGGCAGGAAATATATCATAACCTATTGTTATTTTGAGTATGAAAAAACGGATAATGATATCAGGGACTGGAAATTTGAGGGCTATGTTTTGTGGTAAGGAGGTTTATATGGAGATAAACGAAGCAGAATTGATACGTCTTGCAAAGGCGGCGAGGGAACATGCATATGCACCATACTCCCATTTTAAGGTTGGTGCGGCACTCCTTGCCAGTGACGGGAAAATATATACAGGCTGCAATGTGGAAAATGCGTCCTTTGGGGCAACAAATTGTGCGGAACGGACAGCGTTTTTCAAGGCGGTATCGGAGGGAGAACGTGAATTTAAGGCGATTGCTATAGTGGGAGCATCAAGCGATGCCGATACGAAGGATGCATGTGCACCTTGCGGCATATGCCGTCAGGTTATGCGGGAATTTTGCGAGCCGAAGGACTTTAGCGTTATCCTTGAGGATGGCAAGGACGGTACATTTTCCATGACCTTGGAGGAGCTTTTGCCGAGAAGCTTTGCAGGAGAAAGTATGGGGTGATGTATACCATGGCTGGAAGGATATTTATGAGGAGGCTGGGAGATGACAAAAAATAAAATGCCGAGGGTTGAGCTTCATTGTCACTTGGACGGTTCGCTTTCCAAGGGCTGCATTGAGGAGCTGCTGGGAAGACCAGTGGAGGATGAGGAGCTTGGTGTATCGGTTGACTGCCGCGACCTTGCACAGTATCTTGAGAAATTTGACTTGCCCCTTTCCGTTTTGCAAAGTGAGGCAGGTTTAAAACGTGCAGGCTATGACTTTATGAAAACAATGCATCACGAGCGTATGGATTATGTGGAGGTTAGATTTGCCCCGCTTTTATCCACGCAAAAAGGACTTGCAGTGGATCAGATAATAGCGTCGGTCATAGACGGTTTGGAAAAGGGTAAAATGGAATATGGCGTTGAATATGGTGTAATTGTATGTGCCATGCGGCATCACAGCCATGAGGAAAATCTTGCCATGATAAAGGCATCAAGGGAATTTCTTGGAAACGGTGTCTGCGGTGCTGACCTTGCAGGAAATGAGGCTGCATATCCCATGTCTGAATTTATGGAGCTGTTTCGGGAGGTTCATAGGCTGGGAATGCCATTTACGATACATGCAGGTGAATGTGGAAATGTAAAAAACATCACAGATGCCATAGCGTGCGGAGCAACGAGAATTGGACATGGAATAGCCATGCGAACTGATGAAGCTGTAATGAAGCTTTGTGCCGACAGGAGAATTGGTGTGGAGCTTTGTCCAATCAGCAATCTTCAGACAAAGGCAGTAAAGGATATGTCCGAATATCCCATGAAGCAGTTTTTAGATAACCATATACTGGTAACGGTAAATACTGATAACCGTACCGTGAGCACGACAACTATGGATAAAGAGCTTGACTTTATACAGAAAAATTATGGTATCACGGACGATGAAATTATTTGTATGATGAAAAATGCCGTAGAGGTATCGTGGGCGGATGAAACTATAAAGGACAAACTGATGAAGCTGTTTTGAAGACTTTGTGTTTAATGTTCAAAAGGAGGAATTGCCATGCAGAATTATTCAGGTGAGGCAGGATTGCAATATCATTTACAGATAAGACCGGGTGATGTAGGACGGTATGTTATACTTCCGGGTGATCCAAAACGATGTGAGAAGATAGCAGAACATTTTGAGGATGCAAGGCTTGTTGCCGACAGCAGGGAATTTGTGACCTATACAGGATATTTGAATGGAGAAAAGGTGAGCGTTACCTCCACAGGCATAGGCGGACCATCTGCATCCATCGCCATGGAGGAGCTTGTGCTTTGTGGTGCAGACACATTCGTGCGAGTGGGAACCTGCGGCGGAATAGACATGGACGTTAAGGGTGGCGACATTGTAATTGCCACAGGAGCAATCCGTATGGAGGGAACAAGCAGGGAGTATGCACCGATTGAATTTCCGGCGGTTGCAAATCTTGATGTTACAAATGCACTGGTCGGTGCGGCAAAGGAGCTTGGTTATACCTATCACACAGGGGTGGTGCAGTGCAAGGATGCATTTTACGGACAGCATGAGCCTGAGCGTATGCCTGTAAGCTATGAGCTCCTTAACAAATGGGAGGCATGGAAACGTCTTGGGGTCAAGGCGTCAGAAATGGAGTCTGCGGCACTCTTTGTTGTGGCAAGCCATTTAGGCGTAAGATGCGGCTCCAATTTCCTTGTGGTCGGTAATCAGGAGCGGAATGCAGCAGGACTTGACAACCCGATTGTCCACGATACGGAATCGGCAATCAAGGTAGGAATTGAGGCGATTAAGAGGCTGATTGAGGAGGAACATTAATAAGAGTAGATATGTCTATAAAATTGATTTAGAAGAGACAGTGATTTGAATGTATTGAAAAAAATGAGCGATAAAATGAGCGATAAAATAACTGAGAAAGAAAAAAGTATTTTTAGATATACTTATCAGACAGTTGAAAGAAAAACCAACAGCTACTCAAAAAGAACTACAAGAAAGCTTAAATGAGACAAGAACACATATACAAGGGATTGTTAAAGAATTGGTGAATGAAGGCACGATAGAACGTAAGGGTGGAAAACGATTTGGATTTTGGGAAGTAAAAAAATAGAAATTCTTTAAAGCTGTTCTAAAGCTCTATTTCAGCTTTGGAACAGCTTTGGAGTTTTTAATACCAAGTGTTATCGTATTTATTGTTGCAAAAGTGGTAAAGAAAAAATATAGTAAGTAACACACAACATACAATTTTCCTAGGAGGTTATTTATGGCAGGATTTAAACGTATATTTACAATAGTGATAGATTCCTTGGGCGTGGGTGCAATGGAGGATGCGGCAAGCTTCGGAGATGTGGGAACAGATACGCTGGGGCACATTTCACAGCGTATGGATGCTTTTCACATACCAAATTTACAAAAGCTTGGACTTGCAAATCTGCATCCCCTGAAACAGGTGCCGCCGATTGATGAACCTATGGGCTATTACATGAAAATGAACGAGGCGAGCACAGGCAAGGACACCATGACAGGACATTGGGAAATGATGGGGCTTCACATTACAAAGCCGTTTCAGACCTTTACGGATACAGGCTTTCCTGCTGAGCTTATTGCAGAGCTGGAAAAGAGGACGGGACACAAGGTAATCGGAAATAAAAGTGCAAGCGGAACTGCAATTTTGGATGAGCTTGCAGAGGAGGAGATAGCAACAGGAAATATGATTGTGTACACATCCTCCGACTCGGTTCTTCAAATCTGCGGCAACGAGGAGACCTTTGGGCTGGATGAGCTTTACAGATGCTGCGAAATTGCAAGAGAGCTTACCATGCGGGATGAATGGAAGGTAGGACGTGTCATAGCAAGACCTTATGTGGGAAAGAAAAAGGGAGCGTTTGTAAGGACGAGTAACCGGCACGATTATGCATTGAAGCCCTATGGACAAACGGCGTTAAATGCACTAAAGGATGCAGGCTATGACGTGATATCGGTCGGCAAGATAAACGATATATTTGCAGGGGAGGGAATTACTGAGAGCAATCGGTCAAAGTCCTCCGTACATGGTATGGAGCAGACGATAGAAATTGCAGGCAGGGATTTCACAGGCTTGTGTTATGTAAACTTAGTTGACTTTGACACCTTATGGGGGCACAGGAGAAATCCAATTGGATATGGACAGGAGCTGGAGCGTTTTGACGAAAAGTTAGGACAGCTTCTTACGGTTCTGCGGGAGGATGATTTACTTATTATAACGGCAGACCACGGCAATGACCCTACACACACAGGAACCGACCACACAAGAGAGCGGGTTTTGTTTATTGCATATTCCCCATGCCTAAAAGGAAACGGCAGATTGACAGATTCCGATACCTTTGCGGATATCGGGGCAACCATAACGGACAATTTTGGCGTTGCAATGCCAAGCGGTACGATAGGGAACTCCTTGCTGGATAAATTAATATAATTTACTTTATTACAGTGATGAAACATTAGAAAAATAAAGTGAATTTTATTGACAAGATTAGTCGGAATATGATATAAAATACAAGGACAAAGGTGTCTAGAGTAGGCAAATACTGTATCTAGGCACCTTTTTTATGTTAAGCTACAGCGGTAAAAAACACATAAAAGGTGCAAAGGCAGTGTGTTCATTAATTTAAGAAGGAGAGAGGATTATGGATTTAATTGAAAAAATTAATTCTGCCGTAAATGGTGTTGTTTGGGGACCACCAATGCTTATTCTTATGGGCGTGGTAGGTATTCTTATGACAATACTTACAAAGTTTTTTCAGGTCAGCCATTTTGGGCATTGGATGAAAAATACAATCGGAGGAATTTTCGGAAAGAAGCATGTAACCGCACATACTGAGGATAAATCGATATCACAGTTTCAGTCGCTTTGTACTGCACTTGCGGCAACGGTAGGTACAGGTAATATCGTCGGTGTTGCAGGAGCCATAGCGTCAGGTGGTCCGGGTGCAGTTTTTTGGATGTGGGTAATTGCATTTTTTGGAATGATGACAAATTATTCTGAAAATGTATTAGGTATCTATTACCGTAAGAAAAACGAAGCGGGAGAGTGGTCTGGCGGTGCCATGTACTATCTCCAAAATGGACTCGGCTCCAAGAAGCATTGCAAGGGAATTGCAACAGTTCTCGCTGTATTGTTTTCAGTATTCTGTTTCCTTGCCTCATTTGGCATAGGAAACATGACACAGGTAAACTCTATCGCATCAAATGTAAAGAAGGCATTTGGTATTCCAAAGCCTGTAATCGGCATTATCCTTGTAATTGCTGTCGGATTGGTTGTAATTGGCGGATTAAAGAGAATTGCAGCGGTTACTGAGAAAATCGTTCCGTTCATGGTTATTCTTTACATAGTCGGTGCAATTGTAATTATTGCTACACATATAACTGTGGTACCTGATATATTTGTATCTATATTTAAGAGTGCGTTCGGCATGAAGGCTGTAGGCGGTGGTATCGTCGGTTTTGGAATCAAGCAGGCAGTTGTGCTTGGTATGAAGCGTGGCGTGTTCTCAAATGAGGCAGGTCTTGGTTCTTCAGTTATGGTACATTCAAATTCAAATGTTAAGGAGCCTGTTGTACAGGGAATGTGGGGTATCTTTGAGGTGTTTACGGATACGATTATCGTATGTACCCTTACGGCAGTTTCCATACTTGCATCAGGTGATATTGACCTTGCAACCGGGCAGGTCGTTTCAGGTGTGGATTCCAATAATCTTGCGTCAGAGGCATTTGGAAAAATGTTTGGTACGGCGGGAGAAATGTTTATTGCCATAGCGATTCTTCTCTTTGCGTTTTCCACAGTGCTTGGCTGGAGCCACTACGGCAGCAAGGCGTGTGAGTATCTTTTCGGTTTAAAGGCAACTTATGTTTATAAGGTAATCTTTACAATTGCTGTTTTTGGGGGGGCCGTTATGGGACAGAACCTCGCATGGGATATTGCAGATACGCTTAACGGTCTTATGGCAATCCCGAACCTGATTGGCGTGCTTACGCTTTCAGGAACGGTAGCTGCAATCACTGCAAACTATGTAAAGAGACATTTCAAAAATGAAGATATAACTCCAATGCTTTCTGCATATGACGATATACAGACAATGCAGGAAAAAGCACTTAAGGAAGAAGAAGACTAAATAATTAAGATGTTTTCAGGGGCTTGCCGCAGGTAAACAATTATGCACCTTAAATTCTTACTGTGACAGCCCCTCTTTTATTGCTTTTTATTTTTTAAGTTGATATAATGATAAATAATTATGATTGAAATTATTTTATGATTTGAAAGAAAATTTCGTAATATCAAATCTGGAAGGATTTTTAGATGAAAAAAGGATTAGTGCTTGAGGGCGGCGCCATGCGAGGCATGTTTACCGCAGGAATTTTAGATGTTTTTATGGAACATGATATTGACTTTGATGGGGCTGTTGGCGTTTCGGCAGGAGCAGTGTTTGGGTGTAACTACAAGTCCAAGCAGATAGGCAGGAGCATAAGGTATAACAAAAAATATTGCACGGATGACAGATATGTGAGCCTTAAATCATGGATTACCACAGGCGACCTTTACGGTGCTGAGTTTTCCTATCACACGCTGCCGAAGGAGCTTGATGTATTTGATACGGACGCATTTGCAAAATCTCCCATGGAATTTTATGTTGTATGTACCGACATGCTTACAGGCAGGGCAGTATATCACAAATGCACTGACGGCGGCGAAAATGATATCCAGTGGATGCGGGCGTCGGCGTCCCTTCCCTTTGCCGCAAGACCTGTAGAGCTTGCAGGACGGGTTTTGTCAGACGGGGGAACTGCTGATTCAATACCGGTAAAATTTATGGAATATAAAGGATATGATAAGCTTGTTGTCATTTTGACGCAGCCAAAGGGTTATGTGAAGCATCAGTCCCGCATGATGCCTGTTATGAAAAAGGTGCTTGGGAAATATCCGAATTTTATAGGTACAATGTCAAGAAGATACATGAGATATAATAAAATCCTTGCGTATATTGAACAGCAGGAAAAGCTTGGAAGGCTGTTTGTCATACGACCGGACACCGGGCTTGCAATTGGAAAGGTATGCCGAAACCCTGATGAGCTTGAGCGGGTATATCAGATTGGACGGGAAAAGGCTTATGCGGAGCTTGAGAGAATAAAAGAATATCTTTGTGTCAGTTGAAACTTCATGTTCGGACTGATATAATAACAGTATGTGAAACAAATAATAGTTTATCAGGAGGAATGGGATGCGAGGTATATACACATCGGTAAATGACCTTAGAGAAAGAGTTTACGCAGAGGTTGCAAAGCTTTCTTATGACTATAAGGACGGAGATTTGTCACAAATGGAGCAGATACCTTACAAGATTATTCCCGGTGAGGTCACGGTGTATAGGGACAGTGTGTTTCTTGAGCGGGCGATTGTAAAGGAGCGTATGAGACTTTCTATGGGTCTGCCCCTGCGGTCACCAACGGAGCATGCACCCGTATCGACAGGAGCGGAGGAGTGCGTAAAGCCCGAAAAATATTATCAGCCACCGCTTATTAATATCATAAAGTTTGCATGTCATGCATGTCCTGATAATGTTGTAAAAATAACAGATGCCTGTCAGGGCTGTCTTGCCCATCCGTGTAAGGAGGTATGTCCGAGAGGTGCCATCAAATTTTATGGTGGTAAGACAGAGATTAATCAGGAGAAATGTATCAAATGCGGAAAATGTGTCAGTGTCTGTCCGTATGGTGCTATCGTAAAGCAGGAACGTCCTTGTGCAAAGGCGTGTGGAATGAATGCAATATCATCAGATGAATATGGACGTGCAGAAATCAATCAGGATAAATGCGTATCCTGCGGAATGTGTCTGGCAAACTGTCCATTCGGGGCAATTGCGGACAAGGCGCAGATATTTCAGGTAATACAGGCAATCAAGAGTGACGTGCCTGTGTATGCTGCGATAGCGCCTGCCGTTGCAGGACAATTCGGACCGAAGCTTACCCCTGAAAAAATAAGGTCTGCATTTCAGGCACTTGGATTTACGGACGTGATAGAGGTTGCCATAGGCGCTGACCTTTGTACAATACAGGAGGCGAAGGACTTTGTGGAGGAGGTCCCTGACAATCTTCCGTTTATGGCTACATCCTGCTGTCCTGCGTGGTCCATGATGGCGAAAAAGGAATTTCCTGAAATCGCAAAATGTATTTCCATGGCGCTTACTCCTATGGTGTTTACAGGCAGACTTATCAAGAAAAAATATCCGGGCTGTAAGGTTGCCTTTATCGGACCATGTGCCGCGAAAAAGCTTGAGGCGAGCAGACGGACGATAAGAAGTGACGTCGATTTTGTCCTTACCTTTGAGGAGGTAATGGGAATGTTCGAGGCGAAGGAAATAAAATTTGAGGAGCTGAAGGATGATGATACAATGCATGGCGCAAGTGGTGACGGACGAGGCTTTGCTGTCAGCGGCGGTGTTGCCAATGCAGTTGTAAACTGTATTTCAGAGCTTTATCCTGACTATGAGGTCAAGGTGCAGAATGCCGAGGGACTTTCAGAGTGTAGAAAGCTTCTTGCAATGGCAAAGGCAGGAAAGTATGACGGATATCTGCTTGAGGGAATGGCATGTCCGGGCGGCTGCGTTGCGGGTGCAGGAACCATACAGCCGATTGCAAAATCCACAGCCGCAATCAATTTACATAAAAGAGTATCAACAAATGCACATGCACTGCAAAGTGATTATAAGGATTTGTTTGAAGAATTAGAAGAATAGTCAAAGACAATAAGGAGGAAAAAAACATGGGAAACAAATATGAGGGAACGCAGACGGAGAAAAATTTACAGGCAGCATTTGCGGGAGAATCACAGGCGAGAAACAAGTATACATACTTTGCATCTGTTGCAAAAAAGGAAGGATATGAGCAGATTTCTTCAATATTTTTAAAGACCGCAGACAATGAGAAGGAGCATGCTAAAATGTGGTTCAAGGAGCTTTGCGGAATTGGAAACACATCGGAAAATCTTGAGGCTGCCGCTGATGGAGAAAACCATGAGTGGACGGATATGTATGAGGAATTTGCCAAGACTGCTGAGACAGAGGGCTTTGCCGAGCTTGCAGAAAAATTCCGCCTTGTGGGACAGATTGAAAAGCACCATGAGGAAAGATACAGGGCATTGCTTAAAAATATAGAGACTGCCAAGGTGTTTGAAAAGAGCGAGGTTAAGGTATGGGAATGTAGAAATTGTGGACATATCGTTGTGGGAACAAAGGCGCCTGAGGTTTGTCCGACCTGCAACCATCCACAAAGCTTTTTTGAGGTAAGCGCTGAAAATTATTAATAACATGTTATAAACCTATTTTCAAATTCTTGTTTTTCGTGTATAATATAACACGGTTTTCTGATTTAATAGGAAACTTCGTTTCCTATTAGGCAAGGATTAAAAATCCTGCTAAGATTCGCCCAAAGTGCCGTGAACGTGGTGGTAACATAAAGGATACTAAAGGCACTTTGTTCTAATAAGATAAAATGAAAAATAGGAGTTGACACCATATGACAGGAAAGGAGACAATCTTCGCAAGCAAGCAAGCAAGCAAGCAAGCAAGCAAGCAAGCAAGCAAGCAAGCAAGC
>JAMPFU010000030.1 GCA_023664385.1 Clostridium sp. | reverse complement strand
CTCCAAAGCACCTTGCGTATGAATTATACATTTTGCACAACTCACTTTTTGAAACTGCTAAGTTTCGCAATTACCTACTAAGAGGATTACATAGGAAGGAGGAAAATGGAATATGAGACGAAATGATTTATTTCTCGGCGTATATCTGTTAGCTGCAGTTATATTCCTTATTATTCCTATGCCTTCGGGACTTCTTGACGTGCTTATTCTTTTTAATGTTTCAATGTCGCTGGTTATCGTATTTAATTGTCTTTTTACATCGGAGACGCTGAATATGTCGGGCTTTCCGACACTGCTTTTGTTTACAACCATATTCAGAATTTCCTTAAACGTATCTTCCACAAGACTGATTTTAACGACGGGAGATCCGGGACAGGTGGTACAGGTTTTCGGTTCCTTCGTAGGAGGAGGAAATCTTGTTATCGGCGCCATTGTTTTCATTGTGCTTATCATCGTACAGATGCTCGTTATCAACAAGGGTTCAGAGAGAGTATCAGAGGTAACGGCAAGATTTACACTTGACGCTATGCCGGGTAAGCAGATGGCGATTGACGCTGACCTTAACACAGGTGCCATCACCGACCAGGAGGCTATTGTAAGGAGAGAAAAGATACAGGCTGAATCGGCATTTTTCGGAGCTATGGATGGTGCCTCTAAATACGTGAAGGGAGACGCTACTGCAGGCCTTATCATTACAATTATCAATATTGTGGGCGGACTTGTTATCGGAATGACCTCCATGGGTCTTACCATGAATGAGGCCCTAAATAAATTCGTAATCCTTACCATCGGTGACGGACTTGTTTCACAGATACCTTCCATGCTGATTTCGCTTTCCACAGGTATTCTTGTCACGAAGGCGTCAAAGGAGGAAAATATAGGAGACATACTGATTGGACAGCTTTTTTCCATTCCAAAGGTTCTCCTTATGGTTGGAATTACCATGATTATTCTTGGCGTTATGACGCCCCTTAACCTTTTGTTCTGCGGCGCTTACGGCATTCTTTTCATCATTCTTTCCTTTGCTATCCGTGGAAGCCAGGAGGAGGCAGCCATAAAGGAGGAGGTTGAGGAGGAAGAAATACAGGCAGATGAGGTAAGACGGCATGAAAATGTTAATTCGCTGCTTCAGGTTGACCCTATTGAACTTGAGTTTGGTTATGGTATAATACCATTGGCTGACGTAAATCAGGGAGGCGATTTGCTTGACAGAGTTGTCATGATTAGAAGACAGATTGCCCTTGAGCTAGGTGCTGTCGTGCCGATTATAAGACTTCGGGATAACATACAGCTTAACCCGAACCAATATATTATAAAGATTAAGGGAATACAGGTCAGTGAGGGCGAGATACTGTTCGACCACTATATGGCAATGAACCCAGGTTACGTTGAGGATGAGATAACAGGTATTCCTACCTTTGAGCCGGCATTTCACCTTGAAGCAATGTGGATTACGGAATCCCAGAGAGAGCGGGCAGAGTCCCTTGGATATACCGTGGTTGACCCGCCGTCCATTATTGCGACGCACCTTACGGAGATTATAAAGGAGCATCTTGACGAGTTGCTTAACAGACAGGATGTACAAAACCTCATTGACAATATCAAGGAGACGAACAAGACCCTTGTTGATGAGCTTGTACCGAAGCTTTTAGGCGTAGGCGACATTCAAAAGGTGTTGCAAAATCTCTTAAAAGAGGGCATTTCAATCAGGGACCTTGTCACGATTTTTGAAACACTTGCAGATTATGCGGCGACGAGCCGTGATACTGACATACTGACCGAGTATGTGCGTCAGTCCTTAAAGAGAGCCATATCAAACAAGTATTTTGGCGACAGTGAGACAACAACGGTTGTAACCCTTGACCCGAAGGTGGAACAGATGATTATGAGCTCTATTAAGCAGACGGAGCAGGGCGCATACATATCCCTTGATCCTGCAATTACGAAGCAGATACTTGCCGCAACGGAAACGGAGATACAAAAGCTTGAGAATAAGGGACAATCACCAATTATAATTACATCTCCAATTGTGAGAATGTATTTTAAGAAGCTTACAAACGATTATTTTAAGGATTTAATAGTTATTTCATACAACGAGATTGATTCCGACATAGAGCTTAAATCCGTGGGAGTGGTGACGATAGATGATAATTAAGAAATTTCAGGCACAAACAGAAAAAGAAGCAACGCTCATGGCGAAGGAGGAGCTTGGTCCTGACGCTATTGTGATGAACATAAAGACAATCAAGCCAAAGGGAATTTTCAGCCTGTTTAAAAAACCGAGAGTGGAGCTTACTGCCGCAATTGACGAAAATGCGTCAGAGAAAAAGGAGGCTGCAAAAAAGCAGTTTGCAAAGGCTGTGGAGGAGACACCTTACAAATTTGGCGATGATGTGTTTGCCTCGTCAGAGAGTGAGTACGCTGCTGAAACCCAAAATGCCATAGAGGAAAAGATAAACAACATTGCAAAGCTTTTGGAACAGCAGCTTGCAGCGCAAAAGGTGGAGCCTGAGAAGAAGGAGCAGCAGGAGGAAGATACGGAAGATAAGAAGCCTGAGGAAAAGGCGGAGGAACAAAAGCCAAAGGCTTTAGACCTTATCAGAAACCAGCTCATTGAAAATGAGGTAAAGGAAAACTATGCAGATGCTATCATTAACGAGCTTGAAAATCAGAGTGACAGCCAGCCGATTGACAGCCTGCTTGCATACATTTACCAGAAAATTGTGTTAAAGCTTGGAGAGGTTGAATTAGTTAAGTGCTCGGAAAACAAACCGAAAATTGTTTTTTTCGTTGGAAATACAGGCGTGGGAAAGACAACGACAATGGCAAAGCTTGCCTCAAAATTTAAGCTGGAGCAGAAGCTTGATATTGCCATGTTCTCACTTGATACCTACAGAATTGCCGCTATAGAGCAGATAAAAACCTATGCAAATATTTTAAATACGCCGATGGAGGTTGTGTACACGCCTGAGGAAATGAGAAAGCTTGTGGAAAAATACAAGGATTGTGATTTGATATTTGTGGACACGGCAGGCAGGTCGCACAAAAACAAGGAACAGAAAAATGATTTAGATTCTATCATTGGCAGTGTTAAGGAATACGATTGTGAAATATTATTAGTAGTGAGTGCAACAACAAAGTACAGTGATTTAAAAAGCATTGCCGATGTATATGGTGATTTGTTTGACTATAAGCTTGTATTTACAAAGCTCGATGAAACAAGAGGCTTGGGAAACATTTTAAATCTTAAGCTCGATACCGGTAAAAGCTTGTCCTACGTAACATGGGGACAGAACGTGCCTGAGGATATTGGCGCATTGAACTCACAGGTGATTGCAAAAAAACTGTTGGGAGGTGCGGAGTAAATGGATCAGGCATCAAAACTCAGACAGCTTATGGGTAACGAGGACAACAAGCAGCTTACGGATATTGAATACGGCAATTCAAATGCAAAGGTTATCGTCGTGACAAGCGGCAAAGGCGGAGTGGGTAAAACAAGCTTTTCCGTTAATGCGGCGATGGAGTTTGCAAGAAAAGGGAAAAAGGTAGTTGTATTTGACGCTGATTTCGGTCTTGCCAATGTTGAGGTCATGCTAGGCATAAGACCAAAGTACAATCTGCTTGATTTGATACACAATAATATGTCAATGGAGGACATCATAACACAGGGACCTGAAAATATTGGATTTATTTCCGGCGGTTCTGGTGTTTCTGAGCTGGCAACACTTGACAACGATAGTATTAAATTGTTAATATCTAAGATGGTACAATTAGATAAGATGTATGATATTGTTATTATTGATACAGGCGCGGGAATTACAGATTCCGTTATGGAGTTTGTGCTTGTTGCTCCAGAGGTTGTTCTTGTTGTGACGCCTGAGCCTACCTCCATAACGGATTCTTATTCCCTGCTGAAGGTGCTTAGAAGAAAGGACAAATTTGACCCGCTGTTTAAGACGATAAATGTTGTTGTAAACAGAGCTTCAAGCGAGGACGAGGGCATTGAGGTATTCAATAAGATAAATACGGTTTCATCTAAGTTTTTAAATATCGATTTAAAATACATGGGGTTTGTGCCTCAGGATAAAAACGCGTCCTATGCCGTAATAGAGCAAAAGCCTGTTGTTTCGGCTTATCCGATGTCGCCTGCGTCTAAGGCGATAGCTGAGATAGCCGACAAGCTGTTTCTTGACGACAGGGACGAATATGAAAAAAAAGAGGGAATTGCAAGAGTTTTCCTTAACTTTATTAAATCGAAAAGAAAAAAAATAAAATAAGTGTGTGAGGATATAAGTATATGGTTATTGCTGTTGGAAACAAAATTGAATTGGTGCAGTTAGAGCAGATTATAAAAAATGATAAAAATAAAAAGGTATATGTCAGTAAGGTATACGATACCCTTTCTGAGGATACGCTTCAGATCGCAATGCCTATTTATGACGGTAAAATTGTTCCGTTGCCTGTTGATGAGAAATTTTCAGCATGCTTTTATACGACAAAGGGACTTTTGCAGTGTAATGTTTTGATTACATCAAGATATAAAAGCGGCAACCTCTTTTTCCTTGAGATATTTATGCTTGGGGAGCCGGAAAAGGTACAGAGAAGGGAATTTTACAGATATAAGTGTGCATTGCCTGCGTCGCTTCGTGTTGTGTCGGATATGGAATATGAGACGGGCGTTTATGAGGATATAGACGTTTCCGAGGATGAGCTTGAGTGGCAGTCGGCTAAAATACTTGATATAAGTGGCGGCGGGGTCAGGCTGATACAGAAAGCGCACCTTGAAAAAAATGAGCTTGTAAAAATAAAATTTGAGATAGGCATGGTTGGTGAGATTATAAGATTTAATCTGTTCGCAAGAATTTTAAGCAGTACGATTATGAATAACCAGACAAACCTTTATGAGCAGAGACTTGAATTTATGAAAATTACCCAGGAGGACAGGGATAAGATTATAAGATACATATTTGAAAATGAGAGAATTAACAGGGCAAAAGAATCGAGATTAGGATAATATGAAAAAAGTTTTAATAATTGATGACTCTGCACTTATGAGAAGGGTGCTTTCTGATATAATTAGCAAGACAAATAAATACAGCGTGTCATATACGGCATGTAATGGCATTGAGGGACTTGATTTTATAGCGAAAAATCAGGATTTGGATGTCATAATATGTGACCTTAATATGCCAAAGATGACCGGACTTGAATTTTTAAAGGCTTTGCATGAGAAGCAGATTGATATTCCTGTTATTATATTCAGTTCAAGTGATGATTCCAAGGATACCATCACGGCACTTGAGCTTGGCGCCATTGAGTTTATTAAGAAACCATCAGGTCATAAGGAAGACGATTTCTTTGAGGACAGGATATACAAGGCGCTTGCTATGGCAGTCAGCCTGAAGGAAAAAAGAGTCAGGCATACGGCGGACAGGGAACGGGTCGTTGCCCATGAAAAAAAGCAAAGGATTACAGCGGCGAACCAAACCCCAACCCTTGACGTTAAAACCGGCAACAGGCTTGTTGCCATTGTCTGTTCTACCGGGGGACCGAAGGCATTGCAGAGCGTTCTTCCTAAGCTTCCTGCAAATATTGATGCGCCCATCGTGCTTGTCCAGCATATGCCGGCAGGCTTTACCGCTTCCCTTGCTGCAAGGCTGAATGATTTAAGCCATATAACGGTTAAGGAGGCAGCGGAGGGAGATATTTTGCAAAAGGGTACATGCTATTTGGCAAAGGGCGGTAAGCACCTTACGGTAGTACCGAATGGAAAAAATCATAAGATTGTTTTTGATGATTCGGCTCCTGTGGGAGGCTTAAAGCCATATGGAAATATTATGTATTTCAGCTTATGCGATACCGTATATGACGAGATAATCTGCGTGGTGCTGACGGGAATGGGTGCTGACGGCACAAAGGGCATCGCAAAATTATCTGAAACTAAAAAAATATATGTAATAGCGCAGGATGAGGAGTCAAGTACAGTGTACGGGATGCCTAGAGCCATATACGAGAAGGGCTTGACTGATTATGTGTGTGACTTAAACGAGGTTGCAGATACTATTACGAAGAAAGTGGGTGTACGTTAATGGATTTAAGTCAATATCTTGAGATTTTTATTGACGAAACAAAAGAGCATTTACAGACATTGAATGATCAGGTGCTGATTCTTGAAGCTGAGCCTGAAAACATTGATACCGTAAATGAAATATTTAGGGCGGCACATTCCCTGAAGGGTATGGCCGGTACAATGGGCTTTAAGAGAATGCAGAGATTAACCCATGATATGGAAAATGTTTTTTCTGAAATCAGAAATGGTAAGCTGAATGTAAATGCTGACATGGTTGACATTGTATTCAAGTGCCTTGATGCAATTGAGGGGTATCTTACAAATATAATTGAATCTGCCGATGAGGGCACTGAGGACAACGAGGAGCTGATTGGTCTTTTAAATGACGCCCTTGCAGATAGCTCGGACGCGGCGCCTGCCCCGGAAAAAAAGAAGGAGGCAGAGCCTGAAAAGGCATCCGATGCACCGGCGGCGGACGAAGACAAATGCAAATTCCGAAGCGTTCCTATCGCTGACTTTGAAAAAAATGCCATGCTTGAGGCAAAGGAAAAGGGAATGCATGTATATGCAGTTACCGTATACATCCAGGAGTCCTGCCTTTTGAAGGCGGCAAGGGCATTTTTGGTGTTTAAGGGAGTAGAGGAAAAGGGTGAGGTTATTAAATCCCATCCAAGTGCGCAGGATATTGAGGACGAGAAATTTGAGCAGGATTTTTCCATGTTTATCGTATCAGAAAAGTCCTTGGATGAAATAAAAAAGACAATTGAGAATGTGTCTGAAATTCAGGAGGCAGTCATCGAGGAATACGAAATTCCTGATACTGTTACGGAGACAGCGCCTAAGAGCGAGGCACCGAAAAATAAGGCGGAGGAAGCACCAAAGCCTGCGGCAAGCGAGAAGAAGGAAGAAAAGAAGGCGGCACCTGCAAAGGCTGCCGGAAAGCCTGTCGTAAACCGTTCGGTAAGAGTTGATATTGAGAAGCTTGACGATTTGATGAATCTTGTGTCGGAGCTTATTATTGCAAAAAATGGACTTGTTTCGGTTTCAGGCGTTGCGGCTGCAAACGATCAGAAGTTTAATGAACAGATAGAATATTTGGAGCGTATTACCACAAATCTTCACGAGTCTGTCATGAAAACCCGAATGGTTCCTATTGAAAGTGTTGTAAACCGTTTCCCGAGAATGATAAGGGATTTGTCTAAAAAGCTGAACAAGGAAATGGAGCTGATTATGACAGGTGAGGATACGGAGCTTGACAGGACCGTTATCGATGAAATCGGTGACCCACTGATGCACATGCTTAGAAATGCTGCAGACCATGGTCTTGAGTCTACCATAGACAGGTTAAGAATTGGCAAGCCACAGATTGGAACGATACGTCTTGATGCATATCAGGATGGAAATAACGTTACCATTGAGGTTTCAGATGACGGTGCCGGAATAGACGTTGAAAAAATAAAACAAAAAGCCATTGACAAGGGAGCGATAACTGAGGAGCAGGCAGAATATATGTCTGAGAAGGAGGCGGTTGACCTTCTGTTCCAGCCGGCATTTTCCACTGCCGAGAAAATATCGGATGTTTCGGGACGAGGCGTAGGACTCGACGTTGTAAAGAACAAGATAGAGGGACTTGGCGGAGATGTGGAGGTTGCATCAAAGCTCGGCGAAGGCACGACATTTATTGTAAGACTTCCGCTTACGCTTGCAATTATTCAGGCGCTTATGGTTGATGTGTGCGGAGAAAAATATGCGCTGCCGTTAAATTCAATCGTAACCCTTGAGGAGATACTTCCTGAGGATATAAAGTATGTACATACAAAGGAGGTAATCAACCTTCGTGGACAGGTAATTCCTCTTGTAAGGTTAAATGAGGTGCTTGATGTTCCTGACAACGAGACAGGGGAAGATGATTCCGACGACGAGGGACTTGTTGTTGTCATTGTAAAGAAGGGTGATAAGCAGGCAGGACTTGTGATCAGTAAGCTTATCGGACAGCAGGAAATCGTTATAAAGCCTCTTGGAAAGTTTATACACGTTCCAAAGCTGATAAGTGGCGCAACCATTTTAGGAAATGGTGACGTGGCACTTATCATTGATTCAAATACTTTAGTTTAGGGGGTGCCGTATGGATAACAATCAGGTAAATGCAAACAGAAAGCAGTATATTATTTTAAGATTTGACAGTGAGCAATACGGCATAGATATTTCTTATATAGACAACATTGTAAGATTGCAGCCGATAACGAGAGTACCGCACTCGCAGTCATATTTCCTCGGCGTCATAAATCTTCGTGGTGAGATTATACCGGTTATGAGCATGAGAAGAAAGTTTGAGCTTGAGGATGCTGAAAACACGGGAAAAACACGTATCCTAATTATAAAGGCTGAAAATGCCAAAATCGGCGTTTTGGTTGACGAGGTACGTGAGGTTGTAACCCTTGACGAGGACGAAGTTGAAAAGCTGACCTCCGATGACTCAAGGACATATCTTACCGGTGTCGGCAAGTACAATGACACGCTTATTTCGCTTATCAATATAAGCGGTTTAGTTTCTGATATTGACAATGAATGATAAGGTGGTGGTTAAATGGATAATACAAAGGAAGAAATTTCTGACGTTGTAAAAAATGCGCTTGCCGAAATTGGAAATATTGGAGCAGGAAATGCTGCAACGTCACTATCTACCATGCTTTCAGCAGAGCTTACCATGTCTCCTCCCCAGGTTGACATATACGACTTCAATGCGTTGGAGAACATTTTAGGCGGAGCTGACCGTACCGTGGTAGGCGTACTCAGTATGGTTGAGGGCGACATGCAGGCCATGATATTATTTGTTATGGGCATGGACGATGCAAAGCATCTTGTAAAATCACTTATGGGTACGGACCTTGACTGGCAATCTGAAATGGGGTTATCCTCGATTGCGGAAATTGCAAACATACTCATAGGCTCGTATTCAGGCTCTCTTGAGATGCTTTCCGGCATGAAAATAAGATATGGGCAGCCGTCCCTTTGTGTGGACATGGCAGGATCTATTTTAAGCGTGCCTTGTATACATTTTGCAAAGGTGAGCGATAAGGCGCTGCTGATTAATTCTCATTTTAAGGTTGGGGAATACGAGATAAATGGTTACATTATGATGGTATCGGAAACGACCTCATATGATACATTTTTAAATAATTTAGGAATAGGAGGTGTCGGTTCTAATGGCTAGCTCGATTATAGTCGGGATAGCTGATATGAAGATTTGTAAAGCACCAGATACAATAACAACTCTTGGTTTAGGTTCCTGTGTGGGAATCGTTTTATATGACAGAGCTGCTAAAGTTGCGGGATTAGTTCACATCATGCTTCCTGACAGTACAAAGATAAAACAAAACCAAAACAAGTTGAAATTTGCTGACACGGGAATAGACGCACTCGTTGCACAGTTACAGGCTATGGGTATCAGCAGATTTTCCTTAAAAGCAAAAATAGCAGGAGGAGCTAAAATGTTCGCCTTTAATTCAGGCACATCAGACCTTGGCTCCATAGGCGATAAAAATGTAATGGCGGTTAAAAGTAAATTGAGATCCCTCGGCATTGCAATTGTGGCTGAGGATACGGGGCTTAATTACGGAAGAACAATTGTATTTAATCCGGAAACCTGCGAGCTTACCATAACAAATGTGGGTAGGGACTCTAAAATTATATAAGAACAGAGGTTGTCTTAAATTGGATAAGAAAGAGAAATATAAATATGCAAGAGCTTTCGTCGTTCTTTTGGCTGCACTTATTACAATGATATTTAACCTGAAGTATAAAAGGGATTTGATGCAGTCATTGCTCATATTGCTTGCAGTTATTGTAGTTTTTTATGTAATTTCTTCCTCTGCCATTTACCTGATAGATAAAATTGCAGGTATGGGTGCAAAAAAGGAAGTGGTTGAGGATAAGGAGGCTTCTGAGGACGAGGAGCCTGTAGAGGATGCTGCGGAAGATAATTAGTAAAAGGGGTGTAACATGGCCGTATTGGATAATAAGGAACGGTTATGGATTGAATATAGTCATTCCAAAACCAGTGTTATACGAGAGCAGATTATAATTGAATATGTTCCGCTTGTTAAGGTCGTAGCAGGAAGGTTAAGCATTTACCTTGGCTCAAATGTTGAATATGAGGACTTGGTAAGCTATGGTATTTTTGGCCTTATCGATGCAATTGATAAGTTTGATTATGGGAAGGGCATAAAATTTGAAACCTATGCAAGTCTCAGAATCAGAGGTGCAATTCTTGACCAGATACGAAAGCTGGACTGGATACCGAGATCTGTAAGACAAAAGCAGAAGGCGATAGATGCCGCCATTAAAAAGCTTGAGGCAGACAAGGGACCAAATTATACAGATGAAGATATTGCAAGAGAGCTTAGCATAACAGAGGAGGAGTATTCCTCATGGCTTGGACAGACAAACATATCAAACGTGTCCTCGCTGGAGGATTTTCTGGAGCAGGGCAATGAAGTTAAGTCTTCGGGAAATCCTGCGTACATGAGAATAGAGCCTGAAAATGTAGTGATGGAAAAGGAAATTAAAAAGTCGCTTACTGAGGCTCTCGGAGCCCTTACGGAAAAGGAAAAGACAGTTGTTTTGCTATATTATTATGAGGAGCTTACCTTAAAGGAGATAAGCAAGGCAATGTCCGTATCCGAATCAAGGGTTTCACAGCTTCACTCAAAGGCACTGAAGAAAATGAAAACATTTTTAGGCGATGATTTTGCCGTATTAATGGGATAGGAGATTGTATTTGAAGTATAAAAATTCTTTTTTTAAAATTGAAATTAAAGAGGATGGAACCTATTTAGTTATCTATCCGCCAGTCAGTGATGGAAAAACTTTGGAAACAAAGGAGATTACTGAATTTCTTGACAGCAGGGGCTGCTATGGCTTTGAAATCAAGAAAATACGTGAAATGATTGATGCTACAAAGGAAAAGCCGTCCATGATGAAGGTGTCCGACACGAAGATTGCGCCTTTCGATGAAAGTGCAAGGGTTACGGTTTCGGAGGACAGAATGACGGCATACATCCGCTTTTATCCACCGTCCACAGACGGAAAGCTTATGGATAAACGGGAAATTCTTGGAGAATTAGAGCACAACAATATCAAGCACGGAATTGTGACAAAGGTGTTAGACATATTTGTTGCTGCACGTCAGTACTGCCTTGACATTCCAATTGCAAGGGGGACAAAGCCTACGCCTGCAAAGGACTCAAAGATTGAATACTTTTTCAATACAAGACCGCTTGCAAAGCCAAAGGTTTTGGAGGATGGCAGCGTTGATTTCCACAATCTTAATATTTTTACAAAGGTAAAAAAGGGAGATTTGCTTGCAAGGCTTACGCCCCATGCGGAAGGCGTAAAGGGAAAGGACGTTTTTGGCGTCGATGTGGCATCAAATAAGCCAAAGGTTTTGTTTTTAAAGTATGGAAGAAACATAATCATAAATGAAGACAAGACGGAGATTGTAAGTGATGTCGACGGTGACGTTGCCCTTACGGACGACACGGTCTTTGTTGAGGATACATACACTGTTGCGGCGGACGTGGACGTTTCAACAGGAAATATCGAGTATGAGGGAAATGTCCTTGTAAACGGAACCGTAAAGTCAGGCTTTTCGGTAAAGGCAAAGGGTAATGTACAGATTAATGGCGTCGTTGAGGCTGCTGAGGTTTCAGCAGGCGGAAACATTGTCATAAAAAGAGGCGTTCAGGGAATGGGAAAGGGTACCCTGAAGGCAGGCGGAGACATTTGTGCACAATTTTTTGAAAGCACGCAGGTAAAAGCCGGAGGCAATGTTATTTCAGGCTCCATTTTGCACAGTACCGTAGAATCCGGCGGTAAGGTAATCGTAAGCGGACGAAAGGGCTTTATCGTAGGTGGCGAGGTTAAGTGTGAAACTACGCTTGAGGTAAATACCATCGGCAACAAGATGGAGACGCAGACTATCATAAAGGTAGGCGTAAATCCGGGACTGCTGGATCAGATAAAGGCAAGAGTGATTGCCGGTGACGATTTAGGACAGCAGATTGATGAGATAAAAACATATTTGGATGTGTATAAGCGCAAGGTGAAAAGCGGAGTGACCCTGCCACCTGAAAAATTAAAGCAGATTAAGACCTACAGCGGTCAGCTTAAATCGCTTGTTGCTGAAAAGACGGAAAATGATGAAAATTTAAGCAAATTAAGACAGCAGCTTGAATTTGGACGGAAGGGCACTGTAAAGGTGTATGGATATGCTTTCCGCGGCGCATGCGTAAATATATCAAGTCAGGTTTATCATGTCAAGGACAGGGATGCACATTGCATATATAAAATAGTAGATGGAGATATTAAACCTAGTGTGTTATAGTATAGCATGATGTTATTCAGAAAGGGATGGTTGATATGATATCGCCGATAATTGCAACACAAAATTCAATGCCGATTGCCTCGATACAGCAAAATAATGATGCGCAAAGTACCCTTCAGACCTCAAATGCCCAGGCGCAGGTGAAGGAGGAGGAACGGCAGAGCTACGAAACTGTAGTGAAAAAGGATGAGGCAGTTTTTTATGAACAGCATCATGACGCAAGAGAGGAAGGCCGTAATAAGTATGTGAACCTTTACACCAACAAGAAAAAAAAGAAGGATGGTGAAAAGGAAGAACAGGAACAGCAGGCAGTTACAAGAGTTAATTTCGATATAAAAATATAAATTAAGATACGATAGGAGAAAAAAATGTCATCGGTTGTTATTGTACTAATTATAATTGGGCTGGCTTTCATATTTGTAAGCTACGCATTTGCCAGTAAATTTGAGAAGCAGGCTGTGGAGGACGAAGGACCTATAGAGATTCCGGATGAGCTTACGGAGGAGCAGAAGGAAAAAATTTCAAAGCTGATTAATGATTTTATGTATGAGGCTGTTGACCGCAAGCTTGACGAGGTGGAATACCAGTTTGCAGAAATTGTGAATGAGAAAACCTTGGCACTTGGAGATTATGCCGTAACAGTAAATGATGAAATCTCAAAAAATCATAATGAGGTTGTATTTTTGTACAGCATGCTCTCCGACAAGCAGAAGGAAATCATGACAACTGCAAATATGGTTGATGAATACAGGAAGGAAGTCGAGACCTTTGTGGAAAGAAATAACCTGTCTGTTACGCCAAACAGGGAAGCCAAAGAGCTTGAGGAGGAAATAAAGGAGCTTGATGACAGTCTTCTTCAGGAGGAAGATTTGGAGGAAGCTGTAAATGCGATGGACAGCAACAGCAAGGATATCATACTTGAAATGCACAAATCGGGTCTTAGTATTCTTGAGATTGCCAAGCATTTAGGACTTGGAGTCGGTGAGGTTAAGCTTGTTGTAGATTTATACCAAGGAGAGCATGAGTAATGAATTTTAAATTTTTTTTAAGAGGACTTGGAGCCGGAATTGTATTTACGGCAATTATAATGCTGGCGGCATATATGACAAACGGCTCGTATAAAATGAGTGATAAAGAGATAATGGAAAAGGCTGAAGCTCTTGGTATGGTAACAACGGAGGAGCTTCCAATCGTAAGTGATACAGGCACCGAAACAGAAACCGATGAGCCAACAACCAAGATGTCGACGACAGAGGCGACTACAACGGAGGCTGCGTCAACTGAGGATACGGAGGAGCCGACAACAGAGCAGCCGACGACAGCGGCTACTACAGAAGCTACTACAACGCAAGCGGCTACTACTACGGAGCAGGCTGCCATAGATACAGAGTACACCAAGGCGACGATAACGGTACGCTCCGGCATGGGTTCCTATGAGGTTGCCGTTTTGCTCAAGGATGCAGGCATCATAGACAATGCGGCGGATTTTGACTCTTATCTTGTCAGAAACGGATATGCAACACAGATACGTATTAAGTCACAGGAGTTTAACAGCAATATGTCATATGAGGACATTGCAAAGCTCCTTGTAAAAGAGTAGAAAGTAAGGTAATTCGGAGTAATTTCTTATAAAAAAGTGCTTGCGGGCACTTTTTTTTTATGCTATAATCGACTTCGTGTGAAAAAACATGTGGGTGGATAAGTAGAAGGGTGCCACTGAAACGCCGGTGGTTTCTATAAGTTACTCCGTTACAGGTAAAACTGGCAGAGGATTAATTTTGAAGCTCACAGAAGTGAAAACCAAGGAGGTATAGTATGAGCGTTATTTCAATGAAACAGTTATTAGAGGCAGGTGTTCATTTCGGACATCAGACAAGAAGATGGAATCCAAAGATGGCTGAGTATATTTATACTGAGCGTAATGGAATTTACATCATTGACTTACAGAAGTCAGTCGTAAAGGTTGATGAGGCATACAAGGCTGTGCTTGACTGCGTTGCTGAAGGTGGCAAGGTGCTTTTTGTCGGTACAAAAAAGCAGGCGCAGGATTCTGTAAAGGCTGAGGCAGAAAGATGTGGCATGTATTATGTAAACCAAAGATGGTTAGGCGGCATGCTCACAAACTTTAAGACAATTCAGACAAGAATTGAGACATTAAGAAAGTACGAGGCTATGGAGGCTGACGGTACATTTGACGTGCTTCCGAAGAAGGAAGTTATCGAGATTAAAAAAGAGATGGACAAGCTTGAGAAGAACCTTGGCGGTATCAAGGATATGAAGACAATTCCTGACATGATATTTGTAGTTGACCCACGCAAGGAAAAGAACTGCGTGCAGGAGGCTCATGCACTTGGTATTCCGCTTGTCGGTATTGCAGATACAAACTGCGATCCTGAGGAGCTTGATTATGTAATTCCTGGAAATGATGATGCAATCAGAGCAGTTAAGCTTATTGTTTCTAAGATGGCAGACGCTGTTATTGAGGCTAATCAGGGTGCAGATGCAATGACACCTGAGGAGGCAGAGTCCATGGAGGCAGATGCCGAGGAGGAAGCTGCTGAGGAGGCATAAGATGCGAACTGCAGCGTCAAAGACGCTTTGTTCCTTTATAAGAAAATTCTTTGAATTTCCTTATAAGGCAGGATTAAAAATCCTGCTAGGGTTCGCCCAAAGTGCCGTTAAAGTTGTGGTAGCATAAAGAGTGCCGAAGGCACTTTGTTCTACAATTTATAATATTGATTAATATATAATTTAATTTAGGAGGACTATATAGATGGCAGCTATTTCAGCTAGTATGGTTAAAGAGTTAAGAGAAATATCAGGTGCCGGCATGATGGACTGTAAGAAGGCTCTTACAGAGTGTGACGGCGATTTTGATAAGGCTATGGAGTTCCTGAGAGAAAAGGGACTTGCAACTGCACAGAAGAAGGCAGGAAGAATTGCAGCAGAGGGTATTGTTGCAACAACTGTGATTGATGGCGGAAAGACAGCAGCAATCGTTGAGGTAAATGCTGAGACTGATTTTGTTGCTAAGAATGACGTGTTCCAGGGATATGTAAAAGAGGTGGTTGATCAGCTCGTTACAAGCACTTCCGAGGATGTTGATTCATTTAAGGCAGAGAAGTGGGCAAATGACCCTTCCATGACGGTAGAGGAAAAGCACGCAGCCATGATTGCCAAGATTGGCGAGAATATGACAATCAGAAGATTTGAGAGAATCAAATCAGAGGGCATGGTTGTATCATACATTCATGCAGGCGGAAAGATTGGTGTTCTTGTTGAGGCTGATACAGATGGTTCAGGCGAGGCAATTGAGGAGTGCTTAAAGAACGTTGCAATGCAGGTTGCAGCCATGAATCCGAAGTATGTTTCAACGGATGAGGTATCTGAGGAGTATAAGGCACATGAGCTTGAAATTCTTGTAGCACAGGCTAAAAATGACCCTAAGAATGCAAGCAAGCCTGACAATATCATCGAGAAGATGGTACAGGGACGTCTGAATAAGGAGCTTAAGGAGGTTTGTCTTCTTGAGCAGGAGTATGTTAAGGCTGAGAATAAGGAAAATGTTGCTGCATATGTAGCATCTGTTGCAAAGGCACAGGGCTGCAAGCTTGCAGTTAAGAAATTTGTCCGTTTTGAGACAGGTGAAGGTCTTGAGAAGAAGAATGAGGACTTTGCAGCAGAGGTTGCAGCTCAGTTAGGATAATACGAATCACCGTAAAATCGTCGGGAACAGGCATGTTTCCGGCGTTTTTGCATATAGGGGATATGTTAAAACATACCAATTGACAATATAACAAAATATCGTTATAATTTTGTTATAGAATTAGGAGGTGGTTGTATGCCAACAATTAAATCAAGTGCAGAGCTCCGTAATGATTATAATGGAATTTCTAATTTTTGCCACACATATAATGAACCAATTTTTATTACAAAAAATGGTAAAGGAGATTTGGCTGTTATGAGCATTGAAGCTTATGAGCAGCTTACAGCAAGATTTGAATTATATGATATGCTGAAGGAAGGAATCGAAGATGTAAGGAATGGAGAGACTCGTCCTTTTGCAGAAGCAATCGCAGATATAAGGGGCAGGAGAAAAGGATGAACTATACGATTCATATCACTAAAACTGCAGAACGTGATTTGGTTCGTGCTCGTGATTACATTGCGTTTGTACTGAAGAATCCTACAGTATCGGAACACTTATTAGATGTGGCTGAAAAGGAGATATCTGCTTTGTCAGTTTTTCCAGAGTCTGGAGTACTTGTGGATGAGCCCGTATTAAATGAATGGGGAGTGCGTTTTATTATAGTAAATAATTATGTTGCCTTTTACATTATTGAGGGAAATATAGTGCATATTGTCCGTTTCCTTTATGGAAAGCGTGATTGGATTACAATTTTAAAGACCGGATATAACATTGAATAAAAAATTGAGTTTATAGAGAATAGAGTATGAAGCCGATAAAAACAGAAAGAACCAACTAAAAATATGATAAATTGAACAAAATTGTATGTTGACGGAAACAGAAGCAAATAATATCTGATTTGGAACAGACAGTGGAATTTACTATATATTTGGAGTGATAATAAAAACATAAACAACGGGCAAAACGCATAAATACTAGCTTTGTTGAGTTTTGCTCATGGCTGATTTTATAATATGGGCGAGGTAATAAAACGTGCATGACCTTGGAGCCATAATAACAGGCATTATTGCATTTGCATGGGTACTTTTGTCTGATATGTTAAATGATAGGATTTATTTTTACGCTGATTTGGGTAAGGGGAGGAATGATTTTCGTTACCCTATTAGGCATGTTCTTTATTAGTGGTTTTTGGGTTGTACGTAAAAATAGGGGAAAAAAGGATATTACGTTTGAGGATATTAAAAATTCAGATTTATATACCCTGCTGTTTTGTTTGGGAGTTCTTGCAATTTATGTGGCTATAAGGTTTTACATTATGAAATGAGTAGAAGAACTGTAATTCACAAATTTATTGATGACGAAACTATTATAGAACTGGCAGAGGAAGAAAAAATAGCGATATCGTCTCTTATTAAGGCAGAGGGAAAACGACATTGCATATCAAAATAAAGACATCATAAGCAAGGTCTTTGCTGAAAACCTGAAAGAAAAATCATTCAAGGCATATGGACTTGACATACCTAAAATCGTTCAGGTTCTGCCGACAAACCTGCCTGAGATAACGGCAAAAGTGAAACAACGCTAGGAAGGTAATTCTTGAAAAGATTGTAGGGTTAATATATCATAGGATGTTGAAGACACATAAAGGGAAAAAAGATATATTATGGATAGGGGTAATGTTGTATGCAGAAATTAAAGGTATATTTAGATACGTCAGTTATCAGTCATTTATTACAAGATGACGTACCTGAGAAGATGGCAGATACGAGGTAATTATGGAAAATGTTTAAGGATGGGAAATATGATGTGTATTTGTCTACGGTGACATTAAGAGAGATAGAGAAATGTTCAGAACCCAAAAGGACACAACTTATTGATTGCCTGAATGAAATACAATTTACGACGTTGGATATTACGGAAGATGTTACAATGGTAGCAGAAAAAATTATTGAAATGGGTGTTTTGACACAAAAGAGCTTTGATGACTGCCAACATATAGGAGCAGCAATTATAAGTGGATGTGACTGTATTATTTCATGGAATTTTAAGCATATTGTAAATGTAAAAACGATTAGAGGAGTAAGGGCAATTACAAATTTGGAAGGATATAAAATGATTGAAATATGGAATCCTTCCGTATTATTGGAAAGTGAGTGATAATTATGATTGCAGAACCTGTTATTAGTCCTGATTTTACGATTGATGATATTCATCAAATTCGGGAATATCATTATGAACTTACAAAAGATATGACAACACAGGAAAAAATCAATTTCTACAACGAGGGTGGGAAAGCTTTTTTGAAAGAGATGGAGAAAAGAAAGCTGCAGAAAGCAAAGTCTATATCTCAGGATTAGAAGCTTGTTAAGTTGAAAAATGAATTCTGCACGAATTCTTGAAATTAGGGAATAAATATGTCATAATATGTTAGTGTCAGGTATTTCTTTTTGCCTGCACAAAAATATTATATAAAAACTGCAAGGAATTGGCTGGCGGTATGGTAATATACGGTAATGGAAAGGGGTTAATATGAAAGCGGAGGAGCTTTGGAATAATTATGGGATTTCAGATTATCACCGTTTGCAGTATATGGGGGATAATGTTGATGATGTTTTATATCTTTTACTAAAAAACATACATGTAGGTGTAGGCTTGTTTGAGGTTGGCGATATGGTTACGGCGCTGTATCTCAATGAAGCCTTTTTTACGTCTATCGGATATACGGAAGAAGAATATTTGGAGCATACAACAGACATTTATTCGACGCTTATGCCTGAAGATGTGGAGGAATTCCGGAAATGTATTATGTCCCACGCATCAAAGGGGGAAAATATAGATTATGTTGTGAGAGGCTTCAGAAAAGACGGAAGCATAGGCTGGTTTGATGTAAGCGGCGTAATGCTTGAAAATAAAATAGGGGAAAGTCCTATTTATCTTGCCGTTATATCGGATATTTCCGATAAGAAGGACAAGGAAAATAAAATTACTGAGCTTAAAGAGGCAAACGAGCAGGTGATGCTGCTCAAGGAGCGTTACAAAATACTTGAGGGAACTGCACAGGGACTTTTATTTGAATATTATCCAAAGAAGGATACTATGATATTTTCCTACAATTTTCCTGATAATAAAAAACGCAGGGAAATTCCGAATTATAGTGAATACAGCAGACATTCGCCGATTGTACACAGCAGCTATATCGAGGTATTCCGTGAGGCGCTTCTTACGGCATGCAATGAGGAGGTTGAGGACAGCCTTGAATATCTTTCCTCCATATCGGGTGGAGGATATCGCTGGCATAAGACATTTTATAAGAGTGTTGTGGGCGCTGACGGCAGCATTACCAGCGTAATCGGAAGAATCATGGACATTCATGAAGAAAAAATGGAGCAGGAAAAGCTTAACTATAAGGCGGATATGGATGGACTTACCAATCTCTACCGCAAGGAGGTTGCCTTTGATAAAATGCAGGAATACATTGATGAGGCACCGGCAGGAGAATTTTATCTTACAGTTCTTGATTTGGACGATTTTAAGGAAATTAATGACAAATACGGACATCAGTATGGAGATACTGTTTTAAAGAAAATGGCTTCAAACCTGATACGTGTTTTTGGAGAAAACAGCATTATTGGAAGATTTGGCGGCGACGAGTTCATTGTACTTACAAAGGCATTAACAAGCTTTGAGGTATTAAATGGTCTTGAAGCCCTGAAGCTGGGCTCACAATTTTGTGCAGGCGTTGTCCGCTGTAAGTCAGGAGAAAACATAAAGGACTGCTTTGAACGGGCAGATCATGCCATGTACGAGATGAAGTATAAGGAAAAGAACGGTATTTTTTTCAGTGAATAATTTATGGACTGCCGCGGTAAGGATATACGGGTGTGCTGTTATCCTCATTGCGGCAGCTTCATTTACCAAGGTGCAAAATGCAGTGCCAAATAACTTGTTCTATAAGAAGTGGAGAAGCAATATGTCAGATATTTTTTCAAGAACCAGACTTTTAATGGGTGAGGATAACTTAAAAAGGCTGAAAAACTCTAAGGTTGCCTTGTTTGGAATCGGCGGTGTGGGCGGATATGTGGCAGAAGCGCTTGCAAGGTGTGGCGTCGGCTCTTTTTTGTTGGTTGATAATGATGTAATTTCAATGTCAAATATAAACAGGCAGATTATAGCACTGCATCAAACGGTGGGAAAGTATAAGGTAGATGTTATGAAGGAAAGGATTTTAGACATAAATCCTGACGCCTGCATTACTTTGTCAAAATGTTTTTTTCTCCCTGAAAATTCGGGGGAAATAGATTTATCAGGATATTCTTATATTGTTGATGCCGTAGATACCGTAAGTGCAAAGCTGGAAATTGTGATGCAGGCAGAAAAGCATAATGTGCCTGTCATAAGCAGCATGGGTACGGGAAATAAGCTTGACCCATCCTTGTTACAGATTGCCGATATCTATGATACTTCCGTATGCCCGCTTGCAAGGGTTATGAGGCATGAGCTGAAAAAACGGGGAATAAAAAAGCTGAAATGTGTATATTCTACGGAAAAACCCATAAAGCCTAACGAGAGTCAGATGAATTTGGCAGACGAGGGCACTTTAAAAAGGCAGATACCGGGCAGCGTTGCTTTTGTGCCATCTGTTGCGGGACTTTTGATGGCAGGCGAGGTAGTCCGTGATTTATGCGGGTGATATATATCATTAAAAAAATATTTGAAAAAAACATATACAATAAATGTGAATTTTTTTTTTATTTAGGCAATTGCGAAACTCTGTTTTATAATAACGTAAGTTGGAGAAAATATACAAGTTCATAAGCAGGGCGTTAAGCGCAAGCGTGCGCTGCCTATGAACTTGTATATTTTCGACAACGTATATTAATAAAATGTTAGTTTCGCAATTACCTATGTCTTAAAATTTGTGTGAGGAGACTTCAAATGTACGATTTAATCATTATCGGCAGTGGACCGGCGGGGCTTTCTGCTGCTGTTTATGCAATGAGGGCAAGACTTAATACAGTAATCATAGAAAAGGAAGCATACAGCGGCGGACAGATTGTCAATACGGAACGGGTTGACAATTATCTTGGAATGTACGGCACAAGCGGCTTTGACCTTGCCAATGCCTTTAAGGGTCATGCAAATTCTCTTGGGGCGCAGTTTATGTCAGGGCTTGTCAAAGGGCTTGTGGATGCAGGAACGCATAAGACCGTATGTCTTTCAGATGGCAAAACATTAGATACAAGAGCAGTGCTGATTGCTACAGGAGCAAGACATAAAATGCTTGGCGTTTTGGGGGAAGAAAAATTTAAGGGCATGGGAGTGTCATATTGTGCAACCTGTGACGGTGCATTTTACAAGGGGAAAACGGTAGCATGTGTGGGCGGTGGAAATGTGGCATTGGAGGATGCACTTTATCTTTCCAATCTGTGTGATACGGTTTACCTGATTCATCGGAGAGAGGAGCTTCGGGCTTCAAGGGATGTTCAGGATAAGGTTAAGGCGAAAAAGAACATTATATTTATGCCATATTATGTAGTGACTGAAATTTGCGGCAGCGATGCTTTGTCAGAGATAGTAATAAAAAATAATCAGACGGAGGAGGAAAAGCGTCTCGCTGTGTCAGGGGTATTTGTCGCTGTGGGAATGGAGCCGGAAACAGACTTTGCAAAAGGCTTGGTAAAAATGGACGAAAAAGGCTATATTATTGCCGATGAAAGCTGTCTGACAAGCTGTGACGGAATATTTGCAGCGGGAGATGCGAGAACCAAGGAGGTTCGGCAGGTTGTAACAGCAGTTTCAGACGGAGCATGCGCCCTCCACTTTATTGAGGCGTTTCTCAATACCATTCCATAACTATAAACTTTTTGTAAACTTTTCGCAAATGGCTTGACCTTAGTGGAATGAATGATATAAAATTATTGGGGTGTTATAAATACTACTTATATTGAAAGGCATAAGCAATGAAGGTATACAAAAGCTATATAGGCAGACAGTTGTTTATCATGGCAACAATTCCTGCAATTGTCATTGGAATTATAATCACATATATGTCTACAAGAGTTGTATATAATGTTAAGCTGGATGATACAAAGGATTTTTTGAAAAGCTCAATTGCTGCCTTGGAATTTAATTACGATTTTATGTCCTTTAGCGACAGTGAATTTTATGAGGATGAAAATGGAATTGTATATTTCAGGGGAGATAAGGTTTCCGATAAATATGAAATTGTAGATATGTCCAAGGAATTTACAGGAGCAGAGGTATCATTATTTTATGAGAATAAGAGAATTGCAACAACCATTATGAGGTCGGACGGAAGCCGGTTCACAAATACAACTGCTGATGAGGTTTGGAACAATTACTGTTCAAAGAGCGAAGATTACTTTGATACTAAGGTTATCATCAATGACGAGGAGTATTTTGGATATTATATACCGATTGTGAGCGATGAGGGACGGGCTGTCGGAATGCTGTTTGCAGGATTGCCAAGCGCAACCGTACATAATACAATTCATGAAATGAATCAGAACGCAATTATGATTTTTGCTTTTTTGTGTATTGTCGTATTTGTGATTGCAGTGCTTCAGACAAATAAGGTTCTCAAAGTTGTAAACAGTGTCCTTGGATATATGTCCGACATTAATAATGAGAATTTCCGTCATGACCTGGCAAATAATGTCATAAAAAGAAATGATGAATTTGGACGTATTGGAAGGCAGCTTGTTGAACTGAATGACTCGCTGCAAAGCTCCGTGGAAAATGATATGCTTACGGGACTTTACAACAGGCGTGTTGCAATGAAAAAGCTGGATGAATATGTTGTGTGGGCAAACGGAAAAAAGGATGATACATTTACATTTGCAATATGCGATATTGACCATTTTAAGAATGTGAATGATACATACGGACATAGCTGTGGTGATTTGGTGCTCAAGGCTGTTGCAAACGTGCTGCTTCAGGTTGACGAGCAGGAGGGCTTCGCTGCAAGATGGGGCGGTGAGGAATTTATTATCGTACTGAAAAAGCCTGTTCAGGAAGCGATCGTGGACATCAATAAAATTGCGGATGAAATCAGAAATATCAAGATCAATTTTGAGGACAATATTGTAAGCATTACCATGACATTTGGCGTTGCCGAATATACATCGCCTCAAAAGATTGATTTTACAATATCGACTGCCGACAAGCTTTTGTATAAAGGAAAGGAGAACGGCAGGGACAAGGTTGTATTTTAAAATGAAACGCATATGATATATTGTAGGGTATGTAATACTAAAATGCCAAATGCAGCAGTCCCCGCATTGAAATGACAGGATATAAAGGTTGTGCTATATGAATGGTTATAGAAATGATATATATAATAAGCGTGGTAAGCTTCATTTTATTATTCAGGCAGTTGTTTCAGTTACGTTAATCAGTTGCATAATAATTGGCTTATACAGTCCTGCCGCATACGCTAAGGAGGCTGCCTTTGAGATGAGGGCATGCTGGATTTCCTATCTTGATATTGAAATTTATTTAAGGGATTTAAGCGAGGAGGCTTTTGTAAGCCGTCTCAATGATATGTATGACAATGTTATTGGCAATAACATGAATACCGTTATCGTTCATGTAAGAGCCATGGGGGATGCAATGTACCCCTCCGATTATTTTCCATGGTCTACCTATATCTCAAGTGACCGAAGTGCACCGTCTTACGACCCGCTTTCCCTCATGGTGGAGCTTGCACATGAAAAGGGGCTTCGGTTTGAAGCGTGGATTAATCCGTACAGACTTTCCCACAATGATACGACCACAAACAGCTTTAAGGCTACAAAATATTACGAGCTGTTTAAGCGTTACACAATTGAATATACAAATTCGGCAGAGCAGACCTGTCTTGCGCTTGACCCGTCAAAGGAGGAGGCAAGACAGCTTATTTTATGCGGCGTCTGCGAGGTTGTAGACAACTATGACGTGGACGGTATTCATTTTGATGATTATTTTTATGTTCCGGGGATGGCTGACGGCTTATCCGAGGAAGCGAAAATGGAAAATGTCAATCAGCTTGTTTACGCAGCCTATTACAATATAAAATGTCTCGATCAGGATTGTACCTTCGGCATAAGTCCTGCGGGCAACATTTCCTATACGATGTCTCAAGGGACGGATATTGAAACATGGCTTTCAAATGATGGATATGTTGATTATATTATGCCGCAGATTTATTGGACGGACAATTATAATACAGATGAGGGCGAGTATCAGATGTTTTCCGAAAGGTGCAGGCAGTGGATGGAGTATAATAAGGCGGACGTGACATTTTACGTCGGGCTTGCGCTTTATCGGGCAGGGGAGCAGTCAGATACGGATATAGGCTGGGGAATGTATGATAACAATATTGCGGCCCAGTATTGTATTGCCTATAGCATGGGCTATGAGGGCTTTGCAATGTTTCGGTATGAATGGCTTGAGAAGGAGATTTCCCGCGCAGAGCTTTATAATTTTAATTTGTATGTGGAAAGTGGTATTGTGTCTGTTGGACGTTTAAAAAATTTGTTATAAAATTGAGGTTATATTGAAAAAACACTTGCAAAATTTGGTTTAAGTGTTATAATATAACAGACTTAGATATTGACACTACAGAGTGGGTTTTTACGAACCCGCTCTTTATTTTTCAGATAATGATGGAAAGGTGGCTTTGCATGAAAAAAACAGAAATTGAACAGCATTGCACGGAGCTTGTAACGCCCATAATAAAAGATGGGGATTTTGAGCTTGTGGATGTTGAATATGTTAAGGAGGGAGCTGACTTTTATTTAAGGGTTTATGCAGACAAGCCGGGTGGAATTACAATAGACGACTGTGTTTTGATAAGCCGTGCGCTTGAGGAGCGGCTTGACGCCGAGGACAAAATAAAGGACGCTTACATATTAGAGGTAAGCTCACCGGGACTTACAAGACCGTTAAAAAAGGAAAAGGACTTTGCAAGAAGCATCGGAAAGCTTGTGGATGTAAAGCTTTACAGGCAGGTAAATAACAGTAAGGAGCTTACAGGCGTGCTTATGGCTTACAATGAAGAAGAAGTGCAGCTTATGCTTGATCATGCGGACGCCCATGAGGAGCTTACAATAAACAGGAAAGACATTTCCATGATAAGATTAGCATTTGTATAACAAATTAAATTAGGAGGATAAAAAATGTCAGAGATAATTGACGCTTTAAATCAATTGGAAAAGGAAAAAAACATAAGCAAAGAGGTTATAATGGATGCAATTGAGAAATCTCTTGTTTCAGCATGTGAAAAGGATTTTGGAAAGGACGCTGTTATAGATGTATCGATGGATAGAATTACCGGCGACATTTCCGTATTCCAAAAGAAGCTTGTTGTTTCCGAGGTTGAAAATGATACGACGGAAATTTCCCTTACAAAAGCACTTGCAATGAATGAAAATGCGAAGCTTGGGGATGAAATTTCAATTGAGGTTCACTCAAAGGAATTTGGAAGAATTGCAGCCCAAAAGGCAAGAAGTATCATTGTCCAGGCAATAAAGGAAGGCGAAAGAGACGCTGTATTTGAGCAGTTTGCATGTAAGGAAAAGGATATCATCACAGGCGTTGTACAAAGATATGTAGGCAATAATCTCAGCATAAGCCTTGATGAAAAAACAGATACCGTATTAAATGAAAATGAGCAGGTTGCGGGAGAGACATACAAAATTGGAGATCGGATTAAGCTTTACGTTGTTGAGGTTAAGAAGACAAATAAGGGCTTTCGAATCCTTGTTTCAAGAACCCACCCTGAGCTTGTAAAGAGGCTTTTTGAAAAAGAGGTAAGTGAGGTTGCAGACGGAACCGTAGAGATAAAGAGCATTGCAAGGGAGGCTGGTTCACGTTCTAAGATTGCAGTGTGGTCCAATGATGCAAATGTGGACCCTGTAGGCGCCTGTGTGGGACTTAATGGTACGAGAGTAAACAATATCGTGGATGACCTGAAGGGCGAGAAGATTGACATTATAACGTGGGATGAGGATCCTGCCGTATTTATTGAAAATGCGCTTAGTCCTTCAAAGGTTGTATCGGTAAAGGTTGATGTTGAAAAGAAAAGTGCAAGCGTCATTGTGCCGGACTATCAGCTTTCACTTGCCATTGGCAAAAAGGGACAAAATGCATGTCTTGCAGCAAGACTTACCGGCTATAAGATAGACATTAAGAGTGTAAGTCAGGCAAAGGAGCTTGGCATGGAATTTGATTATGATGATGGCTATGATGGCGAATATGAGGACTATGACGACGGGTTCGACGGCGGATTTGATGACAGTGAATATGGGGAGTAGGCTATATGGCTAAAAAAATACCACAGAGGCAGTGCTTAGGCTGCAGACAAATGAAGCCTAAGAACGAGCTTGTGAGAATAATCAGGACGTCGCTTGATGAAATCAAGCTTGATGTTACAGGTAAAATGAATGGGCGGGGGGCATATATATGTCGCGAAAAAGCCTGCTTTGACAAGGCAGTAAAATCAAAGGCTGTTGACAGGGCGCTAAACATGGAGGTGCCTGAGGAAATATACCTTAGCATAGGCAGGGAGTTGATATAAATTGAACAATGAGGAAAAAAAGGCATTGTCACTTCTTTCACTTGCGGCAAAGGCAGGTAAGGTTGTGAGCGGGGGCTTTATGACGGAAAACTCTATTATGGACGGGAGTGCGCATTTTGTCATCATTGCCTCAGATGCTTCAAAAAACACGCAAAAGAAATTTACGAATAAATGTCATTACTATAATGTGCCTTGTAAAGTATTTGTAGATAGTGACACACTTGGAAGACATATCGGTAAACAGCCAAGAACTACGGTTGCAGTGACTGACCGGGGTCTTGCCAAACAAATAACCAGCAGGCTTTGCAGTAATGAAGATATGGAGGTGTAATCTATGAGAGTACACGAGTTAGCGAAACAGTTGTCAGGAGAATTAGGAAAACCAATAGCAAGCAGTGAGCTTCTTGTAAAATTGGCAAAGAAAAAGGAGGGGCTTAAGCCGCAGAGCAGCATAAGCGACGACCTGATACAATATATAAGGGATATTTACAGTAAGGATACAGGCAGTAAAGCCGTACAAGCTGTAGAGACAAAGACAGAACCAAAGGCAGAGAAAAAGGCGAAAAAAACTGTTGCTCCAAAAAAGGAGACGGAAAAAAAGCCTGATGCTGCAGAGAAAAAGGATGCTGCGAAAGGGGAAGCTCCTAGTGATAAGGCTGAAAAACCACAGCAGCCAAAGCAACAACAGAGTAAACCACAGCAGCCAAAGCCACAGGGTAAGCCGCAACAGCCAAAGCAGCAAGGAAAGCCACAACAGCCAAAGCAGCAGGGCAAGCAACAACAAGGAAAGCCACAGGGAAAACAACAGCAGGGAAAACTGCAAAATGGGGCAAAGCCGCAACAGCATGAGGCACCACGTCCGAAGAAGCAGGAGCCGGTTGATCCTGTTATTAAAACCGTAGTGCTTCCTGAGGTGCTTACGGTGGGCGAGCTTGCTGATAAGATAAAGGTGCCTGTTGCACAGCTTATCAAAAAGCTGTTTATGGCAGGAAAACTATTAAACGTAAATTCGGAGCTTGATTTTGATGCAGCAGGGGATATTGCCCTTGAATATAATTACATTGCAGAGCTTGAGGAGCAGGTGGATGTTATTGAGGAGCTGCTCAAGGAGGATGAGGAGGACGAAGCCCTTATGACGCCGCGTCCGCCTGTCGTCTGCGTTATGGGTCACGTTGACCATGGTAAAACCTCGCTTCTAGACGCAATCAGAAATTCTGCTGTCATAGAGGACGAGGCAGGTGGAATTACACAGCATATCGGTGCGTCTGTTGTATCGATAAACAAGCAGAAGATTACATTTCTTGATACGCCTGGACACGAAGCGTTTACAGCGATGAGAATGAGGGGCGCACAGTCAACGGATATTGCAATCCTTGTTGTAGCTGCTGACGATGGTGTCATGCCGCAGACGGTAGAGGCAATCAACCATGCAAAGGCGGCAGGAATAGAAATTATTGTTGCCATAAATAAAATTGACAAGGAAAGCGCCAACATTGAGAGAGTAAAGCAGGAGCTTATGGAATATGAGCTTGTTCCTGAGGATTGGGGCGGCTCAACAATATTTTGTCCTGTATCAGCCCATACAAAGGAGGGTATCGATAACCTTCTTGAGATGATTATTCTCACCGCAGAAATACTTGAGCTCAAGGCAAATAAAAAGCGTAAGGCAAGAGGAATTGTCATTGAGGCACAGCTTGACAAGGGACGTGGCTCGGTTGCTACGGTTCTTGTACAAAAGGGTACGCTGCATGTGGGAGACTGCGTTGCAATGGGTGACGTACATGGTAAGGTAAGAGCCATGTTTGACGATAAGCACAGACGTGTGAAGGAGGCTTATCCTTCCATGCCTGTTGAGATACTTGGTCTTAACGGCGTGCCGCAGTCAGGTGAAATATTTATGGCAGTTAATACTGAGAAGGAAGCAAGACAGATATCCGATGCATTTATAAACAGAAGCAAGGAGCGGTTGATTGCAGATACGAAGTCAAGAATGTCCCTTGACGACCTTTACACGAAAATTCAGGAAGGCAATGTTAAGGATCTGAACCTTATTATTAAGGCGGACGTGCAGGGCTCTGTTGAGGCGGTAAAGGCAAGCCTTTTAAAGCTTTCAAATGAGGAGGTTGCCGTTAAATGTATCCACTCAGGCGTTGGCGCAATCAATGAGTCTGACGTTACACTTGCCTCGGCATCCAATGCAATCATTATCGGATTTAACATAAGACCTGACAATCAGGCAAAGGAAATTGCAGACAGAGAAAAGGTTGATATCAGACTGTACAGAGTTATTTATAATGCCATTGAGGATATTGAATCGGCAATGAAGGGTATGCTCGACCCTATTTTCGAGGAGAAAATTATCGGTCATGCAGAGGTAAGACAGACCTACAAGGCTTCAGGCGTAGGTACGATTGCCGGCTCATATGTGCTTGACGGCTATATTTCCAGAAACTGTACAGTAAGAATTTCCCGTGAGGGTGAGCAGATATTTGAGGGCTCTCTTGCGTCACTAAAAAGATTTAAGGATGACGTCAAGGAGGTTAAGAGCGGCTTTGAATGTGGTATTGTGATAGAAAATTACAATGACATAAAGGAAGAAGACGTGATAGAGGCTTACATCATGCAGGAGGTTCCAAGGCAGTAGTTCAATATATTAGGAGCAGCTATGAAAAAGACAAGTCATAAAAATGAAAGAGTAAATGTTGAGGTTCAGAAGGAGCTTAGCCAAATTATAAGCATGGAGATAAAGGACCCACGCATTAGTCCCATGACAGTAATTACAGGTGTAACTGTAACAAAGGATTTAAAATATTGTAAGGTATTTGTAAGCGTTTTGGGAGACGAGGAGGCTGTTATGAACACGATAGAAGGGCTGAAAAGCGCTGCGGGCTATATTAGGAGACAGCTTGCCAAAAACCTGAATTTAAGAAATACGCCTGAGCTTACATTTGTTGCGGATAATTCCATTGAATATGGAATAGAAATGTCAAAGAAAATTGACGAGGTGATAGCGAAGGACGAGGAAGCGTAGATTACCGTATATACGGTGATAAAAAGGGTGCAGGTTATTTATGAATAAGGAATTATTTTTAAAAAAGATTGAGGCTGCTGATACAATTGCAGTTGTAGGTCATATAAGACCTGACGGCGATTGTGTCGGCTCGTGCCTTGGATTTTACAATTATATAACTGAAAATTATCCGCATAAAACCATTGTTGTATATTTGGAGGAAATAGCGCCAAAATTCAGATTTCTCAAGGGTGCTTGTAATATCGTGCACGAGACTTGCGATACGGTATACGACCTTGCCGTATCTCTTGATTGCGGGGACACTGACAGACATGGGGCTTTTGCGCCAGTATTTCAAAATGCAAAGGACACGGCCTGCTTAGACCACCACAGGAGCAATCAGGGCTTTGGAGATTATTTTTATTGTGACCCTGACGCATCATCAACCTGTGAAATTATATACAGGCATATGGACAGGGAGCTTATATCAAGGGAGTGCGCAGAATGCTTATATCTTGGCATTGTCCACGATACAGGCGTATTCAAATATCCGTCTACAAGCAAAAAGACAATGGAGATTGCAGGAACGCTTATTGCAAAAGGGGCACGTTCCCAGTATATCATAGATGAAACCTTTTATAAGGTTACATATGTACAAAATAAGCTTACAGGGGAAGCACTGCTTGGCTGTGGTCTTGGTCTTGACGGCAAGGTTATATTTACATGCATCACAAAGGAGCTTTTTGACAAGTATGGGGCAACAAAGGATGATACTGACGGTATCATTGACAAGCTTCGTGTTACGGAGGGCGTGGAGGTTGCCATATTTGCATATCAGCTTTCGGAGGAGGTTTTCAAATACAGCCTTCGTTCCGTATCGTATGTCGACGTGAGCAAAATTGCCGTTTCTTATGGCGGAGGCGGTCATATCAGGGCAGCAGGCTTTGAGGCGGCAGGTCCGTATGAGGAGGTTTTAAGCCGCATCATTGACATGGTGGCAATGCAGTTATGATTGATGGAATTTTAAATGTATATAAGGAGAAGGGGTATACCTCCTTTGATGTTGTAGCAAAATTAAGAGGCATATTGAAGCAGAAAAAAATAGGGCATACGGGAACCCTTGACCCTATGGCAGAGGGCGTTTTGCCTGTATGTCTCGGAAAAGCGACAAAGCTTTCGGGTATGCTTATGGAGAGCGATAAGCAGTACGAGGCTGTTATGCTTCTCGGCTATGATACAGATACGGAGGATGTGACGGGCAGGGTTTTATCTGTTGGCGCTTCTGATTACCCGGACGAGGAGATAAAAGGCGTCATAGAAAGCTTTGTGGGAGAATATGAGCAGCTTCCGCCTATGTATTCAGCCATAAAAATTGGCGGCAAAAAGCTGTACGAATATGCAAGGGCAGGCGAAAGCGTGGAGCGGACGCCAAGGCATGTGGAACTATATTCCATAGATGATATAAGCATATATGAGCTTGACGCCTCTGCAGCAGGTCTTAACAGTGAGTTTGTTATCCCAAATAATGGAAGCTATAAATGTATTTCCATGATGGTACACTGCTCAAAGGGCACATACATAAGAAGCCTGTGCAGGGATATCGGAAACAGGCTTGGAAGCTTTGGCACGCTTATGGCTCTGAAAAGAAAAGAGGCACACGGGAATAAAATAGAGGATGCGATTACCCTTGATACGATAAAAGCCTTGTATGATAAGGGCGATTTGGAGCAGTATATTCTGCCGATGGACTCGCTGCTTTTGGATTATGAGAGGGCTGATATAAGGGAAGAATTTAAAAACAGTCTTTTCAATGGCAATAAGCTTTCAGGTACTTTTTTTGAAAAGTCTGATACGGACAGGAAACATGCCGTCAGGGTATATTATGACGGCACGCTGTATGGTTTATATCAATATGAAAAAGGAACAGGTATGTTTAAGCCTGTAAAAATGTTTTTGTAATGTGCGAAATGCATGGTAACAAGAGGTAAACACGCTTGAAGATAACAGCTTACGATAAATTAAAATTGGAACATTCGGCAGTTGCCCTTGGCAAATTTGAGGGGCTGCATAAGGGACATATGCTTTTGCTTGATAAAATTGCAGCGCTTTCAAATGAAAATAAATTTGCAAGTGTGGTATTGACTGTAAATGTTCCTTCTGATAAAGTTATTCATATACCGAGGGAGCGATTTTCCATATTGGAACATGCAGGCATACAGATAGCTGCTGAGTGTGAGTTTTCCTCGGAGTTTGCAAAAATGAGCCCGGAGGATTTTGTAAAAAAAATTCTTGTGGACAGGCTTGGCGCAAAGTATGTAGTTGTCGGTGAGGATTTCAGGTTTGGCTGTAAGAGAAGCGGCGACGTAAATACGTTAAGAAGGCTTGGAGAAAAGCTTGGCTTTTCTGTCATTGCATTTGAAAAGCTTATGATAGATAATATTACCGTAAGCTCCTCCCTTATCAGAACATTAATTGAGCAGGGAGATATGGAACGGGTATCGCTGTATATGGGAAGGGAGTATTCCATATCGGGAACGGTAACCCGCGGTAAAATGCTGGGCAGGGAGCTTGGGTTTCCCACGGCTAATATCATACCTGCAAAGGACAAGCTGCTTCCTGCTGACGGAGTATATTGTTCCTCTGTATGCATTGACAATGTGATATACAAAGCCATAACAAATATAGGTCAAAATCCTACGACAGACACAGACAAGGTTACACGTGTCGAAACCCATATCATAAATTATTCCGGAGATTTATATGGGCGGGATTTAACAGTAAGCATAAAAAGCTTTCTGCGCGGCGAAATAAAATTCAACAGCATAAATGAGCTAAAAAACCAGCTTGAAAAAGACAAACAAAAAGCTATGCATCAGTAGCTCAGTGGATAGAGCAATGGCCTCCGGAGCCATGTGCGGAGGTTCGATTCCTCTCTGGTGCAGTATGTCATAAGGGGGACCATGCGAAGCATGGTGGATGCCTTATGACCGACCCGCGAAGCAAAAATTCCACACTGAAGATATGTATACCATAATAACGAAAACACGCTTTCGCTCAGTTAAAAATGTAACGGTACTAAGGAGCTGCAATATATCACCTAAGTATCGACGTCTTTAAATGGTTTTCTCATATTATGGCATAAATATCTATAGTGCAACAGCCCAATCATAACCAGTTTATAAAGGGGGACCATTGGTGAGCAGACAAAAGAAAAAAAATAAGGGAATTGCCGGCATGGCATTATTTCTTGGGTGGCTTATTTTTATACTGCTTGCACTTATTTTTTATTTTTATTTCAGCGATGGGTTTGCCTCCTTTGTAAAAAAATGGAAAAATGATAAGACGGCGGCAGGCACATTAAAGGTTTCGGAGGGTATGTATGAGGTAAATGCCTACCCTGAAATCAATGCACTGATTGCGGCATATCTTGAGGCTGAGGCGGCATGTGACAGGGAGGTGCTTGTTATGCTTGTCACAAGGTCAGACGAATTTGCCGATATGGCAAATTATACTGAGAAGGCGAAGCTGATTGCTGGATATGAAAATATAATCTGCTACTCCCTTCAGATACAGGGCAGTGAGGATAAAATTGTATATGCCGTTGCCAACATGAAGCTGTCTGAGGAAAGCAAAATAAAATGCAGACCTTTGAATATAAATTGTTATTATGTAAAAAAGACGGACGACGGTTATCTGATTGATAATAGCGGGGATGACGCTGACATTCAGGCATGTATTGATGCGGCATATAAAAATTCATACATACAGGAATTATATAAAAGCGTCAATGACGACATAAAGGCTTGTGTGCAAAATGATGCGGAATTTGCAAGGCTTTACAACAAAATACAGGAAAACGGACAGTAAAGGGATTGTTAAGGACAGTCCCTTTTACATAGTGACAGCATATAAAACAGTCAAGTGTTCAAAATAAGGAGTTTCGCAATTTTTTAAGTATAAATGACAAATAAGAGGAACATAAAGCATGAGTGATGAACAGGGTATCAGATTAAATAAATATTTAAGCGAGGCAGGTATCTGTTCCAGGAGACAGGCAGATACTATCATAGAGCGCGGCGAGGTTACAATTGACGGAGAAGCTGCCACCTTGGGAAGCAGGGTATTTCCTGACAGCAGGGTATGCTACAGGGGAAAGCCTGTAAGACCGGTTAAGAAAAAGGTTATATATGCATACAACAAGCCGCTTGGACTTGTGTGTACCTCAAAGGAGGCGGATAAGGACAGTATATTCCACCACATTGATTTTCCTGAAAGGGTAAATTATGTGGGAAGGCTTGACAAGGATTCCAGCGGCCTTTTGCTTCTTACAAATGACGGGGAGCTTGCAAATAAAATACAAAAGTCGATAAACAATCACGAAAAGGAATATTTGGTCCGTGTAAATAAGGATTTGACGGAGGAATTTCTGGAAAAAATGGCAGGCGGAGTGCCGATTCTTGACACTGTTACAAAAAAGTGCCGTGTTATAAAAACGGGCAGCAGGACATTTAAAATTGTACTGACCCAAGGATTAAACAGACAGATAAGACGAATGTGCGAGGCACTTGAATACAGGGTTGTCCATCTGAAACGTGTCAGGGTAATGAATGTGGTGCTAGGCAATCTGAAGCCCGGTGAGTATAGAAGGGTCACGGGCGAGGAGGAACTTAGGCTGCGTAAGGCATTGGAAAAGGATTGATAGGGGGCAGGTTATGAATAAAACAGATAGAATAAAAGAGCTTGTGCATAGTTTAAATGAGGCGTCAAAGGCATACTACCAGCAGGACAGGGAGATTATGAGCAATTTGGAGTATGACAGGCTTTATGACGAGCTTGTGGCGCTTGAAAACGAGACGGGCATAAGGCTTTCGGGAAGCCCCACTGCAAAGGTAGGCTATGAGATACTGAGTGAGCTTCCAAAGGAGGCACATGCGGCTCCGATGCTTTCCCTTGACAAGACAAAGAGCGTGGAGGATTTGGGAGAATGGCTTGGCGATAAAAAGGGCGTATTATCGTGGAAGCTGGACGGGCTTACGGTTGTGCTTACCTATGAAAACGGAGTGCTTGTAAAAGCAGTTACAAGAGGAAACGGAGAGGTAGGAGAGGTCATAACAAATAACGCAAGGGTGTTTGTTAATATTCCCGCCCAAATTCCATATACGGAAACGCTTATTATCAGGGGCGAGGCTGTCATAACCTATTCGGAATTTAATAAAATAAATGCTGCAATAGAGGATGCGGATGCAAAATACAAAAATCCGAGAAATTTATGCAGCGGAAGCGTAAGGCAGCTTAATAATGAGGTAACTGCAAACCGTAATGTAAGATTTTATGCATTTAACATGCTGGATATATCGGATGAAACGATTAACGCCTCAATGACGGGCAGGTTTGATTTCCTTGCGGGACTTGGCTTTGATGTGGTGTGGCATATGACGGTCACAAGGGATAGCATCGGGGATGCCGTAAAGCTTTTTGCAGATAAGATTACGGAAAATGACGTGCCATCAGACGGACTTGTGCTTTCCTATGATGATGTTATGTACGGAAGAAGCCTTGGCGTAACCTCAAAATTTCCAAGAGACTCTATCGCTTTTAAGTGGGCAGACGAGGAGGCAGAGACAGAGCTTCTTGAGATTGAATGGAGCCCGTCGAGAACAGGGCTGATTAATCCCGTAGCCATATTTAAGCCAGTATTTCTTGAGGGAACCTCAGTCAGCCGTGCAAGCATACACAACGTAAGCATTGTGAAGCAGCTTGCACTTGGGATAGGCGATACAATAAAAGTATATAAGGCAAATATGATTATTCCGCAGATAAGCGAAAATCTTACGAGAAGCGGGAAGCTTGTAATACCGGACATTTGTCCTGCCTGTGGAAAAGAGGCAGTGATAAAAAATGAAAATCAGGTGGAAACGCTTTACTGTCCAAATGCTTCCTGCCCTGCAAAGCAGATAAAGCTGTTTACGCATTTTGTATCAAGAAATGCAATGAATATTGAAGGGCTTTCCGAGCAGACCCTTGAGAAATTTATTGAAAAGGGCTTTATCACGGACTTTAGCGACATATATAAACTGGAGCGTTTTCGTGACGATATAGTTACTATGGAGGGCTTTGGTGAAAAATCCTATGAAAACATGATAAGCTCCATTGACGCATCGAGAAATACAGCCTTTCACCGTGTCCTTTACGGAATTGGCATCATAAATGTCGGCAATGCAACAGCAAAGCTTATATGCAGGCATTTCAAAAATAATATAGAGGATATCATAAATGCAGATGCAGAGGAGCTTACGGAGATAAAAGACATCGGCGGCGTGATTGCCGATGGAATCGTTGCATATTTTGCAGATGAAGCCAACGTAAAAAGCCTCAGGGAGCTTTTGGGAGAGCTTACCATTGTTGAGGAGGAAAATAATACCCCGCAGGATTTGGAGGGCAAAACCTTCGTTATAACCGGTTCCCTGAATACATTTGCCAACAGGGATGAATTAAAGAAGCTGATTGAGGACAGAGGCGGAAAGGTTGCTGGAAGCGTCTCTGCCAAGACGTCATATCTTATCAATAATGATGTCACATCTGGTTCTTCTAAGAACAAGAAGGCAAAGTCTTTAGGAGTGCCGATTATATCCGAGGAGGATTTTCTTAATATGAACTAGGACTTAATACACAGAGGAAAGGATGATAAATATGCCTATAAGGATTGACAACGATTTGCCGGTAAAGAAAATACTTGAACAGGAAAATATATTTGTGATGGACGAAAATCGTGCCATGCGTCAGGATATTCGTCCGCTTGACATTCTCATTTTAAATTTGATGCCCTTGAAGGAGGATGCGGAGCTTCAGCTTTTAAGAAGCCTCTCAAACACACCCATACAGGTAAATATTTCATTTATCAGGACGGTATCACATGAGGCAAAGCATGCGTCCCAATCACATCTTGAACGGTTTTACACGGATTTTGACAGTATAAAACACAGAAAATGGGACGGCCTGATTATTACGGGAGCGCCTGTTGAGACTATGGAATTTGAGGAGGTTGAATACTGGGACGAGCTGACACAGATCATGGACTGGTCAAAGGACAATGTCACATCAACGCTTCACATATGCTGGGGTGCGCAGGCAGGTCTTTACTACAGATACGGTGTTTCAAAAATACGGCTTGAGAAGAAATTATCAGGCGTATACAAGCATTATACATTTCATAAGAGAACGCCCCTGGTGCGTGGCTTTGACGATTCATTTCTTGTTCCCCAGTCAAGGTATACAGGCGTGGATAAGGAAGCCATTGTAAACAATCCACTCCTTGAAATTGTTGCGGAGTCAAAAATAACGGGACCATACCTTATCATAGCGGAGGAAGGAAAAAACATATTTGTGACGGGACACCCTGAATATGATACCCTGACATTGGATCAGGAGTACAAACGGGATTTGGCGAAGGGGATAAACCCTGACATTCCTGTTAATTATTACCCTGACGACAACCCTGAAAATAAGCCGATTAAATCATGGAGATGCCATGCAAATACGCTTTATACAAATTGGTTGAATTATTACGTGTATCAGCAGACCCCTTATGATTGGACGAAGAAGGCTTAAGGTTGTTGCTTTATTTACCAAAATTTGTATGCTTAAAGACAAAGAATTGCCTTTGGAAAAAATAGAGCTGAAAATGATGTAGTAATAGAAGATGTAAAAGCCATTGGTAAATGTAATAACAAAGGATATAGAAATATGATTTAAGGGCTATTCGGACAGTTTGTTTTGTCTGAACAGTCCTTTTAAATGATATTTCTTCTTTTATTTACAAAAATATATTGCATTATATACAGTCTTGTGTTATCATCTCTTTAAAGCATAAATCTTTCTATTCTGTTTTGGGGTTTTAAATTCCATTCAAAAAATCAGAAAAATTCGGAACTTCGATGCTTTGAGTTCACTACATTACAATTTAAGCAGAGAGGCTGTCCGTATTTGAGAAGGATACTGTATGCAGATGTTTTACTGGGGAGTTTATTGTGGTACGAGCAAATTTCGGTATGAGTTGGATTTCAGTGCGAATGAATTTGTTGTACAGGCAGAAATTTGGTGCAAGTGAAATTCTAGTATGAACGGAATTTCGATACAAGCAAAATTACAGTACGGATGAAATTCCAATATAAACGGAATTTTGTTACAAGCATAATTTTAGAAAGACAGATTTGGGTAACCTCCTGCGGCACTTAGTTAAAGGAGGAAACCTATTGGGAAAAGACATTGCATATCAAAACAAAGACATCATAAGTAAGGTCTTTGCT
>JAMPFU010000002.1 GCA_023664385.1 Clostridium sp. | reverse complement strand
TAGAATACCCACATTTGATAATTTGCGATGAAACATGCTGCAAAGCACTGTCTGAACGAAGCGAGTTGTGCTGAAGCAGCATGTGATCATACATCGCAAATTTCAAATGTGAGGTATTCTTACGGTCTTAAAAAGTTGCAATTCAAAATACATATACCAGTTGGCAGCATAAGGCTGTGCACTCAGACAACAGTACGTGCCCCACATAATAGAAAAGACAAAATATCAATATGCTAAAGATAGCCGGCAACTATAAAAATACAAAATATAAGAGACTTGTCAGTGTAATTTTATGTGTGCCTTAAATCCCTACTGCGACAAGCCCCTTTTTGTATTATTTCTCTGTCTTCTGCTTGGCGTACTCACGCTTCCGTTTTGAAAGCTCGATGCCCGAAAGCGGTGCGGCAACAGTTTCAATACAGAGCATAAGAATCATAAGGAAAACGGATATTGTGCATATCAGTGAATAAATATATACCTCATTGCCTGTATTGCCTGCAAGATTAATGATACAGTCCTTTATGGCAATCGGTGCAAGCATCAAAATGAAAAACGCAGTGTATATAAAGTCTGCTTCAATACGCTCCTCGTCAGAATCAATCAGCATGATAAGCGGAATGATAAGGTATGCAATGTTTGTCTGCATGGAAATGAAAGGACCACAGGAAACGATAAGGGAAAGTGCAAGCACTGTGCGCCACTTTGATTTTGAGATACATGCACAGACAAGCAGGATAACTAATATCAGTCCCCACAGAACAAGCTTTAATGCCTTGCTTTCAATCAGTCCCTTTCCAAGACAAAGACTGATAAGATTAAGCCCTGATATAATGTCAATTCTGTAAGCAATACCTGAGTCGAGTGCGTCGGTAATCACTGCTTTCAGGTTATCGAAATAATAGCCAAGCCTTCCTAAACCTCCAAATGCAAAAATTGGTGCGAAAAACAGGAGGAAGGAGTAAATAAGACAACGAAATGCATTGCTATAACGCTTTTTCCTATAGGAAAGAATAATAAACAAAATCGGATAAGCAGATAAACCTGTTGCTGCCGCAAGGGCGATATGTGCAAGCTCACGTGTTACTTTGTTATCGTTATCATATCCTGATACATAAAGCATGATAAGCGTTACCGTAAACAAAACGATGCTTCCCTGTTCAAACAAATATATGAATGGGGTTGAGAAAAAGATAAGAAAGAGAAACCATGCCTTAAATAGTCCGTTTCCTTTCTTTGTGGAAAATACGGTAATGGCAAAAAGAACAGCAGAAAAGGAGACAGCCATAAAAAGCACAAGGGTTGCCTCAGCAAAATGCTGCATATATGAAATATCATAGTTAAATACATCACGCTTTGTAAAGCTGCTGAAAAGCTTGCAAAGCAAAATCACAAGAGGGGTGTCTGTGAGCCCGTCCCTGTATGGATTATATTTTTGGGCTCCATAAAAAGGCTTAAAAAAATCTAAATAGGCACCTTCATAATAACCCGGTATTATGGAATGCATACTGAAACCATATGTGGTTCGGTTCGATATTAGGAAAAAAATCTGGGTCAGGGTGAGGGCAATCAGAAACGCCCACATTATTATTTTGCTTCTTTTTTCATTGGACATAGGTGGTTTCATCGTTTATAGCTTCTCCTTTTGGGTATTTTATTATTTATTAACGATATTTTATTGTTTAAAATCCCACATGTCAATTGTAATTAGAAAAAAGATTGCTATTTTTACATAAATATATTAAAATAAGTCTATATGTTTGAAGGACGTGATGAAATGAATAATCAAAATACACAAGATATAGGCATGATCAGAGAGACCATGATAGAGGTTCCGGAGATATTGGCACAGGTATATGAGGCACTTTCAGAGAAGGGATATAATCCTGTAAGTCAGATCGTCGGTTATATTATGAGTGGCGATCCTACCTATATTACAAGCTATAAAAATGCAAGAAGTCTCATTATGAAAGCAGAGCGTGATGAGATTATTGAGGTACTGCTGGAAAATTATATTGAGACAAGATTAAAATAAAATGTAAAAGGACAAGATTTTGAGGACGATAGGGTTAGATTACGGAACAAAAACTGTGGGTGTGGCACTTTCTGATGAACAAGGTATCATTGCAAGTCCCCACACGACAATTGAGAGAGAACGGCCGACGAAATTAAGACAGACTTATGCACAGCTTGAACAAATAATAAGTGAATACAATGTTGGTCTTATCGTGCTTGGCTATCCCAAAAATATGAATAATACCGAGGGTGAGCGGGCGCAGAGTACAAAAGCGTTTAAAGAGGCGCTTGAAAGAAGAACAGGACTTCCTGTCATACTGTTTGACGAGAGGCTTACTACTGTGGAGGCAGACCGTATCCTTGAGGAAACGGGTGTTGCAAGGAGTGCGAGAAAGCAGCATATCGATAAGATGGCGGCAGCCATTATTCTGCAAAATTATCTGGATAGGGAAAATAATGATGGAAGAAAAGATAGCATTTGAAACTGAAGATGGAATTGTTGAATTTTTTGTTTTAGAGCAGACCATGCTCAGAGGCATAAATTATATATTAGTAACTGATGACCGAAGCTCTGAGGAGGGAGATTTCCTGATACTTAAGGAAACCGGCAGTGAGGGAAATATCGCTTCTTATGAAATTCTTGAGGATGATAACGAACTAAAGGCAGTGGTGTCTGTGTTTGACGAGCTGCTTGAAGACATCGATTTGGAGGTATAGTTTTGAAGGACGGCACAAATAAGCCAGTGAAAATCATTCCATTGGGCGGACTTGAACAGATTGGAATGAATATCACTGCAATAGAGTACGAGGATACCATCGTGGTTGTAGACTGCGGTTTATCCTTCCCTGAGGATGAGATGCTTGGAATTGACCTTGTCATTCCTGATGTGACTTATCTTAAGGAAAATGCGGACAGGGTAAAGGGTCTTGTGGTAACCCATGGACATGAGGACCACATAGGAGCCATACCTTATGTTGAAAATGAGATTAATATGCCCATATATGCGACAAAGCTTACAATGGGTCTGATTGAAAATAAGCTTAGGGAACACGACAATATCAACAATATAAAAAGAAAAATCGTAAAGCATGGACAGATAATAAATTTAGGCTGCTTCAGAATAGAATTTATAAGGACAAACCATTCAATTGTGGATGCGGCTGCACTTGCCATATATACACCGGCAGGAATCATTGTCCATACGGGAGATTTCAAGGTGGACTACACGCCTGTATTTGGCGAAGTCATAGATTTGCCGAGGTTTGGAGAGCTTGGCAAAAAGGGGGTTCTTGCACTGATGGCGGACTCCACAAATGTTGAAAGGCCGGGGTACACACAGTCGGAAAAGACCGTTGGAAAAACCTTTGACAATCTTTTTGCAGACAACAGAGACCACAGAATTATCATAGCGACGTTTGCATCTAATGTAGATAGGGTGCAGCAGATAATAAATTCGGCATACAAGTACGGGCGAAAGGTTGTTGTGGAAGGCAGAAGCATGGTAAATATCATACAGACTGCCTCTGAGCTTGGATATATAAGCATACCTGACAATACGCTTATCGAGATAGAGCGTGTGAAGGATTATCCTGACGAGCAGCTTGTGCTTATTACAACGGGAAGTCAGGGGGAAAATATGGCTGCGCTTTCAAGGATAGCAGCCTCCATACACAACAAGATTTCCATAAAGCCGGGCGATGTGGTTATATTTTCCTCCCATCCGATTCCGGGAAATGAAAAGGCGGTATTCAAGGTTATCAACGAGCTTGAGATGAAGGGCGCCCATGTTATTTTTCAGGACACCCATGTTTCGGGACATGCCTGTCAGGAGGAGCTTAAGCTTATGTATGCGCTTATCAAGCCAAAGTATGCCGTACCTGTGCATGGTGAGTACAGACATCTGAAGCGTCATGCAGAGCTTGCCGTTGAGATGGGAATACCGAAGGAAAATGTTAAAATACTTTCAACGGGAGATGTGCTTGAGTTATCAGACGATAAATTTGATATAACGGGCAGGGTGCCTGCGCAGGGGATATTGGTTGATGGTCTTGGCGTTGGAGATGTTGGCAATATTGTTCTTCGGGACAGACAGCATCTTTCGCAAAATGGACTTCTTATTATAGTTGTCACATTGGAAAAGGAAAGCAATCAGATTTTGTCAGGACCTGATATTGTTTCAAGAGGCTTTGTCTATGTCAGGGAATCGGAGACACTGATGGACGATTGCAGGGCAGTTGTACAGGATGCACTTGATGAATGTCTCATGCGGGGTACATCTGACTGGGGAAGAATAAAAACTGCAATCAGAGACTCACTGGGAGAATTTTTGTGGAAACGGACAAAGAGAAGTCCTATGATACTGCCGATAATATCTGAGGTGTAAATTATGGATGAAATAATAAATCAAAGTATTCATATAAACGAGCTTATAAAAAAATCATCGGAATATAAGTGGTATACAAGAGCAGATAAAAAACTGCATGAGCACGTTGATTTATATAATCAGCTTAAGGAGTACAGAAGACGGAACTCTGAGCTGCAAAATCTTGAAGGCATCAACCCTTATGATGAGGTTGTGGCTTTGGTAAAGGAATATGATGTGCTTTTACACAATTCTATTGTCAGCGATTTTCTCAAGGCAGAGGTGCATCTATGCAGCGTATTAGAAACCGTTTACAACCGGATTATAGAAGGATTGGAGTTTGACTATTTAGATGAGTGATACAAAGAGAAAGAAGAAAAAACCAATAGAAGAAACGGTAAGAAAAGGATTAAAACATTCAGCGGGCTTTACGTGGAGCCTGCTTATCAATGTACTAATCGTATACATTGTAATAAAGCTGTTTTCCTATTCCTTTAACTTTGCATACAGCGTTTTTGCGGACGTTGCCTGTGACCCTTCCAGCAAGGAATATGTTGTCATAGAAATACCATCGGATTCCTCCTCCCTTGACATAGGAAAGACGTTGGAGGACAGGGGAATTATTGAGGACAAATATGTTTTTATGGCGAGAGTGCGGATAAAGGAATACGGCAATCGCATAACTCCGGGTAAATATGGCCTTTCGGCGGCTATGACATATGAGGAAATCATAGACATTATATGTCACATAGAGAAAGAGGAGGAAGAATAACCCTTGGATGGTTTGGATGAAATAAGAGTGTCGTCATACATAAAATCCTTATACAGGGATGACGAAGGCGTTTTGGGAGAGCTATACAAAAAAGCCGTAAGAGAGGGTGTTCCTGTAATAAGAACCGACACAAGAGAATTTATAAAACATGAGCTTCTGATAAAAAAGCCTATGCGCCTTCTTGAAATTGGAACAGCCATAGGCTATTCCTCACTTTATATGAGTTTAATTTTGCCAGACGGGGCAAAAATTGACACGATAGAGCTTGATGAGGAAAGATATGGGCTGGCTTGTGAAAATATACGGCGCATGGGAAAGGAAGCTGTCATATCGCCCATACATGGAGATGCCTTTGCCGTCATAAAAGGATTTAAGGATAACACATATGACATGATATTTTTGGATGGACCAAAGGGGCAGTATATCAATTATCTCCCAGAGCTTATCCGCATCATAAAAAATGAGGGGGTTCTCATATCAGACAATGTGCTTCAGGAGGGAGAACTGTTAGAATCTCATTTTACCGTGGAAAAAAGAAACAGAACGATACATGACAAAATGCGGGAATATTTATATAAGCTTACCCACGAGGAGCATCTTCATACAGCAGTAATACCTGTTGGGGATGGACTTGCGGTAACGTATGTTGTGAAGGACTGACGAAGAAGGATTTATGCAGAGTGATAAGGACGGACTGACGAAGAAGGATTTATGCAGAGTGACGAGAACAAACTGACGAAGAATAATTTGCATAGAGTGACAAGAATGAATTTATTTATAGAAGGAAGATTGAAACATGACAGAAAAAAACAGCAAAAAAAAGCCGGAGCTTCTCATACCTGCAGGAAGTCTTGAGGTGCTTAAATGCGCAGTGGACTATGGCGCAGATGCCGTATACATCGGCGGACAAAAATTCGGACTTCGTGCAAAGGCGGATAATTTTACCCTTCAGGAGATGAAGGAGGGGGCGGATTATGCACATGCGGCATCTGTAAAGCTTTATGTTGCGGTCAATATATTTGCACATAATGATGATATAGAAGGCGTAAGGGAATATTTTTGTGAAATAAAAAGTGCAGGGCTCCACCATGACATAGATGCGTTTATAATATCGGACCCGGGCATATTTACGCTGTCTAAGGAGCTGCTTCCTGAGGTGGACGTGCATATCAGTACACAGTCAAACAATACGAATTATATGACCTACAATTTTTGGCATAAGATGGGTGCCACAAGAGTGGTTGCCGCAAGGGAGCTGTCTCTTTCAGAGATAAAAAAAATAAAGGAAAAAATACCTGAGGATATGGAAATAGAGGCATTTATCCATGGGGCAATGTGCATATCCTATTCAGGCAGATGCCTTTTGAGCAGCTATTTTACAGGGCGGGATGCAAACAAGGGAGCCTGCACCCATCCCTGCAGGTGGAAATATTCCATCGTGGAGGAAAAACGCCCCGGCGAATATTTGCCTGTGGAGGAGGACGACAGAGGCACATACATATTTAATTCAAAGGATTTATGTATGATAGAGCATATACCTGAGATGATGGCAGCAGGTATCGATTCCTTTAAAATTGAGGGACGTATGAAAACGGCGCTTTATATTGCCGCAGTGACAAGAACCTACAGACAGGCAATAGATGACTATCTAAAATCTGATACACTGTATGAAAGCCGCATGGAGTATTACAGGAGGGAAATTGCCGCCTGCACCATGAGACATTTTACAACAGGCTTTTACTTTGGAAAAACGGACGAAGCATCACAGATATATGACAATAATACTTACATAAAAAACTATACCTATCTTGGAATGGTTGAGGATATAACTGATGAAGGACTTGTATGCCTTCATCAGAAAAATAAATTTGAAGTGGGCGACAATATTGAAATTATGGCATTTTCAGGAGAAAATATTATGGCACATGTAGAGGCGATATATGATGAGCGCTTGTGTCCCATGCCATCGGCACCACATCCGAAGCAGCAGCTTTTTATAAAGCTTGATGATATAACGGATGTAAAAAACGGTATGGTTATCCGTTCAAAGCATTGCGAAGCTTAAGCAATGCTTTTTTTTCAATGCGTGAGACATAGGAGCGTGAGATGCCAAGCATTGCCGCAATATCCCGCTGTGGCAGGGGAGGATTGCCGTAAAGTCCATACCGCATAGATATCACCTGCTGCTCACGTTCATCAAGCACATGCTTAAAAATCACTGAAATGTGTCTTATGCTATCATTTGTTATAATACCCGTCAGCACACTTTCATCATCACTTTTTATTATATCCATAAGGCTTATTTCATTGCCCTCCTTATCCGTACCGATAGGCTCATAAAGAGATACCTCCCTTGACTCCTTCCGCTCTTGTCTAAGACGCATCAAAAGCTCGTTTTCGATGCATCTGGAAGCGTAGGTTACAAGCCGGCTGCCCTTGCTTTCATCGTATGTGTTCACTGCCTTGATAAGCCCGATTGTACCGATGGAAAGTAAATCCTCAACGCTTCTAAATGGCGTCTGATATTTTTTTACGATGTGGGCGACAAGGCGCAGATTGTATTCCACAAGCGTATTTCTTGCGTTAAGGTCACCCTGGCGACTAAGAGCCAGAAAATGTGCTTCCTCAGAAGGTGATAGGGGGCGCTTGAAAGTCTGCAATGGTAACCTCATATATTCTTTTCTCTATATATAATATGAAAAAAAGCAAAAAAAGTGCTTTTCCAAAACTTCATTTCATAAAAAGGGTGTGGTATAATATGTCCTAAGGAGGGACCCTGCGAAGCAGGGAGGATACCTTAGGACGGACCAACAATATACAAACAGGAGAATTACATGGAGGATAAACTGAAAAAATTTTTAAAAAAGCCATGTATGCCATATATTCTGTATGGTCTTATATTTGGGACTTTTCTTTTTTTAGGCTACGAGATGTTTGGTGATGATATTCATGTCAGGGAAAATCTGATGCCGAGTCTTTTGGGTGAGCTTGAAAACCTGTCACGGTCATATGCTGGCTGGAGCTCCCGTATTTTGATAAATCCACCCATTTGGATTATGATGCATTTTCCGGCATGGGTATGGGGGTGTATTACAACCCTGCTTGCAGTATACATATTTTGGGGAATTGATAGGCTACTTTTTAAAAACGAGGATAAGAAAGACACCCATGTTATGTTTCTGCTTCTTCTGTTGCTACCGATGGAAGCTTTTTACGATGTGGGATATGTTGTGACAACCATGACCTATATATGGCCTCTTGCGGCAGCAATTTGTTCTTTTTTTTCAATCAGACGATTTGCCGACGGTAAAAGGATAACATGGCATCATTCACTTTTTCTGTGTCTTTGTACGATATACGCCACTAATAAAGAAGAACTTTCCGTTATGTTATTTTTAATATTCGGAACGGCATTTATTATATCGCTAAAAGTCAAAAAACCAAATATCACAATGTTGCTGCAAACGGTAATCGCAGCTGCAAGTATTTTGTTTCATATGCTCTCAGGGGGGAATACGGAACGGTATCATTTTGCAAACCCTTATAATGATTCCTTTTTTGACAAGCTGGAAATTGGGCTTACACAAACACCGCTACGTTTGTTTTTAAAATATGATTATATGTGTCTTGCGTTTTCGGCTATTCTTATGTGTATTGTTTTTTTAAAATACAAAAATGTCCTTGTAAGAGCTGTGTCGGTAATACCTGTTGCAGCATGGCTTTTTGGTGCAATTGGCGGGCTTATCCTGTCGGACGGCAACATAGATGTGGCGGCATATGACACATCTTTGTTTTGTTACGGGCTATCTGTATCGAGAGGGAAATATACACATCCTATGGCGTGGATTATGCTTTTTGCCTCCATTCTTGTTATGCTTGCTTTAGTTTATACTGCCATGAAATGTGCGCCGGATAAAAAAACGGCAATGCTTTCTTTTTTGCTGCTCGCCTCTGCATATGGCGGCAGAGCGACAACAGGCTTTGCCAATTCAGGGTGGGGACTCTATGCGAGAACTTATCTATTTATGTATTATGTTTTTATCATTATTATGGCGGTTTACATACAGGCTGTCAGGAAAGAGCTGTCAGATAAAAAAGAAACTATTTTAATCCATTGTCTTGTTATATTTGCTGTTTTGGGAGCTTTTAAAAATATTGTAACACTTGGTATTGTTTAATATGCCATCATGAACATATCAGTCCTCAAAACAAATAAAGGCTTTACACTTTTTACTTTGATTGCTATAATATAATGAACAGTAGAACAAATTAATCATAGTACTTAGAAAGTAGGTGGTCATATGCCAAATGGTATTGAAATTGCAAAAATAGCAATTGATGATTTTGAGGAGATTCAAGAATACATGACACTTGCGAAAAAAGAAAACGCCATAGAAACTTATGAAAGATTGAAAAAGAAATATTTATCACTGAAGGCTATTTTGCAAGTTTCCGGTGTCAATCTTACTGACATTGACAGAATAAAAGAATAATATCAAAAGGGTGTAAGGTCTTTATTAAAAGTAAAGCTTTGCACCTTTTTAAATAAGAAAGATGGCAATATATTATGGTAATTAAATAACATGATTTAATATAAAAAATTTCTTCACATATATTTTGTTCTGTGATATAATTTATACAGCTAATTATACTAAAAAATGAGAGGGATTGTGCGATGCGAATAAGTAGTGGAAGAAAGAAAATCCGTGTAGGTGATTTGCTTGTGGAAGCCGGTGCCATTACCGAGGACGAGCTTATGGAAGCACTTGCCTACCAAAAGGAAAATGGGGGCAGAATTGGTAATGTCATTCTTGAGCTGGGCTTAATCAGTCAGGAACTTCTGATTACCGTTCTTACGACACAGATGGGTATCGACTACATTGAGCTTAAGGCATGTAAGCTGGATGAGGATATACTCAAGCTTGTACCGGAAAACCTTGTCAACAAGTACAAGGCTTTGCCGATAGGATTCGACGAGATGAATCCGAATATCCTAAGGGTTGCCATGGTAGATCCGATGGATCTTAACGCAATTGATGATATTGGTATTGCAACAAACACTCAGGTTGAGCCTCTGCTTGCCATGGAGGACGACATGAATGAAGCCATCGGCAAATATTACGGTAATGCGCAGGCTATGGAGGCTGCTGAGATGTACCGTAAGGAACGTGAGGCGGAAGGCATAGGCGAGGCTGAGGAGGAAGCGCTGAATGAAGATATTGAGAATTCACCTATCGTTCTCCTTGTTAAGCAGATTATAGAGGGCGGTGTCAGACAGAGGGCATCTGATATACATATCGAGCCTCTTGAGATGAGTGTTCGTGTCAGGTACAGGATAGACGGTGCCTTAAAGCAGGTTATGACATATGATTACAGCCTTCTTTCTGCTATAAGCGCCCGTATCAAAATTATAGGCGGCATGGATATAGCGGAGAAAAGAAAGCCGCAGGATGGTCGTATTACCATTATGGTCGACAGGCGTGAGTATGATGTCCGTGTTTCCATTCTCCCGACTGTTTACGGCGAGAAAACAGTTATGAGACTTACCTCCAAGGACGGTCTTACAAAGCCTAAGAGTGCTCTTGGATTTGGACCGGAGGAGCTTAAAGTATTTGATGGTATTTTGAGCAACCCGCACGGAATTATACTTGTAACCGGACCTACAGGTTCCGGTAAATCAACAACACTTTACACCTCCTTAAGTGAGCTTAACACTGAGGATGTTAATATTATTACAGTTGAGGATCCTGTGGAGGCAAATATTGACGGTATCAATCAGGTTCAGGTAAATGTAAAGGCGGATATGACATTTGCGGCTGCACTTCGTTCCATCCTCCGTCAGGACCCTGACATTATCATGATAGGAGAGATTCGAGACGGCGAGACTGCTGCTATCGCTGTCCAGGCGGCTATCACAGGTCACTTGGTTGTATCTACCCTCCATACAAACTCAGCCGCATCTACGGTTACACGTATTATAGATATGGGTATTGAGCCGTATGTTGCAGGAGACGCCCTTGTGGGTGTTATTGCACAGAGACTTGTAAGAAGACTTTGCAACTCCTGTAAGCAGGCAAGACTTGCCGAGCCGGAGGAGAAAACTATACTTGGCGTCAAGGACATGGACGAGGACGTAATTGTTTACGAGCCTGTTGGTTGTACCCTTTGCGGAGACATGGGCTACTCAGGACGTATCGGTGTATACGAGATGATGCCTGTATCGAAGGAGCTTCAGGCGGTTATCGCCAAGGGGGCAACAGCGGACGTTATAGAAAAGCAGGCACTTTCTGAGGGTATGATTACACTGAAGATGGGCGCGGCAAAACACGTGCTTGCAGGTATCACATCTCTTGACGAGATGAAGAAGATAACCTACGAGACAGGTGACGAATACTAAAAATACTGCGGCTTCTGCCGTGGTTACTATAATGAGAAGGAGATGAAAATATAATGTTAGACATGAAGGAGTTACTTGCATTTGCCGTAGAGCAAAATGCATCAGACGTACATATTGCCTGTGGCATACCACCGAAGCTTCGTATCAATGGTAAGCTTACGGAGGTCGAGGTACCGCCTCTTACGCCGGCAGATGTGGCAGAGGCAATCGGTTCTACCATGCATGAGAGACACAAGGCAATTATAAAGGAAAGAGGAGAGGTCGACTTTTCATATGCGTCTGCAGAGACCGGGCGTTTCCGTGTAAACGTATTTATGGACAGAGGAAACATGGCGGCTGCATACAGAAAGGTAGATACCCAAATACCAAGGCCTGATATGCTCGGTATACCTGATTCCGTTGTACAGCTTTACAAGAAAAAAAGAGGACTTGTTCTTGTAACAGGTCCTACAGGCTCCGGTAAATCAACGACGCTTGCCTCAATCATAAATAAGGCAAACGAAAACCTGACGGATCATATAATAACACTAGAGGACCCGATCGAGTATGTACATAAACACAAAAAGTCAGTTGTAAACCAAAGAGAGATCGGCATGGACACACTTTCCTATGCAAATGCGCTTAGAGCTGCACTCCGTGAGGACCCTGACATCATACTTGTAGGAGAGATGAGAGACTTAGAGACAATCTCTACAGCAATAACAGCAGCAGAGACAGGTCACTTGGTTTTCTCCACCCTCCATACAATCGGTGCAGCGTCAACTATAGACCGTATCGTTGACGTATTCCCGCCACACCAGCAGCAGCAGACCCGTATTCAGCTTTCTATGGTACTTGAGGGTGTTATTTCACAGTCGCTGATACCGACTGCTGACGGACACGGACGAGTGGCAGCATTCGAGGTTATGCTTGCAAGCTCTGCAATACGAAGTCTGATCAGAGATGCAAAAACCCATCAGATACAGTCCTCGATACAGACCAGCAGGGCACAGGGCATGGTTACGATGGATGACTTTATTATGGAGCTTTACCGAAACGGTACCATATCAAGAGATAATGCACTGATCTATGCACAGGATCAGGCTGCCATGAAGAAGCAAATGTAGGAAAAATCACATAATAGAATGGCTTTGAGGGCTGTATATTACATGATATTTGTAAAATTTGCACAAAATATAATCTTTATCTTTAATATTTATTGCAAAAAATATTAAAATGGTGTATTATCAATTTAGATACATATTGTTAACATTTTGTTCATTTTTAAATTTGGGTCGGAGGATATGAGATGGCACAATATAATTACAAGGTTATGGACAAAAACGGTAAACCGAAAAAAGGTACCGTTGAGGCCGTAAACGAAGAAAAAGCAAAAGAAAAGCTTAAATCCGAGGGCTTTATCGTCCAGGAGATTAAGGAACAGGGAACTGACAAGAAGAAAAAAGGCGGAAAAGTAAAGGATCAGGATTTGGCAGTTTTCTGTAAACAGTTCGGTGCCGTGCTGAATGCCGGCGTTACCATGATCTCAGCACTTGAGATGATGGGAGATCAGATTGAAAACAAGGCACTGCAAAGAGCGATTAGGGAAGCGCAGGCATATGTGCAAAAGGGAGGCAGTCTTGCAGATGCATTCAGGTTGAACCCTAAGGTTTTTCCTCCTATATTTGTCAACATGGTTGCGGCAGGTGAACTTTCAGGTAGCTTGGAGACTTCCTTTGATAGACTGACTACTCACTTTGAGAATGCCAACAAGTTAAAATCCAAGGTAAAGGGCGCTATGACATATCCTATCGTTATCCTTATCGTTGTCATTGCCGTAGTCGTAGTTCTTCTTGTAGGCGTTGTACCTACATTTGCAGATATGTTTGAGGATCTTGGTTCGGAGCTTCCGAAGCCGACACAGATGCTCGTAAGCTTCAGTGGATTTTTACAGCATCATGGTATTGTGCTTGCGCTTGTTATTGCAGCTATCGTATTTGCGCTTGTGCAGTGGGGCAAGACACCGACAGGCGCACAGCTTTACTCAAGCATAGCCATTAAGGCGCCACTGTTTGGTAACCTTACGGTTAAGTCAGCGGCAGCGACCTTTGCAAGAACCTTAAGCACGCTTATGGGTTCCGGCGTTCCACTTATGGATGCTATTGAGCAGGTTGCAAGGATGCAGAACAACAAGATAATCAGAGAGGGGCTTTTGGACGCTAAGACACAGGTAGCCAAGGGCGTACCTCTTTCGAAGCCGATAAGGGATATGGAGATTTTCCCTCCTATGCTTTCGCAGATGACAAAGATAGGAGAGGAGACAGGTAATATTGAGGACATGATGGATAAGGTTGCAGACTACTACGAGATGGAGGTAAATAATGCAACTGATGCCCTTACAGCAATGATGGAGCCGCTTATTATAGTTGTTATGGGTGTTACCGTTGGTGGTATCGTACTTGCTATCTATTCACCTATGCTTAGCATGTACGACGCAATCGATAACTACTAAAATTATATCCGGTTGGATATACACCACTGGGCGAGGACAGTGGTTTTATATCATAAAAATAAAAAGAAAAGGAGAGATTTATTTATGAAAAAAACAAACAACAAAGGTTTCTCACTTGTAGAGCTTATTATCGTTATTGCTATCATGGCTATTCTTGCAGGCGCTATTGCACCGGCACTTATCAGATATATTGATAAGTCAAGAAAGTCAAATGACCTTTCAGCAGCTAAAACGATTAAGACTGCAGTAGAGACTGCTATGTCCAATGAAGACACATATGCTGCTTTTACAGACACTGGTGCTACACAGCCTGTTCTTGAGCTTACGCCAGGAGGAACTGCTATTGCTTCTATTGCTGAACATGGTGTTTGGACGAACGCAGCATCTGGTGCAGATACTGATGCAAAAACTGAGATTTTTAACAATTTAAGCCAAAGTATACCAAAAATTAAGTACAAAAAGGATGCTGATGGCAGTGGTGCTTCTGGCAAGCCTGATACATGGTATGTACAATGCTCAACAACCGGTCAGGTTGAGGTTTATCTTGGTAATTCTGGTAATAAGACATTGTATCAGCTTGTTCCGGAAACCTGCAAGTATTATCAGTAGGACTGACTAAAACAAAATTTATGGTTAAATTCCACCTGATTCGCCAGGTGGAATTTAACTGTATATAAAAAGTGGGGCAGGGGCATATCATGGGAGAACTGATACTTTTTTCTATTATATTTTTCATATATGGCATAGTAATCGGGAGCTTCCTGAATGTTGTGATAATACGCACTCCGTTAAAGGAGAGTCTGGCGAAAAAGAGGTCTCACTGTATGGAATGTGGACATACCCTTGCATGGTATGACTTATTTCCACTGTTTAGTTATTTGTTTTTAGGTGGAAAGTGCAGGTATTGTAAAGTACATATATCCTGTCAGTATCCGATTGTCGAAGGACTAAACGGCTTACTGTATGCCGGGATTTACCTCGCACATGGTCTTAGCATGGAGACGATACTTTACTGCCTGTGTACTTCTGCCTTGATAGCGTTAAGCTTTATTGATTGGCGTACAAAGGAAATTCCGTTGGGATTTAACATATTTATTTTTCTTTTAGGTCTGATTAGACTCGTTACCGATTTGGGTAACTGGAGTCAGTATGTAATCGGTTTATTTGCGGTCAGCGGTTTTTTGCTATTGCTCCTGCTTGTTTCCAAGGGAAGGGCTATGGGCGGTGGTGACATAAAGCTTATGGCGGCAACCGGCTTACTACTTGGCTGGAAGCTTAATATTATAGCATTTTTGCTGGGGTGCGTTGCGGGCTCTGTGATACATCTCACATTGATGGCTGTTAAAAAGGCTGACAGAGTGTTGGCTTTTGGCCCATATTTATCTATGGGCGTATATATAGCAATGATATGGGGTGAGCAGCTGGTAAGCTGGTACCTGAATATGTGGACGATTATGTAATCCACCGAAAATTTAATCACTGATTAGCGAGGGAGGCTATAAGGAATGGCGAAAATAAACAAAGTGCTATCTATCGATATCACAAATGAAAGCATCACAATTATTGAGTTAACTGTTTCTCAGAAAAAACAGACAAACATTCACAATGTACTTATTTTTGAAACACCTGAGGACGCTTACGAGGATGGCATTATAAAGGATGCCGACAGAGTGGCAGCGGCTATCAGGGAGCAACTTTCTAGCAGAGGCATTTCCAACAAGAATGCGATATTTGTTCTTTCTTCTGCAAAGATTGTAAACAGAGAGGTTGTAGTACCTTTCGTAAAACCGAACAAAATCAGAGGAATCATAAATGCAAACTCGTCAGAGTATTTCCCTGTCAACATAGAGGATTATGTGGTTTCTCATACTGTACTTGAGACAGTAGTAGACGCAGAAAACAATAAGCAGATACGTGTGCTTGCCGTTGCTGCGCCGACGCAGATGGTTAAGTCCTACTATGAGCTTGCAAGTCTTGCAGGATTAAATGTAGTGAACATTGATTACATCGGTAATGCAATGCTTCAGCTTATTAAGACACAGACAAGCCAAAATGCGACAACCATGGTAATCCAATTAGGAAGCGAATCAACCGTACTGAATATCGTACAGGGTGATAATCTGCTTCTGCAAAGGACGGTACCATATGGTACAAATTCAGTAGTAAATGTAATTATGGATGAAAAGGGTGTGGATGCTACCACAGCTATGACACTCCTTCAAAACGACAGACTGATCACGGTTGATTTTGATGACAATGAGGCAACGGGTGCATTCCGTTACCTGATTAACAATATCGGTCGTGTTATGGATTTCTACGCAAGCAAGAATCCGGATAAGCCGATTGATGATGTGTTCCTCACAGGCGACGGCGCCCTGATAAAGGGTATCGACGGACTGTTCAAGATACAGTTAAATGTAAACGTTCGTATTATGGATAGTCTTTACAATATCAAGTTTGATCCGAGCATTGACCTTAAGGTTTACAATCCGGTATACCTTGTAACTTCTATCGGAGCAGCCTTTGCGCCTATGGGCTTTGATGTGGTTGACCCGACGGTAAAGGCAAAGGGTGGCTCAGGTGTAAGCGTTGCGCCGTTTGTTGCCCTTACTGTTGTAGCGGCAATCGCAGCGGCAGGTCTTGCTTTTTACTCTATTAAGCAGAAAAATGATGTTACGGAGGAACGGGATAACCTGAATGCAAAGATTGATGCCATATCGGATATAGAAAAGATTATTACGGAGCACGATCAGGCAAAGGCTGAATATATGGACGTCATTGCCATGTACAATGCGACATACCAGTTAAATGAAAATGTAAGAACCTTTATCAGCGAGCTTGAGGCAAAGATACCGACAACAGTAGTTGTAACCGGCTTTACCTCTACCAATGACGGCGTAAATCTTCCATGTGTATCTGCCGACTATGACTCTATTGCTGACTTTATTATGCAGCTTAAGACAATAGAATGTATCGATGATGCATATGTGGCATCTATCGCTAAGCGTACTGATGAGGCAACGGGTCAGATATCGTATGAGTTTACTGTTACTGCGGTGTATGTAAATACAAACCCGAAGGCTCTTTTGGAGGAAACAACAGAAGAAGAGACTTCCACGGAAGAAACAACAGAAGAAACAGCAGAGTAAAAGGGGGGAATAGAATATGTCAAAAGCAAATATAAGTATATTATTAGTAATACTCTCCATAGCTATCGTTGGCGGAGTTTACCTTTATGTGTATAAGCCGAATATGGAGGAAAAGGATACCATACAGGCTGAGGTTAATACGCTTCAGGCAAGATATGACGATCTCGCTGCCAAGGCACAGAAGAAGGACCAGTATCTTGCAGATACGGCGATGTATCGGGCAGAGTTTGAGGATGAGGTAGCATACTTCCCTGCAACGCTCGATCAGGAGATCAGCGTTATGTTTATCAAGGGCATAAACAAGGATGAGGGCGTAAAGCAGTTTGATGTAAGCAATGTAGGCTTAGGAAGCCCTAGATTATTTTATGTGCTTGGCTCAGGTGCTGTAGCACAGGGTACTACTGATGTTGCCTATACAGAGGATTCCTATCTCTGTTATTCAGCAGCATTTCCTGTTGCATATACCGGCTCCTATGAAGGCATCAAGGATTTGATTGATTATGTTATGGCATACAAGTATAGGATGAATGTTTCATCAGTTATGATGTCATATAATTCTGAAACAGACACGTTTACAGGTAATGTAGAGTTGAATGCTTACTGTGTTGCAGGCACTGACAGGGAGGCTGACAAGGTTAGCGTAAATGTAAATAACGGCGTGGAAAATATATTCCAGGGCGGAACCGGTGCAGTTGCTGTTTCATCCTTCGAGTATGATGCAGATAACGGAGCAGCAATCGTAAGCAACCATGATGTAAACATTCTTCTTAACAATGCAAACAATGATACCTCAGACGGAATTATTGTTTCAGCAGGTGGCTCTGACACATATGTAACAAGCGGAGCAAACAACGTTGAAACCTTGGTTATCACTGTCGACAGTGAAGAAGGCAAGAATTTTGTTACATATGCAATTGGAGATAAGTCATACAAGAAGGAGATTACGTCAACAGACCTTAAGATATATGTGGAGTCTTCTAAGAGGGTTGACGGCAACGACAATAACGGAGTAAAGGTTACGGTTGATAACAAGACCAGTCTTCCTGTATTCTTTAAGGTTGTTGATGATGATACGACATCTCCAAGATTTAGTGTTGGAAGCAAGAGTGGTACCGTAAAGGTATATTAAGAGAGGATGGGATTTATGGCAAAGAATAAAAATAAGGGTTTTACGCTTATTGAAATCATAATAGCTATTGCCATATTAACAGTACTTCTTGTTCCTATTATGAGACAGTTTACACAGACGCTTGAAACAAGCAGAAGGGCTAAGGAATTACAGTACATCAATGAGAATGCTGCATATGTTTTGGAAATGTCTCAAAGAACAGACCTAAGTAATATTGCCAGCGGCTCGGATGCCGCTGACGTGGCTGATGACATCAAAATTAACACGGTAACAAAACATGCCGCAATCACATGTGAGGTGTATAATACGGATGGAACGGCAGTTGGCGGCATTGACGGGCAGGTACAATATACTGCAACCCATTATGTGTTAAATGATGCGAAGCTTGGAGCAAAAAGACATGTGTATGGCAGGGAAGTTGTAACTGACGACCTTGCTGCCAAGCTTGCGGCTAAGGATGTATCAGGACAGGGATATAAAGTTGCATATGGACTGACTGATGCAGAGTTGTCGAATTTCTCTGGTGACTTTGAGCTTACCAACGAAGGAAGTATTGTTCGATATGACAGTAACGGCTTTGTTACGGCAGTAGCCTGCAACAGGGTTGATACGGTTAGTAACCCCAATGACACAAATCTTGGTAATATGCAGGATCTTGATGTAACGAAGGTTGCCATTATACCGGGAACAGCACAGAGCTTCGATGCTCAGGCAGAATCACAGTTTTTCTCCATTACTATGGATAAGCTGAAGGAGGCAGACTATGATTCCTGGTTACAGGCAATGATGCATGAATCAAACGACAGTATACTGAATACGGTTGATTATGCAGGCTCTTTACAAAAGGTAACAAAGATATATATAGATGAAAATGATAACGGAACGCCAAGTAACAAAAGTGATGATTATTATGTGGTAAAGGCGGATGTATATTATCACAGCTCTTATTCCATAGCATCGCTGATGGAAAACGGCGGAAGTGCAACTGTAGATGAAACCTTAAGCTACAACGTATTTTCACAGAAATTTTACACTGACAGATGTCCTGATATTTATTTTGAGTATCAGCCATATGCCACAGAGTACAGATATGGCACAAGTCCTTATGTAGAATATGCTGTGGATGATGATATCATAATTGATAATTATGTTGAAAATCCGGACGGACCGGTTAAGCTTTATCTTTATAAGCCTACGGCAGACCAGAGCAATACAGCTTATCATGATGGCGTAGATGATGCTCACGCATATTATACGAGACATGGCGGAACGACAAAGGTAAGGATAAATGTCTACAAGATGAACAGCGATGTAAAGCCAGTAGATATTTACACCAATCTTTACGGTACGTCAGATGCAGGCGTAAAAGTGATTTCCCATAATCAGTTTAAGGTGGCTGCCCGTACTATAATATCCGGTATTGTGACAGATTCTCCGAAAGATGTAATTAAGGCTAATACTGTAAGAGATAATTACAGCTACAGCAATATCAAACTGATTGAGGAGGATACAAGATATGCCGACAGGCTGCTTACCGTAACGGTAAAGCTTACGCCTAAGGACACCGATAATAAAATGGTAACAGAGATTAAACTTACTGGAGCAAAGGGGGAAAATTAGTTGAAAAAGATTAAAAAAATGCTTAAAAAACTAAATAATCAAGGCTCTAGTGTAGTTATGGTTGTTGCGGCGCTTGGCTTTATAGGCATCATTGTTGGAGCCCTTTTAATGGCTGCGGGATATACCTATAAGCAGAAGCTTCAGGATTTAAACGCCAGAGACAACTTCTATTATGTAGAGCAGGCGATGAATGAGATTTATGCAGGCGTAGGCTCGAAAACTGCGGAAAACATGCAGGAAGCATATATATATACCGTTGAAAATATGGTGTATTTTGACTTGCAGACCGGAACCTACAGAAACAGGACAGACGAAGAGGCAAACCGTATGTTCAAGGAAAAATTCATGGAGCTTTTAAGTGCCAATCCGGATTTCCTTGACAGTGCTGTTGCAACCAGTCTTTCAAAGTATATCACAAATTCATCGGTAGTATTAGACGCATCAAGGCTTTATGTTGAGAGAATTGATGCAGATCTTGACGGCAAGATTGAATCAATTGTCATAAAGAATGTAACGCTTACTAGAACGGCAAATTACAACCGCTCTCAGGCAAATGGTGCTTATACACAGCGATTGTCAACTGATATTGTTATCGGTCAGCCTGATTTCAATGTTGCGTTTAATTCCTCCACGTCAGGCTACTCAAATCTCTTTCAGTTTGCAACTGTAGCAGACATGGGACTTGAGATTAATCAGACGGCAGGTAATACGCTTACGATTGCAGGTAATGTATATGCAGGCTCAGATTACTACAATAAAAAATACAATGAGAGTACATATAAGGCAGATGTAAGTGATGGTGATAAAACCTTTGCAGGTACTTACGCAGGTGAGAGTGTGTCCTATAACCATGGAAGCGTTACCTCTAAGCGTTATGTTGAGGGGGACAGTCCTTTGAATACGTATTACAATGTATATTCGACGCTGTCGCCTAACCCTGAAAATCCGGGACTTCGCGATTATTATGACGGTGTAAACCAAAGAAGTGCAAATTCAGGTATCTATGTAAATGGTTCTACGGTTTCCATACTTGCCGATACGGTTATCGTACCTGGAACGATTGCAGTTATGAACAGCGGTAATCTTTCCATATATGGTAAGAGCGGTACTGCAACCTCTGAGTCGGAGGTTTGGACGGATAACATTGTGTTGGATGGAACATGCAGAAAGGTTACTACCCAGTCCATTACCGGACAGCCGGAGATTGACTATGAGGGTGCAACGGCGCTTATCAGGGCAGATGTTTTTGTAAAGGATGATACTGAGATAAATGCAACGGGAGCCACTTTCCAGTTAAAAGGAAGTTATTATGGATATGGCGACAGCACTGCAAAGGACGAAAGAGATTTTATTCCTACTGTTTTAACTGAAAACTTCCAGATTACAAATGCTGACGGAACAGTTGAAAACAGAGGACATTACAACAGTAGTGCAATTATAGTAAACGGAGAACATTCTCTCCTTAACTTAGAAGATACAAATACAATTTATCTTGCAGGACGTTCCTACATTGAGCTTTCAAAGCAGGTGGAGCAGAATGAAGAGGATATAACTGTTGATGGAAATACGGAAACCATTGTAAGACAGACGTATACTTATACGCCTATGTCAGAGGATAATCTGCTTACTGATGCTGTAAACGATACAGTATATATCAGAGATTATAAGACAGGTGAGAGTATTTCCATAAAGAGTAACCAAAAGGCTTACATTCCGGTTATGTATACGGGTGTGCCAACACTTAGCAGTGTAGTTACAAGTGAGTCGGGTACTAGTTCGGTTCGATGCTATTTGGCAAAGCTGCATCCGGCACTTACAGATGCACCACTGTTTGTTAAGTATTTCCCAAATCTGTCGTTTGGAAATGTAGACCCTGCTACTGGTACTTTTTCCAGACAGATTCCTTGTGTAATGCAGTTAGTTTCAGGAAAGAAATATTATTATATTGATTTTGAGACGGCATATTACATGGCTATGCGTTGGAATCCGGAAATTATACGAGGCGTGTATGCATCGCCGGAGGAATATGCAGCCTCCTTCATTAAGGATTATGTTGCCGTTTTAAATGGCACGTTCGCTGCTGATGATGAAAACTATGCAAGCTACCTTGTTGATATTAGGAACTTTGAGGACTTTGAGGCAGGAAACATTATTCTTCCGGAGATGAATAATGATCTTAATGTTGACGCAGTAAATGTATATTCAAGCGGTGCCATCACATCAAAGAATAACACAAGTTTTGACATGATTACAAAGAACAGTCAGGCAGATATTTCAACCCTGCTCAGCAGCCAAAGGGTAACGCCGGGAACAGAAAACTCGGCGACAACGGCTCTTGGATTTTCTGATGACCTTGATGTTGAGTATGAGCTTATGAAGTGGAATTTAGGACACTTTGTTTCTGCAACTGACCCTGAGGTTCAGTATATCAAGGCACTTTTAGGTGATGATGATTTTGGGGTAGGAAGCATTACACCAATAAACAGATACCTTAATATGAGACTTGTTCAGAGTGACTCAGGTACAATTGGTGACCTTCGACCTGCAAAAGCAAATGAAACAGGAAATGAGCCGGGCGTGTTGAAGCTTGAATCAGGATATAGTGTTTGGGTCAACAATGGTGTTTCATCAGGAACGGGTGACAGTGACTCCGTTACTATATCAACAACCAGTGCTGACGGCGTTGTAAAGGGCATCGTCATAGCAAAGGGAGATGTGTACTTTGACACTTCGGTTCGGTCATTTGAAGGATTGGTTGTTTCAGGCGGAAAGGTATACATAAACAATAATCTTTCAACCTTTACGGCAAGCCCGGAGATATGTAGAGCTGTTATCAGAGAGTGTCAGCTCTCTTCAGATGACAAGTGCAAATATCTTCTTTCCCTGTTCCAGGGCTATGAGGATTCTTCAATCGATGACCTCACACAGCCTGGCACGGACAAGAGAACGATTGACACGATAGAATATTCAGATGTCGTAAGTTTTGACAACTGGATGAAGAATGTAGAATAGAGGTGTTGCCTATGAAGAAGAAAATGGATGATAATAGCGGTTACACCTTGGTAGAGTTAATTATAGTAATGGCTATCATAGTGATACTTACAACTGCGGCAATGGTTACTATGTCTGTTATGCGTACTGCAAAGGTAAAGGAAGCAGCGGCAACCTTTGATGCAGAGGTTACTGATTTGATAGCAAGAACAAGAAATCAGAATGTCTATCAGGATGCGAATAACAATGGTGTTATGGACGCTGGTGAGGAGTTAGATGGTTATAAATATGAGCTTGCCATATTTCCTAATGGTGACAAGTATTATGTTAGTAATTATTATCTTCTGCCGGTAGGTACACACAGCGAGGTGTCAGCGGCAAAGAGAAAAAATCTTTCTGCTTATGTGACAGTTCAGTATTCGGATTTTGATGGTATCTATAATAACGCAACCATTACAAATACGCATACGATAAGATTTGATAAATCCGGTGCCTGTGTCGACGGCGCAGGAGTATATAAATTCTTAAAAAAGAATGGAAGTGTTATTGCAACTGTAACTATTAACAAAAATGGCAGTCATCAGATTAAGTAGGATAGGGGTGATAAACTGTGAACAAAAAATTAAATAGTAATCGTGGTTTCACTCTTATTGAGTTGATAATCGCCATAGCTGTTCTTGCATTCCTTATGACAGCTATAAGCTCTTTGATGACCTCAAGTCTTATTACCAACAGAAAGACGCAGGCTGACATAGAGGTTCAGACGACGGCACAGGAGACTTATAACAAGATTACGGATGCTCTCATGCAGGCAAAGTCGGTTTACATTTTGGGATATACCTATCCTGGAACGCCTGACTTTTCCAAGGCAGGGGAAGCCGCAGGCGGTTCGTCGTCATACTTTGTGGCAGGTCTTTACGATGAAAAGACCTATGCGGTAAGAGACGTGGCAACTGGTGAGCTTAAGGTTGATGATACGAAGGATAATAACAGGACGGCTATTGTAAATGAGTTAAGTCGTTACGGAGTTTCGGCAGATGTAGCTCATGTTAAGTTTTTCCATGAGCTGGCAGGGCAGGATATATACATTAAGAAGCTTGTCATTGTAACTGCAGAGACGTTGGATATTACACAGGTAACGAATATAAGCTCAGTTGACTCGAATAAGTGGAGATGCCGAAATACATTAACAAACCAAGAAGTGGAAGTGGAAAGAACGCCAGGCGGCAGTGGTTTTTCCGAAAATGACACAGTCGTACATGTTTTTACCTTTGATGAGGGAAATCTTTACTACGAGAAGCAATATGCATTTATGGCAGGTAAAAATGACAGGGTGTCTGATTGGACGGATGCGGATGCCGTAAAGAGAAATATTTTCTCAAATTCAATCTCTTATGTCACTACGGATGATGAGCCACTTTCAGGATGTGTGGTAAGCTTAAATCCTGATAAGGGTTCATTGACAGTTGATTTATATTTTAGCGACAAAAACATGACCTATACGTCGCTTGGAATGGTAAACGTAAGAAATTCATACGTTTTAAAAGCAAAGCAATAAGAAGGAGGTAAAAAGCATAATGAAACGTAAAACGAAAATCATGATTTCAGCTTTATCAGCAATGCTTCTGATGGTTCTTGCAGCAACTATCGTATCCTTCTCACTTGCTGGTAATAGTGATGAGGCTGAGGTTTCTGATGAGCAGATTCTGTATGCGGCAGAAGATACAAACATGACAATCGTAGACAGAATCATTGAAAATTCCAATCTTGAAGATAATGATGATAATGACCCATACTATCACATTGTAGAGATTGGTTCATCTGCTTCGCCTAGCATGGCTACATTGCCGGATGGCTCAACGAAGTCATATCTTGCATATTTGTCATATATGGATGCAGCTGGTAATAGCGCATTCAAGAATTATGTGATTGATGGCAATAAGACAATCGAGCAGCTTATGAAGGAAGGCAGGGTAGATTATAAGTACTATCATGTAACAGACGTTACAGCCGATGATATTGAGACAATTGCTGATGCAGACCTTATCTATGTTAGCAATGATCCAAATAACATGTATGCACCAGGCACTAATGACTTGAGTGAGGATTTATATAGTGCGCTTCTTCATACATATGTAAATAACAAGCAGCGTCCTTTGATTATTGATAATCCTATCGAGACAAAGAATATAGGCAACTCGTCAAATAAAGTGGATTTTGGTAAACTGGTAAGAGATGTATTTAATGCAAAGGGAAGCAGATATTATACGTTTGCATGGGATAGGGATAATTTATCTGCCGAGGATTTTTATAGACATAAACCAGGTTCCTTATATCTTGGTATTAATGGCTCAAGGAGAAGTGGAAATTGGGTTAATTTGATTTTGAATGCTGATGGTGATAGGTTGAATGCCGCCAAGGTGCTTGTTATTGGTCCAGAGGCAAATGAACATGCTGGTCTGAATGAAATTATATCGGAGCAAGATTTTCCTATGGCATATGCTTTATTTGGACTTGATGTGAATAATATTGCTGACCATGTTGAAAATGATGGTAATTGGTACGATTATTATTATATCTCTGATCGTGCAATGTATTCGTATGGTTATAATGCAAAATATGAAAGACCTGATGCTATACTTGTTGATACCTATCAGCTTCAGCCTGCCGATGCAGATAATCTATTAACGGTTGATTTTGACCAGTATGATATGATTGTTATTGAAAATGGTTTGAAGGATGTACAAATCTCGCCTGAATTATACAGAAAGTTTAGTGCAGCCATGCTTGCAAATGTTTCGATTGTATACGATTCAAAAAATGCAGGCGACGACAAATCAAATACGGGCTCAGATGATTTTGATGCTACGGAATCAAAATATAACATGCTTTACGCTACAGTGGCATCGACCTCAGGCACATCGAAAAAAGTAAATGTAATGGTAACAAATGCTGAGGACTTTGGCGTCATTGCACAGAGCAACAGTGCAGCAACCTGTAAGAAGATTGCAGATTTGCTCAATGCGTCTGCATTCAGGGAATATGGCGGAGCAAATGCTTCCTCCACGAAGTTTACGGTTTTGGAGTTGCAGCCATGTTACCCGATCGATTTGGAGGTTGCGCAAAAAAGTACGGTAGCACATCCGAATGCGAAAAATTTATCGGAGCTTGAAATTTCAGGAAATTATTATACCGTACCTGCTGAGGTATTAAATGCAACGAAGGAGCAGGTTTCCACGCTTAATGATGATGGAACACTAACAACACCGGAGTATTACGCATGGGAGCTTTCCGAGGCGAAGATAGCAGATGCGCTTGATATGGACGTCAACAATGTTCAGGTTGTGCATATGTCCTCAGAGGAGATGGCAGCAAGCACAACTGATATTCTTGGAACCTATGATTTGGTATACATTGGTGGAAATAAAAGTGCGCTGAAGGATGCTACCCAGTGGCAGGCATTAAATGGTATCAGTGGGAACGGAATTGCTCACGCAACTTTGGTTGCTGCTGGACCTGAAAACATAAAATATCTTCCTATCTATACCATGTATACTCACAATGGTGATATGACGGCAGTGGACGTCAGCAGTACAGGTGAATCAGGTTCTGCTGTAGGAAGTGGTACTGCATATGCAAATGTAAATAGACAAAGCTCATTTACGACCTTGAATGGTAATGACGTGACATCTAAGCAGGCACAAAAGCTTATTGAATATGTAGCAGCAGGTATGCCGATTATCGTCAGTGACGATGCTGCGGAAGCTTATGAGGCGTTGGTAGATGCACAAAAAACGCTGGGTAATCCGTATTTACAAAATTCCATTGACCCGGATTGTAACATGGCGAAGGTATTAAAGGCTTGTTATGATACAAAGGATAAAGGAAATACTGTTCTTTGGAATTTTGATAAGGATGCAACCTATCATACAGATAATGCAGGCGGAGCGCTTGGAACGACAAATGTGGGCTATGTTGAGGTATTTTCACCAAGTAATGTAACGAATGTAACAAACATAGACACAGGCGAAGCTGCCACGCCAGGTCAAAAAGATGATATTTACGACCTTTATATGAATTCATATAAGCGTCCGATACTTGAGGTTACAAAAACGCCTAAGAGGTATGACGATACAAAGGCTGACTCGGCATTGGATATTATAGACGATAAGTCGGTTTTGGAGTTTGAGTATACAATTAAATCAAGCTCAAAATGTGAGGTTACTCTTTATATTGATGATAACGGAAACGGAAGGTATGGTGATTTTGGTGACCAAGCTTATCCAGGCTCAGCTACAAGCTGTACTGTAGAGCTTGCTGACAGCTTTTTCGGACCTGTTTCATGGAAGCTGGAAGCAAAGGATACCTCAACAGGCGTTACAACAGGCATAACCGGAATTTCATATGTGGCGCCAAAGAAAACGGATGATAAGCAGATGGTAAAGGTGCTTCAGATTATGCCGGGTGATGAGGCAAGTCCATGGTCGCGATTAGTAGTGGGTGAAGGCGCAGAGGGCGCTAACTCCTTGTATTTCTGCGTTGTATGTCAGCAGGCATGTGAAAGACTGGAAACAAATCCGGTTGCGAATAATGCAAGCTGGTTTCAGATTCATTATTCAGGAAATTATTTTACAGGCTCATCATCTGTTAACGTTCAACATCAAGATCCTTATCTTAGTGAGGATATCAATGTTGTGGGAACCCATGAGCATATATTTGGTATTCCATATTATGATGCTAATTTACAGTTTGAGAATGGTGGAACGAAGTACGGCGCTGATGACTGGCATATCAACCTTGCAGATGAGCTTTCAGACAGATTTGATTTTGATATTGACATTCTTACCAGAGCTGAAGTGGAAGCAATATCAGATAGCGTAAGGGCAGCATATGATTTCTCTAATATGAGTGATGCTGAAAAGCTTGCAACCATCAAGAAGTTTGAGGATAATGTGGATTTAAAAGCAGTGGAATTTGCAGATTATGCTGCGTATGGTGAGGATGCGCTTGATGAAAAGCTTACTTATATTACCCAGTACGACAGTGAGGTATACGCTTCAGAGTATTGGAATCTTTACACTTATATGAGAGACGAAAAGGCTGTTGCAGATTCCCTTGAGGATGATGAAACTGAAGCAGACAATACCAGCGACAGCTCAGGGGAGCAGAGCAAGACCTTTGTGGATCCGATGACCGGTGCAAGCATTGAGATAAGGCAGACAACCTTGGATGCTAAGACAGATTTGAATGAGGTACTCGAGACACTTGCTACAAGTCTTAGGGCAAGAGGAAAGACGGACCTTGCGGAAGAAGTAGAGTATATTATAAGAACAGAACGATATTATGATATATTCAATGCGGCTGATGGAACAAATTTCGCTTTCCGGTATGGTGGACTTGCGAATTATATATCGGGTGCAGATTCAAGGAAGCTGACGAGCTCCTATAAGGATTACATCAAGGCAAAGAATGTGGAGCTTGAATACAAGGAATTATACAAGCAGTACGACAGAGTGGCACATGCCAACAACTGGATAGAGGGTTGCTATTCTACGGTTATTTTGGGAGCTTCGGATGATTTTGCAGGTGATGATTTTACGGCAGGCAGCAATGGTCTGAAAGACGTAACCAACTATGTAAAGAATGGTGGAAATGTTCTTTTGTTCCATGATACCTTTACAAGATTTAGCGATGCAGGCTCTCATAATCTTACAGATGCAATCAGGGCATATGTGGGTCAGGATAAAAACCATATGGAGATTGAAGACGCAAGCTACCAGTATGTTAAGTATAAGGTTGCGGAAAACTATGATGAGGATAAGTATTTCCTGACAAACCTTTCCTATAAGACAGGGGATGAAAAATATCCGACATGGTATGCTGATTTGAAGCCGTATCAATATGGAACGGGAGGAGCAGGAAGCAGCAGATTATATTCAGCAATTGCTTATTCCGATGGCTTACATGCATCAAATAAGTCCTCGAACCCATCGGCAGTTGCATATAAGTATGCATATTTGAGCTGGTCTTATGCGGCATATTGGTACAATGCAGCAAGCTTTGATGCGAGAGCTAATACGAAGTATGGTACAAACAGAGGCTCTAAGAATAATGATGGACTGATTACATTGTATCCGTTTACATTGAGTGATGACATTTATATAGCAGGCACACACCCACAGTCCTATGCACTTGACCTTGAGGATGACAAGTGTACGGTATGGTATTCACTTGCAGGAGGTTATAACGGACAGGAAGGCTCTTCCATGTTTGCAGCGTCTCCACGAGATGGTCAGGATAGCTACTTTATATACTCATACAATAATGTATACTACTGTGGTGCAGGACATTCTAATGTTACAGGCGTAGGCAAGATGAACAATGATGAGAGAAAGCTCTACATTAACATCATCTGTAACTCTGTAAGAAAGAGTGCTGCTATGCCAAGCATCTATGTATACGATTATGACAAGGATACATATGGTGATAAGATTAAGCGTAAGGACGGAAGCTACTATACAAAGGTTGACACTACGGACGAATATCCGGAGTTCAGCTTTAAGGCAACTACCGATTCCGAGTCAACGCTTTCAAGAATCAGGATTTATTACGACCTTGATTACACGGAGGAGAACAGAAGCAACGCATATGTGGATAATGCAAGCCATATTCTTGTTGCTGATTGGAATGCAAGTCAGGTAACAGCCGGAGTGAGAAAGAATGTATACAGGTATGATACTACGCTTAATGCTTTAGTGGATGCAGACGGAAAAGCTATCGTAGATACGCATGCCGATGGCACAAGCAATCTTGCGACAGCGCTGAAGCTTAGACCGGAATACTTCGACCCATACAACGGCGAGTACACATATCTTGTAATTGAGGCTACAGATTCATCCGGTAATAAGGTTTACCAAAGAATTAAGATAATGCTTAAGGAGGTATTGTTCAACTTGACGTAAAAGGAATAGGTATTATAGGCACTGAAAGTCTGACGGGTAAGTAAAAACGATACTTAGGAAAGCAAAAATTGAGTAAAAGTGAAGTGGGTATGCACGGCATACCCACTTTTATACTTTATAGGAAATTCCTTTGAATTTCCTATAGGCACGCTCCTTACGGGGGCCGCTAGTTATGTCATTTCTCAAAAAAATGTTGCAATTTACATACGCATATGTTAGTATTTATTAAAGCATTGTTTCTCATATTTCTTTTATGGGTAAAACCATTTCGGACATTCTGAAAATAAGTTACTTCGATGCTTTGTTTCACATAATAATGGCAGCGAAGGAGCTGTTTTGGAAATTTGTCTGAACCAAATTAATTTTCATTACTTTTCTTTCTGCCAGTTACGAAAAGGAGGAAAAGAAAATGAAAAAACAAGAAAATTATGTAGAAACTTTCATTGCAAATATGCATCATAAGGATACCGTATTTAGACGGGTATTCTCGGACAAAAAGGAACTGCTGACACTCTACAATGCCGTGAACAAAACATGCTATGACAATACTGAGGAATTGGAAATTACAACCTTGGAAAATGCAGTTTATATGACTATAAAGAACGATTTATCATGTGTCATTGATATGAGACTTAATCTGTATGAGCACCAGTCGTCGGTAAATCCGAATATGCCACTTAGAGATTTGGATTATGTATCACGGAGCTTCAGGCACTTTTATGATGGGAAAGATATATATTCGGAAAAGCTGATTAAGCTTCCTAATCCGAAATTTGTCGTGTTTTACAATGGCATAGACAAACAGCCTGAACGTAAAGAATTTCGGCTTTCTGATGCTTATACACATAGGGAAGAAAATCCAAGTCTTGAGCTTGTGGTGCTTCAGCTTAATATCAATCCCGGCTACAATGATGAGCTTATGAAAGCATGCCCTACCTTACGGGAATACATGTTATTTGTTGACAAAATTCGAAAATGCAGCAAAACTATGGATATTAATACAGCCGTAACTCGTAGTGTGGATGAATGTATTAAGGAAAATATCCTTGCTGATTTTTTGAGAAAAAATAAGATGGAGGTAATTGCCATGAGCATATATGAATATGATGCCGAACTCCACGAGAAAACCTTACAGGAAATTGGGTACGAAAAAGGACACGTTGATGGCCGTAATGAGGGTATCGGCATTGGGCGCAAGCAGGGAGAAGCGAAAAAACTGATAACTCAAATCTGCCGCAAAAAACAAAAATCAAAGTCCCCTGAGGTTATAGCTGAGGAGTTGGAGGAGGATTTTGAGCAGGTAAAGCGAATCTATGACATAGCCGATAGGTTTGCACCTGAATATGACGTAGAAAAGATATATGAGAGGCTCGTGTCAATATAATATAACAGGGCGGTTGCTAAAATGCATTCGCCCTGTTATTGTCTAAAATTTTTTTTGCTTAAAAACTATCTTCTTTATAAAAATATATTGCATTATATATAAATCTGTGCTATCATTCCTTTAAAGCATAAATCTTTCTATTCTGTTTTGAGGTGTAAGCCTTATCAAAAAATCAGAAAAATTCGGAACTTCGATGCTTTGAGTTCATTACATTACAATTTAAGCAGAGAGGTTGTCCGTATTTGAGAAGGATAAAGTATGCAGATGTTTTACTGGAGAGTTTGTGACACGAGCAAAATTTCGGTATGAGAGGTATTTCAGTGCGAATGAATTTGTTGTACAGACGAAATTTGGTGCAAGTGAAATTCTAGCATGAACGGAATTTTGATACAAGAATAATTCCAGTACGGATGAAATTCCAATACAAACGGAATTTTACTACAAGAATAACTCTAGTAAGACAGATTTGGATAACCTCCTGCGGCACTTAGTTAAAGGAGAAAACCAAATGAAAAATAATGTGAAATCGGAACAAGACATGAAGCAAAAGCTGCTTACATGGGAGCAGTGGCAGGAGCTTACAGGCGTGCAGGCTGTGATATGGGAATACAGAGATACCGTATTCCGTATGCTCCTCAGGGACAAGCGAAAACTGCTTGCACTTTACAACGGCATAAACGGAACAAACTACGACAACCCTGACGACTTGGAGATTGTCACACTTGAAAATGCCATTTACATGAGCTGTAAAAATGACGTTGCCTGCGTCATAGATTTTACCCTTGATATGTACGAGCAGCAGTCAACGGTAAATCCAAACATGCCGTTTCGATATTTGAGGTATGTTTCAAGGGTATTTGAAAAGCTTACGATATATGATAATATTTATTCAAGGAAATTAATTAAGCTTCCCACACCTAAATTTATCGTATTTTACAATGGGAGCGAACCGCAGCCCGAATATAAGGAATATAGGTTATCGGACGCATATATAACAAAGACGGCAAAGGTAAGTCTTGAGCTTATTGTAACGCAGCTTAACATTAATCAGGGTTACAACAGTGAGTTAATGGAGAAATGCCCTGACTTGTTTCAGTATATGCAGTATGTTTCAAAAATACGTGAGTATAATAAAGATATGCCCCTTGAAGAAGCTGTGCCAAAGGCTGTTGATGAATGTATCAATGAAGGGATATTAGAGGAATTTCTTTTGCTAAATAAGGCGGAGGTAGTGAGTATGAGTATATTTGAATACGACGCGGAATTACATATGAAGATGGAGCGTGAGGAAGCTTTTGAGGATGGACGTGCAGAGGGAATAGAGCAGGGCGTTGAGCAGGGAAAAACGAAAAAACTGATAACTCAAATTTGCCGCAAAAAACAAAAATCAAAGTCCCCTGAGGTTATAGCTGAGGAGTTGGAGGAGGATTTTGAGCAGGTAAAGCGAATCTATGACATAGCCGATAGGTTTGCACCTGAATATGACGTAGAAAAGATATACGAAATGCTTATAGCAATATAATAAACAGGGCGGTTGCTAAAATGTAATCGCCCTGTTATTATGTAAAGGAACAAAAATTTTTATGCTGAAAGGTTTTATTTTATGATTTCACTTAGGAGAAGGATATTTATATCCTTTACGGTTGCACTTATGACGGTTATTTTCTTGTTTTCTGCTGAGGATGCAACCTTATCTTCACAAAACAGTAATTGGGCCGCAAATCTGATTGGGCGGCTTTTCTGTGATGATTATGAGAATTTTGATGAGAATGAAAAAATAGAGTTTATTGAACGTATCGACCATCCTGTGAGAAAGGCTGCACATTTTACCCTGTATGCCTGCCTTGGTTTTTTGATGTTCGGGGCTGTGGCTGATAAAGGAATTAGGCTGAAAAAAACTGCTTTGCTGAGCTGGTGCTTTGGTACACTTTACGCAGCAACAGATGAAATACATCAAATTTTTGTACCGGGGAGAAGCTGCCAGCTTACGGATATTTTGCTTGATAGTGCCGGTGTATTTTGTGGGGCATTGTTTGCCCTTTTGACATTTTCTGCTTGCTATACGTTATTGCATAGAAGTATAATACAATGAGCAGTATATCATGTATAATAGTTATAAGCAAAATTTTACGTTTGTATCATTATTTTAGGAATAAGTTTAGTTTTGAATAAAACATATGCGCATGACTGCATATAAATAGACATGGAGGTTTGACATGGAAATCAGTATCATTGAAATATTAAAGGTTTTGCTGCTTGGAGTTGTGGAGGGCATAACGGAGTGGCTTCCTATAAGCAGTACGGGGCATATGCTTTTGGTGGATGAATTTATAAGCCTTAATGCAAGCGAGGAATTTAAGGAAATGTTTTTTGTCGTGATACAGCTTGGGGCAATTCTTGCCGTGGTGCTGCTGTTTTGGAATAAAATGTGGCCCTTTGATTTCTCAAAAAATCCTGAAAAGGAGGGTGTGATAAAAAAGGATATTTTTTCCATGTGGTTTAAGGTTGTTGTTGCCTGTATACCGGGAGCCGTTGTCACGCTTTTGTTTGACGATTACATAGAGGCGCATCTGCATACGCCTACGGTTATTGCAATTGCCCTTATATTTTATGGCTTTGCCTTTATAATTATAGAGTCAAGGAATAAAGCAAAGACGGCAAGGGTGGAAGCCTTGCAGGATATTACATATAAAACGGCGTTTATTATAGGTCTGTTTCAGGTGCTTTCCATTATACCGGGGACCTCAAGGTCGGGGGCAACGATTATTGGTGCGCTTCTGATAGGTGTGTCAAGGGTTGCGGCGGCTGAATTTACATTTTTTTTGGCTGTGCCTGTCATGCTTGGACTTAGCCTGATAAAGGTTATAAAATTTGGATTTGCTTTTTCCGGCTCGGAGTTGGTTATACTAAGCGTAGGCGTAATTGTTGCTTTTTTAGTTTCGATGTTCGTTATAAAATTCCTGATGGGATATATTAAAAAGCATGATTTTAAGGTGTTCGGATGGTATCGGATTGCGCTTGGCGTGATTGTATTATTTTATTTTGCGCTTGCAGGGTAGATGATAGATATAATAAAAATAAAGCTTTCGGGGAGGTAGACATGGTTTTAGAGGGTAAAGAACCACAGAAGGTTTTTAAATATTTTGAGGAGATTTGCAGTATTCCGCATGGCTCAGGAAATACAAAAAAAATAAGTGATTATCTTGTCGCTTTTGCCAAGGGAAAGGGCTATCCGTATATACAGGATGAGCACGATAACGTCGTTATATATAAGGAGGCGTCAGCAGGATATGAGCATGCGCCTGTGGTTATTTTGCAGGGACATATAGACATGGTGTGTGAGAAAGCTGCGGATGTAGATATTGATTTTAAAAATGAGGGCTTACGGCTTAGGTGCGATGGAAATGTAATATATGCAGAAGGCACAACCTTAGGAGGAGACGACGGCATAGCTGTGGCTTATATGCTTGCCATACTTGACTCGGAGGATACCTTGCATCCTGCCATTGAATGTGTATTTACCTCCGATGAAGAAATCGGGCTTCTTGGGGCTAATGCACTTGACTGTTCTGTGCTTCGGGGCAGAATACTTTTAAATATTGACTCCGAGGAGGAGGGAAAATTACTTACAAGCTGTGCAGGGGGTGTGACGGCATCGTGCAGTCTTCCCGTACAATATGAAAATCTGCAAGTTGCAAATGGCATTTCAGATGCGGGTAAGGCTTACTGTTTAACCATTGAGGGCGTTACGGGAGGTCATTCGGGTGTCTGCATAGATAGGCAGGGAGCCAACGCAGTAAAGCTTTTGGGACGTGTGCTGTATGCTCTTTTTGAGGAGTACGACATAGGTCTTATTGATATTGGAGGCGGAAATAAGGATAATGCCATACCGAGGAGTGCCTATGCGCACCTTCTTTTCAGGGAGCGTTCTTATGATAGCATGGAGGCAATAGAAAATAAACTAAGAAAGCTTGAAAGCATTTTAAGAAAGGAATACAGGCATACAGATAAAAACATATGTATAAGCCTGAAGCCTGTGCAATTTGTTGACAGCGTGTGCTATGCCCAAAATGAGGACAGTGCACCTGCATGTGTTATGACAAAGGATTCTTTTGAAAAGGTGCTTGCTGCACTTGCAGGACTTCCAAATGGAGTTATAAAATATAGCAGGGATATAGAGGGATTGGTGCAGACCTCTCTTAATTTGGGGATTTTAAAAACAAACAGTTCCGATAAGCCATGTGTCGATTTTCAGTTTTCGGTGAGAAGCAGCGTTGGCACTGAGAAGGAGGCGCTTATTGGCAGAATGAAATGCCTGATGGAGTGTCTTGGAGGAGCCATAACCATTTCAGGGAATTATCCTGCGTGGGAGTACAAGGAAAATTCTAAGCTTCGTGATATTATGGTGTCCTGTTATGAAACGCTGTATGGTGAAAAGCCGGAGCTTATTGCAATCCATGCAGGGCTGGAGTGTGGAATATTTGCAGGAAAGCTTGCAGGGCTTGACTGTGTGTCCTTTGGTCCGAATATAGAAAACATACACACGATAGAGGAGAAGCTTTATATTGACAGCGTGGGCAGGACATGGGAGTATATTTTGCTGATACTGAAAAATATTAAGTAGCAGCATAAGTGTAGGTTTGCAATTATTAATATAGTTAATAGAAATGAAAAAATGTACGATTTCTATATTATACAATGACTGTTAAGATTAATTCTGGAAAGGGAGAGTAAAATGGAAGCTTGGGAAAAAAACGTAAGAAGGGTTGTTCCGTATGTTCCGGGAGAACAGCCTAAGGCTGATAACATTATTAAATTAAATACAAATGAAAATCCATACCCGCCTGCGCCGGCAGTGGTAACTAAAAGCTTAAATCTTTCGGATTTAAGGCTTTATCCTGACCCGGGGGCAGAGCTGCTTGTGAAAAAAATTGCCGAGTATCATGGCTTGGCACAGGAAAATGTGTTTGTCGGCGTCGGCTCAGACGACGTTTTAGCCATGTCATTTATGACGTTTTTTAATTCGGAAAAGGAGATACTGTTTCCGGATGTGACATATTCCTTTTATGATGTGTGGGCAGATTTGCTTAAAATTCCGTATAAGGCTGTGCCTGTTACGGAGGAGTTTCGACTTCGCAGGGAGGATTATTATGTGGAAAATGGAGGAATTATTTTTCCGAATCCCAATGCGCCTACCGGCATTGCAGAGCCTGCTTCATTTGTGGAGGATATACTGAAAGCCAACCGGGACGTAGTCGTTATCGTTGACGAGGCATATGTGGATTTTGGTGGGGAGAGTGTGCTTCCCCTTATCGATGCGTATGATAATCTTTTGGTTGTAAGGACATTTTCAAAATCACGTTCAATGGCAGGAATAAGAATTGGATATGCCATGGGAAATGCGAAGCTGATTCAGTATTTGAATGACGTAAAATATTCCTTTAACTCATATACAATGAATATACCGTCCATTATTCTCGGCGCAGAAAGCTTAGAGGATGACGCATACTTTAAGGAGACGGTTGCAAAGGTGGTAAGCACAAGAAGGTGGTTTATGCAGGAAATAGAAAAGCTTGGATTTATAAGCCTTCCCTCTGCAGCAAACTTTGTGTTTAGCACGCACAAGGTCTTAAAAGCCAAATACATATTTGAGGAGGCAAAAAAGGCAGGCATCTATGTGAGGTATTTTGATAAGCCCCGCATAGACAATTATCTTCGCATTACGATAGGAACAGATGAACAAATGGAAATTTTTTTGGAGTTTTTGAAAAAGCTTGTATAAAAAAGTACGTATTTAAGCCAAAAAGCAGTGTACAAATTGTATACTGCTTTTTTTATATTTTGTGTTGAAGTGTACATCAAAGTGAAAATAAAATATAAGTGTATTCAGCAAAACGAAAAGGAAGGTATATTATATAGATGGAGTTTAACGAATTTTTAAATGTTGTGAAGGACAAGCTGCCGGATTATTTATTGCAATATGACATTGAGGATATACATATTAATACGGTCAGTAAAAATAACGGCAGAAAATTTACGGGAATTGCAATTGCAGTGAGGGATGAACAGATTTCTCCCAATATATATATGGACTATTATTATATGCTGTATTCTGAGGGGAAGGATATTGACCATATATTGGAGCTTATTACGGAGGAATACCAAAAGGCAAGGGAGAACATAAATGGCTATGCGTTTGGACAGATGGAAACTATGGATATACAAGACCATATTTTCCTAAAGCTGATTAACTTTGAAAAAAATCAGGAAATACTTGCCGATTGTCCATATATAAGATATGAGGATTTGGCCATAACCTTTAGAATACTTGTAAAATCAGATGACAGTGGAATTGCCTCGGCATGTATGCGCAACCATGAGTTTGATAAGCTTAACATGGATATTGACAGCTTGTATCAGATTGCCAAGGAGAATACAAGAAAGCTGTTTCCGCCGGTTTTACAAAGACTTGACAAAATGATATTTGATAAATGCTCAGATATAAACGTGCTTCCTGATGGCATAGGTTTATACGTGCTGACAAACAATCAGGGTATTAACGGTGCCGTGTATATGTTATATGAGGATATATTATGTGAGTTTGCAAAGGAGCATGGCAGCTTTTATATTCTTCCCTCAAGTATTCATGAGGTTATTCTTTTTCCAAGGGAGTTGGATGAGGAGAGGGAGGAGCTTTCAGAGATGGTTGCGGAGATAAACAGGTATGTGGTTGCTGACACGGAATACCTGTCAGACAATGTTTATTTTTATGATTCTGCCGAGGGACAAATCGTTGCTTGACGAATGATTATTACTATGCTACAGTAAATAGGCAGGAATTACATTATTTTAATAGGTATTGGAGGAGTTATGATGACAAAAGGTACTGTAAAATGGTTTAATAGTCAAAAGGGGTATGGCTTTTTAACATGTGATGAGGGTAATGATGTTTTTGTGCATTTTACCGGACTTAACATGGAGGGCTTCAAAACCCTTGAAGAAAATCAGTCTGTAGAATTTGACGTTGTTGACGGAGAAAAAGGACCACAGGCTGTAAATGTTTCTGTAATATAAAAACTATGAAAAGCACGAAAAAGGGGCTGTCGCATTCAGGATTTTCCGATTGCGGCATGCCCCATTTTTTAGTTGACAAAATCTTGTAAATGGCATAGAGTTAAGATAGAAAAATATTCAATATGTGAGGTGCATTTACATGGCAGAGAGCTTTGTATCAAGAAAGGACAGAGTTATAGCCTCAGCAATTGAAATTATAAGTGAGTCAGGTTTGTCGGCACTCACAACGAACAATCTTGCGGCGAGAGAGAACATTGCAGAGGAATCCCTTTATAAGTATTTCGGCGGGGTAGATGATGTCCTTATTGAAGTTGTTGATTTTTATTCAAGATTTGACAAGAGCATACAAAGTACCATAAGCTCCAAGGAAGGTACATACATTCAAAAGATAGAGGATTATTTGGATGCGTATGCTACATATTATGATAATTATTATGCAATATCTACGCTTATGCTGCAGTATGAGGAGCTTTTGCATAATATGTACACAAGAGACAAAATTACAGAGTGTATTACGGAACGGCTGCGGTACATGGAGGAGCTTTTTCAAGGCGCCATTGACAGCCGTGAGATTACGGATGCATTTTCTGCATGGGAGCTTGCAAATAATGTTATGGGCATCATTATGTCGCATACACTGAGCAGGAGAATTGTATATCATAAAAAATCATTTAAAACGGAGCTTATGGAGAATATTCATAAGTGGCTTATGATAATGAAGGTAGATTAGGAGGTTTTATTGATGAAGGTTTTGGTAGCTGAGGACGATATGGCAAGTGGAAAGTTCATGGAGAAGCTTCTTTCAAAATATGGGGAAGTCGTTGTTGCAAGAGATGGGATTGCCGCTGTTGACGAGTTTGTTAAGGCGGTAAATAACAATGAGAAATTTGACCTTGTATGTATGGATATTATGATGCCGAAGATAGACGGCTATAAGGCGCTTGCCTCTATTCGTGACGCTGAAAGAAAGCTTGGGCTTGCAAGGGATTCAAGGTGTAAGGTTGTGATGATAAGCGCACTAGACGAGGGCTTTGATGCAGCGTATGCAAGTGATGATTATGAGGAGTATATATGTAAGCCGATAGATGTTATTAAATTTGATAATTTAGTAAGGAAGCTTGGCTTGGCATAAATAGAATTTCGCTATGGATTTATTTGATTATGTACGTGAAAACAATAGGAAGGACACAGCGCCTCTCGCAAGACGGTTAAGACCGGAAACGCTTGAGGAGGTTGTGGGACAGGAGCATATTCTCGGTAAGGACAAGCTCCTGTATCGTCTTATCAAGGCTGATAAGCTGGGCTCCATCATTTTATACGGACCTCCCGGTACAGGCAAGACAAGCCTTGCCGCCGTTATCGCCAATTCTACCAGTGCCGTTTTTAAGGAATTAAATGCAGTATCGTCAGGTAAAAAGGATATAGAAGCTTTAGTCAATGAAGCAAAGGACAGGCTTGGAATGTACGGCAAAAAGACAATTCTTTTTATTGATGAGATTCACAGGTTTAATAAAGCACAGCAGGATTTTCTCCTTCCCTTTGTAGAGGACGGAACCGTTGTGTTTATTGGGGCAACGACTGAAAATCCTTTTTTTGAAGTAAACAGTGCCCTAATATCCCGTTCTACAGTATTTCAACTGAACCCTCTCTCAAAAGAAAGTATAGAAGCTCTTATAAAGCGTGCAGTATATGATATCGAAAAGGGGATGGGTGCATATAATGCTGAAATTACGGAGGAAGCAATTTCTTTTCTTGCGCAGATTTCCGAGGGAGATGCAAGGATTGCATTAAATGCTGTGGAGCTTGGAATTTTATCCACGAAGCCTGACGAGAGCACCGGCAAAATTATGATAGATATTCATGTTGCGTCAGAGTGTATTCAGAAACGGTGTCTTAGATATGAGCGGGACGGGGATAATCATTATGATACAATTTCGGCATTTATTAAAAGCATGAGAGGCTCTGACCCTGACGGGGCAGTGTATTATCTTGCAAAAATGCTTTATGCGGGAGAGAGCGTTACGTTTATTGCGAGAAGAATTATGATATGTGCCAGTGAGGATGTGGGAAATGCAGACCCACAGGCAATCGTTGTGGCTTCGGCATGTGCGCAGGCGGTTGAGCGGATTGGAATGCCGGAAGCCCGTATTATACTTGCACAGGCTGCCATATATGTGGCATGTGCGCCAAAGAGCAATTCCATAATAAACGCCATAGACGAAGCATTTTCTGCAGTAAAAAATGTTGGTAACTGCAATGTTCCGCCTCATCTTCGGGATGCGCATTACGAGGCGGCAAAGGAGCTTGGACATGTAGGCTACAAATATGCACATGATTATCCGAAGCATTATGTAAACCAACAATATCTTCCCGATAAGCTTGTAGGCAAAACCTTTTATGAGCCGGGAACGCTTGGATATGAGGAGGATATAAAAAAGTGGTTAGAATTTATAAAGGAAACTTAAATATTTCTTAATAAATAGATAAGCATATATTAAAAGACAGCATATCAGACCATGTGTTATACTGAAAACAAATTTGAAATGGGCTGATTGCAAAAAAGAAACGGGAGGATGTTATGAAAAAAAAGAAGAAAGCTATTATACCGATTATTATTTTACTGCTTATCGCAATCTGTGTGGTTGTAGGTATAATCGTGGTAAAAAAGAAAAAAGGAAATGATGTTGAGGGGCTTGTGTATGTTGAATCTGTTAAGAACATAACGGGAATGGGCTTTTATGGCGAAAACAGATATATGGGAATTGTGGAATCCCAGGAGACAAAGGGTGTGGAAAAGGCATCTGACAAGACCGTAAAAACTGTTTTTGTTGAGGTTCAGGACACAGTAAAGGAGGGCGACCCTCTTTTTGAGTATGACACCGAGGAAATGGAGCTGAAGCTGAAACAGCTTGAGCTTACAAGCATAAATAACAGCATCACTACGGCAAATCAGCAGATTGCTACCTTAAACAGTGAGAAGGAGCAGGTTCCGGCAGAGGAGCGTATCGAGTATACAAGTCAGATACAGAGCCTTCAGGCACAGATTAACCAGTATAATTATGATGCCAGTGCAAAGCAGCTTGAAATTGACAGACAGAAAGCCTCCATGGAAAATGCAACGGTGTATTCTCCGATGGACGGTGTAATCAAGGAAATAAAAAATGACAGCAATGGTTCGTCTACAGCGGAGATGGGATATTATGATTATGGTGACAGTGACAGCAGTGCCAATGCATTTATTCAGATTATGGCAATGGGTGATTACCGTGTAAAGGGAACGGCAAATGAGATGAATGTTATGAGCATGTCTGTGGGAACGCCTGTTATTGTGCGCTCCCGTATTGATGAAACACAGACGTGGAGTGGAACAATCTCAAAGATTGATACGGAGCATCCGGATCAGGATAATAATAACTATTATTATTCGGGAGGAACGCAGACGACGAAGTATCCGTTTTATGTTGAGCTTGATTCCATAGATGGTCTTATGCTTGGACAGCATTTATATGTTGAGCTTGATTATGGACAAAGTGCAGTTAGGGAGGGCTTATGGCTTGAGGAATTTTATCTTGTAATGGATGATGGTACTCCTTATGTATGGGCTGCAGATAATAAGGACAGGATTGAAAAACGTAAGGTTGAGCTTGGAGAATATGACGAAAATCTTATGCGGTATGAGATTTTGTCAGGAATTTCAGAGGAGGACAGGATCGCATTCCCTGACAGCTATATTAAGGAGGGAATGAAGGTTACGGAGAACTATGAGGATGTCATGAATCAGAATTTTGGGGATGGTGACGGAGAGCTGTTTGATGAAATGCCTGACGGAGAAATGATTGATTATGATATGCCGGAGGGAGAGATAATCGATTATGACATGCCTGAAGGGGAAATTATCGATTATGACATGCCTGAAGGAGAAATCATTGACGGTAATATACCTGAAGGAGAAGTGATAGATGGTGATATACCTGCATTGGAGGATGGCAATATTGACGATGAAATGTTAAATGACGGAGAAATGCCTGTGCCTGAGGAGGAACGCTGATGATACTTGAATTAAAGAATATATATAAAAATTATATTCAGGGAAGCATGGAGGTTCCTGTACTCAAGGATATTAATTTATCTGTGGAGGAGGGGGAATATGTGGCAATCATGGGGCCCTCAGGTTCAGGAAAAACTACGCTTATGAATATTATAGGCTGTCTTGATAAGCCTACCTCGGGAACTTACCTGCTTGGAGGGGAGGATATAGGAAGCTACAAGGATAAGGAGCTTTCCTTTGTGAGAAACAAGAGCATTGGCTTTGTGTTTCAGACCTTCAATCTTATGCCGAGACAGTCTGCCCTTGACAATGTGGCGCTCCCGCTGCAATATGCCAAGGTGCCAAAAAAGGAGAGAAAGCAAAAATGTGTGGACGCCCTTACAAAGGTTGGGCTTGAGGACAGGATTAGCTTTAAGCCGACGCAGCTTTCGGGAGGACAAAAACAGAGGGTTGCAATCGCAAGAGCTATCGTCAATGAGCCTATGATACTGCTTGCTGACGAGCCGACAGGCGCTCTTGACTCAAAATCAGGTATTCAGGTAATGGAGCTTTTCAGACAACTGCATGAGGACGGTGCCACAATTATTATGATTACCCACTCGGATGAGATTGCAGGCTATGCGGACCGGGTTATCAGGATTATTGACGGAGAGCTTTTAGATGGAAGCGAAAAAACAAATGCAGCAGATTCGGAGGTGATATAATGGGAAAAAAGAAAAAAATAATTATATCACTTGTTGTGACTGTTGTAGTTATAGGTCTTATTACAGGAATACTCTTGGCAGTAAAAAAGAAAACGAAAAATAAAAAGACCGTTGAGGTATTCTCTGTGTCTGAGCTTTCTGAAAATAGCGCAAACTTTGGCTCATGGAAGACTATGAGCGGACGGGTCATTATAAAGAATGAACAGAAGATATATTTGAATGCCCAACAGCAGGTGGCAGAGGTGCTTGTGAAGGAGGGAGACGAGGTAAAGGCAGGAGATGTGCTTATGAGATATGATACAACCTCACAGAACCTTCAGCTTGAGCTTATGGCTGCCGATGTTGAGATTGCAAGAGTATCAGTTGTGGTTGCTGAACGGGAGCTTGAGAAGCTTAAAAATACAACGCCTGTGGAGCCGACAACGGAACCACCCGTAACGGAAGCCCCAACAACGGAGACCCCAACGACGGAAGCTCCGACAACAGAGGCGCCTTCTACAGAGGACCCGGGTGCTACGCCTACGGACGCAGAGCAAAATAACAAGCCGCAGGAAAACCCAACACCAGAACCTGCACCTGTGCCTGCACCAACGCCAACGCCTGTACCTGTGCCAGAACCGATGCCGCCTGAGGATTTGGAGCCGACTTATACGAAGGAGGAGCTTGAAAAGGCGATTCAGGATAAGGAAAATGAAATAAAATCTTTACGGACGTCATATCAGCTTGAGCAGATTAAGTATGAAATTGCAAGCTATCAGAGCGCTAACGGAGATGTGCTTGCAAATTTTGACGGAGTGGTAAAAACGCTTGCCGACCAGGAGGAGAGCATATTAAATAATGAGCCGTTTTTGGTTATCGGAACGGACGATGGCTATACGGTTCAATCGGATATTGGAGAATTCAGCCTTATGACCGTCGGCATCGGGAATACCGTTACGATGATGAATTACGAAAACGGAATGACATATACGGGTACAATAACTGAAATATCAACAATTCCTTCCGATAATAATTATTACTACGGAATGGTTGAAACCTATTATCCGATTACCATTGCGGTTGACGACCCTGAGGGTCTTACGCAAAATTCGTGGCTGGAGGTAAGCCTTGATGGTGGAGTGGCAGATGAAAGTACAGGCGTGATGTGTCTTAATACTGCCTTTGTCATGAGTGAGAACGGAAATAGCTATGTGATGAAGCAGGTAGATGGAAAGCTGGAAAAGTGTTATGTAAAAACAGGGAAGAACTATTGGGGCTCCTATGTTGAGATTTTATCCGGACTTAGTGTGGATGATTACGTGGCATTTCCGTATTTGAGCAGTGCAGTAGAGGGAACAAAAACTGTGGAAACTTCGCTTTACGAGAGCTCATTATACAATTGATGTGAGGAGGGTGACTATGTTAGAGAATATACGATTATCTTTTCAGGGTATTTGGGCACATAAAATGCGTTCCTTCCTTACCATGCTTGGAATCATAATAGGAATTGCCGCCATTATTGCCATTGTTTCCACAATCAAGGGAACAAGTGAGCAGATAAAGGACAATTTGGTAGGCTCAGGCGATAATGTTGTACAAATTCAGCTTTATGAAGGGGATTGGAATTATTATTCGGGTGATAATGCTACTCCGGAAAACATGCCTATGATAAATGAAGCAATCAAGGAGGAGATACTTGAAATTGATGAGGTCGTTGCGGTATCTGCCTATCGATATGGCTCCATGTATGAGGGCGTTAATTATAAGGGCACAGAGCTTCAGGGCGTGTCTGTATATGGCGTTGATGATAATTATTTTGATTTAATGGAATATCGTGCGGTAAAGGGAAGATTGTTTGTTGATAATGACAGACAAGCCTACAAAAAATATATTATTTTAGATAATACTGCAAGTAATGCCTTGTTTGCAGGTGAGAATCCGATTGGAAAGACAATGGAGATAAAGGGCGATCCGTATATCGTTATCGGTGTGGTAGATAAGATGGACGGCTTTTCGCCTAAAATTGAGACTATGGATGATTATTATACTTACTATTCCGAATCGGCTCAGGGAAAGCTGTTTTTCTGTGAAAACATATGGCCTATGATTTATGCCTTTGACGAGCCTTACAATGTTGTTGTAAAGGCAGAAAACACGGAGGCAATGACGCAGGCGGGAAAGAAAACAGCGGATTTATTAAACGGATATATGCCTTCCACAGAGGGGGAGGAATCAACCTACAAATATAAGAGTGAGGATTTGCTTGAAAAGGCGAAGGCGCTTCAGGACCTTTCCGCATCAACAAGCCAGCAGCTTATATGGATTGCAAGTATTTCCCTTCTTGTAGGTGGAATTGGCGTTATGAACATTATGCTTGTGTCCGTAACGGAAAGAACGAGGGAAATTGGTCTGAAAAAGGCACTTGGGGCAAGAAAAAAGGTTATTTTGGCGCAGTTTCTCACGGAAGCTTCTGTGCTTACAAGCTTAGGAGGAATTATAGGAGTTGGCGCAGGAATCGGACTTGCATACCTGATATCGGGAATTGCTGAGGTGCCTGTGGCAATCAGTGGTTCTGCCATTGTAATATCGGTTGCATTTTCCATGGTAATAGGCGTCGTATTTGGATTGATACCATCCGTTAAGGCGGCAAACCTTAACCCGATAGATGCATTAAGATATGAGTAGAAAAGGGTAATATTTATGAAAATAGAAAACGATACGGAAAAAACAAATATGGATAATGAGAATTTGGAATATTTATCCTCGCTCAGAAAACGTAAAGGCTCAAGAATAATTGCATGGATATGTCTTGTCATTATAGCTGCTGTCATTATAGCAACCATTATCACGGGTGTAACCGGCAGCAAATATTTTGCAGGCTGCTTATTTCTGTGCATCATTGTCCCTATCCTTATGTATGTTTTTTTGTGGGTTGGGAAGCTGTTGTTCAATTCCGATAAATAAAGCATTGAAAAAACTTGCATTTTTTGGTATACTTATTCATTGCATAACAGTAGATAAACATGGATAGGAGAGTAAAAATGGGATTATTAAAGGATTGGCGTGACCATGCATATGGTCTTGATGACAGGACACCAGAGGGTGAAAAATTTTGGTATGACCATTTCCAGCAGGAAAAATCTATATATGAAAAAATACTCAGCAATCCGAAGGAGTATATAAAGGGGACCATAAAGGACCTTGCGGAGCTTTTCGGAGTAAGCATCGAAACTATGGTAGGCGTTCTTGACGGTATTGATGACAGTCTTATTACCTCAAATAATCTTGAGGAGGCTGACGAGAATACGGAAGTTTCTCTTGCGTATGATGTTGAAAAGCTTTATATGAATATGGTGGGCTGCAATGCTGAGTGGCTTTACACACTTCCCCAGTGGGACGACATTCTTACGGAGGAGAGAAGAAAAGAGCTTTATAAGATTGAAAAATCTTCAAAAACGATTGTTAAGCCGCCAAAGGTTGGACGCAACGACCCTTGTCCTTGTGGAAGCGGCAAAAAGTACAAGAAATGCTGCGGGGCAAATTAACATGAAATACAGTAAGGAACAGACAGATGCAATTATGCATGTGGAGGGTCCTATGCTTGTAGCTGCGGGACCGGGAAGCGGGAAAACTGCCGTTATTACAAGACGAATAAAGTATTTGATAGAATCTGCAGGAGTAAATCCTGCAGATATTCTTGTTATAACCTTTACAAGGGCTGCGGCAAATGAGATGGAAAACCGGTTTCAGGCTATGACGGAGGGAAATTATTATCCCGTAAGATTCGGAACATTTCATTCTATTTTCTTTTGGATTATAAAAACTGCTTATCAGCTTGACAATTCCAGTGTTATATCAGAGAGCGAAAAAAGAATAATGATTGAAAAGCTGGTTGGTGACATTTTTGCAAAGCAAAAGTATAATCTGCTTGACAATAAGGAGGATATGATAAGCAGTATCATATCGCAGATTGGCATTGTGAAATCGGATATGATTGACGTTGACAATTATTACAGCAGTGATTTACCGGAAAACATTTTCAGACAGATATACAAGGCATATGACGCTAATATGAGGCGAAACGGCAAAATTGATTTTGACGATATGCAGGTTATGTGCTATCAGCTTTTAACCTCGAGAGCTGATATACTTTCCCGGTGTAACAATATTTTTAAGTATATTATGGTGGATGAATTTCAAGACAGCAACAAAATTCAATATGAAACGTTTAAGCTGCTTTCCGGGGAGAGGAAAAATGCTTTTGTTGTGGGAGATGACGACCAGTCGGTGTATGGCTTCCGAGGGGCACGCCCTGAAATTATGAGGCAGTTTACAAAGGATTTTTCTGATGCAAAAATCGTGCTGTTAGGGAAAAATTACAGATGTGATGCAGGTATTACAAAGGCGTCCGCTGTGATAATAAGCGGAAACAAAAACAGATTCGAGAAAAAGCTACATTCCCAAAGCCCTGACGAGGGACTTGTAAAAATTCAGCTTACGAAGGATCAGCAGGAGGAGTATAAGCTTGTGCTTGCCAATATTGACAAGCACGTAAAAAGTGGTATTCCATTGGAAAAGCAGGCTGTCATATACAGGACAAATTTACAGCCGAGAAGACTTGCGCTTACGCTTAACAGGATGGGAATCCCGTATACAATGAATGATTTACTGCCAAATATATTTGAAAATTATTTTGTCAGGAGTATCGTTGACTATATGAGGGTGGCGGCAGGAGATACAAGCAGGGCGGCTTTTTTGCGGATTATGAATAAGCCGGGACGGTATTTAAGCCGTGATGTTTTAGTAAAGGATCCGATAGATTATGATGATATAAGGTGGCGGCTTCGGTATAAGCAGTATATTGTGGATAAGCTGGATAAGCTTGTGGCAGATTTAAAGCTTTTAAAAAAGATGAAGCCCTATGCGGCGGTAAATTTTATAAGAAAGGGAATTGGATTTGATGACTATGTAAGCTGGTACTGCGGGGAAAGGAAAATTGACCAATCAGAAATCGAGGAGCTTATGGAGGAGCTTTCTGAAATGGTGCGTCAGATGGAAAGCTACGGCGAGCTGTTTGAATTTATCACCGAGTATGGGGATATATTAAAAAACAGCAACAAGGCAGGAAAAGAGAAAAAGGGGCTTAATCTTATGACGATGCACGGGTCAAAGGGACTTGAATTTGATGTGGTTTATATCATTGATTTCATTGAGGGTATCGTGCCGTACAAAAAAGCAAAAACTGCTGAGGAGCTTGAGGAGGAGCGGAGAATGATGTATGTTGCAATGACAAGGGCGAAGCATGAGCTTTATATTTATTCTCCTTTGCGCAAGGGCACAAAGGACTGTGAGATAAGCAGGTTTTCCAAGGGCTTGAAAAGCTATATTTGTCATGCGTGACAATGCAAATATGATTTTTATGTTGCACATAGTACGGTTTATGGTTAAAATACAGTAAGAATGATTAGGCAGGGAAAGAGAGTATGCTGTTTTCAAGTATCACATTTTTGTTCACATTTTTACCATGTGTGATTTTGATATATTACATAAGTCCAAAATCCATCAGAAATTTTATTCTGATGCTTTTTAGCATGATTTTTTATGCATGGGGCGAGCCGAAGTATATTTTTGTAATGCTGGCTTCTATTCTTGTGGGCTATGGGATGGGGCTTTTGACGGATTATTACAAAAAAAAGGACAGGGATAAGATGGCAAGGCTTGCTATGATTATTTCTGTGCTTGTCAATCTTGGAATTTTATTTTTCTTTAAATATATTGGATTTTTTACGGAGAATTTAAACAAAATACCGGGGATTGAGCTTAAAGTGTTAGGACATGCCCTGCCCCTTGGTATTTCCTTTTATACGTTTCAAATATTATCCTATTCGGTTGATGTATATCGGGGAAAGGCAAAATGCCAGAAAAATATCATAAATCTTGCCGCATATATTACATTGTTTCCACAGCTTATTGCAGGTCCTATCGTGCGTTATGAGACGGTTGCCGAACAGCTTGACAATAGAAAGGAAAGCTTTAGCTTGTTTGGTGACGGTGTAAACCGTTTTGTTACAGGACTTGGAAAAAAGGTGCTCATTGCAAATCTGTGTGGGGAACTATTTGAGAAGCTGTCTGGGCTTCCTGTAAGTGAGAATACGGTTGTGCTTTCGTGGATTTGCTCCATTGCATTTTCGCTTCAGATTTATTTTGATTTTTCAGGCTATTCAGATATGGCGATTGGCCTTGGAAAAATGTTCGGGTTTGAGTTTTTGGAAAACTTTGATTACCCTTATATCTCAAGGAGCATCACTGAGTTTTGGAGAAGGTGGCATATTTCCCTTAGCACGTGGTTTCGGGATTACGTTTACATTCCCCTTGGAGGAAACAGGAGGGGAAAGGGCAGAACGCTGTTCAATATTTTTATTGTGTGGCTGCTTACGGGCTTTTGGCATGGCGCAGAGTGGAATTTCATAATATGGGGACTTTATTATTTTGTGCTTCTTATGCTTGAAAAGCTGTTTTTACTGGAATGGCTGAAAAAAGCTCCGGGTATCATTGCAAGGCTTTATTCTTTGTTTTTTATAAATTTGGGATGGGTTATTTTTGCCTATGACAAGCTGCCTGCGCTTAAAAGTGCAATTTTCAATATGTTCGGTGGCTCAGGACTTGCATTTTCCAATGACCTTACGATATATTACCTTCTTTCCTTCGGACTGTTTTTTATCATTGCATTTGTGGGGGCTACGCCTGTTCCGAAAAAGCTTGTGACGAAATTTTTAAATCATAAAAAGGAAGGTCTTGTGACGGGATTTCATGCTGTGTTTATATTGTGCGTGCTTCTTCTGTCCACTGCATTTTTGGCAAGCGAGGCGTTTAATCCGTTTTTGTATTTTAGATTTTAGCTGATTTTCAAAAGGAGCATTGTTTTATGAAAAATAAAATAATTACTTTCATTTTTATATGCTATATTTTATTCTTTGCGGTGGGTTCTTTGCTTGCAAAGGATAGGGCGTTTTCGGATATGGAAAACCGCGAGCTTGCGGCTATGCCGGATATTAATGGGAAAACGCTTGCGTCAGGGGAATTTTTTGAGGAGTTTGAAACCTATTTAAGCGATCAGATTATCTGCAAGGATTTTCTTATGAAGCTTAAGGTAAGCACAAATCTTGTGTTGGGACAGACAAAGGTGGAGGATGTTTTTTTTGGCGACGGCGGCATGCTGATACAGGAATATGTCAATCCGTATAATCAGCTTGGAAAAAATATCGGGTATATCAATGAATTTGTGGACGCAAATCCTGAATTTGAATTTACGTGGCTGCTTGTGCCGAATGCATGTCTTATTTATGAGGACAGGCTTCCAAATTATGCGCAGTGCTATAACCAAAATGAGGTTATGGCATATATTATCGGAACGGCATCTGATAAAATTCAGATTGCGGACTGTACAAGGGAGCTTATGGACGCAAGGGAGGACTATATTTATTATAATACGGATCACCATTGGACCATGAATGGCGCTTATATCGGTTATGGTGTTTTATGTGAGGCTTTGTCGGTAGACGCTCTTTCTAAGGATATGTATGATATAAGCGTGGCAAGCGATGAATTTCTAGGTACGCTTTATTCTTCAGCGCCTACATTTTCACAGGAGGCAGACCGCATAATTTTATATGAAAATCCCATGGGGGAATATGAGGTTGAATACTTAGATACCGGCGAGGTGTCAGACAGCCTTTACAATTATGATAATCTTGCCATCAAGGATAAATATACAACATATCTTGACGGAAACCACGCTATCATGAAAATAACAAGCAACAGCAAAAACAAAGAAAAGCTGCTTGTCGTTAAGGATTCCTATGCGCACTGCCTTTTGCCGTTTTTGGCAGATAATTTCAGTGAGATATATGTTGTTGACCTGAGATATTATCATCAGAGCGTAAGTGAGCTTGCAAGGACGGAGGGCATAGAGCGGATTGTGTTTATCAACAATCTTGCATTTCTTTCTACTGACAATAATTTTTTGTGGCTGGAATGAATAAAGCTGGGCTGATGTTCAAGCTGGGAGGAAGGTTTATGAAGGATAAGTCAAAACGGTTTTTTGTTTTTTTACCATACATAATATTCGGCATTGTTATGATTTTTTATCATGTGGCAGGCTATGAGCTTTTGTATGATGATATTGTTGTGGCGAATAAAATGCCTGACACCTTTTCGGCGCTTATTTCAAATATTGATGTGCTTGCCTATGAAAATTGGAGCTCAAGAGTGCTTATCAATCCGCTTATATGGATTGTTTCTTTTTTTGGTGTTCCTGTGTGGCTTGTGCTTGACATTTTGGTTATGCTCTTTTTATTTTGGAGCATTAACAGATTGTTATTTCAGGGGAAGGACATTAAATTTACTTATATTACATTGCTTGTGCTTTTGTCTTTTCCATTTTATATTGACGTGACTGTGGGATGGGTTGTCACTACAATGACATACCTGTGGCCGCTTGCGGCGATTCTTGCAGCATGCTTTCCAATAAGAAATTACTTTGACGGTAAACAGACAGGGATATTACAGGCGGTTTTAAGCGTTCTGCTTACGGTTTATGCCACGAATAAGGAAGAACTTTCCGTTATGATGTTTGTCGTTTTCCTTACAATGTTTGTCATGTCAGTGAAGGAAAAGAAAATATCGTATGTGTTTCTTATGCAGTGGGTTGTATCGGCAGGTGCACTGGTTTTTCATATGATGTCTCAGGATAATCAGGCACGGTCTGTAAGCAAGGGCGAAAGCCTCATGGTTTTGGATAAGGTAGAGCTTGGCTTTAGCGCAACAATTGTACATTTGTTTGATAATTTCTCCTTTATGACATTGTGGTTTGTGCTTTTGCTTGTCATAGGAGTATGCATTATGTCCAAAAAGGTAAGTCATATACTAATATCAGCCATTCCGCTCGTCGTATGGATTATTAACTGTTTTGGGGAGGATAAGCAGTTTTTCGGTTTGTATGACAGAAATATGTACAGCTTTGAATTTGCGGGACCCCTGTTTGTTTCAGAGGGAAAATATAATAGTCTTTCCTCGTGGAGTTCGCTGCTTGTTGCCATCGTTTTGATTGCATGTGTTACTGCTTCGGTTGTATTTATTTTCGGTGGGAATAAGAAAACCATATTGCTTGTAAGCCTTCTTGTAGGAGGTTTTGGGGGAAGAATGACGGCAGGCTTTGGCGAGCTTGGCTGGATGCCTCTTTCGAGAACCTTTACATTTTTCTATTTTGCCATGGCTATGATGATTATGCTGATTGCATATGAGTGTGTCAATAAATTAAAAGCCCGCAAGCAGGATGCGCTTATCGGACTTTTGATTGGGATTGCCATGCTTTCCGTGGCAATTAATATTATTATGCTTGGCATTGTGGATTTGGGGCTGGATTAAGCTTTAAGCAAGCTCGTTAAATTCCTCCTCGTCCAAAAGCTCATCAAAGGCATCTGCGGCAGCCTCGTATTCCTCCTCGTCCTCAATGGGAGTAAGCTCCACGTCGTCGCCTGCAAGCTCCTTGTAGCGGTAGAGGAATACCTCGTTTTCCTCATAGCCATCAATTACCTTGTCAGGCAGCAGTGCAATGTATTCTTTGTCACCTACAGGGTAAATTGCGATTACGTCACATTCAAGCTTTGTGCCGTCCTCAAGGGTCATTGAAACCTTTGGTTCATCAAATTCTTCGTTATTATTTTCCATTACATAATCCTTTCTTAGAATATTCATTAGGTAATTGCGAAACTATGTTTTTTAGATAATACGTTGTTCAAAATGTATAATTCAATGCATGGCACGCTTGCGCTGCTTGTCGCACGTAACGGTACTAAGCTCGAAAATACCTCGCTAAGTACCGACGGCTCCAAAGCACCTTGCGTATGAATTATACATTTTGCACAACTCACTTTTTGAAATCGCTAAGTTTCGCAATTACCTAAATATTACTCTCAAACATGAAGTCTATGGTATGTCCATAAATGAGACTTTCCATAAAATGTTAAATAGTGTATAATCATAGTTTAAGTGATGTTTTGTATAATGTCAACTTTGAGGGAAAAATAAACATCAGCATAAAAATAAAAATGGAGATTTAGATATGAAGCAGATTATGAAGTATTTTAAAAACTATAAGGTTAAGGCAGTGCTTGCGCCTCTTTTTAAAATGCTTGAGGCAAGCTTTGAGCTTTTGGTGCCTCTCGTTATGGCAAATATTATTGATATTGGTATCAAGAACGGCGATAAGCCGTATATTTATAAAATGGCGTTGCTTATGATTGGGCTTGGGCTTATCGGTCTTGCCTGCTCGATTACGGCACAATATTTTTCAGCAAAGACAGCAATGGGCTTTGGCAAGGAGCTTCGATATGATTTGTTTCGGCATATTGAGTCGCTTTCTTATACGGAGATAGACGAAATAGGCTCCTCAACCCTGATAACGAGAATGACAAGCGATGTAAATCAAATTCAGACCGGTGTAAATATGTTTCTAAGACTGTTTATGCGGTCTCCATTCATTGTGTTTGGTGCAGCGATTATGGCATTTACGGTAGATGCCCATGTGGCAAAAATATTTCTGATTACACTTCCTGTGCTTATCATTATCGTATTTGGCATTATGTTTATCACAATACCGCTTTATAAAAAGGTTCAGGCAAGGCTTGACAGCGTGCTTTTATCTACAAGGGAAAATCTTTCGGGCGTAAGGGTGATACGTGCCTTTAATCAGGAGGAAAACGAGAAGGATGATTTTTGCGGGAAAACGGAGCTTCTCACGAAGGAGCAGATTTTTGTAGGGAAAATATCATCATTTTTAAATCCCCTTACTTATGCAGTTATCAATCTTTCCATTGTTGCAATTATATGGCTTGGCGCAGGCAGGGTAGAGGAAGGGCTGCTTTTGCAGGGCTCGGTGTATGCCCTTGTAAATTATATGTCACAGATATTGATTGAGCTTGTAAAGCTTGCAAATCTTATTATTACCGAGACAAAGGCTGTTGCCTGTGCAAACCGTGTAGGACAGGTGCTTCTCACAAAAAGCTCACAGATATATCCTAATGCGGTGGAAGCTGATAGGACAGGAAAGCAGGCAGACAGCGACATTAAGGTTCAGTTTGTCAACGCAGGGCTTACCTACAAGAATGCAAAGGAGCCTTCCATAGAGGGCGTGAATCTTGAGGTGAAAAAGGGAGAAACAATCGGCATTATCGGAGGTACCGGCTCAGGAAAGAGTACATTTGTCAATCTGATTCCGAGATTTTATGACTGCACCGAGGGCAAGGTGCTGATTGACGGTATCGATGTAAAGGATTATCCAAAGGAGAAGTTGATAGAAAAAATTGGAATTGTTCCCCAAAAGGCTGTGCTTTTTTCCGGCTCGATAGAGGATAATATGAGATGGGGAAAGGCGAATGCAAGTGAGGAGGACATAAACCTTGCACTTGAAATCGCACAGGCGAAGTCCTTTGTCAGTGAAAAGGACGGCGGTATTAAGTTTTTGCTCAATCAAGGGGCAAAAAATCTTTCAGGCGGACAAAAGCAGCGGCTTACAATAGCGAGGGCACTTGTTAAGAAGCCGGAAATCCTTATACTTGATGATAGCTCCTCTGCGCTTGATTATGCTACGGACGCTGCGCTTCGTAGGGCAATTAAGGAAAAAACAGATAATACGACGGTATTTATCGTGTCACAGCGCTCCTCATCAATTATGTATGCCGATAAAATTCTCGTGCTTGACGACGGTCAGATTGTCGGTATGGGAACACATGATGAGCTGCTTGCCTCCTGTGAGGTTTATCAGGAAATATGTTCGTCCCAGAATAAGGCAAAGGATGACGGGGAAACCAAAGAGGCAGCGTCTGCTGACCTTGAAAGCGGGGTGTTTGCATAATGGCAGGAAATAAAAAGGGTAAAGCGAATTACGGAAATAAGGTGGTAATCGGAAGAATACTGAAGCATATTAAGCGGTATCGTTTTCTTGTTGTGCTGTCCTTTATCTGTGCGGCAATATCCGTTGCGGCAACCCTGTATGCGCCGATTTTGACGGGTAATGCAATCGACCTGATTGTAGAGGCAGGAAAGGTTGATTTTGAGGGCATCAAGGGAATTATTAAAACCTTTATCATTGTGATAGCTGTAACTGCCGTTTCACAGTGGTTTATGAATATTATAAACAATCATATCACCTATCATGTTGTAAGGGACGTGAGGGATGAGGCATTTTGTCATTTGCAGAAGCTTCCCCTTTCCTATATTGACTCACACAAGCATGGTGACATCGTAAGCCGTATTGTGGCGGATATAGACCAGTTTGCAGACGGGCTTCTTATGGGATTTACACAGCTTTTTACGGGCATTGTGACAATAGGCGGAACGCTGATATTCATGATGACAATTAATGTTCCAATTGCTCTTGTGGTTGTTGTGCTTACGCCGGTTTCCCTTTTTGTTGCCGCATTCATTGCAAAGAGAACCTATAAGCTTTTCAGAAACCAGTCGGAAACAAGGGGCGAAATGACCTCCCTGATTGATGAAATGGTGGGGCAGCAGAAGATTGTTCAGGCATTTGGCTATGAGGACGATGCGTTAGAGCGTTTTGAGGTTATTAATGACAGGCTTGAGAAGGACAGCATGAATGCTACGTTTTATTCTTCTCTTACAAATCCCTGCACAAGATTTGTAAATAGCCTTGTTTATACTGCCGTGGGTATCATTGGGGCGCTTTCGGCAATCAGGGGACGGCTTTCCATTGGACAGCTTACCTGCTTCCTTAGTTATGCCAATCAGTATACAAAGCCCTTCAATGAGATTTCAAATGTTGTGACGGAGCTTCAAAATGCAATTGCATGTGCTGCAAGGGTATTTGAGCTTATCGATGAGAATTGCGAGGCTGCTGAGGATGCAGACGCCGTTGTTCTTGAAAAGCCGTCAGGTGAAATAAAAATAGAACATGTGGCATTTTCCTATGTGCCTGACAGAGAGCTGATTACAGATTTGAGCCTTGACGTAAAACCAGGCATGCGGGTTGCGATTGTCGGACCTACAGGCTGTGGAAAGAGTACCCTCATTAATCTTTTAATGAGATTTTACGACGTTGACAAGGGGGCAATATCTGTTGACGGTACAAATATAAAGCACTTGACGAGAGCGTCCCTTCGGGACGGATATGGAATGGTGCTTCAGGAAACGTGGCTGAAATCAGGAACAATAAAGGAAAATATTGCATATGGAAAGCCTGACGCAACGGACGAGGAAATCATAGAGGCTGCAAAGAAGGCACATTCCCACAGCTTTATCAAAAGGCTTCCACAAGGGTACGATACGGTTATTACGGAGGACGGGGGCAATCTGTCCCAAGGTCAGAAGCAGCTTCTTTGTATCACAAGAGTTATGCTTCTTATGCCGCCGATGCTGATACTTGACGAGGCAACCTCCTCCATAGATACGAGAACGGAAATCAGAATACAGAAGGCATTTAACAAGATGATGGAGGGCAGGACAAGCTTTATTGTAGCCCACAGGCTTTCCACAATCCGCGAGGCTGATGTAATACTTGTCATGAAGGACGGAAATATCATAGAGAAGGGCTCGCACAAGGAGTTGCTTGCAATGAATGGCTTTTACAGTAATTTGTATAATGCACAGTTTGCACATTAAGACGGCAGATGGAATAGATGAGTAAAAAACTACAAATATCGCCTTTCATTCTGCAAAAATCGACATACCCATTTTTTGTAAATTTTTTTGTGTTATCCTATTAGAAATTTATTTCTAAAGGAGGAATTTACAATGAATGATAAGGCGGTAAACGAGTGGCTTAAGGAGCATGAAATTGTTATGGAGGAGAGTTTTGTGGATATGCTTCGCATGTATACACATATGCTTAAAAAAAGTATCATTTAAAGCATATGGAGGAGGTTTATTCCATGCTTGGCTGTAACAAGGTGGATGTCTCACGCTGGACATATAATCCATGCAGCACACATGCATTTGTAAAAAATAAAAAGCTTGAAGCAGTCAGGAGGATAGAAATTTATCTTGGACTGGATTTTGAGGAAGCGGAACGCTTGGCAAATAGGGCAGGTTTATCATTTTGCAATAGACAAAATTGCTTGGTAGACCTGCTTTTTTCTTATGAGGGAAAACTAGGTGCGCTTGCAGCAAAAAGTCAGATTAGTGAGAGGATGCTGCAATATTACAAAAAGGGAATGACACCTACAAAGCAGGCATTGCTTGCAATCGGTATTTCACTAAACTTAGGTGTAGGTGATATAGAAGGGCTGCTTCGGGAGTATGGCTTTTGTCTGTCAAAAAGCCTGCCAAATGATTTGGTTGTGCTTTGGGGCTTTGATAAGCTTAACCGGGACAGTCTTTTTCTGTATAAAATAAATGAAATTCTTTCAGATTTGGAGCTTCCGCTGCTTATGACAAAGCAGTAGGTGGTTAAGGTTACACTTCGTTTCGTTACGGCAGAATTGTAATTGATTATAATTGAGAAACAGTCGGATGATTTTAATTATAAATTACAGGCGGTAGGTGTACGGAAACAAATTTTTATGAAAGGAAAGGATAAGATATGTCAGTATTAAGAGATGTTATTCACAAAGCCGACAGTCAGCCGGAAATGACGAAGGAAATAAAGGAAACCCTCAATTTGCTCTATGAGCTGTCAGAGCAGAAGGCAAAAAATTTTGAGTCGAACATTGACAGCTCTCTCAGGTCAGCAGGCACAACCGAAAACCAAACAGTGCCGACGAAGTTTAAATTGGCAAGCCATCAGGAAATCCGTGTTACAACTGCAAAAACACCAGATACGGATATTGTCACCGGAATAGGAAACAGCTTAAAGGATATTTTAGCGGGGACAAAGGACTCTATAATCGGAGGGCTTGCAGATTTAATTAACACAAGCTTAAAGGCCGTCTTAGGCGCAGGAGAGGGAGAGGAGCGTATGCAGCAGACTTACTACATCGCTACAGAAGGCATGTCAATTGTAAGACTGGATCTTATTTGCTGGTCGAGACATATAACAGCGTCAGGCATTACAAAATATGCGGAAAAAAGTCTTGTGTGCGCTGCAGTTAAATCCAGTGTTGACCTGGAAAAGCTTGACTTCAACAGCTTTTTAAGTACATATAATGCACAGCTTGTACGCTGTAAGTTTAAGGACAATGAGCTGATGGAGGAGATAAAAAACGCAAGGTATATATATGATACACTGTGTGGTAAAAATACGCTAAAGGCAGGCATTGCTTCTGCAAATGCTTCTATATTACCTGATCAGAATGCTAAATTTGATAATATTATTTCAAATGTCTGCAATTCTGTGAAAACACAGTGGCCTAATTAAAAAGCTCCATTTTAAATAATCATTCCGGCTGAAAAAGAGCGGAGGAATATACGGTTTACAGGACTGTATATGCCTATCGCTCTTTTTTTGATATTGAAGAACCCATTTCTTTTGAAATTGTCATAATAGTATTTGTCTTTTTTCACCCGAAGCGTGGGGATAAACTAGGATGTGTTATTTCCCCATGCAAAATTCAGAGAAGATCTTATTTACCAAATCATCCTCAAGTGCTTCTCCGATTATTTTGCCAAGGCTTTCGTATGCTGCCATCAGGTCTATGGTAAAAAAGTCCTCGCTCATGCCGTTTTTTATGCTTTCCTTCACTGCTGCAAGGCTTTTTTTTGCATCATAGAGAAGGGCTTTATGTCTTTGGTTTGTGATATATAATTCATCATTATAAGATATTTTGTCCTTAAAAAACATTTTTTTCAAGGTGTCATGTAAAGCATGCTTTCCGTCCCCATATTTGGCTGATATTTCAAGGATTTCCGTATCAATTTTTGAGCTTATCAACACTTTATCCACAACGATTTCCATGTCATTTTTATTGATTAACGTAATGACTTTTTTGCCCTTTACGGCATTCATGATTTTGTAGTCATTTGCGTTTAAAACAGCAGTTCCGTCAACGATATAGAGTATCAAATCGGCGTCTGAAATTATACTTAAGGCTTTATCAACTCCGATGCGCTCGATTACATCCTCAGTATCACGTATACCTGCCGTATCTACGATATTAAGCGTAATTCCATCAATGTTAATAAATTCCTCAAGGGTGTCTCTCGTAGTGCCTTCTATATCTGTTACTATAGCTCGGTCGACTCCCAAAAGCATGTTTAAAACAGAGGACTTACCTGCGTTAGGTCTGCCTAAGATTACAGTGCGTATGCCTTCTCTTATGATACGTCCCGAAGCGCTTGATTTTATGAGGGCATCAACACTTATCAACAGCTTATCAACAGTAGACATAAGTTCTGTAGGAAAATTGTCGAGAGAGTAGTTTTCAGGGTCATCCAGGGCTGATTCTATATATGCGATATTATACAAAAGCTTTTCCCGCATATCTGTTATAACATCACGAAGTCCGCCACTAAGCTGTTTTAAGGAGGAGGCGGCAGCCATTTCATTTTTGGAATGTATCAGATCCATGACCGACTCTGCCTGCGACATATCAATGCGCCCATTTAAAAATGCACGCTTTGTAAATTCGCCAGGCTCGGCAGGCCGTGCCCCCATGCGGATGACAAGGTCAAAAATTTGTTTTAACACGATAATGCTTCCGTGACAGTCAAGCTCAACAATATCCTCAGTCGTATATGAGTGGGGACTGCGCATAACAAGGCAGACTGCCTCATCATACACACGTCCATCGTATGAAATGTGACCGAAGGCAGCGGTGTATGTCCGCATGTCCGATACTTTTTTATTTTTACTGTTCGGTATGAAAATCCTGTCTGCTATTTGGATTGCCAAGCTGCCGCTTATTCTTATTATGCCGATGCCTGAACCGCCCATGCCTGTTGCAATGGCTGCTATTGTGTCTGTCATGGTTGCTTCTCCTTGTAAATTTCTATGTGCAATTTTAACACATTATACAGGGATTGCAAACTTAAATTATGAAAGCTCGTCCTTCAAGGTCAATACCTGCTCAACCGTAAGTCCTGAATATACGGAGATTTTTTCAATCGGTAAATCACCTGCATTTAGCATGTTTATCACAACCTGCTCACGACCGATATCTATCAAGGTTTTTTCATGAAGCTCTGCATCATATTCATCGATACCCATGGCAACAACCTCCCTCTTATTTTTTCGTAAAAAGTCAGTTTCTTAAGCATTAAACATTCTTCGTCAGTTGCGTCACGCTCGAGAAATATAGTTCTTACATTTTTTATAATTTTTTCATAATTTGTTTCTTTTTCCATTTTCTTTCCTCCTAGTTGCAGGAAGAAGTGAATGAAATAGGTGTTGCCTATGAAAGAATTACAATAATGCTTTTAGCAGATGATACCATATGCGTACTTTGGATGCAAGAGGTTTTTGGAAAATTTATCGTAAATGTGCAGAAGATAAAATGAAAAAACTTAAAGTATAACTATATTTTACTTGTAAGTACAATACTAATATGGTAAAATGTGGTCGAGAATTCAAGAAAGTTATATGGATGAAACTCCCCTGCAATATTGGCGTATTGCAGAGGATAACATGGTATCACCAGTACCACATCAGCACGCTTTAAGCCTGCGAGACATCACGTTTTATATTATACTTGTGGAACGAAAGTTTGACAAGTGATATTGTGATGTTATTAGGCTTGGACGGGCAAATTCCTTATATATATTATAAGCTGAATGAAGGTGTGGACGCATGCCTTTCATTCAGCTTTCTTGATTCTCATAACATCCTTGTAGGGACGTCGGCAGCCAGTCTGTTGCCGAAGTCTCTGCTTGGAATTATGAGAATTAGGAGGATAGATACAATGAAAAGAAGAATGATTAGTGCATTGCTTTCCGTGGTGCTTGTCATTGCAACAATTTGTGTCAGCAATCTGCCAAGTGCGGCAGTAGAGCCAAATGCTGAAATGACACAGGAAGAAATGCAGCATGCACTGGAAACTTCAGAAGCTGCAACGGAGGAATTGACAGAAGAAGTAACGGAACCGGCAACAGAGGAAAAGACAAAAGAAGCAACGGAGAAAACGACAGAAGAAATAACGAAACGTGATGAAAATAGTATATTAACGAAAGAGGTTGTTACTGATGAAAGTGTGGACGCATCAGATAATTCAAAAGTAACAAATGCTGATGCTGTATCAGACAATGGAAATTCCTCTGAAAAGACAAGTACAGATTTAAGTGACGAAAAAAATGGACAGGGGGACGAGAACGGTATCGCAAAAGTTGATACTGCAAAGGTTGATGCAGACACGGATATAGCAGGAGAGCTTGAGGATGGTAAGGTGTCTGCCCAAAAGCGTGACGAGGACATGGTGCTGTCTGACGAGGAAGCTGAAAAAGTGGCAGAAGATAATGAAGCTGATATGGAATTGTTCGACGAGGACGCATCAGAGGAAGAACTGCTTGTGGGGGCAGAGGTTGAAAAGTTAGAGAATGTAAGAATTTCATCTTGGTCACATAATAACTCATCCGAGGGAAAAAGGGAATACGAGATTGTGACACAAGTAACTAATAATAATGAATTTGATATTTATTTATCCTGTCTGAGAGGTTATGTGACTGACGAAAAAGGAAATGAATATAATGTACCCGTTTCTGTCGAGGTACAAAAAAAAATTTCCGAAGGTTCGCCTGCAAAAGATTATGTCATTACAAATGACTCAAAGGGATATTGGGGGTACAGTGATGAAAGTGTATTAACGGATGAAGGCGTTTTGCATTCTGCAGATATAGAAACAGCGTGGTATTGCTTTAATTATACGGTGCCTGTGGAGCTTAAGGGCAATTTTCAGGCGTACATATACATAGAATTTGTAAGACTGGATGATACTGGTAAAATAATTTCATTATGCGGGCAGTCTGGGACTTATTTCGAGTATGACCGTGTAATAAACATAGAAAACAGCAATTATTGTATATCGGAAAGTGCCAAAGTAGATTTAGGAAATGTTGACTTAGATGTATATTATGATGGTAATTATCTCATTGCAGGAACAGAAAGAATTTTTTATATACAGATAAGTAATAAAAATGATTTTGATATATGCTTAAAGGCGATAAGATCTTATTGGGCGACAGAAAATTATGATTCGGAGGATGAAGCTATAAAAGATATGCTGATAATAGCTCCTGACGGAAGAAATATTACTAATTGGTATGATCCGTATGGGTCCACAGGATACGATGCGGCATGGGATGATACAGAAATTGGAGGCAGTGTAATTAAGGCGGGAGAAACTGTAACATATAGAGTAAATTGTAGGTTATCTTCTGAGTACAGTGAAAAAGATCAACTAATAGATTTTAGAATATTACTTGGTGGGTCCGCCGGGACGTCATATTATTATGAATGTGATTTCATGCCGTTAGATAATGCCCCAACCGTCTCCATCGACAAAGTAGACGAAACCACACCTGACCTGAAGCTTGATGATGAAGCCTATGACGAGCTTATCAACTCAGCATTTACGAAAGAAGAGATAAAAAGCGGAAAGCACTTAAAGGTAGACCTCATCGTTGCTGCACTATCAGAAGCAAGCGTTGGACAAAGTGACCTTGAAGCAATCAAGACAGCTGCAAAGAAAAGGAAAATTGCCGTAATTCTTGATATGAACATCGTAAAATTCATTGATGGAATTGTGTCAGGCAACGTGAATAAGCTTGATAAAGAGATAACAATAACAATTGACGTGCCAAAGGAATTTCAGGCTGCCAACAGGAAATTCTCTATTATAAGATTGCATGACGGCATAGCAGAGGAATTGCCTGACTTGGACGACAATCCAAATACGGTAACATTTACCACAGGTAAGTTTTCATTCTACACGCTTATATACGAGGATGTGGAGGATGGAACTGCGCTTGAGCCGTCGAAGAATGATACGCCTAGTATAGTTGAACCGTCTAAAACCAATGTACCTGACGTAGCTGTAACACCAGTAAAAGCTGCTGACAACACAAAACAGACAGCATCACCAAATACGGGAGATGCAGCACCGATAGCAGTTATGTTTAGCTTGATGCTTGTATCAGCTTTTTTGGCTGTTATCTCAATACAGCGTATAAAGAAAAATAAATAGGTTAATCCTATAAAATTTACGAAATACTTTTGAAAGGGCTGTCGCTTTAACGAATGTAAATCCGTAAAGCGGCAGCCCTGATATTTTAATATAAATGCTTTAATTTTTCCACATTTTAATTAAGGGGCAATTTGACTAATACCGTAATAGTCTAAACTACCATATACTGTTTCTTATAGGCTTCATATACAAGCTCCTCATTATAATCAGGGGCAAAATCCTCAGCGGCTTTACATATTTCTGATATAACTGAAGTATCTTCCTCTAGCTCGTCAGCTATAACAGCTAGTTCTTTTGATTTTCTTAATTTACGGCAGACTTGGGTTATCAGTTTTTTCATTTCCCCATACTCACTTCCGTCCTCAAATGCTTCCTCACGCTCCATCTTCATATGTAATTCCGCATCATATTCAAATATACTCATACTCACTACCTCCGCCTTATTTAGCAAAAGAAATTCCTTTAATATCCCTTCATTGATACATTCATCAACAGCCTTTGGCACAGCTTCCTCAAGGGGCATATCCTTATTATATTCTTTGATTTTTGAAACATACTGCATATACTGGAACAGGTCAGGACACTTTTCCATTAATTCACTGTTGTAACCCTCATTAATGTTAAGCTGCGTCACGATAAGCTCAAGGCTTACCTGTTCCGTCTTTGTCATATATGCGTCCGATAACCTATATTCCCTACATTCGGGCTGCGGTTCGCTTCCGTTGTAAAATACGATAAATTTAGGTGTGGGAAGCTTAATTAATTTCCTTGAATAAATATTATCATATATCGTAAGCTTTTCAAATACCCTTGAAACATATCGCAAATACCGAAAGGGCATGTTTGGATTTACCGTTGACTGCTGCTCGTACATATCAAGGGTAAAGTCTATGACGCAGGCAACGTCGTTTTTACAGCTCATGTAAATGGCATTTTCAAGCGTAACAATTTTCAAGTCATCAGGGTTGTCGTAATCTGTTCCGTTTATGCCGTTGTAAAGTGCAAGCAGTTTTCTCTTGTCCCTGAGGAGCATACGAAATACCGTATCTTTGTATTCCCGTATCACTGTTTGTATGCCTGTAAGCTCCTGCCACTGCTCCCATGTAAGTAGCTTTTGCTTCATGTCTTGTTCTAATTTCTCATTGTTTTTCATATGGTTTCCTCCCTTAACTAAGTGCCGCAGGAGGTTATCCAAATCTATCTTGCTGGAATTATACTTGTAATAAAATACCGTTTGTATTGGAATTTCATCCGTACCACAATTTTGCTTGTAGCGAATTTCATTTATACCGGACTTTCACTCGTACCAAATTTCCGCTTATCCGAAACAAAATCCCTAGCAAACTCCGCATACATTATCCTTCCCAAATACGGACAACCTCTCTGCTAAAATTGTAATGTAATGAACTCAAAGCATCGAAGTTCCGATTTTTTCTGATTTTTTGAATGGGATTTAAACCCCAAAACAGAATTGAAAGACTTATGCTTTAGAAAAATGATAACACAAGATTGTATATAATGCAATATATTTTTGTAAATAAGCCATAGACTATAGATACATTGTAAATAAACCATAAAAATAAAATATACCACAAGTTGAAGCCATGAATTAAATAAACGTATATATACTCCATAAATGAGTTTAAATAACAGCATGGCAAAAGAAATTGTCTGCAGCACCGAAAACGCTTTGTTCTTGCATTGTATACGCTATTGTGCTATCATTTCCTAAAACATTTATCTTTTATTCTGTTGTTTTGTTGGAAGTCTCCTGCGAATGCCGCACTAGACCAAAAATATGAAAGGGAAAACACAATGGGCACTACACATATAGAGGAGCACTATGATATAGCCGTTGTCGGAGCTGGACACGCCGGCTGCGAGGCGGCGCTTGCGGCTGCAAGAATGGGCTTTGAAACAATTTTATTTACAATTAGTATGGACAGCATTGCAATGATGCCGTGCAATCCCAATATTGGAGGAAGCTCCAAGGGGCATCTTGTAAGGGAGATTGATGCGCTTGGGGGCGAGATGGGAAAAAATATTGACAAGACCTACATACAGTCGAAAATGCTCAACGTGTCAAAGGGACCTGCCGTACATTCCCTTCGGGCGCAGGCAGATAAGGTTGAGTATACAAAGCAGATGAGGCTTACCCTGCAAAATACGGAAAAGCTTACGCTTCGTCAGGCAGAGGTTGTGGAGCTTATGTATGAAACGGAGGAGGGCAGGAAGCACATTTGCGGCGTGAAAACATTTTCGGGGGCAGCGTATTATTGTAAGGTAGTTATTCTTGCCACGGGAACGTACCTGAAGGCGAGATGCATTTACGGCGATGTGGTAAATCACACGGGACCAAACGGGCTTATGGCTGCAAACCATCTTTCTGATTCCATGCTTGAGGCAGGGATTACGCTTAGACGATTTAAAACAGGAACACCTGCAAGGCTTGATAAAAAGACAATTGATTTTTCCAAGATGGAGGAGCAAAAGGGCGACGAGAAAATTGTTCCGTTTTCATTTACAAATAAGCCTGACGATATTGCGAGGGAGCAAATATCCTGCTGGCTTACATATACAAATGAAAAAACCCATGAAATCATAAAGGCAAATATAGACAGGTCGCCGCTTTTTTCAGGCTTTATCGAGGGGACGGGTCCAAGATACTGTCCGTCAATCGAGGACAAGGTGATGAAGTTTCCCGACAAGAACAGGCACCAGCTTTTTATTGAGCCTGAGGGGGAATTTACAAATGAAATGTATATGGGAGGAATGTCCTCCTCGCTTCCTGAGGACGTACAGTATGCAATGATAAGGACAGTGCCGGGACTTGAAAATGTCAAGATAATAAGAAATGCATACGCAATAGAATATGACTGCATCAATGCGGTCAATTTAAAGGCAAGCTTAGAGCTTAAAGAGATGGACGGACTTTTCTTTGCAGGACAGATTAATGGAAGCTCAGGGTACGAGGAGGCGGCGGCGCAGGGCATTATGGCAGGCATAAACGCCGCATTAAAGCTGAAAGGGGAAAAACCGCTTGTGCTTGACCGCTCACAGGCGTATATCGGCGTTCTCATAGATGACCTTGTGACAAAGGAAAACTTTGAACCATACAGAATGATGACGTCACGTGCGGAGTACAGGCTGCTTTTGCGTCAGGATAACGCAGACCTTCGGCTTACGGATATCGGGCATGACATTGGGCTTATCGATGAGGAAAGATATCATGCATTTTCAAGAAAAAGACAGCTTATCGATGAGGAGCTTGCACGTGTCAATTCCCTTATGATAGGCGGAGGAAAGAAAATACAGGATTTTCTTGTGGAGCATAATAGCGCGCCGATTAAAACGGCAGTGTCCCTCGGCGAGCTGATACGGAGGCCTGAGCTTAGCTACGAGCTTGTAGAACCCATTGACGAGGGCAGGGATAAAAATAAAATTCTTGATGATGAGATTATCAATCAAATAAACATAAACATTAAGTACGAGGGGTATATAACAAGACAGAGACAGCAGGTAGAGCAGTTCAAAAAGCTTGAGAAGAAACAAATTCCGTCAGATATTAACTATGATGACGTGTCAAATTTAAGAAAGGAGGCACGTCAGAAGTTATCAGAGATAAGACCGGCTTCCATCGGGCAGGCATCACGAATATCGGGCGTGTCGCCTGCGGACATATCGGTGCTACTCATTTACCTGCACGGAAAACAGAATGTATCGGTATAAATTAACGACGAAAGCATGCAGAAATATAACTGACAAAAGCTTGATGATATGGTACAATGTACACAGCACATTATTTTAAGGGAGGATTACAATGTTTCAATTAAACAATTTTTATGACAATCAGAACATGATTTGTATTGCCCAGTTTGGACAGTACAAGATTTTTGAGCATCAGAAGGATTTATCCGTGTCGCCGCAAATGGCTGAGACGGCTTATTTTGCGTCAGAGATGAACGTAAAAAAGAGACAGGTATTAGTTGAGCTTAACAATACGGGCTGTACCGTTCAGGCAGGGGAAATGCAGTGGATGCTTGGAAATGTACAGATGTCCAGCGGCGTTAAGGGCGTAGGAAACTTCCTCGGTAAGGTGGTAGGAGGAGCTGTTACGGGAGAGTCAGCCGTAAAGCCTGAGTATTCAGGACAGGGACTTCTTATGTTAGAGCCTACATATAAGCATCTTATTTCTGTAGACGTAGGTCAGTGGGGTGGAAGCATCGTATTAGACGACGGACTATTTCTTGTAAGCGATAGCAGCCTGCAGCATAAGATTGTTGCAAGAAGCAATATATCCTCCGCTGTGTTCGGCAGAGAGGGCTTATTTAACCTTTCACTTAACGGTCAGGGACTTGCGATACTGGAGAGCCCTGTGCCACAGGCGGAGCTTATACAATTTAACCTTCAGGACGATGTTGTCAAGATTGACGGAAACATGGCAATTGCATGGTCGTCAACGCTTGAGTTTACCGTAGAAAAGTCAACGAAAAGCCTTATCGGTTCAGCGGTATCAGGTGAAGGACTTGTCAATGTATATCGTGGAACCGGAACAATACTTATGGCGCCAACGGCATAGGAGGTTAAAATGGTATATCAGAGTTATGCAAACAATCAGAATATAGTTATAAAAAGCGAGCTCGGCGGCATGCAGGTTTTGGAGTATGCAAGGGATATGAGCGTATCGCCGCATAATGCAAAGGTAGAATATTACAGCGCAAAAATGAATGTCAATAAAAGACAGGTTCTCCTTAACCTAAACGGAAACGGCTATACTGTACAGGCAGGAGCCATGCAGTGGATAAGTGGAAATGTACAGATGTCCACAGGCGTTAAGGGCGTAGGCAATTTTCTTGGTAAGATGGTAAGCGGCGCAGTTACGGGAGAGTCGGCTGTCAAGCCTATCTATGAGGGCTACGGACAGGTTATGCTTGAGCCTACATACAGACACATCCTTCTTACAGACATTGCAAGCTGGGGCGACTCGGTTGTCCTTGACGACGGACTTTTTCTTGCATGTGACAACACAGTGCAGCAAAAGGTTGTTGCAAGAAGTAATGTATCCTCCGCAGTGTTTGGAGGGGAGGGCTTATTTAACCTTTCCCTGAATGGACAGGGCGTTGCGGCGCTTGAGAGCATTGTTCCAATGGAGGAGCTTATCGAAATTAATCTTGAAAATGATGTAATGAAGATTGATGGAAACATGGCAATCGCATGGTCGGGAAGCCTTGAATTTACCGTTGAAAAATCAGGAAAGAGCCTGCTCGGTTCAGCAGTATCAGGCGAGGGACTTGTAAACGTATATAGAGGCACAGGTAAAATTTGGATGGCGCCCGTCACTACAATGATCGCAGGGGCAGGAAGGTCAGACTCGACTGAAAATGCATCTACGGGACGCACCGGCTCAGCGGCGGCAAATGCAGGAAACAAGGCTATGGACAGGGCTGATAAAATATCAAGCTTTTTGGACAAATTCAGTTAAAAATATGATACATTAAATTAGGGGGCTGTCGCGGTAAGGATTTAAGGCGACAGCCCTAATTTAATATTTATGTTGAAATGCGTTGTTTCAAGTGATATAATGCTCTAGGCTAAATTGGCGAATATATTTTAACATAAAAAGAGGTACACTGTTATGACAATAACTAGAGACAACGTGAGAAACGTGGCAATTATTGCCCATGTCGACCACGGCAAGACAACACTTGTTGATGAGCTTTTAAAGCAAAGCGGCGTTTTCCGTGAAAATCAGGAGGTTGCGGAACGTGTTATGGACTCTAATGATATAGAGCGGGAAAGAGGAATCACGATTCTGTCAAAGAACACGGCTGTTACCTATGGCGATATAAAGATAAATATTATAGATACTCCGGGTCATGCTGATTTTGGCGGCGAGGTTGAGCGTGTGCTTAAAATGGTAAACGGAGTTATTCTCGTTGTAGATGCATTTGAGGGAGCAATGCCGCAGACGAAATTTGTTCTGAAAAAGGCACTTGAGCTTGACTTAAATGTAATCGTCTGCATCAACAAGATTGACCGTCCGGAGGCAAGACCTGACGAGGTTGTGGACGAGGTGCTTGAGCTTTTGATTGAGCTTGATGCAAATGAAAAGCAGCTTGACTGTCCGTTTGTATATGCTTCCGCAAAGTCAGGCGTGGCGTCACTTTCAGCGGACGAGCCGGGAACGGACATGAAGCCTCTTTTTGATACAATCGTAAATTATATTCCTGCACCGACAGGCGACCCTGAGACAGGTACGCAGGTACTCATAAGCACAATCGATTACAATGAATATGTGGGACGTATCGGCGTGGGAAAGGTTGATAACGGCGGACTGAAACTAAATCAGGAGGCTGTTATTGTAAATGCCCATGAGCCTGATAAAAAGGTTAAGGTAAAAATTGGAAAGCTCTATGAGTTTGAGGGACTCAATAAGGTTGAGGTAAATGAGGCAGGCGTAGGCTCCATTGTCGCAATATCTGGAATTGCCGATTTGCACATAGGAGATACCATATGCTCACCTGAAAACCCTGAGCCTATTCCGTTCCAAAAAATATCAGAGCCTACCATTGCAATGCATTTTATGGTAAATGACTCGCCGCTTGCAGGAAAGGAAGGAAAATTTGTAACCTCAAGACATATCAGGGACAGGCTGTTTCGGGAGCTTAATACGGACGTTTCCCTTCGGGTAGAGGAGACAGATACAACGGAATGCTTTAAGGTTTCGGGACGTGGAGAGCTTCATTTATCAGTCCTGATTGAAAATATGAGACGTGAGGGCTATGAGTTTGCCGTAAGCAAGGCGGAGGTTATATACAAGGAAAATGAGCAGGGTAAGCGGCTTGAGCCTTTTGAGATAGCAGTGATAGACGTGCCTGATGAATTTTCGGGTACGGTAATCAATATGCTCAATAACCGGAAGGGTGAGCTTACGGGAATGGCGCCTACCGGAAATGGAACCACAAGGCTTGAATTTTCAATCCCATCAAGAGGACTTATTGGCTTCCGTGGTGATTTTATGACGGCAACAAAGGGAAATGGTATTATTAATACGATTTTTGACGGATATGATTTGTATAAGGGTGATATGAATTACAGAAGTCAAGGCTCGCTGATTGCATTTGAGTCAGGGGAGTCTATCACCTACGGACTTTTCAATGCGCAGGAAAGAGGCACTCTTTTTATAGGTCCAGGTGAGCAGGTGTACGGAGGCATGGTAGTAGGACAGTGTGGAAAGACGGAGGATATAGAGGTAAATGTCTGCAAGAAAAAGCAGCTTACAAATACGAGAGCGTCAGGCTCTGACGATGCCTTAAAGCTTACGCCGCCGAAGATTTTAAGCCTTGAGCAGGCACTTGACTTTATAGATACAGATGAGCTTTTGGAAATTACGCCGAAGTCAATCAGAATTAGAAAGAAGATACTTGACCCTACCCAGCGAATGAGGGCGAAACGGGCAATGCAGAGTTAGGAAAAATAAAAATGGGACTGCTGCACTAGAAATATTTTTAGTGCGGCAGTCCCATTGGTATATGTGCTTCTGCTTGTATTTTTTAACAACCGTTATAGTCATGTTTTGTTCTGTTGTACAGCTATTTCATAAAATATTCTCTTACATCAGTACGTTTATTTATGTTCAATTTATCAAATATGCGGTATGCAATTTTTTTGACATAGCTGTAAGAAAAATTAAGCTGGTCGGCAATTTCCTGATTGGAGTAGCCCATTGCAATGAGCTTGCCCACATTGAACTCCGTATCTGTGAGAAGGGCATCCATGCTTTTGAGTTTGTCCGTATCGTAGGTGGCTGCAACCTTTGCCTTTTTTTCTTGTGTTTGTACATGATTGTCTAAGTGGATTCGTATTCTTGCCAAAAGTATATCATTTATAAATGGTTTTGTTATGTAGTCAACTGCACCGAGCTCAAGACAGGCAAGCTCCGTTTCGTTGTTTTTAATTGCAGTGACAAAAATAATAGGCGTGTTTGTAATGGAACGGATTGCGCTGAAGGTTTCAAATCCATTCATATCCGGCATAGCAAGAGCAAGCAATATAATGTCGGGAATGAATCCGTTTTCTATTTTTGAAAGTGCTTCTTTTCCTGAATTTGCAAGATTGGCTGTGTAGCCGGCATTTGTCAGAGTGTTCTCAAGTGTATGTAAAAGAGATATATCATCGTCGATTACCATAACATTTTCTGAATTCATTTGTATATCTCCTTTAAATAGCTTATAATATTAATTATAGTATAAATGTTTTTGAATAATTTTACAATGAAAATTTTTTGAATAATGTTAAGAAATAATTTTACGGAGGAATAAAAGTGAAATATAAGGCGGTTTTATTTGATTTGGACGGAACACTTTTAGACACCCTTGACGACCTGACTGACAGTGTGAATTTTGCCATGGACGGTATGGGATGGCAAAGACGCAGGCGGGCGGAGGTAAGGCTTTTTTTGGGAAATGGTATAAGACGGCTGATGGAGCTTTGTTCGCCCAAGGATATATCAGAGGACGCATTTGAAAGGGCATTTGGATTATTTAAGGAGCATTACGACAAGCACAATCAGGACAAGACAAAGCCCTATGAGGGCGTGCTGGAGGTTATGGCAAAGCTTAAGGAAAAAGGCATAAAAATGGCAATTGTTTCAAATAAGGTAGGCAGTGCTGTGGATATGCTTTTCGATAAATTTTTTAAGGAGTATGCTGATCTTGCTGTGGGTGATATGCCCGGATGTAAGAGAAAGCCGGCACCAGATTCTTGCGACTATGCGATTAAAAAGCTTGGTGTAGAAAAGCGGGAGGTTGTATATGTGGGAGATTCTGAGGTTGACCTTGCCACTGCAAAAAATGCAGGACTTGACTGTATAACGGTTTTGTGGGGCTTTCGGGATGAGGATTTTTTAAGAGAGCAGGGGGCGTGCGTATTTGCAGCAACACCTGAGGATGTATTTACGGAGGTATGTGGAGTATGAGAAATTTAACAATGCTTATGGATTATTATGAGCTGACAATGGCAAATGGATATTTTGTAAATGGGTTCAAGGATAAAATTGCCTGCTTTGATATGTTTTACAGGCGAAATCCTGATAACGGCGGATTTGTGGTTGCAGCAGGACTGGAACAGCTTATAGAATATATTGAAAATATGCATTTTTCTGATGAGGATATCGCATATCTGAAGGGCAAGGGTGAATTTTCCGAGGAGTTCCTTGCGTATCTTGCAGATTTTAAATTTACGGGAAGCATTGATGCTGTGCCTGAGGGAACAATCTGTTACCCAAATACGCCTATTGTAACGGTAACTGCTCCTGTGATTGAGGCTCAGCTTATAGAGACGATGCTTCTTTTGACTGTGAATTTCCAGTCGTTAATTGCAACAAAGGCTTCAAGGATTTGCAGGGCGGCAAAGGATGCAGGTCAGATCGTTATGGAATTTGGAGCAAGGAGGGCGCATGGCAGTGATGCGGCAATTCTTGGGGCAAGGGCGGCTTATATTGGAGGCGCAGACGCAACGGCAACCGTTATTGCCGACGAGCTTTACGGCATACCTGCAATCGGCACAATGGCACATAGCTGGATTCAGTTTTTTGATAGCGAGTATGAGGCATTTAAGGCATATGCCGAGGTTTATCCTGACAATTGTACGCTTCTTATCGATACGTATGATATTTTAAAAAGCGGAGTTGTAAATGCCATAAAGGTTGCAAAGGATGTGCTTATCCCTATGGGTAAAAGGCTGAAGGGTGTAAGAATAGACAGCGGCGACCTTGCATATTTTTCAAAAAAGCTTAGAAAGGTACTTGATGCAGAAGGAATGTCTGACTGCAAAATTGTTGTTTCGAACAGCATAGATGAATATTTGATTAAGTCACTGCAAAAGCAGGGGGCAAAAATTGATTCCTACGGTGTTGGAGAGCGAATGATTACATCAAAGTCCGACCCTGTTTTTGGCGGCGTTTATAAGCTTGCCGCAGTAAAAAATGATACGGGTGAATTCGTACCGAAAATAAAAATATCCGAAAATGTAGAAAAGATAACAAACCCGGGAAGAAAAAAGCTGTGGAGAATTTTCAGCAGGGAGACAGGCTACGGACTTGCAGATTTGCTTACGCTTTATGATGAGGAGGTTGATGTTTCAAAGCCTTATCCATATGTTGACCCGATAAAGCCATGGAAGAAAATGAAGTTTGAAAATGTTGACGTTAAGGAGCTTCAGGTTTCCATCTTTGAGAATGGGAAGCTTGTTTATGACAAGCCTGCATTAAAGGAGATTAAGGATTACGTTTCATATCAGCTTGACAAGCTGGTCTGGGAGGAGGAGCAGAGATACGAAAATCCTCATATCCATTATGTTGATTTGTCAGAGAAGCTTTATGAGGTTAAGGAGAGCATGCTGGCGAGAGAGTATTAGAGTTGAGAGCCATGATGCAGGGATAAACAGAATGGAATGTAAACCATGAATGTGACACTAAAGGAGGCTTGTATCAGCTTTTGCGGATAAACAAAATGGATTGCAAACCATGAATGTGGAGCGGGCAGGAATTAAGTTGAGAAAATTTTACGAAAATGAACCTCTGATATATTTATGCTGACATAAGGTAAAAAATGTCACCTTAAAAACTGAATAGAAAATACCTCAAATGTAAATCCTTTACAGTAACAAGATTACTGTTGGAGGAATTACTGATATGGCACTTAACAAGGTAGTTATTTGTGGGGTAAATACATCAAAGCTTCCATTACTCAGCAATGAGGAAAAGGAAGCTTTATTTGAGAAAATAGCCGAGGGCGACATGGAGGCTAGGGAACAGTTCATAAGAGGAAATTTAAGGCTTGTTTTAAGCGTGATACAAAGATTTGTCGGCAATAACAATGAGAGTGCGGACGATTTGTTTCAGGTGGGCTGTATTGGGCTTATTAAAGCGATTGATAACTTTGACCGAAGCCTGGATGTAAAATTCTCGACGTACGCAGTGCCTATGATAATAGGGGAATGTAGGCGCTATTTAAGGGATAACAACAGTATAAGGGTTTCCAGGTCACTGAGGGATATTGCATACAAGGCAATCTATGCAAAGGATATGCTTACAAAAAAATATGACAGGGAGCCTACCATTGAGGAAATTGCAAAGGAGATCGATATGCCGAAGGAGCATGTTGTAATTGCATTGGACGCCATCGCAACCCCCATGTCATTAAATGAGCCTGTGTATCAGGAGGGGCAGGATGTGCTTTACCTTATGGATCAGGTAAGCGACAAGAAAAACAGGGAAGAAAACTGGGTAGAAAATATATCCTTAAAGGAAGCAATGAAAAAGCTGGATGACAGGGAGTACAGCATTATTAAGCTCAGGTTTTTTGAGGGGAAGACCCAAACGGAGGTGGCTGACGAAATTTCCATATCGCAGGCGCAGGTCAGCCGGTTGGAGAAGAACGCATTGAAAACAATGCGGAATTATCTGAAATAGAATGAAAAAGGGCCTGTCGCAGTAAGGATTTAAGGCACATATGCGACAGCCCCCTTTTTAGGTTACATATGTTATGTGGCTTTGCGACGTGTATTGATTTACTTGAACTATATTTTCTAATAAAGTATATATACATATTTCATCTATCAAGTATAAATGAATTGACATGGTATAAGGGTCTTAAATCTCTTGTTCAGGATAGTTTAATTAATAAAGTATAAAAAATTTATAATAAATTTTTTTCAAATTAGATATTGGAATATTGTGGTAAATATGGTATTATATAAACAGAACATATATTCGAAATGTGATTTGTGTACGTCAAAGCCATTGATATTAAGGTTTTTATTGGAGTGTCAATTTGATTAAAGAGCAGGGGGAAATGCTGATATGGCGGGAAAATTTTTGTTAAAGAAATTTTCAGATATTAATATTGATGATGAGTTTTTTGACTCACTTAAAGAGGATTATCCTGGTACAGAAAATAGTACAGGATTTATTGATTGGTTCAAAAGAAAAACACAGGATGATGCAACTGCACTTGTTTTTGAAGATGACATAGGTGTAGGAGCGTTTATTGTATTAAAACCTGAAAATGAAGTAATTAAATTACGGGATGCTAGTTTGCCCAAAATGGAAAGATTGAAAATTAGTACATTTCGTATTTCTGAGAGATATCGAAGGCAACGTATTGGAGAAGGTGCAATTGGACTATTATTGTGGAAGTGGATGCAATTGAAATGCACGGAAATTTATTTGACGGTTTTCGATAAACATACTACGTTGATTTCTCTGCTTGAGAAGTTTGGATTTCAAAATCGAGGAATTAATTTAAATGGGGAAATTGTTTTTGTAAAGAACCGTAATGCAATTGATTTCAGTAATCCATACAAGGCTTTCCCGTTTATAAAAGATGGATTTGACTACGCAGGATATATTATTATTGATGATTACTACCATGATACGATGTTTGCATACTCGGAGCTTTCAAATGCAACATCATTACAATCTGATATTAGTAAAAGTGTTAGTAATGGTCTTAGCAAAATATATGTAGGAAAGGCAGCAAAATTAAATCATAAAATTGGCGAGCCTGTATTCGTTTATCGGCGTTATACAAAAGGTTCTGGAAAAAGGTATCGTTCTTGTATTACATCATACTGTATTGTAACAAATGTTGTTCAAGCGAAAGTAAATTATAAATATTTGATGAGCTTTGATGAATTAAAACATCATATTGGAAATAAATCTGTATTTGATGAAGCTGAGTTGAAAAAGCAATATGATAATTACATAAATGTATCTGTGGTTGAAATGTTATATTACGGTTATTTTGGTGCAGGAAATAATGTCAATATGGATTGGCTTGATAAGAATGGGTATTGGTCTGCACCAAATCAATATCCAACGGAAGTACACCTGACGGCAAAACAATTTAAAGAAATTTTAATGGAGGGAAATGTGAATGTGTCAAATGTTATTGTCAATTAATCCGGAATATGTAACTAGTATTCTGCAAGGGGAAAAGCTGTACGAATACCGAAAATTTCGTTGCAGAAATGATGTTAGTAAAATTATTATATATGCAACAGCACCCAGGCAGCAAGTTGTTGCAGAAGCAGAGATTGCTGATATTATAGAAGATGATGTGCTAAGTGTTTGGCGAAAAACAAAAAATTATGCAGGTATAACATATGCTTTCTATAGAAAATACTACAAGGGAAAGAAAAAGGCGGTTGCTTATAAGCTGAAAAACATTGTTATATATAAAGAACCACTTACATTAAAGGATATTGGAGTATCCTGTGCGCCACAGTCTTATAGATATATTTCAATAGAAAGCTAAATAACCATCGTAATATAGGCATGTGAAAAAGCCATATTTTGAAAATAGTAAGTTTTTCTCATAGCATTTTATGCGTGTTTGGCTACATTAATGCTGGAAATGGGTTGGCAATAAAAAGTATCATAAATATACGGGAAACTGACTGATTTAAGGCAGCTTCCCGTATATTTTACTCCTCAGTATCAATGTCCTCGTCCGGGAAGTCGTCATAGAGTATCTGTCCTATGTCAAGGTCTACCGTGTCAAGATTTTTTAGTATCTGAACATCCTTGCTCTCAGGTGCAACCTCCTCCTTTAGCTCCTTTAATACCTCCTCGGAAAGTCCGGTCATGAGGGCAACCTCATCTATTTCGATTTTTCCCTTGAGCATTTTTTTTGCAAGCTCGTATTTTTGTTTTGTCGTATTATTCATTTTAAGTTTCCTCCTCTCTTTGTCTGATAAAAAGATTACTTTAAGCAATTCATTGAAGCCGTATATTAAGGCTATTAATATATTACTTCAAGCTATTTAAAAATTCCTCGTTTATGTTTATAATCTGCTCCATGGATAACGGTCCGGGAGCGCCGATTGTATTTCGTTTGTTTACGCATTCAGTAAGGCTGATTGATTCGTATATATCCTCCTCAAATACAGGGCTGATTGCCTTGTATTCTTCAATTGACATTTCATCAAGCGAAATGTTTTTGTCTATGCAGTAGAGCACAAGCTGACCGACTATGCCATGTGCATCCCTGAATGGTACGCCATGATTTACAAGATAGTCTGCCGCATCAGTGGCATTTGTAAACCCATTTTTTGCACTTTTTTCCATGGCGGATTTATTTAACTTCATTGTTGAAATCATACCCGTGAAAAGGGCAAGACAGCCTTTTACTGTGTCAATCGCATCAAAGGTAAGCTCCTTGTCCTCCTGCATATCCTTATTATATGCAAGGGGAATACCCTTCATTGTTGTAAGGATTGACAGAAGCGCACCGTAAACCCTGCCGGTTTTGCCACGCACAAGCTCGGCAATGTCAGGATTTTTCTTTTGCGGCATAATTGAGCTTCCTGTACTGTAGGCATCGTCAAGCTCAACAAATTGATACTCATTTGAATTCCAGATAATAATTTCCTCTGAAAATCTTGAAAGGTGCATCATGATTGTTGAAAATGCGGAGAGCATTTCTATCACGTAATCCCTGTCAGAAACGGAATCCATGCTGTTTAAGGTAGGTCCCTTAAAGCCTAGGAGGGATGCAGTAAGATTTCTGTCAAGAGGATAGGTTGTCCCTGCAAGGGCGCCTGCACCAAGCGGGCAGTAATTCATTCTCTCATATATATCATCTATTCTGTTAAGGTCGCGCTTGAACATTTCCATATATGCACCTATGTGGTGTGCAAAGGTTACAGGCTGTGCCTTTTGGAGATGGGTAAAGCCGGGCATATAGGTTTTGGTATTTTCCTTCATAAGCCTGTGAAGCTCGCCAAGCAGAGCAATGACAAGCGCCTTTACTTCCATAAGCTCGTCTCTTACATAAAGCCTCATGTCAAGGGCAACCTGATCGTTTCTTGAACGTCCTGTGTGAAGCTTCTTACCGGTGTCGCCGATTCTTTCAATCAGATTTGCCTCAACAAAGCTGTGAATATCCTCGTATTCATCTGTAATCATAAGCGTTCCTGCCTCCACGTCCTTTTGTATGCCGTCGAGAGCATCTGTTATCATTTTTTGTTCCTCATATGTGATTATCCCGCAGGACGCAAGCATTGCAACGTGCGCCTTGCTGCCCTGAATGTCCTGCTTAAAAAATTTTTGGTCAAATGAGATAGAAGCATTAAAATTGTAAACTAATTTGTCCGTTTCCTTTGTAAATCTGCCGCCCCATAGCTGAGCCATATCCTGATTCCTGCCTTCCGTTATTTTTCTAAATAGACATTTTACAACAAAGGTGGCATTGCTTCAAGAACAAATAAAAATAAGATAATGAAAAACTGTTGCCTTTATGGAAAGAGTAGCTTAAAATAACCATAGAAAATTTTTTTGGAGGAAGCTATGAATTATAATGAATTACTATATGTGCTTCTCACTGCCGCAACCGGCGACAGCAACAAGCCTGTGCTTATTGCAATATGTCTGATTGTTTCAATTATACTTATGGTTGTTTTGTTTATCATGGGAAAATCAGCGGGCAGTAAAAATGATGAAGACGATGAGGATGAGGTAGAGTAGTGGATAATAATCATAAGGTAATAAAAATGATTCCTATTTTGGTTGTGGCTGTTATTGCCATAGCATATTTTTGGGGATGGGATATAGGAGTAAAGCTGCATCCTGATCAGACTGCTGATGGAATGATAGCACTTACTACAATTGTAAATGAGCAGATTGAAGCGGGAGATGAAAGCGGCGTATTTTATGTGAGCAACGTAACGGAGGAGGACATCAATTCCATAAATGATTATATTTGCGGGCTTTATGGAAATGTAAATCAGTATTCCGTCATACAAAAAACAAAAAAGGGTATGAAAATCATACTTAGATATGAAATATCAGATAATTATTATGTGTATCAGAAATACATAAATGGTACAGGCATTCCGGGAGACAGACCGGCTGCGGTAAAGCTTTATGACAAGGTTGATTCCATTTTAAACAGCATAATCAAGCCGGGAATGACAGATTACGATAAAGAGCTTGCCATACATGATTACATTGTGGCAAACTGCAAATATGGGTATGTAGATTATTCAAAGGAATATGCGTACAGGGCTTATGGCGCACTTGTGCAGGGGACTGCAGTGTGCAACGGCTATGCTGAGGCAATGGCGCTTTTGCTTTCCTGCTCGGGCGTTGAAAATGACTTTATGACCGGAACGGCTGACGGGGAGCTGCATGCATGGAATCGGGTGTGCCTTGATGGAAATTGGTATCAGGTGGACGCTACATGGGATGACCCGCTGCCTGACAGGGGAAGCTTTGTAGGGCATATGTATTTTAATGTGACGGACGACATTATGGATGACCGCCATGTTTGGGACGAGGACAGCTTTGAAGCGTGCGACAGCATGACATATAATTATTTTGCAAGGAATAATCTCATTTGTGATTATCAGGGCTTTAAAAATGCGGTTAAGCATACGGCGGGCAGAAATATAACGGGAACCGTTGAAATTGCCGTAACGGATTACAGTGTGGATATGTACGATATGAAGTTTCTTGAGGAGGTACCGGGCGTGATGTATTGTCAGTACGGTCATGAGGAATATGGTGACGATATGCAGGTTATTACGATTTATCTGAATCAGTTGGATAGGCAGACATATGATTGATTGGCTGATATTTGGTTGATGTTAATGAATCGTTGGTTTATTGGAGTATTTATGAAGCAGTTTGAAATAGAAGAAACGGGTAAATTTATGTCAGAGCTTTTGACGGGAGAACGGTACGATAGCTTTTATCTTTTTGAGGCACGGATAAAGACAGGCATAGATTATTCCATAAATGGGAAAATGAATAAGGATTTTTTTGATAATGATGACAGGGATATCATGGCGGCAGAGGAGTATATTAGCTGGAAGGATATCAAGCCTACCGTGTATGGGCTGATAAAGGGAGATAAGCTTCCCCTTAGTCTTAAGCTGATTCTTATGTTTAACCGTGAAAACATTACAAGACTTGTCGAGATGAACAATCTGCCAATTGCTGAACCGGATATTGGCGCACTGTTTTTTAATGTGCTGTATGAAAAGGGAAGCCTGACGGTAACCACAGGCACGTCGGTAAAGACGTTTTCACTTGATAAAACCTTGGACAGCGTATGGGACGGCACAGTGGAAAAATATTATATATGATAAAAACTGCATTTTATGGTTTTGCGTATCGCATTGTTGGAAATATAAGTGTTATTAGCACTCGATGTAAATGAGTGCTAATTTTTTCTTGACATTGAATGAATGAAGTATTATATTACTTGATAGATGAGGTTTGTTTAAAAGCAAACCAATATAGAAAGCAAAATTACGGAGGTATAACGACAATGGAAAAAAAGGGAAGTCTATCAATTAACAGCGAAAATATTTTCCCAATTATTAAAAAGTGGTTATATTCTGACCACGATATATTTATAAGGGAGCTTATTTCAAACGGGTGCGATGCAATCACGAAGCTAAAAAAGCTTGCGCTTATGGGTGACTTTGAGGAAGCTGAGGGCGAGGAGTACAAGCTTGAGGTTTACGCTTCTGCAAAGGACAAGACACTTACATTTGTTGATAATGGTCTTGGAATGACGGAGGAGGAGCTTGACAAATATATTAATCAGATTGCATTTTCAGGTGCGACGGATTTTATAAATAAGTATAAGGATAAGGCAGGAGAGGACCAAATCATCGGACATTTCGGTCTTGGCTTTTACTCTGCCTTTATGGTAGCCGACAAGGTTACAATTGAGACATGCTCATGGCAGAAGGACGCAAAACCTGTATTTTGGGAGTGCGACGGCGGTACGGAATTTGAGATGTCAGAAAGTGATGATGAAACAAGAGGAACTGCAATTACCCTTTACTTAAATGAGGACAGCTACGAGTTTGCAAATGAATACCGTGTCAGGGAGGTTATTCAGAAATATTGTGCCTTTATGCCTTACAACATTTACTTCATTAACGAGGATAAGCTTGAGGAGGAAGAAGCTAAGGCAAAGGAAGAAGAAAAAAATAAGGTGATAGAGATTGACGAGGAGGCAGAGCTTGTAGGAGATGAAAAGAAGGCTGCTTCTGAGGATGAAAAAGCCGATGGAGCGTCTGAGGATAAAGCAGGGGAGAATGAGCCAAAGAAGGCAAATCCACCGTTAAATGACACGAATCCGTTGTGGATGAAAAATCCAAAGGATTGTACGGAGGAGGAATACATTGACTTTTATCAAAAGGTATTTCTTGATTTTAAAAAGCCGCTTTTTTGGATTCATCTCAACATGGATTATCCGTTTAACTTGAAGGGTATTTTATATTTTCCAAAGATTAATACACAGTATGACCAGCTTGAGGGTACGATAAAGCTTTACAATAATCAGGTGTTTATAGCAGACAATATCAAGGAGGTTATTCCTGAGTTTCTGCTCCTTTTGAAGGGTGTGATTGACTGTCCTGACCTTCCGCTTAACGTGTCAAGAAGCGCACTGCAAAATGACGGCTTTGTCAAGAAAATATCAGACTACATTACGAAGAAGGTTGCCGATAAGCTTTCAGGCATGTGCAAGACCGACAAGGAAAATTATGAGAAATATTGGGACGATATAAGCCCATTCATAAAGTTTGGCTGCATCAGGGACGAAAAATTTTGCGAGAAAATGACGGACTACATGCTGTTCAAGGATTTGGACAACAAGTACCTTACGCTCCCTGAATATTTGGAGCAGGCTAAGGAAAAGCATGAGAATAAGGTTTTCTATGTTTCAGACGAGCAGGCGCAGTCACAGTATATCAAAATGTTTAAGGAGGAGGGCTTAAATGCCGTTTACCTTGTACACAATATAGATAATCCGTATATCACGCATCTTGAGGGCAAGAATGAAAATGTTAAATTCCTTCGTATTGATGCTGATTTGTCTGACAACTTCAAGGGCGAGGCATTAAGTGAGGAGCAGGAGAAGGAGTACACGGATAAGCTTTCTGAGGTGTTTAAGAAGGCGACAGGCAATGATAAGCTTAACGTAAAGGTGGAAAGCCTGAAAAATGATGATGTTTCCTCCATGCTTACGCTTTCCGAGGATTCAAGAAGAATGCAGGAGATGATGAAGGTATACAGCATGGGCGGTGGCATGGATCCGTCAATGTTTGGCGGCGAGGGCGAAACCCTTGTCTTAAATGCAAACAACAAGCTTGTAAAATATGTGCTTGATAATCCTGAGGGAGAAAATACAAGCATGATTTGCTGCCAGCTTTACGACCTTGCGGTGCTTGCAAACAAGCCGCTTGAGGCGGACGCAATGACGGAATTTGTTGCGAGAAGCAATAAGATACTTGGCATGCTGCTGTAGAAAAACAAGGAGGAAGCAATGGCAAAGATAATTGATGGCAAATTAATTTCAAAGCAGATTAAGGATGAGCTTAAATCTAAGGTGGAAAAGCTGAAAAGCGAGGGGAAGGAAGTCTGCCTTGCAGTCATACAGGTTGGCAGCGACCCTGCGTCAACGGTATATGTGGGAAACAAGAAAAAGGCATGTGAATACATCGGAATAAAATCCGTTGCATATGAGCTGCCTGAGGAAACCACTGAGGAGGAGCTGCTTGGAATAATAGATAAGCTTAACAAGGATGACAGCGTGCATGGAATACTGGTACAGCTTCCGGTTCCAAAACATATCAATGAGGAGCATATTATAAATGCTATTTCACCTGAAAAGGACGTGGACGGCTTTCACCCTGCAAGCGTCGGGGCGTTAAGCATAGGCAAGAAGGGCTTTGTTTCCTGCACACCTGCGGGCGTCATTCAGCTCTTGAAGCGTTCAGGCATAGAGATAGAGGGGAAGGACTGCGTTGTCATAGGAAGAAGCAACATCGTCGGCAAGCCGATGGCAATGCTTTTGCTTCGGGAAAACGGAACGGTAACGGTATGCCATTCAAAAACGAAAAACTTAAAAGAGGTATGCAAGCGTGCCGACATATTGGTTGTTGCAATCGGAAAGCCTAAAATGATTGATGCGTCATATGTAAAGGAGGGCGCAACGGTCATAGATGTAGGAATACACAGGAATGAAAACGGAAAGCTTTGTGGAGATGTGGACTATGAATCAGCTTCCTCTGTTGCAGGGGCAATCACGCCTGTACCGGGAGGCGTTGGACCGATGACGATTGCAATGCTTATGAATAATTGCGTTGAGGCTGTGCTGTAGGAGAAAATATGAATGTATTAATGGTTTCCCTTGGCTGTGACAAAAATTTGTGCGACAGCGAGGCTATGCTTGGCTTGCTCATGGCTGAGGGATATAATATTACAAATGAAGAATCGGAGGCTGACGTTGTAATTATAAACACCTGCAGCTTTATCCACGACGCTATGGAGGAAAGCATAAACACGATACTTGAAATGGCACGATTAAAGGAGAACAGGCTGAAATATCTTGTTGTTACGGGCTGCCTTGCACAGCGCTTTCGGGAGGAGATAACAAAGGAAATTCCTGAGATTGACGCATGCTTAGGCATTGGCAGCATAGACGGGATTGTGGACGTTATAAGGGAGCTTGAGGAAACGGATTGCAGTAAAAAAAGAGAGCATGATGCTGCTAAGAACACAGATCAGGAAAAGGAAATAACAAAACAGTTTATACAAAAATACGATGACATAAACCGGCTTCCTCTTATTGATACGGACAAGGTTATAACCTCAGGCACATTTATGGGGTATCTTAAAATAGCCGAGGGCTGCAACAAGCACTGCACTTATTGCGTCATACCTAAAATAAGGGGTAGCTTTAGAAGCGTGCCAAAGGAACGGCTGATAAAGGAAGCGTCATATATGGCAGAGCAGGGCATAAAGGAGCTTGTTCTTGTGGCACAGGAATGTACAAGCTATGGCGTGGATTTGTATGGAAAAAAGGTTCTGCATGAGCTGATACATGCGCTTGGGTTAATAGACGGCATAGAGTGGATTAGGGTGTTATACTGTTATCCCGAGGAGATAACTGAGGAGCTGATAGATGCCTTTGCAAATGAACCGAAGCTGCTTCACTACATTGATATGCCGTTGCAGCATAGTGAGGATAACATTCTTGCAAGAATGGGAAGAAAGACGGACAAAGCGTCCATTCAAACTGTGATAGCAAGACTGAGAAGTAAAATTCCCGACATGGCAATCAGGACGACATTTATAACGGGATTTCCAGGGGAAACACAGGAGGAGCATGAGGCTCTGCTTGCATTTATTGATGAAATTGAATTTGACAGACTTGGCGTATTTACATATTCAAGGGAGGAGGGCACTCCTGCGGCAGGCTTTGAAAATCAGGTTGATGAAGAAACGGCTCTTTTATGGAAAAATGAAATAATGGAGCTTCAACAGGAAATATCTCTTGACAAACATATAGAGTTTGTGGGAAAAATAATGAAGGTGATTGTTGAGGGATATATACCCGAGGAAGACGTATATGTCGGAAGGACATATCGTGATGCCGCGGGTATTGACGGCTTTGTATATATACACTGCGGCTATGAGCTTATTTCAGGCGACATTGTGGACGTAAGAATAACCGAGGCGGCACCATATGATTTAATAGGAGAGATAAAAGATGAATTTACCGAATAAGCTAACGATTTTGCGAGTGATAATGATACCATTTTTTCTTGTGGCACTTATGGTTGAGGGCATACCTTACGGGAAATGGATTGCGCTTGCGCTTTTTTGCATTGCCAGCCTTACGGATATGTTAGATGGCAAAATTGCAAGGAAGTACAACCTGATAACAAATTTTGGCAAATTTATGGACCCGCTTGCGGACAAGCTTTTAGTCTGTTCAGCAATGATTGCCATGATAGAGATAGACAGAATACCTGCATGGGTTGTCATCGTCATTATTGCAAGAGAATTTATTATAAGCGGCTTCAGGCTGATAGCGTCAGATAACGGCATCGTTATCGCTGCGGGCTGGTGGGGCAAGGTAAAAACAGTCGTGCAGATGTTTATGATAATTATTCTGATCTGTGACTTTGGCGGCAGCGCGGCTTCCATTATAGAAAACATATTTATATATGCCGCACTTGCACTTACAATCATATCCCTTATTGATTATCTTGTGAAAAATAAATCAGTGCTTTCAGATGCAAAGTAAAAGGTGTTGTCTAAAGTCCTTAGGTGCAAAATATTTATGCACAATGCAACAACTCGTTGCCCGAAAATGGACGTAGAATGGAAGATGTTTAAGAAGGAAAAGGAATATGGAAAATAGTAAGGATCATTCAGAAAGACTTATCAATATATTGCGTAAAAAAGGATGCACCATAACCACAGCCGAATCCTGTACGGGGGGTCTTATTTCGGCAACGCTTGTAAATGTGGCAGGTGCTTCTTTTGTTTTAAACGAGGCGTATGTAACCTATGCAAACTCTGCAAAGGAAAAGCTTATCGGAGTAAGCCATGAAACCCTTTGCGAGCATGGGGCTGTGTCAGAGCAGACTGCTTACGAGATGGCAGTGGGGGCGGCAAAGGCGGCATCAGCAGATTGTGCCATAGCAGTAACCGGCATAGCGGGACCTGACGGAGGAACAGCGGATAAGCCTGTCGGAACGGTTTATGCAGGATATTACATTTGCGGTAGGGTTGTTGTTGAACGGTACCAGTTTGACGGCGACAGATATGAGGTTAGGCAGCAGACGGCATTCAAGACGATAGATAGAATTTATGAATTGTTGATGTAGATAAAATTATTTCAGAAAAAGGGCTTAAATGAATGAGATTTAAGCCTTTTTTTAGTTTATTTGGAATAAAAATGCTGTTTATGCAAAAAACGTGTCGTTCATGCACAGAATATGGAAATGTATTTTTGTTTCGTATACTATGAAATAAAAAAGGAGGTACACGTTGATATGGCTTTGGAGGTAAAATATGGAGAAATACGTACACAGGTAATTGACAAGCTGAGGTCTTACAAAGAGGATATGGTTGATATTCTTGGTAAGCTTGATGATGCAGTAGAATCCCTGCCTGCAAATATGGAGGGTGACGCGCTGAATGCATACATTGATGAATATCAGGAAATTGTCAAGAAAATCTATGTAAAGCTGAATGAGAATTTGGAAGCATATGCAGAACAGCTTGAAAGTGTATGTAAAGAATTTGAGAGTCTTGATGCAGACATGCAGGCACAGCTTAGTTAAAGGGGAGGATAAAGATATGAGTGAAAAATTAAGAGTAGATTATGTAGCGGTTCAGGAAATAATACAAAACATAATGACATATGAGTCAGATGTAGAAAGCAAGTATGGCGATATGACAACGGCGGTAGAGTCGCTTGTAAATAACGGCTATATGGAAGCGGAGGCAGCAACGGCATATGTGGATGAGTTTAAGCAAATGCTGGGACCGGATGTAGAAGATTTGGCAGAGATGCTTGGAACCTTCCATACACAGCTTACACAGATATGCCAAAACTTTGCAGATGCAGATGCAAAGATAGCGGGCATGTTGTTTTAAGTAAAATACATATAAATAACCTCTTGGATTTTACGATTTGAGAGGTTATTTTGGTATTTATATTGTATTTGTCATAACGAGGTTTAAGAGGAGTTTTAAGATCATGGAATATATATATCGAGAAGCAATTATTACGCTGGTAGCTTATATTGGTTCAGTTCTTTGTATTTTAGCGATTAATAAAAAAAACAATAAAAGCATCAGTAGCATAAAATATATTTTGTCGGTAATAATTGCGCCTGCGTCTGTACTTGTGGAGCGTGTTATAATAAACACTTTAGACATAGTTTGCGATTTGCTTATAAGCAGTAAAATTGACGCAATAAATATGAGTATGGTTAATACGATTTATGGAGTAGCCCCAATTTTTATAAGCTTCATTACAATCATTATAATTTTTAAACTAATTGCAAAATGTAGAATATCAAAAAAAATATGGATTGTATTATTGATATGTACAATAATATCCATAGGTACTTCTATCATGCAGGGGATATATTCAGCGGATATGTTATCTGATAAGTTATCTGCGCTGTCATCTGATTCAAATTTTTTGTCTTTTTTTGTGGATACAACTACGACTAAATTAAATGTTATAAGCGATGTATATATGATTAACAGATGTCTACTTGTTATTTTGTCGACATGGAGCATGGCAAAGCAAATATCAAATAAGGAGGATAAAAAGAATGAGTAGAGATGAGATGGTTCGAAAGTACAACCATTATGTTGGTATGAGAGAAAGCTATAAAAGTAAGCTTACAGCAAATACAGATGCAAGAAACAAAGTTATATCCTATTTTGAAAATTGCATTTCATATCGTGAATCCATGGAAGTGTATAATGGTGAATCTAAGTTTTTTTCGGATTTATATGGACGTAATCTTGCAAGATATAGTCAAATTCGTTTAGATGAAATTGATGGGATGTTTGAATCTGTTGCCCAACATATAAATTTAAAAATTACTGAAGCTCAAGGTGAAATTAATTATTGGAATAGTGAAATAAGCAGGTATGATGAAAAAAGAAAGGAAGAAGCATAAAATGAAAGTAAATAGCGATTTTTATGTTAATGTAAATGATATAATAAATACAAAAACAGAAAAATTCAAAGAAAACATGGATGATTTTAAAATGTTGTGTGCGGAGTTTTTTACCAAAAATAATTTTGGATATATTTCTCAGGAAATGTTACAGGAGATTTATATTAACATATACAATAGTGTAGCATTAAAAATACAGGAAAATGTTAATTTAATTACTGGATATGTAGATTTGTATGTTAGTGCAGTTGATGCTGATGATGTTATTTAATTAGGAGGTGCTTTATGTCAAAAATACATGAAATTGAACAACAGACACAACAATATATAGATTGTACTTTTGCAACTGAAAAGATAGGTCAATTGAGAGATGTTTGCGATGCGATTGAGCTTTGTTATAAAGAAATTATGGAAATTCAGGACGATTATAGTGAAGGAAAGGTTTATGCGGTATATATGCAAGCAGTTGAAAGTATAACAGATATTATGAAAGAAACTTATAAATCAATATTGGGATACATAGATATTTTAGAGTTTGCAGTTGAAAATTTTGAAACTATTGATTCAGATATGTCAAACTATCTTTGCATAGGAAATTAATGAGGGAATGAATAATGTTAACGAGTTATAAAAAGAATTTAATTTCAGATAATTTTATAAATTGTAGGTCGATATTGGGAGAACAAATAACAGAAATTACATTAGCCAGACAGGTTTTGAGCAATGCATATTATACAGAATGCAACGACAGCTTTTCTGATGATTTTGTGAAGACAACATATAGCAATTTGTCTACGACATGTAGTGATTTGTATAATGCTAATGTTGAAAATTTAATTGCTTTAGGACGAACAAAGACATGGTTATATAATGACGATACTGAATATAGTGAAAAAATTTTAGAGATAGTTGAGGAACTGGAAGAGATGCAATGTACGATTGAAGTTTTTTCGAATAAGATATATTCAGGTACTAATAATGGTCCTTTAGAAGTTGAGGACATTTATATGCTTTTACCTGAGGATAGGAAAAATGCTTTCAAAAATGGTAATCCATGGATTTCTGAAGATTACCAATATTTGTATTACAATGGTGAGGCATACAAGATAGTGACATCGCCATATCAATCAATAAATCCATATCCAGTTGATGATGGACCTATTTTTGTTCAGGGTCCAACAATGATTTACTCAAAAGAATTTAATGGTGATTATTTTGATTGGGCAGAAGCATTTGCTGGATTAAATAATGTGTCAATAGATGATATGTCAGGCGCTATGCCAGGTGCAATCCCAACTACAAGATTAGGTTCAGTATTAGATGCAGTATTCTTGATTGACAATTTTTATCAGGCAGGTAATAAAGATTTATCAGTGACTGCGGAATTTTATCAATGCGGTGATGAGAGAAGGGTTGTGCTAGGCGTTGATTTCTCAGATTATCAAAAGGCAATTGAACAATATGCGGGTAAAACTATGAGCCTGTATGATCAATGTCGAGACCAAGGTAATCAGTTTACACTTTCTAATGATATTGCTGATGTATATGAAGAATTGACGGGAAATCAAAGAGAGCGAGGCTGTACTTATGATTTTATGGCTACATTGGATGAACATCATTTGCAGGATACGCATTATATGACATTGTACTTTGATGAAAATGGTGAAATGAGAGCACATACTAACATATATGATGGTGATAGTTATCAAATTGTAAAAAGGACAGGTTTGTTTAAACAAAATATTGAAGTGGTGTATGAGGTAAAACCAAACTCAGAGTCGGCTATTGATTCGCATATTTCTGAAACGTTACTAGAAGGGTTATCAACTGGATTTAATTAAAAACAACATTAGGAACCTTGCTTTTACATACAATGAATATAAAAAATGCGAATAATTACAAAAACGGTACTTTATGCTGCCCAAATCGTTATTTTGATGAAAAAGGAAAATATGTTTTTTAGTTTATTTGGAATAAAAATGCCGTTTATGCAAGAAACGTGTCGTTCATGCACAGAATATGGAAAGATTTTTTTGTTTCGTGTACTATGAAATAAAAAAAGGAGGTACACGTTGATATGGCTTTGGAGGTAAAATATGGAGAAATACGTACACAGGTAATTGACAAGCTGAGGTCTTACAAAGAGGATATGGTTGATATTCTTGGTAAGCTTGATGATGCAGTAGAATCCCTGCCTGCAAATATGGAGGGTGACGCGCTGAATGCATACATTGATGAATATCAGGAAATTGTCAAGAAAATCTATGTAAAGCTGAATGAGAATTTGGAAGCATATGCAGAACAGCTTGAAAGTGTATGTAAAGAATTTGAGAGTCTTGATGCAGACATGCAGGCACAGCTTAGTTAAAGGGGAGGATAAAGATATGAGTGAAAAATTAAGAGTAGATTATGTAGCGGTTCAGGAAATAATACAAAACATAATGACATATGAGTCAGATGTAGAAAGCAAGTATGGCGATATGACAACGGCGGTAGAGTCGCTTGTAAATAACGGCTATATGGAAGCGGAGGCAGCAACGGCATATGTGGATGAGTTTAAGCAAATGCTGGGACCGGATGTAGAAGATTTGGCAGAGATGCTTGGAACCTTCCATACACAGCTTACACAGATATGCCAAAACTTTGCAGATGCAGATTCAAAGATGGCAAGCTCGTTGATTTAAGTAAACCATAAAGGTCTGCCGCACGAAATGCTTTAAGTACGGCAGACCTTTATAATATGAATATATGTTAATTGTTAAATAAGGTTGTGCAGGAGGGGATAATGTGACAAGGTACGATATGGTGTCAAAGTATAATTTTTATGTCAGAAAGCGGGATTGCTATGCTGCAAAAATTCAAGAAAATACAGCGTTAAAAGCAACGCTTAGTGATGAGCTTTCAAAGTGTAATGCGTATATGAATGATTTAAAACAGTATAGTGATGATGCGGTTATCTTTCAGCAACTATACGATAAGAATTATGCTTATTTTAACACTGAAGAAAATCAAAGGCTGCTTAACATCATAGATGAGGTTGGCGAGCATCTTGAGGGGGTTCGGCAAGGGGCACAGGACAGCATAAACCATTGGGATAGAGAAATAAGAGCATATGATGCGAAGCAGGCAGAGAAAGAAACGTAGGTGTAAGGAAGCGTATAGGAGGTCTGACTATGGATTTAAGAGTAGATGATGAATATTATAGTAATGTATATGACTATTATTCCAGGCAGCTTGGATTGGTAGAGGAAGGCTTGGAAGATTTTAGGAAACAGTGCGAAACACTGTTTACATCTGTTGATTTCGGAACGCAACTTAGTTTGGTATTACAGAGTAAATGCGACACGTTTTACAGCAGCGCAAGCGAACAACTGCCTTCGTTGATGGACGATATGAAAAGGGTAATAACTGATTTCTTGGATTCAGTAGAGGGCGATGATATTTTATTATAGGGGGGATTATTTTGGGACAAAATATTGATTATTCAACCGTTGAAGAATATGTAACAAAAATGAAGGATATAGCTGAAAGAATTGGAAATTATAAAAATGCCATGCGGTATTATTACTATGGCAGTCTTATCTGTAAGGGAGAGTTTTCATCATCCTTTGAGAGAGCAAAAGGGAAAATTCAGTCTACGATAGGGGATATGGAAACTTTTATAAACAGTTTTGCGGATGTTATAGCTATGGTTGCAAAGAATTTTGAGATAATTGATTCAGAAATGGAAAAACCAGTTTACAGTGATGGCATGTTTGTATAAAGTATTTTGAGATGGATTAATAATACAAGGAGGATTATATGGATAGAAAATTATATTCAGATTACTTTAGTGCTTGTACATATAACCTTTCAAATGAGGTTACGCAGTTATATGATATGCGGCAGTGTATTAACAGTAGTTTAATCAGTGACTATGCAAGCGAATTTTCCAATGCATATTTAAGGACTGAGTACAATAAAATATTGCAAAGTTTAAATGAAAAATTAGACAATATAATTAATCACCAAATTTATTTGGGTAAAAGAAAATCATATCTGAATGAGGATGATACGGATAAGGCAGAAAACCTTGATGCGATTATGGATGATTTTGAAATTGTACGCACAAAGCTCCATCAAATGGCACAGGATATATATGACAGTGCACTTGCTCTGGCAGCCGGGGATATAGGAATAGACGCAATTATAAGCAAAGAGGAGCTTTCTACAGCAACTGCCATAAATGATGAATTGGGTGATTTGGCATATGATGAGTTTATGGCTATGACTGAAACTGATAAAAATGATATCATAAATAAAGCAATAGATCTTGCAATCCAATATGTTTTGGACGGAACATTGCCTGTTCCGGAAAACGGAAGAATAGAGCTTCCCATTGCGCATGGTATTACAATATACTGTACTGTCAGTACATATACAACAATTGGAAATAATACCGTTGCAGTGGACTATAATCCTGTATCCCATGACGCATGTCTGCATATTTTGGGAGGAGATGAATTTGCAAATACAGATGCGAGCTTAAGTCTTACTATGGAAGGAAGGGTAACGCATACTGAGGCTTTGGATGAAAATTCATCAATCTATGTGGCTTCGGGATACAATATTAATTCAGACGCCTTTTTTGTCGAGAAGGGTGTTAATGTGACAACAGATTCGGTAACGGTAAATGGTGCAAGTGTGAATGGAACCTGTACAATGGGTTGCGGAGTGGAGGTTTCTAGTCCGACAAATTGGATAAAACAGCCAGAGCCAGTATTGAGACCTGTTTATGGACCGTATGTATATTTTTTCCCAATGCCTACGCCTACGGCAGTGCCTATTCCAACGACAATTCCAATGCCTGCGCCGGTACTGGCTTTTTAAACCATACTATCTTTCTAATTTGGTATATTATATTATATGATGTTTAAGGAGAGCCATGAATGAAAAAGAAAAAAATATTATATGTCGTATTATTTTTACTCGTTGCTTCAGGGATAACAATATTTCTTGTATCAGAAAAAGGCAGTAAAGAGGAAGAACCTGAATACCTACCATGTCCTGTTCTGGAAGATGGGGAAACGGTGGATATACTATTTCCGGCGTCTACACACGCTGGATGGTCTGCAAGCTATGCGGCTAGATATGCAAAAAGGGAAGGACGATGTGTAGACGCATGGATAAATGAGGATGGAATGCTTGTTGAGAGATATGACAGAGAAACTTTAGAACAGGAATATAAGCGTGTATATAATATTTTAATGAGGGAGTTAAATGGCAATAATACTTCTGAAAGCGCTAAGATAAAAACAAAGGTAATATATGATTATTCTGAACTTTATATGTATGTCAGTGATGATGCAGATATTAATGATTTGGGAGAATCTTTCATGACAGTACCAATTGCATGCATGTATTTAAGACTACTTCAAGGTTTGTCTGTTGAGGAGGCAGCGGCTATTGACTTGATATATATATACGAACCGACAGGGAAGGAAATGCTAAGAATTGATCAGGATTTACTAAAGATTGATGGTGAAGTTCATATAAATCAGGATGATTGGAACAAACTGCTTGAGGAGGCAAGGCAGGGATAAAAAGATAGTGTCAAATGACGGATAAAATAGGGAGGGTTGTTGTGAAGAAAAAAGTATTATATATCATATTGCTTTTACTTATTGCATCGGGGATAACAATATTTCTTGTATCAGAAAAAGGCAGTAAAGAGGAAGAACCTGAATACCTACCATGTCCTGTTCTGGAAGATGGGGAAACGGTGGATATACTATTTCCGGCGTCTACACACGCTGGATGGTCTGCAAGCTATGCGGCTAGATATGCAAAAAGGGAAGGACGATGTGTAGACGCATGGATAAATGAGGATGGAATGCTTGTTGAGAGATATGACAGAGAAACTTTGGAACAGGAATATAAGCGTGCGTATGGTATTTTAATGGCAAATATAGATGCTAGTAATGCCAGTGATTCTTCTAATATAAAAAAGAGGGTAACATACGATTATTCTGAAATTTATATGTATGTCAGTGATGATGCGGATATTAATGATTTTGCAAGCACGGTTATGGTGGCGCCAGTTATATGTATGCATTTAAGACTACTTCAAGGTTTGTCTGTTGAGGAGGCAGCGGCTGTTGACTTGATATATATATATGAACCGACAGGAAAGGAAATGCTAAGAATTGATCAGGACTTACTAAAGATTGATGGTGAAGTTCATATAAATCAGGATGATTGGAACAAGCTGCTTGAGGAGGCAAGGCAGGGATAAAAAGATAGCATCAAATGACGAATAAAAGATAGGGAGGGGTATTGTGAAGAAAAACTATACTACATATCGAAAATGGCGGCTTTTCAATGATATGATTGAAATGTCTGTCCCAACTGACTTTAATGAATATAATTTTCCAAATGACAGTGTACAATATGAAATGCCTGAGGAAAATGCCTTATGGACGAATGGGCAGGGAGATGCTGCCGCAATATTTAGGATTGAAGAAAACAGCCGTGAAATACAGGATATTATACAAATTATAAAGGGACAGCTTGTAACTGAAAAAAGCACATTAAAAAACATAGGCTTTTACAGTCGTACATCGAACAATATAGCACAGGTTATGTCGGAGGACGAGCTTTATTGCGGCGAGGAAGGAATATATATCATAAGCTGTGTGTCCAAATATGAGGATTTATGTTATATGGTATATCAGCTTGGAATACCAGATAGAAAAACAGTAATCAAGGAGCGAATGCTTTATATGCTTGATTCTATTCATTTTAATAAGGAAATATAGAAACAAAAAAATTAGGGTATCATTTAATCATTCATGATGGGTTTGGAGTACAATATGAAAATAAAAAAGACAGCACTTATTATAATTTGTTCCATATTTTTAAATTGTTTTTCAGTTTTTGTGGTTAATGCCGAGGAACTACCGCCTGAGGAAATCATTGAGGCAACAGTAACCGATGCACAGTACGAAGCTGTTGAACCTATAGAAAAATACGATGAAAAAAAGGGAATTGCAACGGTAAGACTGATGTATTGTGCAGACAGCGGAGCACGCGACATTATAAAGAATGGATATGCATTTTTTATAGGAGGTGGAGATAACAGCGTTTATCTGATATCCTGTTGTGATACGGTTATTTTAACTGAGGAGGAAAAAGCTGCGGTTGCCGCCTCTCACGGTGTGGAAAAGGACAAGGTAAATACCGCTATTGAGCTTGTTTTAAAAAATGATGTTATTATTGAATTATCAATTGTAAATAGCAGCGTAAGCATGGATTTTGCAATACTTCAACCAACATCGGAGATTTCCTCATGTACTACAATCAGACTGTGTACAGATGTGAATACGATTAAAAACGGAACTGCGGTTCATACATATGATAATGATATGCAGATGGTTGATTGTACGATAGAGGATTGGTCTGAGATAAATGATGCACATTATTTTTTGTATTCCTCAAATATACCAATTACAAAAGGACTTCCTATCCTTAACGATGACGGAGAGGCTGTAGGTATTATCAGTAATGCCAATAAAGGCAACCCAGAACAGCTTTATGCACTTCAAATTGATGAGGTTATTGATGTGCTGGATATATTAAATATACAATATAACCCGAAGCTTGTTGTAAATACATCTGATTTGGAAGAAACAATGAAATCCTTTGAGGAGACAGATGGTGATAACTATACACCGGAAACATGGACACAGTGTCAGGCATATTATGATGATGCAAAAAAGCTTATGTCACAGATAGGGGAAGGTGAAGTTACAAGCTATACGCAGGATGAGATTAATCAGCTAAACGATGATTTTACGGAAAGTATGTCACTGCTACAGGAAAAGGGAATATCGGTAAAAACGGTAATCATAGTTTCTGTTATTGTGAATGTGGTATTACTTGTAACAATCATTGTACTTACCATACTTTTAATTCTAAAGGGGAAAAAGTATAAAAGACAAATAAAAGAGGAAGAAAATAGGACGATTACTGCAAAGGAAGCACTTAAGCTGAGTGGAAGGGTTACGCCTGGAGCAATACCAAATACAACAAACAGAGGTATGCCTGTAAATAGAAGCATCGGAGATACAGGCTCTGCGGGGGTTCCCAGCGAGACAACAGTACTTAGTGCAGGGATGGAATATCAGGAAAATGTTTTACAGTCATATCCTACGCTTATGAGGTATAAGACAGGTGAGTCAGTCATAATAAACCAAAACAGTTTTATTGTAGGTTCTGCACCTGAATTTGTTGATTACTGTATCAGGTACAATAATAATATAAGCAGAAAGCATGCTTGTATTATGAAACTGGAGGATGGTTATTATATTCAGGACCTTGAAACAACGAATGGTACATATGTAAACGGAATGAGGGTTGCCTCAGGCAGATATGTTAAATTAGTAGATGGAAGTATAATAAAAATGGCAGAAGAAGAATTTGAATTTAAGGAATAGTGGAGTATATATGAGAGTTGACAGTTATTCGGATTATATGGCATATACCTTTGAGGAAAATGACTCGGTTTTTATGCTTGGAATGAAATATATGAATAAATCTGATATTGATGATATTGTTCCTGCTGTTGAGGTTCAGCATAATAACAGTACAAGGTTTTTATACGGTACGGAAAATTTTAAGCCTCTGGCATATGAAATTGAAAATATTACAAATTCAGAATTAGCAATAGCATTGAAAAAATTTGTTGCTTCGATGTTTAAAATTAACAGCACAGACTATATCAGTATAATGGCAATGGATGTCTGCTATGAACGTCTGCTTTATGATATTAGAAATAAGTGTATAAAAATTATACTGCTTCCAATAAATTATGAGTGCGATTTTCACGATGGCAGCAGATGGAGCAGCTCCTTCAGAAGAAGTCTGTTAATGATACTTAGTTATATCTTTAAAGAACTTCCGGATAAGTATCAGGAAGTATATTACGCTATTATGGATGAAACAAAAAGTGATTATGATGTGCTTTTATATATGAATCATTATGAATTTGGGGTAAAGCAGGTGGCTGACATAGCTGTAAATGCTGCCGTGCATAATGGCAGTGAACAAAAAATGATACTTGAGCATAACAGTACATTGGGAAACTTGATTTTCAGGATTACAAAGGCTGAGTTTGTTCTTGGAACGACTGATAATGCTGTGGACGGTGTGATACCAATTTCAAGTATGATAAGCAGGCTTCATTGCAAGATATATAAGGAAGCTGACACTTATATGGTTGAGGATATGAAAAGTACAAATGGGACACGGATAAATGGATATGCTTTGAATGCAGGAGAAAGATATTATCTTAATAATGGTGACACATTGTCTTTGGCAGATATAGAGTTTAATGTAATAATTGAGTGATTAGGTGAAGCTTATGGCGAAAAAAAATATACTGTTTGTGTGCTTTGATGATGAATACATAATAACAATCGAATATAAATTTGCACAGCTTGTCGGGCAACAGGCAAATGTTGAATTTATTTCTGAGGAGAAGGCATTTCAACGCGTACTGTCCATGCAGAAAAAATTTGATATAATGATTCTCCCGAAAAACATAAGTGTTGATAAGCTTGACATATACCGCAATACGAAAAAATATTATCTGATTGATGATGTGGCAGAGGGAAATGCCCCTGAATATATATACAAATATTATAGTGTAAAAAATATAATCGAAAAAATTGATTCGACGCTTATGAATCATGATATGTCTGAGGGTTCTAAAGGGACGAAGGTGGTAGGAGTTTTTTCAGTTGCAGGAGGCACGGGCAAAACAATAGCTGCGCTTTCGATTTCCAATAAGCTTGCATGTGAAGGGAAACGGGTACTTTATATCAGTACTGTGGCACATCAGGATTTTTCTTACTATCTGAATTGCGGTGAGGTTTTGGGAGCTGCATTTTGTTATCAGTGCTCCATTAATGTAAAAAATGCGCTTAAAATAGTACAGCAGGAAATAAAAACCGAAGGCTTTGATTTTCTTCCGCCATTTAAAAATCTTCCTGTGTCCTACCAAATGACATTTGAAACATATGTACAAATCATAAACTATTTTAAAAATAATAATTCATATGATTATATCGTGGTGGAGCTTTCCTCAGAGCTTCATGCTGATAAGCTTGCGTTCCTTAAAAATTGCGACAGGAAAATATTTATTACAACGCAGGATATGGTTGCCGTAAAAAAGCTAGAGGCGTTTTTATCAAATATGCTTGACTTTAATCAAAATCTTGTATTTGTATGCAACCGATATAAGAAGGAGCAGTATGATTACCTTTCTGCAAGTGATGTTTTGAGAAATTATGAATTTTCGGAATTTATAGAGGAATATCAGGGAGCACTTGCGTTGGAGAATGTAAAGAATTCCCAATTGTTTAATAAAACGGTTATATGTATTTTGTAAGGAGGATTTATGGATAATACGGTTATCTTGGTGTTTAACCATGTAAAAATGAATAAACAGTTTGATATTGAGGTGCCTCTTAATATAACGGCAAATGAATTTATTTATGGTCTGAATGCGGGATTTCATCTTGGCATAGATATGAATAATGTTGCTGCGTGTTATCTTTGCACTGAGGAGCCGAAAGCACTTTTAAGGGGTGACAGGCTTTTGGAGGATTTTGGTCTTAGAGATGGTACAATTATTACATATAGAAAATAGGGAGGAATTATGAATTATAAATTAGTTATTTATGGCAACAACATGTATAAGGAAATATTAATGGATGATTTTTTTTCGGGAAACCTTACCATAGGAACCGATAAAGCATGTCAGGTTGCTTTCAGGCGGGACAGATTTTCCGTAGGCTTTATATTTAGGATTGACAGAAGGGAAGATGGTCAGTTTATTATAAGCTGTAATGATACGGTATATTTAAAAAAGGATTCAAATATAAAGGAGTATGTAAGAACTCTCACGTTAGGCGATCATATTTCAATTTGCTATGATTATTCTGATGTGGAGTTTTTTTGTATTGATTTACTTGCGTGTTATGACCGTGTAGGCGATGATTTTGACCTTGAGATTGATTGCAGGGGCTGTGATGAATTTACCATAGGCGGGTTTGTGGGCTGTACAATAAGAATAGACGATCCATATTTAAGTGGGGATATGATAAAACTAAGGAAGGTGTCAGGTGGCTATGAGGTTGATTTCACACAGGCAAGTATTGGAGTGGAGCTTAATGGTTTTACTCCTCGTGAAGATTTAGGAATGTTGCTGGAGGGAGAATTTTTAACAATAAAAGGCTATTACTTTTGCATCAGCAATGGCTGTGTATATACGACAAAAACTGCAAAAATAATTACCGATCAGGGGAACAGAGTGATTACATATCAAAATAATCACTATAAATACCCTAAATTTATAAAAAATGTGAGGCAGCAGTTTAAGCTGCCGTCGGATGCAATTGAGGTATTAAATCCTAAAAATAAGGATGAGTCTGAGGAACAAAATTTCCTTATGACAGTTATGCCTATGCTTGTGAATATGCTGCTTATGGTTGGACTTAGAGGCATTATGGGCGGCGGTGGAATGTTTGTTATATATTTTGCCGCCACAATGACTGTAAGCACGACAATTACCATAATAAATTTTGTCAAGGATAAGAAAAAACGCCGGGAAAAGGAAGAAAAAAGAACAAGGGTTTATATGGATTATCTCACGAAGTGCGAGGATGATATTATAAAGCTCAGGGAGAGAGAGGAGGTTGTTGCAAACTTCATGAATCCAACGTTGGACGATTATATGAAATACATAGAGGATTTTGATAACCGCTTGTTTGAAAAGAGAAGGGAGCATGAGGATTATCTTAAAATCAGAATTGGAAGCGGGGTTGTAAAATCCAATTGTCAGATAGGATATAAACAGGAGGATTACGTGGATACGGATGATGAGCTTAAGGATTTTCCCAAAGCCATGCACGATAAGTATGAGTATCTTAATGCAATGCCTGTGTGTATGGATTTAAAGAACGTAAATGCTGTAGGCTTTGTGGGCAGCAGGACGAAGCTTTATCAAATGGAAAAAAATATTATTATGGAGTTTGCAGCTTCTCATTTTTATAAGGATGTTAAACTTTTTCTTATCATGGAGGAGGAAGACGTTTCTTTGTTTGATTGGGCAAGATGGCTTAAGATGACCTACAATGACCAAAATAAAATGAGGAATTTCATGTATGATGAGGAGAGTGCAAAGGTTACGCTTGAATTTTTGTATTCCGAATTATCAGGCAGGGAAGCATTGGGCAAAGCACCGGAAGGACTGCCGGATTATATTGTTCTTGTGTATAAATCACACGTTATAAGAAATCATCCTGTTTCAAAGTATATAGACAGGGCAAAGGAGCTAGGCTTTAGATTTGTTTTTTTTGAGGAATGTGAGGAATTTTTGAACAGTGAATGTTCATTCCGTATATTCCTGAATGACAGTGATTACACAGGATATATTCAAGATGCAGAAGATGGTGAGAAAATACAGACCTTTGAATATGGACATGTCTCAAGAGAAAGGGCTGAGGCTGCTGCCAAAAAGCTGGCATGTGTATATGTGGATGAGGTAAGCCTTGAAAATACACTGACGAAGAATATAACCCTGTTTCAGCTTTTAAATATTATGAATCCATATGACCTTGAGCTGGAAGGCAGATGGAATAGCTCAGAGATATACGAGAGCATGGCTGCACCTATCGGTGTTAAAAGTGGCAATGAGATAGTATATTTGGATTTGCATGAAAAATTCCACGGGCCACATGGACTTGTTGCAGGTACGACAGGCTCAGGAAAGTCGGAAATATTGCAGACATACATACTATCCATGGCTACGCTGTTTCATCCATATGAGGTTGGTTTTATCATTATTGATTTTAAGGGCGGGGGAATGGTTAATCAGTTTAAGGATTTACCACATCTGAATGGAGCCATAACAAATATTGATGGAAATGAAATTGAGAGGTCACTGCTTTCTATTAAGGCGGAGCTTTTAAAGAGACAGGAACTGTTTGCGGCGCATGAAGTAAACCATATTGATGATTATATAAGGGAATACAAGGCAGGCAGGGCAGAAACGCCACTTCCACATTTAATTCTCATTGTAGATGAGTTTGCAGAATTAAAGAGCGAGCAGCCTGAATTCATGAAGGAGCTTATCAGTGCTGCACGTATCGGACGAAGCCTTGGCGTGCACCTGATACTTGCAACCCAAAAGCCTTCAGGTGTTGTCAGCGATCAGATTTGGAGCAACTCTAAATTCAGGCTTTGTCTTAAGGTACAGAATAAAAGTGACAGTAATGAGGTGTTAAAGTCGCCTCTTGCGGCGGAAATTAAGGAGCCGGGACGTGCATATCTTCAGGTGGGAAACAATGAAATATTCCAGTTGTTTCAGTCTGCATATAGTGGAGCGTCTGCAAACAACGACGGCATAACCGCCCAGAAAAAATTTATGATAACCAATGTGGCACTTTCAGGTAAAAGAAGGATTATATATGAGCAAAAGCCAAGTGTTGACGACGGAGGTGAGACGCAGCTTAAGGCTCTTGTAAGCTACATAAATGAATATTGTGAGAAAAAGAATATAAAAAGACTGCCTGATATATGTCTGCCGTCTCTTTCGGATCAAATTCCCATTACAATGGAAGGCTTTACATATGAGGGAACGGATATTGTTGTTCCTGTGGGCATAACGGATGACCCTGCCCGGCAGAACCAATATATTGAAATGTTTAATTTATCGCAAAATAATGTTTATATACTTGGGTCCTCGCAATCGGGTAAGACAAATCTCCTTCAGACTATAATAAGAGGGCTTACAGAAAGATATTCGCCAAAGGAGGTAAATATTTATCTTCTTGATTTTGCATCGATGATACTTAGAAATTTTGAGACTCTCAATCATGTGGCAGGTGTCATAACCTCCGCTGACGAGGAGCGGCTTAAGGGCTTCCTTAAGCTTATGTATACAACAATACAGCAAAGAAAGCAGTATTTTTCAAAGCTTGGGTTAAGCTCCTACAGTGCTTATAGGGAGGCAGGTAAGGCAGAGCTTCCGCAGATTGTTGTATGTCTTGACAACTGGGTGGCATTCAGGGGGCATTTTCCTGATTATGAGGATACATTTGTAACTATGTGCAGGGATAGCGTGGCTGTTGGAATATCAATTATCGTAACGGCAGGACAGGCAGGCGGAGCAGGCTTTAAGCTGCTTTCAAGCTTTTCAAAGCGTACGGCACTGTATTGTAATGATTCCAGTGACTATGGTGTTCTGTTTGAATCCTGTAGGAAGAAGCTTCATGATATTGCAGGAAGGGGAATTGTTGAAAATAATAAGGTATTTTATGAGTGTCAGTATTACCTTGCCTTTGCTGCGGAAAAGGAATTTGAGAAGATAAAGCTTATCAGGCAGTTTATAGGTGATATAAATAAAAAATATGGGGATTTGTATGTGGCGGGAATTCCTGAAATACCTGAAAGGGTAACGGAAAAATTTTTGGTAAAGCAGTTTGGTAATACAATAAACGCTCCGTATGAGGTTTTGCTAGGAATGGAATTTGATTCAATTACCCTAAGGACATTAAAGCTTGACAATATATTTATGCTTACGTTTATGGGAAATGCCGAAACAGGCAAGCATGCATATGTTGAATATGCGATTGACACCATTCTTTCAAGAAAAAAGTCTGAGCCTGTGGATTTATATATTGTTGACAATATGGAAAATGAGTATAAGAAATATGAGCCTGCTGCCGCAGGGTATACAAGCTCGTTGCCGGAAATGGGGCAGATGCTTGGAACTGTTGCAGAAAAGCTTAATCAGAGAGTAACAGCCTTGGAGGCGGGAACATTGGATATAAGCAGGGAAGCATTGCAGCTTGTTGTGATTAATTCTGCAAGCTATGTCAAAGCATTGGGAACGGATAAAGAGCTTCTTGAAATATATAAATCTATTTGTGCCTGTAAAAAACAAAAAATATGTTTTTTGATAACTGACATTGAAAATGTAATGATATCCTTATCGGCAGGTGAGGTCTTTAAGAATATTAAAGAGAGCAAACGGGTAATTGCCTTTGAGGACATAAAAAAGATAAGGGCTGTTGACGTATCAATTTCAGATACAAAGCAATTTAAGAAGCCGCTTGCATACAATGATGCTTATATGTTTGGAGGGGATAAGCCTGAAAAAATAAGGACGGTTTCAGCTTCATCAGAAAATTAGAATATTTGGAGGGAAAAATGGAAGAATTAAAATTTGATTTCAGTGAATTTGACAACATGGTGTCTAAAATTGAGGCAGATGTAGGTGACCTTGTTACAGCTCAGAATGTAAGCTTAAGCTGTGGAGAAAGTATGTCATACTCTATTGATAAGCTGATTACGCTATATGATAGCTTAAACCTTGGATTGGAAAATTATGTACTATCTTTGGAAGAAATGATTATTTCCCTAAAGCAGGTAAAAGACACAATATTTACAATTGATGATGCACCTGTAAATATTATAATGAATGCATAGTTGTTCGTAGGAGGTATTGATATGGGATATGTAATAAATTATGAGGATATTGCCAATATGTATGACAGCAGCAAATTTGGGAGACTTGTTTTGCCCGTAAAGCTTAAATTGATTGGTGAAGAAATGCAAAAATTTGTAGATAATGATAATTTTTCGGGTGAATCGGTTATGAAGATAAAGCAATATTTTTCTGATATTCAGATACCGGTTATACAGGCGATTATCGAGGCTTATTTGGCTTTTCCTGCCTATATTATTAAAATGCTGGACGAGCTGTTTGAGGTGGAAACAAATCCAAATGCAAGACTGAACGAGGAATATTTGAATGGGTTATCATATAAGCTTCAGGAGGAGATAGATTTTCTGTTGGACATAGGAGTAGGGGTAAATGCAGAGATAGATAATATTAGTGATATTACGGATGTAGGCAGAATAAAAACGGAGGCATTTACAAATGCAGGATTTACATTTTTGCAGGATAAGTTAGATAAATATAACCAGCAAATAAAAGATGCGGATGACAGCTATTGCAACAGTGAGCTTATAAAGCTGGAAAATCTTGTAAGCTCAGTGACAGCTATTGTTGAAAAAATGGCGCATACAGGGGCGGTCAATATTTTAAAGGATGATTTTACCACAGTGTTTCCGATGAATGACATAGGGAAACTGGAAAATTATGTAAAGGCAGTGGAAGAAGATGAAAATCCGGAGTATACGGCATATCTGCGGCGGTTGTGTGATGCAAAGGATTTTTATGGAGGAGAAAACAAAAAGGTAGGTTTATTTCAGACTATAAAAAATGACACAGACAATACAATTTATATTTTAAAGAGTGAAATAAACGTAGCAATAGATGTAGCGGAATTAATGTTTTGGCTGCCTGAATATGCAGGAGAAAAGTATATTTATAAATGGGAGGACAGGGAGTTTTATGAGTGGATTTGTAATTATGTTCCTGCCCATATAAGTGATGGTTCGCTTATATATGCGATGTCCCTAGTTTCACGTTCCTTAGATGACGACACAATAAAAAATCATTTGGTAAACAATAGAGAAAAGTGGATTGATCATATACATAAAAAAGGCATTTTTGTGGACGGGTATATAGATAAACAAGAAGATTTAACAGATATGTATTATGGTGTAAATGGAAGCTCAATAACTGCCGATAACAATTCCTGTGAAATAATAGCCTTGTACAATGCCTTGTATGCATTGAATGGGGGCGTGGCTTCGCCAAAATACGATTTTCCTGAGCTGATAGCGCAGATAGAAGGAAATGGTCCCTGTATAAATGGTATATGGGGTACATCACCGTTTATTATCATGTGTTATTTGCAGGATGAAGGTTACAAGGTGAAGCTGTATGAAGGTAAAAAGGCACAAAAGGAAAGCAATATATTGGATTTGGAAAGAGAGTATGATACCTATATTGTTACTGTATATAATGATAAAAGTGATGTAAGTGCTGCTGTACATACAATGTGCATTACAAAAACTGATATAGATGGGGAAATAAAATATCATCTTAGAAATGGTAATGGTGAATTGCCACAGGACTCAATCAGCGACTGCCTGAGTGCCTATGAGGATGGCAATTCACAAACTATATGTATCATGGGGGTAAAACAATAATGAAGAAAAAATCTATTTTTATGCTGATAAGCTTTATACTGGTTTTGACATGCTCTGCTTGTACAAGGCGCATACTTGTTGATCATATTGTTGAGTATATAAATAATACGGAGGAGGTATCGGAGGATAATATAAAAATAAATGTAGTTGTAGGCGGGGTTGACGGAGGAATACTAAACGGGGCAAGGGTCTGTGAATGGGAAGGACAATATGCATATTATGACGACGGAATGCTGTACTATTTTGAGGATAAGGATTCGGAAGCCCAAAGCATACAATGTCCGCAGCCGTTCCAAATGGCAATGTATGAAGACTATATATATTATATCAATGGGGAAGAACTGTCGGCGATAGATTTAAAAAGCATGGAAACACATAATTGTTTTCTGCATAATGGTTGGTATGGAATAAATGTTTATTCAGACGGGGTGTTAGCTTATAATGGATTTGTATATGATGTGCAGGGGTTACAGGAGGATTACTACTCACGTGAGTATTTTTTGCCAGATAAAAAATGTTGCGTGAATAGGTATGATTATCCTGATGTTGATGTTTTTATAAACGGTAAACTATTTGAATTTTATAGATATAATATTGTAAAAAAAGGAGACGGCTATGAGGATGTAAAACAACTCACTGATGAAAAAAAAGGTCATGCAATCATATCGCCTGAGCATGTGGTGGAATATGAGGGGAAGCTGTACCTTCTTTTGCAAATAAGTGTTGGTCATGCACGAGCCAATCATAATAACATGGAATACCGCTATAAGATGTATGATCAGATCGTATGCTTTGACCCGGTTACAGAAACCTCTGAGAGCATATACAAAACCCCGGGAACGGAGGAGCAGATCGTAAATTTTTCTGTTGAAAACAACGAAATGTATCTTTTGACAGACGGGATTTTATATAAAACAGATTTGAAGGGTGAAGGAGAACGTGTGGAGCTTGCCAATTATGTAGGGGCAGATACCTTGACCTTTGAATATGCAAACGATACACTTTTTGTATATGATGGGTATAAGCTGCTGGGACAGTACAAATGATAGTTTATTTAGGGATAACTGAGGCTTCTGTAATACAAAGAAAAAAAGATGGGATATGTAACGTATCATGGGGGTAAAACAATAATGAAGAAAAAACTGTTATTTTTTATCATGGTCTGTATGACTGCTCTGTGTTCGGCATGCATTCCTGATTTTTTTAATTCACCGACAGAGGTAAATGTAGTTGTAGGCGGGGTTGACGGAGGAATGCTAAACGGGGCAAGAGTCTGTGAATGGGAAGAACAATATGCCTATTATGATGATGGAGTGCTGTATTATTTTGAGGATAAGGATTCGGAAGCCCAAAGCATACAATGTAATCATCCTGCACAAATGGCAATGAATGAAGACTATATCTATTACTGTCAGGGCGGAGTGCTTGCGGCAATAGATTTAAAAACTATGGAGTTCCATAATATTTGCAGCAATGATGGGTATATCAGAGGGATAAATGTTTATCCTGATGAAATATTGGTTGTTGCCGAGGATGAACATATGAATTTACATATATATCAATTATTGGAATCAGAGTTAAACTATCTTGGTGATTATAATTATGATTTTCTGTCAGTTAAAAGTCATTTTGCAAACCGGTATGCCCAAGAGATATTATATGCTTTTTCGGGTGGCAAAATGTTGATGTCTTGGTATGGTTACTTTGGGGTGTATGAGATTGGTCAATATCAGGAAGCAAAAATTGATGTGGATATGCCGGATGCAGTTATAACTCCTGAGCATGTAGCAGAATATGAGGGTAAGGTGTATCTTCTTGTACAACAAGGTAAGGGCAATCAGGGTTCACATAATAACATGGAGTATTGGCACAAGGATTGGGATGAGATAATATGCGTTGACATAGAGGCGGAAACCTATGAGAGCATATACAAAACCCCGGGACATCGGGAGCAGATCGTAAATTTTTCTGTTGAAAACAACGAAATGTATCTTTTGACAGACGGGATTTTATATAAAACAGATTTGAAGGGTGAAGGAGAACGTGTGGAGCTTGCCAATTATGTAGGGGCAGATACCTTGACCTTTGAATATGCAAACGATACACTTTTTGTATATGATGGGTATAAGCTGCTGGGACAGTACAAATGATGGTTTATTTAGGGATAATTGAGGCTTATATTATAGGTAAGGAGGAAAAGTATGAAACAAGATACAAAGGAAAGAGTGCAGTTTTTTAGGAAAAAAATAAGTGATAATAATGTTCTGATAGATGCTTATAAAGCACAGGTGGAAGTGTTGGATGAATGTATCAATAAGCTAAATGCCGCTATTGAGGATATTGAGGATGCTTTTGTAAACGCAAGCTTTTTATCACGTTATTATATCGATGAAGAACTTTGGTATGGAGCGGGAAAAGCAGATTTTGAAGAAGAACTTATACCGGCTTATGAAAGTAGTGCCATACACTTTCGGGATGCAATTAGTGGTAAGCTTGAAGCTGTAGAAAACAAAAAAAGACATATCTGTTGTGAAATTGCGAACTTGGAAATGGAGAATTTTTTGTATAATTTCTTTTTAAACTGACGCAGAGCTAGATAAAAGATAATACACTACAGTCGCCCATATGGTCGGTAAAGAATTTTACCGACCTTTTCTTAATAAAGCTCTTGATTTAATATTCGAAAAAGTATACAATTACAATCGGAAGATTTTGGTTTCAATTTTGGTTGAAGCCTAAAGTATAATACAAAAAATGGAGGACTAAAAATGAGTAACAAACTTAGTTTGTCAGCAGGCGACAGAATTGCAGCGTTGCTTGATGACGCAAGCTTTGTTGAGATAGGTGCTTATGTTACCTCAAGAAGCACGGATTTCAACATGCAGGAAACTGATACTCCTAAAGATGGTGTCATAACCGGCTATGGTGTTATCAATGGAAAAATAGTCTATGTTTACAGTCAGGACGCTTCCGTTCTCGGTGGTGCAGTAGGCGAGATGCATGCAAAGAAGATTGCAAAGGTATATGATATGGCTATGAAGGTAGGCGCGCCTGTGGTTGGATTGATTGACTGTGCAGGTATAAGACTTCAGGAGGCTATGGATGCAATGAATGCCTTTGGAGAGCTTTATCTTAAACAGTCTCTTGCATCAGGCGTGATTCCTCAGATAACCGCAGTATTCGGAACATGCGGCGGCGGTGCGGCACTGATTCCTGCACTTACTGATTTTACCTTTATGACTGCGGAGGGTTCGAAAATATTTGTAAACAGCCCAAATGCTTTAGACGGAAATAACGAGTCAAAGCTTAATACCGCATCAGCAGAATATATCAGTGGAAATACATCTCTTGTAGATGGGGTGTTTGACAGTGATGCAGAGCTTCTCGCACAGGTGAGGGGACTTATCGATATGCTTCCTTCAAACAATGAGGATGACGATACCACAGAATGTAGTGATGATTTAAACAGAATTATTCCGAATCTTGATGGACTTAATAAGGACGCAAGGGGCGTGCTTTCAAATATTGCTGACAACAATATATTCTTCGAGGCATACAAGGGATTTGCAAAGGATATGGTGCTTGGATTTATAAAGCTGAATGGACAGACTGTAGGCTGCGTGGCAAATAGTGTGGAGGATGGTGGCGATTACCTTTCAACCTCGGGCGCTTACGTTGCTGCGGATTTTGTGAAGTTCTGCGATGCATTTTCAATACCTGTTCTTACATTGGTGAATGTAAAGGGCTTTGTAGGCACTGTTGCCAATGAAAGAATGATAGCCGATGCAGCAGGAAAGCTTACCTATGCCTATGCAAATGCAACGGTTCCAAAGGTAACGGTTGTTATGGGCGATGCATTTGGAACTGCTTATACGGTTATGAATTCTAAAGGAATTGGCGCTGATATGGTTTATGCATGGCCAAATGCCAAAATAGGCACAATGGAACCTGAGATGGCAGTTAAGATTATGTATGCCAAGGAGATAGATGCAGCGGAGGATAAGAAGGCTTTTGTTGAGGAGTGTAAGAAGGAGTACACGGAGCTTCAGTCAAGTGCCATGGCGGCTGCAAAGAGAGGCTATGTGGATGATATTATAGAGCCTGACGCAACAAGAAAGCGTCTGATTGCTGCTTTTGACATGCTTTATACAAAAGCAGAGGAAAGACCATATAAGAAGCATGGCGTATTATAAAAAATGAGGTGACAGGAAATGAAAATGAAAAAAAGCTTAATCGTAATTTCCATGTTTGCTGTTATGTTATCTCTGTCAGGCTGTGAGGATAATAAGGAAGCTGTTTTTGAGTATGATGATTCGCAGATTGTCCTTGATACAATGTCTTATTTCGACCAATATGCTGACGTTTCAGAGGATTATGCAAAATATTACATTGAAAACGGTACGGAATTTGAACAGTCTGCCGTAAAGGGCATTAGACAGGCTCTTGATACGGATAAGGTAGGAAAGCTTCAGGATTATTCAGGCATACTTGCAAACGCACAGACTACAGGTCTTTTTAGTCCTGAATCTGCTGACTATAAGATCGTGCATAATGAAGATTCGGTCAGTGTTACAATCATAAACAGAGCCGAAAACAGAGATGTTGAAATAACGGTTAAATATGTGGAAAACCCTGAATATTTTATGGAGTATGACATGGCATCACAGTATTATACGGATGATACAATACAGGCAGTGATTGAACAGAATGGGCTGACCCTTGACTATCTGCTTATGATGTATGGATGCTCCAATATGGAGGAATTGAAGAAGGTTCTTATCGAGAGCGATATGGAATATGCGGGCTTAAAGCCATATCAACCTGAAGAAATGGTTGTATCTGCGGTATATTCCAAGAAGGAGCTTATGGCGTCCGCAGGAAGAAACACAATTATTGGAATGGGTACAGTGTTTGTTGTTTTGATTTTCATATCATTTATAATATCATTGTTTAAATTCCTGCCTGCATTGTTTGCACCAAAGCCGAAGCTTCCGCAGGAGGAGAAGAAACCGGCAGCACCTGTGGCAGCACCAAAACCTGTGACGGCTGTAAGTGACAATCTTATGAATGATGCAGAGCTTGTTGCAGTAATAACGGCAGCCATATATGCAGCGTCAGCAGATATGGGCGGCAGCGGTGCAGTAAGTAAGGATAGGCTTGTTGTAAGGTCCATAAGACGTGCAAAGCGGTAGATTAAAATAAAAGATAATATCCATTAAATGATTTAGGAGGAATATAAAAAATGAAGAATTATAGAATTACCGTAAATGGTACAGCATATGACGTAGCAGTTGAGGAGATGGGAGCAGGAGCAGCGCCTGCAGCGGCACCTGTAACAGCACCGGCAGCGCCAGCGCCTACACCTGTGGCAGCACCGGCACCTGCCGCATCAGGAAATGAGGGGAAGGTTAAGGTTGCTGCACCTATGCCTGGTAAGATATTAAGCATAAAGGCAAGCGTGGGAGCAGCCGTTAAGAAGGGTGATATTATTCTTATTCTTGAGGCTATGAAAATGGAAAATGAGGTTGTTGCACCTGAGGACGGTACAGTAGCAAGCATTAATGTTTCAGAGGGCGCTTCTGTTGAATCAGGAGATACGCTTGCAACATTAAACTAGTTATGGGTTTTGTACCTATAAAAACAGGAGGTAACAGCTAAATGAGCTTTGGAGATATTTTAAAAAATCTGGCTGGTCAGACCGGATTTGCAAGTCTTACATGGAAGCACTACGTTATGATACTGATAGCATGTATTTTCATGTATCTTGCCATTGTCAAAGGCTTTGAGCCGCTTTTGTTAGTGCCGATTTCCTTTGGTATGTTTCTCGTAAATATGTTTCCGGGAATTATAGAGGAAGGCGGACTTTTGCATTATTTTTATTTGTTGGATGAGTGGAGTATTCTTCCGTCACTTATTTTCCTTGGCGTAGGCGCCATGACGGATTTTGGTCCCCTGATTGCCAACCCTAAGAGCTTTATACTTGGAGCGGCGGCACAGTTTGGTATTTATGCGGCATATTTTCTTGCGTTCCTTATGGGCTTTAACGGAAGGGAAGCAGCAGCGATTTCAATTATAGGTGGAGCAGACGGTCCTACGTCAATATTCCTTGCAGGAATGCTTGGCATGGGAGGTACGCTTATGGGACCGATTGCAGTTGCCGCATATTCATATATGGCGCTTGTGCCTGTTATACAGCCGCCGATTATGAAGGCTCTCACAACAGAGAAAGAACGAAAGATTAAGATGAGTCAGCTTCGTCCGGTAACGAAATTAGAGAAAATTCTGTTCCCTATCGTAGTTACACTTGTGGTTGTCCTCATTCTTCCTACAACGGCACCGCTTGTAGGTATGCTTATGTTAGGTAATTTGTTCCGTGAGTGCGGCGTTGTGAAGCAGCTTACTGAAACTGCATCAAATGCACTTATGTATATCGTCGTTATTCTGCTTGGAACATCTGTCGGTGCAACAACAAGTGCAGAGGCGTTTTTACAGTTAAGCACCTTGAAGATAGTTGCGCTTGGTCTTATCGCATTTATGTTCGGTACGGCGGCGGGCGTTTTATTTGGCAAGATAATGTGTAAGGCTACAGGCGGCAAGGTAAATCCACTGATAGGCTCAGCAGGTGTTTCTGCGGTTCCTATGGCAGCCAGAGTTTCACAGAAGGTTGGTGCAGAGTATGACCCGACAAACTTCCTTCTTATGAATGCTATGGGACCGAATGTTGCCGGCGTTATTGGTACGGCAGTAGCGGCAGGAACCTTCCTTGCCATATTTGGAGTTTAGAAGTAATAAAATAATTAGGAGGATATATAAATGGCAGTAGAGAAAAAACCGGTAAAGATTACCGAAACAATATTGCGTGATGCCCATCAGTCGCTTATCGCTACAAGAATGACGACTGAGCAGATGCTTCCAATCATAGATAAAATGGATAAGGTCGGATACCATTCTGTTGAGTGCTGGGGCGGAGCTACTTTTGATGCATCACTTCGCTTCCTTAAGGAAGACCCATGGGACAGACTTAGAAAATTAAGGGCTGGATTTAAAAACACAAAGCTGCAAATGCTTTTCAGAGGACAGAACATTCTCGGCTACCGTCACTATGCAGATGACGTGGTAGAATATTTTGTTCAAAAATCCATTGCCAACGGCATAGACATTATTCGTATATTTGACTGCTTAAATGATATAAGAAACCTTGAGACTGCTGTTAAGGCTGCAAATAAGGAGAAGGGACATGCACAGGTTGCGCTTTCCTATACATTAGGCGAGGCATATACGCTTGACTATTGGAAGAATATTGCAAAGAAGATTGAGGATATGGGTGCTGATTCCATTTGTATCAAGGATATGGCAGGACTTTTGGTTCCAAATGCGGCAACTGAGCTTGTCACTGCACTGAAGGAAAGCACGAAGCTTCCGATACAGCTTCATACACATTATACGTCAGGTGTTGCTTCCATGACTTATATGAAGGCTGTTGAAGCAGGCTGCGATATTATTGATACGGCTATGTCGCCGCTTGCACTTGGAACGAGCCAGCCTGCAACTGAGGTTATGGCAAAGGCATTTGAGGGCACTGAGTTTGACCCTGGCTTTGACCAAAATCTTCTTGCTGAGATAGCAGATTATTTCAGACCGATGCGTGAGGAGTGGCTTGCAAGCGGACTGCTTAATCCAAAGGTTTTGGGTGTTAATATTAAAACGCTTCTTTATCAGGTACCAGGCGGTATGCTTTCCAACCTTGTATCACAGCTTAAGGAAATGAATGCTGAGGATAAGTATGAGGAGGTGCTTGAGGAGGTGCCTAGAGTTCGTAGGGATTACGGTGAGCCGCCTCTTGTTACGCCTTCCAGCCAGATAGTAGGTACGCAGGCTGTACTCAATGTAGTTACAGGCGAGAGATACAAAATGTGTACGAAGGAGTCAAAGGCTCTTGTCGGTGGTGAGTATGGACAGACTGTGCTTCCGATTTCCGACGAAGTCCGCAAGAAGGTTATCGGAGATAAAGAGCCTATCACCTGCAGACCTGCGGACCTTTTGGAAAATGAGCTTGATAAGCTGGAAAAGGAGATTGCACAGTACAAGCAGCAGGATGAGGATGTACTTACCTATGCATTGTTCCCACAGGTAGCAATTGATTATTTCAAGTACAGGGAGGCGCAGCAGACAAATATTGATGCGGCTGTAGCGAATACGGAAAATAAAACCTATCCGGTGTAATTGAATAAATAAATTTGAAGATGTTGGGGGCTGTCGCACGAAGCGTATTGATATCATAATATAAAAAATCGTTTAAAGACGAGCAAAAGCGTATTTTTGTTATTGTGATATAAATATTCTTGCTGTGGCAGCCCCTCAACGCTTAGTATTGTTATGAATGTGAGCATGTCTAAGGTAGAATGTTATGGTGGACTTTGATAAAAAATCAGACGTACAACGAAATAATCAATATGACGCAGTGATTGTGGGCTGCGGCGCTGCCGGAATGATGGCAGGGATTACGCTTGCGGAAAAAGGGAAAAAGGTTGTCATTTTTGAGAAGAATGAAAAAGCGGGAAAAAAGCTTTTCATTACGGGAAAGGGAAGATGCAATCTGACAAATAATTGTGATGATGAGCATTTTTTTAACAATATCGTTACAAATCCCAAATTTATGTATAGTGCCGTAAATAATTTTAACAGTGCCGACACCATGGATTTTTTTGAAGGTATCGGTCTGCGGCTTAAGACTGAGCGGGGCGGAAGGGTTTTTCCTGCATCAGACCATTCCTCGGACGTGATAAGCGTGCTTGTGACAAAATTGGCGCGTCTTGGCATTGATATTATGTATAACAGCGAAGTGACGGAGCTGATTTTAAACAGTGAGAAAAAGGCACAGACAGATGCTGAAAAACCAAATAGCGGGGAACAGGCACAGACTGGAGAACCAAATAGCAGCGATACAGCCATGGGACGTAGCATAGCAGGCGTTGCCGTAAGGTCGGAGGGAAAAAAATTTACATTTTGGTGCGGCAACGTAATTATAGCAACGGGAGGTTGCAGCTATCCCCTTACAGGCTCCACAGGCGACGGCATAAAATGGGCGAAGGAGCTTGGACTAAAGGTAACTAAGCCAAAGCCTGCCCTTGTACCTCTTGAGACTTCAGGCATAGATTGTAAGGCACTTATGGGATTGTCGCTGAAGAATATTGAGGTGAGCTTTGAGACAACCGTCAAGGGAAAGAAAAAGGCTGTTTACAGGGAATTTGGAGAAATGCTGTTTACCCATTTTGGGGTAAGTGGACCGGTAATACTTTCTGCCTCCTCCCATTTGCACAAATATGACGGACAGGACATGGAGCTTTTGATTGACTTAAAGCCTGCCTTGTCATACGAGCAGCTTGATAAAAGGATTTTAAAGGATTTTTCTGAAAATATAAACAGACAGTTTAGAAATTCCATTGATTCCCTGCTCCCAAGAAAGCTGATTCCTGTTATGATAGAACGGTCGGGCATTGACCCGTATAAAAAGGTAAATGCAGTAACGGGAAAGGAACGGGAACAGCTTGTGGATTGCATCAAAAAATTTCGGCTTGCCGTAACCGGTTACAGAGGCTTTGAGGAGGCAATCATAACCCAGGGCGGCGTGAGCGTGAAGGAGCTTAATCCGAAAACTATGGAGGTAAAAACCATAAAGGGCTTACATTTTATAGGCGAGGTTGTCGACTGCGATGCGCTTACGGGAGGATATAATTTACAGCTTGCGTGGAGCATGGCAAGAATACTTGAGATATAATATAAATAAAAATTTACAGGAGGCTAGTATGAACATAGCGATAGACGGACCGGCAGGAGCCGGAAAAAGCACAATTGCAAAGGCGGCTGCAAAAAGACTTGGATATATTTATGTTGACACAGGCGCAATGTATCGTGCAATTGCCCTTTATATGATTGAAAATGAAATTGATGTTGAGGATGAAGAAACGGTTAAAAAGGCATGTGATGCCATAGACATACAGATTAAATATGAGGATGCTATCCAGCAGGTATATTTAAACGGCAGAAATGTATCGACGGATATCAGAAAAGAAGCAGTTGGTAATATGGCAAGCAGGGCTGCTGCAAAAAAGCCGGTAAGGGATAGGCTGCTTTCATTGCAAAGAAGCATTGCGGCAGAGCATGATGTTGTCATGGACGGCAGGGATATCGGAACCTTTGTGCTTCCTGACGCCCAGTTAAAATATTATCTTACTGCCTCAGTAAAGACAAGGGCAGAAAGAAGATACAAGGAGCTTGTGGAAAAGGGAGAAGGTGCTGATATGGCACAGATAGAGGCTGATATAGAAAAAAGGGATTTTCAGGATATGCACAGGGACATTGCACCGCTTAAGCAGGCGGAGGACGCAGTCTATATTGACAGCTCAGATATGACAATTGATGAGGTCGTGGAAAAAATATGCAGCGCTGTTGTGTAAAAGGTAAGAATTAGCATGGAAATTATACTTGCAAAAACGGCAGGCTTTTGTTTTGGCGTAAAGCGTGCTGTTGATACAGTTTATTCTGAAATTGAAAATGAAAGTGCAGTGTATACCTATGGTCCGATTATTCACAACGAGGAGGTTGTGAAGGATTTGGAGTCAAAGGGCGTGACTGTTTTATCGGAGGAAATGCTCTCTGACGGGCAGCATTTAAGCAATGCAAGGGCTGTCATAAGATCCCACGGTGTAGGAAGGGGTGTGTATGACAGGCTGGGTGACATGGGCTTTTTGCTTGTTGACGCAACATGTCCCTTCGTTAAGAAAATTCATAAAATCGTTGACGAGGAAAGCAGCAGGGGAAGCCGTATCATTATCGTAGGCGACAAATCCCATCCTGAGGTTCAGGGCATCATGGGGTGGTGCAGAAATGAGCCTGAGGTGATTGAATCTCTCGAGGAAGCAGAAAAAATTGATGTTTCAGAGGGGGAAAAGGTAGTTTTAGTTGCGCAGACAACTTTTAATAGCATTATTTATAAAGATTTAGTTGAATTTTTCCGAAAAAAAGATTATAATGTTTGTGTTTATAATACCATCTGTAATGCTACATGGGAGAGACAGGAGGAGGCAAGGCTGCTTGCAGCGTCGGTTGACGTCATGATAGTCATAGGTGGTACGAATAGCTCAAACACACAAAAGCTGTATGATATAAGCAGAAAAGAATGCAAAAATACTTACTACATTCAGACACTTGTTGACTTGGATTTAACTGTTATAAAATCCGCTAAGAGGGTAGGTATTACAGCTGGGGCATCTACCCCAAATAACATTATTAAGGAGGTTTATGACAGTATGTCAGAATTAAGCTTTGAGGAATTGCTTAAGCAATCCGAGGAAAATGAAAACAAAATAAAGCCGGGCAGTGTGGTGGAAGGAAAAATTATTGATGTGAAGCCTGATGAAATCGTTGTTGATATTCAGTATAAGGCAGATGGCATTATAACTAGAAATGAGTATTCCAATACACCTAACATTGACCTTACTACTGTTGCCAAGGTTGGAGACCCGATAAAGGTTAAGGTTATAAAGACGAATGACGGCGAGGGTCAGGTGCTTCTTTCCTATAAGAGAGTTGCAAACGAAAAGACGTATGCAATGCTTGAGGAGGCATTTGAGAATGAGACTGTTCTTACAGCTAAGGTTACTCAGGTGCTGGAGGGTGGCTTAAGCGTATCTGTTGAGGAGTGTAAGGTATTTATACCTGCAAGCCTTGTTTCAGATGTATATGAGAAGAATCTTGACAAGTTTTTAAATCAGGAGATTGAATTTGTAATCACAGAATTCAATCCGAAAAAGAGAAGAATTATCGGTAACAGAAAGAAGCTGATTGTAGCGGCAAAGGCTGCGGCTGCTGAAAAGCTCTTTGCATCCATTCACATTGGAGACGTGGTTGAGGGTAGTGTTAAGAATGTTACTCCGTTTGGTGCATTTATCGATTTAGGCGGAGCTGACGGACTGCTTCACATTTCAGAGATGTCATGGGGAAGGATTGACGACCCTAAGAGCGTACTTAAGGTTGGCGAGAAGGTAAAAACCTTCATCAAGGATATAAACGGCGAGAAAATTGCTTTAAGTCTTAAGTTCGAGGAGGAAAATCCTTGGACAAAGGCTGCTGAAAAATATGCTGTTGGTACAGAGGTTACAGGCAAGGTTGCTAGAATGACTGCATTTGGCGCATTTATTGAGCTTGAGCCAGGCGTTGATGCACTTTTGCATGTATCACAGATTTCAAATGAGCATGTGGAAAAGCCGGAGGACGTATTTAAGGTTGGACAGGAGATTACGGCAAAGGTCGTTGACTTTAAGCAGGAGGACAAGAAGATTAGCCTTAGCATAAAGGCGTTGCTTAAGCCTGAGGAAGCTTCAGAGGAGGAAGCTGTATCAGAGGAAGCGGAAGCTTCAGAGGAGTAATTATAATGGCATATGGGTACGAGGAATTCAAGGTTGATGTTTATAAGCTTACGGACATTAATTTGGACATGTACAAGGAACGCCAGATGAAACGGAGAATAGAGTCCCTGATGCAGAGAAAGGGATTTGAAGGCTTTGAGAGCTTTTTCAAAGGTATGAAGCAGGACAAGGGGTTGCTTCGTACCTTTGTTAGTTATCTGACGATAAATGTATCACAGTTTTACCGTAATCCGATACAGTGGGAGAATTTTGACAAGGAAATTTTCCCGTATCTCAAAAAAAATTATGGGAATAAAATTACCATTTGGTCTGCGGCGTGCTCTACGGGAGATGAGCCGTATACACTTGCAATGATTATGGCAAAGCATGTTCCGTTAAACAATATAAAAATTATTGCCACAGATATAGATGAGGACGTTCTTGCATTTGCAAAGGCAGGCATCTATCCGAAAAAAAGCATGACGGATTTGCCGGAGGAGTTTAAAAAGAAATTCTTTAACAGATGTGACGATATGCATTATGAGATATGCGATGACATAAAGAAATGCGTATCCTTCAAAAAGCATAATCTGCTTGAGGACGATTATTTTGAGGACATAAGCCTGATTGTGTGTAGGAATGTGGTTATTTATTTTACGGATAAGGCAAAGAATGAGGTATACCGTAAGTTTCACGATGCACTTTCCCCAAACGGTATTTTATTTATCGGAAGCACGGAGCAGATACTAAAGGCGAAGGAGCTTGGCTTTGATCCTGTAAAGACATTTTTTTATAAAAAGGTATAATATAAAAGCATATTTTATACAAATAACGATTGTTATGATTTACTATATGCTTTTGAAGATACATATATTTTTTACATATGTTTACAAATCTTTACAAATCTTTTTGTTTTTTTCTTGATTTATAAACCGCAATATGTTATACTTGTAAAGTTGTGAAAAATGGATGGTCCTCTGTATCATATTAGATATAAGAACGTCTAAATTATATTAGGAGGTCACACAAATGAACGGATACGAGATAATCAAGGACATCGAGTCAAAGCAGATGAAGGAAGTTATCGATTTTAATGTAGGCGATACCATAAAGGTATATGCTAAAATTAAAGAGGGAGAAAGAGAAAGAATACAGGCATTTGAGGGAACTGTTCTCAAGAGACAGGGTGGAAGCTGTCGTGAAACCTTCACTGTAAGGAAAAACTCAAATGGTGTCGGTGTTGAAAAGACATGGCCGCTCCATTCACCTACAATCGAGAAGATAGAGGTTATAAGGAGAGGTAAGGTAAGACGTGCAAAGCTTAACTACTTACGTGACAGAGTTGGTAAGAAGGCTAAGGTAAAAGAGCTTGTAAAATAATACAATAATGAAGATGACTGGGGATAAATGCTCCGGTCATTTTTTATAAAAGGGTGACAGTATGAGAGCAAAAATGCTTGAGATTAAGGTAAAAGGGAAAAAACCGGCAAAAAAAAGTAAAAAAAAGATGGGCTTTAAGCATATTTTTACAGGAGCCTTTAACTGGTTTTTACTTATATTTGTGGCGGTAATCGCAGGATATTCGCTTGTAACCTTTTGTGTGCAGACCGTAACAGTTATCGGTCCGTCCATGAATGGAACGCTGACGGACGGACAGGTTGTTTTTGTCAATAAGCTATACTATAAATTTCATGATGTTGAGCGGTATGATATCATTGCATTTTCACTTGTCGAAGGCGATGATTATTATGATATAAAAAGAGTGATAGGCTTGCCGGGGGAATCAATTTCCATAAAGGAGGGGATGGTTTATATTAATAACCAGCCTCTTGGCATGAGCGTGATTGAGGAAAAAATACTTACGGCGGGAATTGCAAAAAATGAAATAAAGCTTGGGGCAAATGAATATTTCCTTTTAGGCGACAATGTAAACAATAGTGAAGATTCAAGGTATACAAATATAGGCAATGTAAGCAGCGCGGAAATACTCGGTAAGGTTTCTTATATATGGGGACCAAAGGAAAGCAGAGGAAAAGTAAAATGAATGTTCAATGGTATCCCGGTCATATGACGAAGGCGAAAAGGATGATGCAGGAGGATATTAAGCTGATTGATGTTGTTGTGGAGCTCTTGGATGCAAGGGCGCCTCTTAGCAGCAAAAATCCTGATATAGATACCCTTGCGGCAAATAAATACAGATTGATTCTTCTAAATAAGGAGGATCTTGCTGACCCGGTTGTGACAGCAAGGTGGGAGCGGTATTTTAAGGAGAAGGGCTATGGTGTTGTCTGTCTTGATTCCCGGAAAAATACGGGAATGAAGAAGGTTACGGACGCAATCATGGAGGTATGCAGGGAGAAAATCGAGCGGGACAAAAAAAGGGGCATCATAAACCGTCCGACCCGTGCAATGATTGTGGGAATACCAAATGTTGGAAAATCAACCTTCATAAATTCCTATGCAAAAAAGGCATGCACCAAGGTTGGAAATAAGCCGGGGGTAACAAAGGGAAAGCAGTGGATTAGAATAAGTAAAAATGTTGAGCTTCTTGATACACCAGGCATATTATGGCCGAAGTTTGAAAATGAGGGCATTGGCAGTGCACTTGCTTTTATAGGCTCTATCAATGACAATATTATTTCCATGAGTAATCTTGCCTTGGAACTTATTGGATTTTTGAAAAAAAGCTATTGTAATGAGCTTAAAGAGAGGTATAATATAAATATTGACGGAAAGGATTATGAGATACTTTCTGAAATAGCATGTAATAGGAAATGCGTAAAAAAAGGAAATGAACCGGATATTGAAAAAGCGTCTGCATTACTGTTTGACGATTTCAGAAGCGGAAAGCTTGGCAGAATAAGTCTTGAAGCTCCGGAATAAGCATTGGGAGTGTTCTATCATGGGTTTTAAAAAGAAAAAAAATCAGACAGAAGAAAATATAGAGAAGGTTTCAAAGGACGAGACAGAAAAAGCAGAAGCTTCAAAAAACGAGGCGGAAAAAATAGAAGCAGATAAGAATACGGAAGAAAAGCATAACGAAGCTGTGGAAAGTAAAAAGGAAGCAGAAGCTGCAAGGCGTGAAAATGCAGAGGAAGATAGCACCGAAAAACGTGAGGACACAGAAGCTGGTGACAGTGAGGACGATGCTTCAAAACCCGTAAAGGAAAAGAAAAAAAAGAATAAGAAGAATAAAAAGCGCAAGAAAAAGAAGGACAGGAAGCCTGAGGAGGTAAATATTGTCAAGGAGCTTTTAAGCCTGATTATTTACATAGGTATTGTTGTGCTGCTTTGCTTTATCATCATTAATTTTGTGGGCTGCCGTTCTAGGGTTGAAGGGGAATCCATGATGCCTACCCTGAATAATCAGGATAATTTATGGGTTGATAAGCTGTCCTATACATTTGGCGATCCGAAGCGCTTTGACGTCATTATTTTTCATTACAATGAGGAAACCACATATGTAAAGAGAATTATAGGACTTCCGGGCGAATCGGTGCGTATAGACAAGGATGGAAATATATATATCAATGACGTGCTTCTTCGTGAGGATTACGGCAAGGAAAAAATAAGCGCCAATAATCTTGGCAGGGCGAGCCAGCCGGTGCTTCTTGGCAAGGATGAATATTTTGTGCTGGGAGACAATCGGAACAACAGCTCAGACAGCAGATGGGCGGACGTAGGCAATGTGCAAAGAGAGGATATTGTCGGAAAGGTTGTGCTCAGGATATATCCGTTTAATGATTTCGGATTTGTAAAATAAATAAAAAAGGGGCTGTCGTACTAAGGTTATTTTGTATATTTATATCAAAAATCGCTTTCGCTCCGGTTGATACGTAACGGTTTTCTATTATAAATACGCAAAACAACTTTAGTGCGACAGCTTTTTGTTTCATATATTGTTTAGGTAATTGCGAAACTCTGCTTTATAATAACGTAAGTTGGAGAAAATATACAAGTTCATAAGCAGGGCGTTAAGCGTAAGCGTGCCCTGAATTGAAGTTGTATATTTTCGACAACGTATATTAATAAAATGTTAGTTTCGCAATTGCCTACATATATTGTTAAAAACGAGGAGAAATTTGCATATGAACATAGGAGAAATTAAGAGCATATTGAAAGGGATAGAGGCTGACGACAGAGCTTCCTTGGAGCAGTTTGTAAGTGAATTTTCAAAGGATGAGCGCAGCGGTGTTATCTCGGTTGTTGGTTCTGCAAAAAAGAAGATAGAGGCATATGACAAGGAAACGGCGAGAACGGAAAAAATGTATGCCTTTGAAAAAAAATACATGGAGCAGGGTCATAAATGCATATGCGGGATTGACGAGGTTGGCAGGGGTCCCCTTGCAGGTCCTGTTGTCACATGCGCCGTTATTCTTCCCTGTAATGAAAAAATCCGTTATCTGAATGATTCAAAACAGCTTTCTAAGAAGAAACGAGAGGAATTATATGATATAATTATAAAGAATGCCGTTGCATATGGCATCGGCATAGCTAGTGAGAAAAGGATAGATGAGATTAACATTTTAAATGCTACCTATGAGGCGATGAGAATGTCCATATCTAATTTAAAGGTAACGCCTGACATATTATTAAATGATGCTGTGAAAATACCTAATGTAAACATATCACAGGTGCCGATAATTAAAGGGGACACTTTATCTGCCTCCATAGCTGCGGCCAGTATTGTTGCAAAGGTAACAAGGGACCGCATGATGGCAGAGTATGATAAGCTTTATCCCGGATATGATTTTGAAAGCAATGCGGGATATGGTTCTGCCGCACACATAGCAGCATTAAAGGAAAAGGGACCATGTGATATACACAGGAGAACATTTATAGGGAATTTTGTAGGAGAATAAACATGAACATTTCTGACAGGGGAACCTACCTAGGAGGAAAACAATTCAATAATGTATATTCAGGTGAGCAGGGCGTGAAGGTTTCCACGGAGCAATCTCAAAATACAAACCAAGTGGGGCAAGCTCCTGTTTCTGCTAACAGCGTAATTGCAAAGGTTGATGTCGGACAGATGTTTCGCGGGCAGATACTTGATATAACAAATAATATGGTAAGCATTTCCATGGAGGGAAAGAGCGTTTTAACTGCCCGTATGCTTGATTCCGTAAGCCTTAATATCGGGGACAACATTTTATTTCAAATTCAGGAAAATAACGGTTCCAGCGTGCTCATAAAGCCACAGACTGAATCTGTGGAGGCAATGAAGGATAATGCTATTTTTAAGGTGCTTGACGCAAACGGGCTTATGCCGACGGAAAAAAATTATCAGATTGCAGAGGCGCTTATGAACAAGGGAATGCCTGTGGATAAGGGACATATGCAGCAGATGATACAGCAATCCTATAAATTCCCGGATGCTTCCATAGATACGCTTACCTCCTTAAATAAGCTTGGACTTGAGGTAAATGAGACAAATATAAGCCAATATCAGGATTATATGAACAATAGCCACCAGCTCTCGGCAGACCTTGGACGTCTTGCGGCTGATATCGCAGATTTTTCCACGACAGCCTTTGCCGAACTTGGACAGTCGGGAAATGTATCAGATTTGCTGGAGCTTAACCAAGCGATACTTGGTATTATATCGGACAGTCAGGATTTTTCTCCTGAGACGTTGCAAAGTATTCAGGTAAATCCTGAGGCTGCGCTCGTTTCTGAGGAAATCTATGAGGCAGGTAATTTTGTGCCTGAAGAAGGCATGTTAAATTCCATACAAAATGAAAGCGACGCATTAGGCAGCGTAAACGCAGATACACTTGGAACTGAGCTTGCAAGGCTTGCCGAGCATACGGGAATGAACCGTGAGGACATCAATAATATTTTTGATAAGCTGAATAAAATGGGCTTTGATAAGGAGGCACTTGTCAAGGTTGCAAAGGAGTCTGATTCGCCTGTAAAGCTTATGAATAATTTAGATGCCATTATATCGAATAATGTTGAGAAGATACCTGACGAGGCGATAAAGGATTTCTTTGCATCAAAGGAATTTCATGCGCTTGTGAACGAGGGAACAAAAAGGAAGCTTTCCCTAAATCCTGAGGAGATGGAAAATCCGAAGGAGATAGATGAGTTGTATGGTAAAATATATGATAAGACAAATAGGCTTATGGACATAGCCCAAAGCGGGGCGGGGAATAGTAATAACCTGAGCCAGTCTGCAAAAAGCGTTCAGGAAAGAATCGATTTTATGCAGAACCTAAATAACATGTACGTTTATGCACAAATTCCCGTAAAAACCCAGAGCAGCGAGATGAACTCGGATTTGTTTGTATATATGAACAAAAAGGCAATGAAGGATGCAAAGGAGGAGGTAAGCGCCCTGCTTCATCTTGATATGGAGCATCTCGGAGCGACCGATGTTCATGTAAGCCTTCATGGAAGCACAGTACATACAAGATTTTATGTGGATGATGAAATAAGTGCCCGCATTATTGACGAGCATATGACAATGCTTGAGCGTGCGATAAATGAAAATGGACTCAGTCTGACAAATGAGGTAATAGCCAGAGAGCCTTCCTTAAATACAAAGCCTAACATGGTTGTGGATGAAATGCTTGGAAGTGAGCTTGAGCAAAGTGTTAAGAGATATTCCTTTGATGTAAGAATGTAGGTGATGTTATGCCGGAGTATGGACAAAAACAAAATAAGGCACAGCCAAAGAAAAAGGCTGTCGCACTTTTATATGACCCTTCCAATCAGGCACCGCAGGTTGTTGCGGCAGGTCAGGGAACGCTTGCGGATAAAATTATTGACAAGGCAAAGGAAAGCGATGTACCGCTTTACAAGGACACAAACCTTGCCGACACCCTTTTGAAGCTTGATATCGGCGATTGTATACCGCCTGAGCTTTACGGTGTTGTTGCGGAAATTCTTGTCTATGTTGACAAGATGGATAAGATAAGGTCCAAAGTATCAGGTTAGGGGTGAGTATGATAAATAAGCGTAAAATCGGAAATCATTATGAGGATATTGCAGTAGATTATCTGAAAAGCAGGGGCTATAAAATTTTATCAAGAAATTATAGAAACCGTTATGGGGAGATAGACATAATTGCCATGTGTGAGCAGACATTGGTATACTGTGAATGTAAATACAGAAGCGGGGAGCGTTGTGGTGATCCCTTTGAAGCCGTTGATGAAAGGAAACAGAAAAAAATATGCCGTACAGCGCTGTATCATTACAGTAAGTTTGGTTACGATAAAAATATGCCGTGCAGATTTGACGTAATCGGCATATATGGTGATGATATCATCCGGCATGTGGAAAATGCATTTGAGTTTCGGATATAGAGATTGTGTCAAGCTTTATAAAGCTTGGCATGCAGCGTCGCCATTTTGCGGAGCAGGCTTAGAATGCGGCGACGTTCAAAAAAAGGAAAAGGATAAAATAAAATGGAAAGAGTAAAATTTGATTTAAAACTTATGGATGGAGAGATTTTGAAAAGACAGGAGGATAAGCTTACGTTTATACCTCCCTTTTCATATGGCAAAAGAAGCACATATATAGATTATCAGCTTGTTAAGGGCTTTGGCAGGGACGCGCTTGTCCCGGTTATCCATTATCATATTTTTTCCAACTATGAGGACTTGGTGCATGGATTTTCAACAAGGCTTGGCGGCGTGAGCAAACAGCATCTTGCCTCCATGAATTTAAGCTTTTCAAGAGGCGATGAGAAGGAGGCTGTTATTTTAAATCACAGGCGGTTTGCCGCTGCGGTTGGATATGATGAAAACAGTCTTGTGTTTTCTGACCAGCAGCACAATACAAATATTCATATCGTAAAAAAAGAGGATAAGGGAAAGGGATTTTCAAGGGAAAGCGACATAGAGAATATAGATGCGCTTATGACAAATGAGAGAGAAATCCCGCTTATGACATTTTATGCTGACTGTGTGCCTTTGTTTTTTTACGACCCTGTAAATAAGGCTGTGGCGCTTGCACATTCAGGCTGGAAGGGAACTGTGAAAAAAATTGGAATGAAGGTGATAAGGGCTATGGGTGATGCTTATGGAAGCAATCCAAAGGATATCATCTGTGCCATAGGACCTTCCATCTGTCAGGAATGTTACGAGGTAGATGGGGACGTGATTGAAAAAATAAGGGATGCCTTTGATGAAGCTTCCTATGATGATTTGTTTTATGAAAAGGAGAATGGTAAATATCAGCTAAATCTCCATCAGGCGTGTAAATATACGCTTCTTTTGGCAGGGGTTTGTGAGGAGCACATTGCCATGCCTGACTTATGTACCTGCTGTAACGGCAATGCTCTGTTTTCCCATAGGGCGTCAAAGGGAATGAGAGGAAATTTGGCGGCAGTTATTATGCTGAAATAAGGATAGCACTTCATATTTAAAAATCTTTACAATTGGAAGGGATTATTGTACAATCAAACGCAGTGACATTTAGATTTATGAAATTGCACTGCACAAAAAGCGAGATGTGCAGTATGGAAGGATTAAGGAAATGAGTAAACCGGTAGTTGCCATTGTGGGAAGACCAAATGTAGGTAAGTCAACATTATTTAACGCATTGGCAGGGGATAGAATATCAATTGTTCAAGATACACCGGGCGTGACAAGGGATAGGATTTACGCAGATGTATCATGGCTGAAATATAATTTTACGATAGTCGATACGGGTGGAATTGAGCCTGAGAGCAGGGACATTATATTAAAGAGCATGCGGGAACAGGCAGAGATAGCCATATCCACCGCTGACGTCATTATGTTTATAACAGATGTGAGGCAGGGACTTGTTGATGCGGACGGAAAGGTTGCAGATATGTTAAGAAGGTCAGGCAAGCCTGTTGTTCTTGTTGTCAATAAGGTGGACAGCTTTGAAAAATTCATGCCTGACGTGTATGAATTTTATAATCTTGGACTTGGCGACCCTATGCCTGTATCTGCTGCCTCACAGCTTGGCATCGGGGATATGCTGGATGAGGTTGTAAAGCATTTTGAGGGAAACGGCGAGGCCGAGACCGAGGATGAAAGACCAAGAATTGCGATTATCGGTAAACCGAATGTGGGAAAATCCTCCATTATAAATAAGCTTATCGGCGAGGAACGTGTCATTGTGTCCGACATAGCGGGAACAACAAGGGATGCAATCGATACCGCCATTCAAAGAAATGGGACGGAATATGTATTTATTGATACGGCAGGACTTAGAAGAAAAAATAAAATAAAGGAAGAAATTGAGCGGTACAGCATTATACGGACCGTATCGGCGGTTGAACGGTGTAATGTTGCCGTTCTTGTCATAGACGCAGAGGAGGGTATTACCGAGCAGGACACAAAGATTGCAGGGATTGCCCATGAGCGCGGCAAGGGCATGATAATTGTAGTCAACAAGTGGGATGCCATAGAAAAGGATGATAAGACAATATACAGGTTTACTGAGGAAATCAGGCAGAAGCTTTCCTATATGCCTTATGCGGAGCTTTTGTTTGTATCGGCAAAGACGGGTCAGAGACTGAATAAGCTGTTTGAAATGATAGATATGGTTATTGAAAATCATTCCTTGCGGATTTCAACAGGTGTGGTAAACGAGATTGTTACCGAGGCGGTTGCACTGAACCAGCCACCGTCAGATAAGGGAAAGCGGCTTAGAATTTATTACGTTACACAGGTTTCTGTTAAGCCTCCTACATTTGTCATATTTGTAAACGATAAGGAGCTTATGCATTTTTCATATACAAGGTATATTGAAAATAAAATCAGGGAGGCATTTGGCTTTCGTGGGACGCCGCTTAAATTTATCATACGTGAGAGGAAAGAAAAATGATGATACTTGCAAGAATACTTTGTCTTACAGGAGGCTACTTATGCGGTCTTTTGCAGACGTCATATATATATGGAAGGCTTAACGGAATTGATATCCGTGAGCATGGAAGCGGTAATGCGGGAACCACGAATGCCCTTCGCGTATTGGGGAAGAAAGCAGGACTTGTAGTTTTTCTCGGTGATGTTTTAAAGGCGGTTATTGCCGTGGTTGTTGTAAGGCTTATTATGAAAGGCATCTATCCAAATGAGGCGTACATGTTTATTGCCTATGCAGGCTTTGGCGTTGTACTTGGACATAATTTTCCGTTTTATCTTAAATTTAAGGGTGGAAAAGGAATTGCCGCCACGGCAGGGGTGGTGCTTGGATTTTTGGATCCTGTCATCATACTTACCTGTCTTGTTGTATTTACCATTGCAGTGGCAATTACAAGGTATGTTTCCCTTGGCTCCATTCTCATGGTAACAACCTTTGCCACAATGTATACGATATTTGCCGTGTCGGGCAAATATTCCTTTGATTTGAATGTGGCAGCGTCAAAGGAATGCATGGTTGAAAGCGTAATTGTTGTTATTGTTATGGCAATTATGGCAATATATAGGCATAAGGCTAACATAAAGAGGCTTATTCATCATGAGGAAAATAAGCTTGGAAGCAAAAAAGAGGCATAGGACAAAACTATAAAAAAGAAAGTTAGAGGTAAATGGGATGAATATTAGTGTTTTGGGAGCAGGAAGCTGGGGAATTGCGCTTACGGTTTTACTTGCACATAACGGACATAAGGTAAGCGTATGGTCCATTGATGAACAGGAAATAAAAATGTTAAAGGAACACAGGGAGCATGTGACAAAGCTTCCCGGCATAAAAATAGATGAGAGCGTTACGTTTACTACAAGTGCCAAGGAGTCTGTAAAGGATGCAAGGATTATTGTTATGGCTGTTCCATCTCCTTTTGTGAGAAATACTGCAAAAACGATAGCGCCATATGTTGATCAGCCTGTTATCGTAAATGTATCAAAGGGAATTGAGGAGGACACACTTATGGTACTTACGGATGTTATTTTAAGTGAGATACCAAACGCAAAAATGGGCGTTCTTTCCGGACCAAGCCATGCGGAGGAGGTTGGAAAGCTTCTTCCTACAACCATTGTGGCAGGGGCAACTGACAAGGATACGGCACTGCTTATTCAAGATATATTTATGTGTGATGTGTTCAGGGTGTACACAAGCCCTGACGTTATCGGAATAGAGCTTGGCGGGGCACTGAAAAATGTCATTGCCCTTGCGGCAGGCGTTGCAGATGGACTTGGCTGCGGAGACAATGCCAAGGCAGCAATCATTACAAGAGGAATTTCAGAGATTACAAGACTTGGCGTTGCCATGGGCGGACGTTCGGAAACCTTTGCAGGACTTTCGGGTATCGGCGATTTGATTGTAACCTGTGCTTCAACACATAGCAGAAACAGAAGGGCAGGCGTTCTCATGGGACAGGGAAAGTCCTACAAGGAAGCTATGGAGGAAGTGCAGATGGTTGTTGAGGGCGTTTATTCTGCAAAGGCAGCCTTTCAGTTAAGTAAAAAATATGGTATTGAAATGCCTTTGATTGAAATGGTAAATAGAGTGCTTTTTGAGGATTTAGATACAACAGAAGCTATGAAACAGCTTCTTACAAGAACGAGGACAAGTGAGTCCCATGAGCTTGAATGGAATTAAAATGAAATATGTTATGAAGGGAATATAGATGAGCAGCAGGATTACAAAGGACGAATTTAATAGATTAAGGAATAAAAAGAGAAAATTTAATGCTATGGTGTCGCTTGTATCGTCGGCTGCCCTTATCGCTGTTTTGGCAATCTGTATCATTGTTTTTAATGACCGTCCAAGTGACAGTGAATTTAGCAGCAATATACACATCGGAGGCAATGCTGACTTAACTACGGAAAGCATGAATAATATTTCTCATGGCACACAGACGCCTTCTGATGCTGAGACCGGATCTGAGACGGGGGAGGACATTCCTCAGGATGCGTCCTCTACGGATGTGACATTTTATCAAAGTGAAAGTGACAATCAGGAATTTGTAATCCCTGAAACCTCGCTGCCGCCTGTGGAGGAAATTAAGGGAAATGACTGGTGTGCCTCCGCATATGAGAAGGTTAATCAAGTGATGCCGCTGTCATATTTTGACAAGACGGTTTTGATTGGCGATTCACGTACAGAGGGGCTTGTTCTTTACAGCGGACTTAGCAATATTAATGGCTTTTGCTACAAGGGCTTAAATGTAAGCTCCCTTGACAGTGATTCCTGCATCACAATACCGGGGTATGGCGGACAGTATACCTGCTATCAGGCGATATCAATGACAAGCTACGACAATTATTATTGTATGTTTGGAATTAATGAGCTTGGCTGGTACAATCTTGATGCATTTACAGAGGATTTTAGTGCGCTTATCGACTATATTAAGCTGGCAAATCCAAGCGCTACAATTTATGTTGAGGGTGTCATTCCCGTATGCCGTTCCAAGGAGGCTGAGGGTGGCGTTTTTACAAAGAGCAGGGTTGAGGAGTTTAATGCGCTTATCCTTGATATGTGCAAGGAGAGAAATGACGTGATTTTCCTTGATGTGGGCGCAGCGGTCCGTGACGAGGAGGGCTATCTTCCTGAGGAGGGCTCCCCTGACGGCATACACTGTAATGCAGATTATTGTAAGCGGGTGTTACAGTATATACGCTGTAACACGTACACGAGAAAGCAGAAACAAAATTTTGACCTTTAACAATTAAAAGTAATACCTCTGATTTTTATTACATATATTTTAATAGTGTAATAGGAATTGGAGGTATTTTTATGGATATTTATAAGGACATAGAAGCAAGAACCGACGGCGAAATATACATGGGCGTGGTTGGTCCCGTAAGAACGGGAAAATCAACATTTATAAAAAGGTTTATGGAGCTTATGGTGATTCCTGCCATTGACGATGAAAATAACCGTATGAGGGCAAAGGATGAGCTTCCACAGTCGGCAACAGGAAAAACGGTTATGACGACAGAACCGAAATTTATTCCAAAGGAAGCGGTAAATATAACGGTGGGGGACGGCATCAAGCTAAAGTGCAGGCTGATTGACTGTGTGGGATATATGGTAAATGGAGCTGAGGGACATGAGGAGGATGGACATGAGCGTCTCGTAAAAACGCCATGGTATGATTATGACATTCCGTTTACAAAGGCTGCGGAGCTTGGTACAAAAAAGGTAATATTTGACCATTCAACGGTAGGCATTGTGGTAAGCTGCGACGGTTCCATAACGGATATACCGAGAGATTCGTACATAGAAGCAGAAAAAAGGACGGTAACGGAGCTTAAGGAGATTGGTAAGCCTTTTATTATGCTGTTAAATTCAGTAAGACCGCAGGCGCCTGAAACGAAGGAGCTTGCACAGTCCCTTTGTGGAGAGTACGGTGTAGAGGTGCTTCCCGTAAACTGCGACCAGCTTAAAAGTAAGGATATCAATAAAATATTTGAAAGCCTCCTTATGGATTTTCCTGTGACGGCAATCAACTTTAACATACCGAAGTGGGTTGAGGCTGTGGACTGCGACAATCCAATCAAGGATTATATGATAAAGCAGGCAAAGGCAGATTTCAAAAACATTTATCATATGCGGGATATCTATCATATTACCTGTGACGGGGATGAGTATATTGAAAAGATTGACCTTAGCAATATCAATATGGCAGACGGAACAATCAATATAAATGTTGTTTTGTTTGATAAATATTACTATGATATGCTTTCTGCAACGCTTGGATGCGAAATAAGAAGCGAGTACGATTTCATACGTGAGATTACCCAGCTTGCAAAGACAAAAAAACAGTGTGAAAAGGTGAGTGAGGCATATCTCCAGTCCTGCAGCACGGGCTACGGCACGGTAAGTCCTGACGAGGCAGACATAAGGCTTGATGCGCCGGAGCTGATACGCTCAGGAAACAAATACGGAGTGAAAATAAAAGCAGAAGCGCCGTCCATTCATCTCATAAAGGCAAATATTACAACAGAAATTGCACCTATCGTAGGTTCTGAGGAGCAGGCGAAGGATTTAATCAGCTTTATCAACAGCGACGAAAAATCTGAGGAAAATATATGGGGCGTCAATATATTCGGCAAGTCGGTACGTCAGCTTGTTGAGGACGGCTTAAAATCCAAAATCAACAAAATAAATCAGGAAAGCCAGCAGAAGCTTCAGGACACTATGGAGAAGATTGTAAATGATTCCAACGGAGGAATGGTTTGCATTATCATTTAAATTAAGATATAATATACACGACAGCAAAGAGCAGTGCGTGAATGAAAAAAATAACATTGTTTGAGAATTTATTTTCAAACAATGTTATTTTGTGAATGAACATAGGGCGACTGCCCGTGACCGAGCCGTCAGGCGAGGTGCACTGCGAAAGCAGAAAAGCAGTACCTTTGATTGACTGGCGTATGTGTCAGGCAAAACGTGGAGATAGTTATGAGCATAGCAGTTAAGTTAAATGTATTTGAAGGTCCCTTGGATCTTCTCCTGCATTTAATTGAGAAAAATAAATTTAATATATTTGATATACCGATTGTTGAAATTACGGAGCAGTATCTTGACTATGTAGGCAAAATGGAGGAATCCGACCTTGACGTTATGAGCGAGTTCCTTGTTATGGCGGCAACGCTTATCAGCATAAAGGCAAAAATGCTGCTCCCGAAGCATGAGGAGGACGAGGAGGACGAGGAGGACCCGAGAGCGGAGCTCGTAAGAAGGCTGCTTGAATACAAGATGTACAAATACGCTTCCTATGAGCTTAAGGATATGGAGCTTGACGCAGAAAAGGCATATTATAAGCAGGCGACAATTCCTGATGAGGTACTGTCCTACAAGGAGGAGGTTGACCCTTCCGAGGTTGTGGGAGACGTGACCCTTGCACAGCTTAACGATATATTTTCGCAGGTAATGAAACGAACCATTGACAGAGTTGACCCTATAAGAAGCAAGTTTGGAACAATCGAAAAAGAGGAAATCCGCATAGAGGATAAAATGGAAGAAATAAGAAGCGACATTCGGGGACTGAAGGGCATTAATTTTAAGACGTTGCTTGAAATACAGGCGTCTAAGATAAACATTATCGTTACATTTCTTGCAATACTTGAGCTTACAAAAATGGGGCATATTGCCATACGTCAGGATCAAATGTTTGGAGATGTAATTATAGATTCCCTTGAAATTGATTAAGGACTTTATTTACTTTTGGAGGATATATGGAAAATACGGAAAATAAAAATATGGCGGCTGCAATTGAGGCAATTCTTTTTTCTGTGGGGGACGCAGTTTCCGTAAAGGAGCTTGCCAAGGTGCTTGAGGCTGAGGAAAATGAAGTAAGTGCTGTGATTGAGCATATGGCTACGGAGTATGAGGAGGAAAAGCGGGGCATTAAGCTTATCAAGCTTGAGGACGCATACCAGCTTTGCACAAAGCAGGAGTATTACGATTATCTCATAAAGCTTGTGAACATGCCGAAAAAGCATGTGCTTACCGATGCATTGATGGAGACGTTATCCATTGTTGCATACAAGCAGCCGATAACAAGACAGGAGATAGAAGCCATAAGAGGCGTGTCCTGCGTGCATGCAATCAATAAGCTTGTGGAATACAAGCTTATCGGTGAGGTGGGACGGTTTGATGCAGTGGGACGACCAATCCTGTTTGGAACGACGGAGGATTTTATGAGAAGCTTTGGGGTGACCTCCTTAGATGAGCTTCCCGTAATAACGCCTGACAAGATAGAGGACTTCCGCAAGGAAGCCATGGAGGAAGCAAATATAAAGGTTGAAACGTAAAAAGAGCTGTGGCTCTTTTTACGTTTACACGCAATGAGTAATTAGGGGGGGTATTTATAAAATAAAGATGTTTGAATATGAAAAGTCAATAAAAATATGTTGATAAGCGAATACTAGATATCGTATAATAAAACCATAAATGGAAAAGGAAGTGATGCTATGGCATCTGTAGCACAAACAATAAGCAACAACGAAATTTTAACAACGGAATATTCTGAAAATGCAGCAATAGGCGCATTATACAATGAACTTTCCAAAGGCATAGACAGCATGAAAAAAGGTGATGTCTATACGATTGATGAAGCATGGGAGGAAATTGACAAAATTTAATGCTAAAAGAAGAAAAACATTCTTTGGACAAATCAAGAAAATACAAAATTGTTATTTCCAAAGATGCTCTCTTGGATATTAAGTCAACAAAAAGGTATATTCTCGATACGTTTAAATATCGTGAGTATGCCGAGAATTTTTCAAAGAAGATAAAAAAGGCGATAAAGGAACTGGATTCCTTTCCAAAAGGCTATGAAGCAACAGGATACGTGATTGAAGGATTAACTATTTATTTTAAGCCTTATAGTACATATCTAATTTTCTTTGTTGTAGAAAATTCCACAATTACGGTAATTCGGGTTTTAAAAGACCGTATGTATTGGCAATCAATTATAAAAAGAATGCAGAAAATTAACAGATAAATTTATAGTGTCCCTCGGAGTGCCACCTCGCCTGACGGCTTGGAGCACCACTCGGAGTGCCACCTCGCCTGGTGACTCGGTGAATCCTGTCGGATTATGCAAGCCATACAAAAAGTGACTGCCTGTGAGCAAGCTCCCGGCAGTCATTTTCGTATGGCTTGCGCACTCCTTGTTAGCTGTTCATGTTCTTTCTTGCGGTTGCAAGCATTAGCTTGATTCGGTTTACCTGGTTTACTTCGGAGGCACCAGGGTCGTAGTCGATTGGCACGATGTTTGCATCAGGGTAAGCCTTTCGAAGCTCCTTGATAACTCCCTTTCCGACAATATGGTTTGGCAGGCAGGCAAATGGCTGTGCGCATACAATATTGCTGGCACCGCTCTTGATAAGCTCAACCATCTCGCCTGTTAAAAACCAGCCCTCGCCTGTCTGATTGCCGATGGAAACAATCGGTCTTGCATATTCCGCAAGGTGGGAGATATGTACAGGCGGTTCAAACCGTTTACTCTTTTTAAGCGCCTTAACCATAGGCTTTCTCAGCATTTCAAGCCCCCAAATTCCAAGATTTGAGTTGCGGGCTGTTTTCTTTGGCTTACCTAAAAATTCATATTTATAATTGTTGTTGTAGAAGCAGTACATGAAGAAGTCAAGCAAATCAGGCATGACAGCTTCAGCGCCCTCAGACTCAAGCAAATCAACAAGATGGTTGTTTGCGGAAGGAAGGAACTTTACAAGTATCTCGCCTACAATACCGACCCTCGGCTTTACAACGTCCTCATTGAGAGGGAGGTTATCAAAATCCTCTACAATGCCGTTTACAACCTTGGTAAAGCCTCGTCCGTTGTTTTCCAGACATTTGATGCATACCTTTTTCCATTTTCTGTGAAGCTTATTCGCAGAGCCTTTTACCTTTTCATAAGGTCTTGTCTTATATAAAACACGCATGAACAAATCACCGAATATAAGTGCCCGCATGGCAGTGATGACAACCTTAGGCGTAAACTTAAAGCCCGAATTTTTTTCAATGCCCTGAACGGATAAAGCGATAACAGGTATTTGTGGGTGTCCTGCCTTTGCAAGGGCACGTCTTATGAAGCCTACATAGTTTGTGGCACGGCAGCCTCCGCCTGTCTGCGTCATAATGACGGCGAGCTTGTCCAAATCGTATTGTCCTGAATTTATGGCATGCATGAGCTGTCCCACAACGATAAGGGACGGGTAACATGCATCATTATTTACATATTTCAGTCCTGTGTCGATAACCTCCTTTGTGGCGTCAGGAAGCATGACGATATTAAGTCCCATGCTGTTAAATGCAGGCTTCAGCAAATCAAAGTGAATCGGAGAGAGCTGCGGGATTAAAACCGTGTAATCCTTCATATCCTCAGTAAACTCAACCCTCTTGATTGAGCTTGGCTCAGGACAAGGCGTAAAATGCCGCTTCCGTCTTACGTTGACGGCGCTTATGAGTGAGCGGATTCTGATTCTTGCCGCACCGAGATTGCTGACCTCATCAATTTTAAGGACAGTATATATTTTGCCTGAATTTGTCAGGATATCGTTTACGCAGTCTGTCGTCACTGCATCAAGACCACAGCCAAAGGAATTTAACTGTATCAGCTCAAGCACACGGCTTCTCTTTACATAATTTGCAGCCCTGTAAAGCCTTGAGTGGTACATCCATTGGTCAGAAACGATAAGCGGACGCTCCACCTCGGCAAGATGCGCAATGGAATCCTCTGTAAGAACGGCAATATCAAAGGAATTGATAAGCTCAGGCAGTCCGTGGTTAATTTCAGGGTCAAGGTGATATGGCCTGCCTGCAAGGACAATGCCAAGCTTATCATTTGCTACGAGGTATTTTATGGTTTCCTCGCCCTTTTGCTGTATGTCATGCTTCACCTTGGCGTCCTCAAAATATGCGGCGTCAACAGCCTCCGATATTTCTTCAGGCGTTACGTCTGTATATTTTTTAAATTCTCTGTGAAGTCGCTCCTTTAACGCCTCCTTGTTGTCAAGGGCAAGGAAAGGTCTTATGTAGGTTATGTCAGGAGCAGAAATTTCCTCCATGTTGTTTTTAATATTTTCTGCATAGGAGGTTACAATCGGGCAGTTGTAGTGGTTGTTTGCGTCAGGAGCCTCATTTTGCTCGTAGGGAATACAAGGATAGAATATGGTCTTAATTCCCTGCTTCAGAAGCCACATAACATGTCCGTGTGATATTTTTGCAGGGTAGCACTCTGATTCGCTCGGTATGGATTCAATGCCGAGGGTATAAATATCCCTTGAGGATTTCGGGGAGAGAAGCACCCTGTATCCAAGCTTTGTCAAAAACGTAAACCAAAATGGATAGTTTTCATACATATTAAGCACTCTTGGTACGCCGATTGTGCCCCTTGCTGCCTCGCCCTCCGAAAGCGGCTCGTAATCAAACAAGCGGTTAAATTTATATTCAAATAAATTTGGAACATGATTCGCATTTTTCTTAAGTCCAAGTCCACGCTCACATCTGTTTCCTGATATAAACTGTCTGCCGCCTGAGAATTTGTTTATGGTAAGCAGGCAGTTGTTTGTACAGCCCTTACAGCGTGACATACGTGTCTCATAGGTAAGCGCTTCAAGCTGCTCCCTGTTTAGCATTGTTGTCTCGTGACCTGCCTCATAGTTGTTCCTTGCAATCAGTGCCGCACCAAATGCACCCATAATACCTGCAATGTCAGGTCTGATTGCCTCACGTCCCGATATAAGCTCAAAGCTTCGAAGAACGGCATCATTATAAAATGTACCACCCTGAACAACGATATTTTCGCCCAAGGACTTTGGGTCTGTAAGCTTGATAACCTTTAGAAGCGCATTTTTAATAACGGAGTAGGCAAGTCCTGCCGAAATGTCTGCAACGGACGCACCCTCCTTTTGTGCCTGCTTTACCTTTGAGTTCATGAAAACCGTACATCTGGAGCCAAGGTCAATGGGACTTTCTGCAAAAAGCGCAATTTTTGCGAAGTCCTTAATATCATAGTTTAATGATTTTGCAAAGGTTTCAATAAAGGAACCACAGCCTGAGGAGCATGCCTCATTCAGCATGACATTGTCCACAACCTCATTTTTTATTTTTATACATTTCATGTCCTGACCGCCTATGTCAAGGATGCAGTCGACATCCGGGTTAAAGAAGGCGGCGGCAGTGTAGTGGGCGATTGTTTCAACCTCGCCATATTCTAACATAAGGGCAGACTTAATCAGGGCTTCTCCGTAGCCTGTGGAGCAGCCTGCCGCAATCGTAACCCCTTCAGGAAGAATGGAGTATATTTCCTTCAGTGCCCGTATTGTCGTCTTTAACGGGCTTCCGTTGTTGCTGCTGTAAAAATCGTATAACAGAGAACCGTCCTCGGCAACGAGGGCAACCTTTGTTGTGGTTGAGCCTGCATCTACACCGAGATAGCAGTTTCCCTTATAGGATGCAAGGTCGCCTCTTGTCACCTTATATTTGCTCTGCTTTTCAATGAAATTATCATAATCCTTCTGTGATTTAAAAAGTGGGGCAAGCCTGTCGACATCAACGGCAATTTTTAAATCCTCGGAAAGCTTCTCGCTTATGTCAGAAAGGGTATAGGTTACCTCCTCCTTCGCATTTAATGCAGCGCCTACAGCCGCAAAAAGATGGGAGTGGGCGGGTGCGATAATATGCTCGTCAGTAAGGCTTAAGGTTCTGATAAATGCCTCCTTAAGCTGGTCAAGAAAGTGTAAGGGACCTCCCAAAAACGCAACATTGCCCTTAATTGGCTTGCCACAGGCAAGACCACTGATTGTCTGATTTACGACAGCCTGAAAAATGGAGGCGGCAAGATTTGGCTTTGTGGCACCCTCATTAATCAGCGGCTGAATATCGGTTTTGGCAAACACGCCGCATCTTGCAGCAATGGGATATATGGTATCGTAATCCTTTGCATATGTATTTAGTCCTGACGCATCCGTCTGAAGCAAAGTCGCCATCTGGTCGATAAATGAGCCTGTACCTCCTGCGCATACACCGTTCATACGCTGTTCTACACCGTTTGTAAAATATATGATTTTTGCATCCTCGCCGCCAAGCTCTATTGCAACGTCAGTTTGCGGTGCATAGTCCGTAAGTGCCTCGGAGACGCATATAACCTCCTGCTCAAAGGGAATGCCGATAACCTCGGCAAGGGCAAGACCGCCTGAGCCTGTGATTGTAGGTGCAACCTTTATCGCTCCAAGCTTTGCTGACGCATTATCAACAAGCTCCTTGAGCGTTTCCTTTATATTTGCAAAATGTCTTTTGTATTCTGAAAACAGAATCGTATGTTCCTCGTCTATCACGGCTACCTTTACTGTGGTGGAGCCAATGTCAATTCCTAATCGTTTCATGTTATTTACGGCTTAAGCCGCCCTCCTTAAAAATGATAAACAGCCAAGAGCAAAACCCGGTTTTTGCAGACATCCGTTGTACAATATAGACATATCACAACAGGGCACGCTTTTGCTATGTGTCGCACGTAACGGTACATAAGGCGACAAAATACGTCACCTAAGTACCGACGGCTCCACAATACCTTGCTTGTGATATTGTCTATATTGTACAACTAGGCTGTTGAAATCATGCGTTTTGCTCATATATTCATAATTCGACAAAGACATTATATAAGAAAGAAAAATAAAATACAACAGTTAAAAGTTGGTGTACACGACATTTGTTTTGCTGAATAGTATAATCAAAAAGGGGAAAAATATGGAAGATGGCTGCAAGGGTATTGTGCATCAGGTTGTTGCAGGCGATACCCTTTATAAGATTTCTAAGTATTATGGCGTGAGGCTCATTGATGTACTCAAGGAAAATCCATATGTGAATGTATATAACCTTCAGGTGGGGGATGAAATTTGTGTTCCTACAAACGCTTCCGAGGAAAACAGAAGGTATTATACTGCAAGGGTCGGCGAGACATTAGGCTCTCTTATTGAGGAGCTTGACACCGATATTGGGGAGCTTATGAGATATAACAGGGAGCTTTATGAGATAAGCGTACCGCTTGGAACGATTATCAGAATACCGGGCAATTAATTATAATTTGTATTATGGTATGTAAACAGCGATTGTTCTTGTTTTTTACGGCTGTATATTATATAATGTGACATAGTGGCATAGGCATCACTATGTCACAATTTTTAAGTAAAAGGAAATGGGACCATTGAAATTTTTGTACAAGCTTGAAGCAAAATATGGGAAATATGCAATCAATAATTTATCCTTGTGGATTGTTATTATATTTGCGTTGTCCTATTTTTTGGCATTTTTCTTTCCAAATGTATATGTGATGCTTATATTTTCCCCATATGAAATATTTGTGGAGCATCAGTTTTGGAGAATTTTTACATGGATTTTTACCATGCCGGGTGAGTTTGATATATTTACGCTCGTCATGCTGTTTTTCTATTATTCCATAGGACGCTCCATTGAGCTGTCCATCGGAACCTTTATGTATAATTTATATATTTTTAGCGGGCTGTTTTTTACGACTGTAGGAATAACCGTAACAAGCGCCATATGTTACTTTACAATTAATGATACCGCAGGGTTTATTGCATTTATGGGCGGGGAAATTGCAGGTTTTTATCTGACGTATTTTATGACAATAAGCATATTTTTGGGCTATGCCCTTGTAAATTCCAATTCCTTTGTCATGCTTAATTTTCTCATTCCGGTTAAAACAACTTGGCTTGCATTTGCGGATGTAATATGGCTTTTGTATTATTTTGTGAAATTAGATAATATTGTATGTCGGGTGGCAATTGTTGCAAGCGTGTTAAACTGTGTTATTTTCTATTATATATCAAAGCGGTATACAATCAGGAGAAAACCGCTGTCTGCCTATATCAAAAGAAAATCCTCAGATAGGGATAAGGGTAGGCAAAGAGAAAAAACAAGCGGGGCTACGGTTGAAAGAATTACGGTGCCTGAGGGCGTGACAAGACATAAGTGCGCCATTTGTGGAAAAACCGAGAAGGACGACGATATGCTTGAATTTAGGTTCTGCTCAAAATGTAAGGGTAATTATGAGTATTGCAGTGAGCATTTATTTACCCATGAGCATGTAAAATAACGTATGATAGGAGTATGAAATGAAGGGTGATATAAAAAAGCTGATTGGCGACATACAAAGGGATAAGGATTTAGATAAAAATTTATGCCTTTTTATGGATAGCATACAGCAGCAGTATAACTATTATTCGGCAGTCAAGCTTTCCATGAACTATTATACCATGCGGGAGATGGTGGCTGAAAATAGGAAAGCAGGTGATGCGGCAAAGGAATATTTCATAACCTTAAGCGGTATTCTTGGCAAATGGGTTGCCGAAAATGGCAAGGCTTCGGAGGAAATGCTTGAAACCGTCAGCAAAATCAGAAATGAGATAGAACAGAGAATGGAGGTGCTTACCTCCTTTACGGATGGATATGAGGTATACGAATATATTTTAAACAGGCTTGAGGCAGGCATAAAGGGAACGGTCAATGAAGGACTTTCACCGGAGCAGCTTTCCGCAAAGGTATTTAACTATATTTTTTCGGAAAATGATGCCGTGGTCGTAAACAGTAAGCTACAGCTTGTCATGTCGCAGCTTCCGGTCCGGATGACAAAAAACAAATTTTATGACGTTGTGACAAACACGCTTGAAATATATAAGGGCGGCGATAAAAGGGCTCTCAGGGATTTTGTGGATATGCTTAGAAAAACGGCGCTGCTTGTTAAGCCGTCAGGCTTTTCGGGCCTTTATCCTGACCTGTATGAAACCTATGAGCTGTTAAGAGGTGCAGATTATAAAAATATGACGGCTGATACCTATGATCTGCTTACGGACAGGCTTTCCGTGGCGGCAGAATTTATTGAGGCTGAATCAACCATGTACATTCTCCTTCAGGAAATTGTAAACGATAGTTATGCTGTTTTGCTTACGGACGACAGGAAGGATAAGAACCTTGAAAAGCCTGCATATAAGGCGGCGCTAAATATAATATCCGCCTGTATTGCTGATGGGGAAGCTGGTAATATTGACGAGAGGGTCATGGATTATTTTGTAAGCATTGAGGGCGTTCAGGAGGATATTTATGAAAGCCTGATGCTTTATGAAGCTGCGGCAGAGGATATACTTACTGCGAAAGCCGAAAAAATAGATGAATTGGGACTTAAGGCGCGGTCAGATAAAATAAAAATTTTGCAAAAGCTGGTTTCAACAAGCCTTTTTGCAAGCCTTGAGCCTGATGGGGCACAGGAAATGGAAGATGCAGATATGGAGGAGATTGCTTCTATAAGAAAAAGTCTTACGGAAGAATTTGCCGCATGCTTTTCCCAAAATCAGATGCTTGTAAATCGGAGTATTATGAGTAAGCTTTTTTCGGCAATGCCTATTTTCTTTAATACGCAGCAGGAGATAAAGGATTATTTGGATTATGTACTTTGCGGTTGCAGTGATAAAAGCGAGCTTACAGCATGTAATAAGCTTTTGTGTGAATTAATGGAGAAAGAGTGATTAGATGAAGCTGGTGAGCGCTCCTTATACATATGGGTATAAAGATAAAAAGCTGAATAAGGTAAAAGGCAAAATCAAGATAAATAAAAAGCATAAGGGCACCCACCTGATTGTTTATCCTTTTTTGACAGATGACGGACTTATGGAGATTTACAGCTATGAGCATCTGCTTTCCTCCTGCTACAGCTCCTTTTGGAATGACATCGTAGTTTTGGGGATTGCCTCTAATAAGGATGGGGCGATGGAGCTTGTCGTCAATATGATACAGGATATTTATGATTCAGATATGGATTTTGACATAAAAGGCTTTTTTGGAATGTAGGGAGAATGTATGCATATTTTGTTGCTTATTTTACAAATTATATTGTGGATTTTTTTGGGGCTGCTGGCACTTGTGCTTTTGCTTTTGATGCTTGTGCTTCTTGCGCCGGTTCACTACAGTGCGGACGCTGTCATGTATGACGACAATATGACGGTTGCCGCAAGGGTAAGGTTTCTGATTGTTTCGGTCAAGGTAAAATTTGACAAGGGAACAAAGAAGCTTGATACGGCAATTAAGGTTCTCGGTATCAGACTTGGAGGAAAAAACACTGAAAAGGTAAGGACAAAAAAATCTAAGCCGAAAAAGATTAAGAAGCAGGACGAACCATTACAGGAGGATATAACAGAGGCAGAGGATATAAAAGAAACAGCAGATATAAAAGAAGCTGGAGATGGAAAAGAAGCAGGGCATATAAAAGAAATAGAAGGCATAAGAGAAACAGCGAATATAAATGCGGAAAAAACACAAGAGAATACGGTTACAGATGGCATCGTGGATATGGCAAAAACCGTACAGGAGGGCATGGAAAAAAAGATAAAGCCGTCTAACAAATTAAATTCAGGGAAAACTAAATTAGATGCGGTAAATGGAAAAATAGAAACAGTCAAAACAAAATATGCAAGAGTTAAGAAGTTTTGGAAAATGAATTGTACAGTAAAAACCCGCAACTACCTGAAAAAATATTTTCCGCAGTTGATAAAACACATCGGACCGAGAAAAATAAAGGGACATGTGAGATACGGCTTTGACGAGCCTGCGACCACCGGGCAGATAACGGGATATTTAAGCTTACTCCCGTTTATGTATCATAAAGACTTCTTTCCGGAGCCTGATTTTTATAATAAGGTTTTGGAAGGAGAACTAAGCATAAGGGGCAGATTGCAGCTCGGATATATTATAAGGCCTGCATTTAAGCTCCATTTGTGGAAAACAATAAAAATGGCAAGAAAAATATAATAACAGGAGGAATAAAAATGGCAGATTTTAATCAGACGGTAGGTTCATTGTTTAAGGGAATGGATGCGTTTTTAAGCACAAAAACCGTTGTGGGTGAGCCTACAAAAATAGGGGATACGATTATACTTCCCCTTGTGGACGTAAATTTTGGAGTTGCGGCAGGCGCATTTACAAAGGAGGGCAACAAAAATTCAGCAGGAGGCGGCATGGGTGGAAAAATGTCACCGTCAGCCGTTCTTGTCATACAAAACGGACGTGCGAAGATGATAAGCGTAAAAAATACAGATACGGTATCAAAGATTATGGATATGATTCCTGAGATTATGGATAAGATTACCTCTCTCGTGAAAAAGGGAGAGATAGATGACCAGGAGGCAGCCATAGAGGAGGCAATCAGCGATATTGCAAAGGATGAGTATATGTCATAAGGAGGGACCCACGAAGTGGGAGGATACCTTATGACAGACCCGCGAAGCCATAGGATGCCTTATGACAGACTACAAAACCTATATCATATAGGAACGCACCTGATGCATATAATTGAAGTATAGTGTGTGTATCGGGTGGTGTTTATGAAGGCTTTGTTTGGTTACGGCATGCTGTTTATGGCGCTAGGCATGCTTGTATCATACTTTGTGAGTGGATTTGGAGAGTTTTTGCTTATTATAGTTTTACTTTTAGGAGCATATGTACTTTTGTGCAGATGCTGATTATTCAAAAATGAGGGGATAAAATGTTAAAGAACAAACCGAGCGAGCTTGTTGAGCTTCTCAAGGGTCACAGGGTTTTTTTGCAGACCCATAATTTCCCTGACCCTGATGCGATTGCAAGCGCATTTGGATTACAGGAATTTCTTGAGTTTTACGGTGTAAAATCAACCATATGCTATGTGGGAAATATTGACAGATTCAGCACACGTAAAATGATGGATGCTTTTGGAATTGAAATATATTCCTACAATGATATTCCGGATATGACGAGTGAGGATTACATTGTAAATATTGATTGTCAGAAGCCTAATGCCAACACGACGGATCTTCCGGGCAATGAGATTGCATGTGTTGACCATCATCCGATATTTGAGGAGACGGAAAGCTATGAGTATCAGGACATCAGAATTGTGGGAGCCTGTGCAACAATTATTGCATGGTATTACTATGTTACTGATACGCCTTTGTCATCTGATGCGGCAACGGCGCTGGCATATGGCATAAAAATGGATACGGATGACCTGATAAGGGGAACGACATTGCTTGATATGGATATGATTTCATTTTTATTCAGGTTTGCCGACTGGACAAAGCTGAATGAAATGTATAATTCCACAATTGAGTTTCAGGACCTTAAGGCGTATGGCTCTGCCATAGAAAATATAGAGGTATACGATTTTGTGGGCTTTACATATATACCGTTTGAGTGCCCAAATGCCCTTGTAGGCATCATTTCCGATTTTGTGCTTTCCCTTGATGTTGTTGACGTTGCGGTTGTTTATTCCGTAAATCAAAATGGAATTAAGTTTTCTGTGAGAAGCGAGCGTGAGGATGTGGATGCAGGCAGGATGATATATAATGCCTTAGAGGGCGTCGGAAGCGGCGGCGGACACGCAGCTATGGCGGGAGGCTTTATTGAGAAAGCCGCATTAGAAAAAATGGGCGATGGCTATTACGGAGAGATAAAAAGACTTTTTATGGATTATATAGAAAAGCTTGGATTATAAAAAAACGAAGCATGAGGTGGTAACATTGGATACAGCGACAGATATCAGTGTTGAGCTGCTTATGAATTCTGAAAACCCGGAAGAAGTTTTAAGACATATGCAGCCATTTATCAATTTAATGATGTACTATGAATGTGCATTGATGGAGATTGAGACGAAGCTCAAGGTTTTAAATACCGAGTTTGCACTTAGAAATAACAGAAATCCGTTTGAATCAATAAAATGCAGGCTGAAAAAGCCAATCAGCATTGTTGAAAAAATGAGAAAAAAGAAGCTGGATATGACGATAGACAATATCGAAAACAATCTGACGGATATAGCGGGAATCAGGGTTATCTGCTCATTTCCTGAGGACATATACACGCTGTCGGAGCTTCTTTCAAAGCAGGACGATATAAATGTTGTCTGCATAAAGGATTACATACGAAATCCAAAGCCGAACGGTTATAGAAGTCTTCACTTGATTGTGGAGGTTCCTATCTTTCTTTCTGATGAAAAAAGATATATGAAGGTGGAGGTGCAGTTTCGGACAATCGCTATGGATTTTTGGGCAAGCCTTGACCACAAATTAAAATACAAAAAGGATAATTTAAAGCATCCTGAAATCATAGCCCAGGAGCTTAAAAAGTGTGCGGACACCATAACTGCAATGGACTACAAAATGCAGGAAATAAGAAATATGCTGGAGGAATAACATGGCAAAGGAAGTTTGGAAGCCGGGGAATATGCTTTATCCGCTGCCAGCCGTTATGGTTACGGTTTCAGACGGAGCAGGAGCTGACAACATTATTACGATTGCGTGGATCGGGACGGTAAACTCTGACCCGGCAATGGTTTCAATATCGGTGAGAAAGTCCAGATATTCCCATGCGCTTCTCACAAAAAACGGCGAGTTTGCAATTAATCTTGTCACAAGAAGGCTTGTCTATGCAATGGATTTTTGCGGGGTTAAGTCAGGCCGTGACATGGATAAATTTGAGGCTATGGGGCTGACAAAAGGGAAGGCATCAACAATCAAGGTTCCCCTGATAAAGGAAAGTCCTGTAAGCCTTGAATGTAAGGTGAAACAGGTTATAGAGCTTGGCTCACACGACATGTTTTTGGCTGAGGTCACGGCTGTGGTCATTGACGATACCTATATGGACGAAAGTGGAAAATTTGACCTGAACGCCTCTGATTTGATAACATATTCCCACGGACAGTATTATACGCTTGGAGAAAATGTAGGCAAATTCGGCTTCAGCGTGAAAAAATCGTAAGCATTGACAACAAAAAGCAATGCGTTTATAATTAAGTTCGATATGGTTTGCTCCTCGGACTGGCGGAACAGGAGCTTTTATGTATAGTTGTGTAATTGGCAGCACTGTCATAGGCATTGACGGTGCTGTCGTAAATGTGGAAGCGGACGTAAGCGACGGGCTTCCGATGTTCGTTATGGTCGGTTATCTTTCCTCCTCTGTCAAGGAAGCCGGCGAAAGGGTAAGAACTGCCCTGAAAAATTCGGGCTATCACATGCCGCCCAAACGGGTGACAATCAACATTTCCCCTGCAAATATAAGAAAGGACGGAACAGGCTTTGACCTTCCGATTGCTGTTGCTATGCTTCTCTGCATGGGAATTACCCCATGTGTCAATATGGACAGGCTTATGATAGCAGGTGAGCTGGGCTTGGACGGTGTCATAAAGCCGGTGCGTGGAATCCTGCCCATGATATATGGCGGTAAGCAGCAGGGCTGTGACACTTGTATTGTCCCCTATGAAAATGTAAATGAAGCCTCCCTTGTAAAGGGCATGAAAGTGATAGGCGTAAAATCACTTGCCGAGGCAGTCGGTTACATTCAGGGGACGGAGGAGATACAGCCTGTTTTTTTCGATGAAGCTAAGTTTAAAAATGAGGCTGTGTATTCAGGAAAGCTTGATTTTGCAGACGTAAAGGGACAGGAAACATTAAAACGTGGCATGGAAATTGCCGTTTCGGGCTTTCATAATGTGCTTATGAGAGGTGCGGCAGGGGCAGGAAAATCCATGATAGCAAAAAGACTTCCCACAATTATGCCATCCCTTACATTCGGTGAGAGCGTGGAGCTTACAAAAATATACAGCATCAGCGGCATGACAAATAACAGCAATGCGCTTGTGACAAAAAGACCCTTTCGGTCACCCCACCACACGATTACAACAAAGGGACTGATAGGTGGAGGCATGTACCCAAAGCCGGGCGAGGTAAGTCTTGCACACAAGGGTGTTTTGTTTCTTGACGAGCTGCCTGAGTTTAACAAAAACGTGATAGAGGTACTAAGGCAGCCGATTGAGGACAGACAGGTTTCCATAGCAAGAGTGAATGCATCCTATGTTTTTCCCTCGGATTTTATGCTTGTTGCAGCCATGAATCCGTGCCCCTGCGGATTTTACCCTGACAGAAAATGTACATGTACGGAAAACATGAGAAAAAAATATCAGGCGAAAATAAGCGGTCCCATCATGGACAGAATAGACATATGTATTGACGTAAAGGCAGTGGAGTACGAAAATCTTTTCGGGGACGGGAAGGAGGAACGCTCGGAGAAGATAAGAGAGCGTGTGGAACGGGCAAGAGCTATACAGGCAAAACGTTATGAGTCGGAAGGAATTTTGTTTAATTCACAGCTTGAGGGAGCTCTTGTAAGAAAATATGTAAGTCTTGGGGAAAAAGAGGAGGCACTGGTAAAAAAACAGTTTCTAAAGCTTGGTATGAGTGCAAGAGGCTTAAACAGAATTTTAAAGCTTTCAAGAACAATCGCCGACATTTCCGGCAGCGAAAAAATAAAGCAGGAGCATATTATTGAGGCGCTATTTTTTAAAAATGCAGGCGTGGAGGTGAATGTGGATGACTGAGTATGAAAACGCAGTATTTAGATTATGGCTGACAGACATGGAGGGCATAGGCATAAAAACGCAGAAAAAACTGCTTTCCTTTTTTGGCGATGTACAAGAGGTATATCATGCATCCTATCATGAGCTTGCAAAGGTTGTCCCGACTGAAAAGGCTGAAAAAATTGCAGGGAATCGGTCGCTTGCAGGGGCAAAAAAGCTGTATGACAAATACGCCAAAAGAAACATAAAAATAATTTATCCCGGACATGAGTATTATCCGGAGAAGCTGTTACATATATATGACTATCCGGAGCTATTATTTGTAAGAGGAGATTTGGCGTGTATCAAAATGACAGGCATCGCTGTTGTAGGCTCCAGAAATCCCTCAATATACGGCAGTGAAACGGCATCTTATTTTGCGTCTTATTTTGCTGGCGAGGATATATGCACAATAAGCGGGCTTGCAAGGGGAATTGACAGTGCGGCGCATAAGGGAGCAATTGACGGAGGAGGAAAAACCGTTGCCGTCCTTGGCTGCGGCATCAATGTTACATATCCGGGAGAAAATGCAGAGCTTTACGAAAGGATTGAAAATCATGGTGCCATCCTATCAGAATACGGCTTTGACGTGAAGCCTATGCCGGGGCAGTTTCCAATGAGAAACCGTATTATAAGCGGAATGTCTGACGGTGTGCTCGTTGTGGAGGCAAGGAAAAAAAGCGGTTCCCTTATCACTGCCGACTATGCCCTTGAGCAGGGCAGGCAGGTATATGCACTGCCGGGTAGAATTTTTGACTTATGCTCCGAGGGCACAAACAATCTCATAAAGCAGGGAGCCATGTGTGTCACAAATCCCACAGACATCATGTTTGATTTGTTTGGAAGGGAGGAGGATAACGATATATTTAAAAATGAGGAAATAAACCTTACGGAGGAAGAAAAAAATATATATTCCCATATTGGGCTTGAGCCTGTATTTATAGACGACATCATAGCAAAATCAAGCTGCAGGGCATCTAAGACCATAAGCATTTTATATGGGCTTTTGGATAAGGAATTGATAAAGCAGCCTGCGGATGGATATTATATTAGAAAAATTTGTTGATATTTTTTTCTTGCCTCTGAAAAAAAAATGGTGTATAGTTGTCAGAGTTTAAGGGAAAAAATTTACCTGATAATTTTTTATAAAGGCGGATAGTAAAATGGCAAAAAATCTTGTTATTGTTGAGTCGCCTGCAAAGGCAAAAACAATAAAAAAATTTCTCGGAACGGGATATGAGGTTATGGCGTCAAACGGACATGTCAGGGATTTACCGAAAAGCACCATGGGTATTGACATCGAAAATGATTATGAGCCGAAATACATTACGATACGTGGAAAGGGCGATTTGCTTGCGTCTTTGCGAAAGGCAGTGAAAAAGGCGGACAAAGTATATCTTGCAACTGACCCGGACCGTGAGGGGGAGGCAATCTCCTATCATCTTTCTATTGCACTTAAGCTTGAGGATAAAAGCTATAAGAGAATCACCTTCAATGAGATAACAAAAAATGCGGTTAAGACCTCCATAAAAAATGCGAGGGAAATAGACATGAGCCTTGTGGATGCACAGCAGGCAAGACGTGTCCTTGACAGAATGGTGGGCTACACCATAAGTCCTGTGCTTTGGGAGAAGATAAAAAGAGGGTTAAGTGCAGGAAGGGTGCAGTCGGCAGCTCTCAAGCTTATTTCTGACAGGGAAAATGAAATTAACATGTTTATCCCGGAAGAATATTGGAGCTTAGACGTTATGCTTAAGCCGTTAAATGACTTAAAGCCGGTGGCCTTTCACTATGCAAAGGACAGGCTTACAAAGCAGGAGCTAGATGAAATACTTGCAGGTATTCAAGGAAAACAATTTGCCATTGATAAAATAAAACTATCCGAAAAAATAAAAAAACCGCCGGTTCCATTTACGACAAGCACGTTGCAGCAGGAGGCGGGAAAGGTTTTAAACTTTGCAACAAGCAAGACAATGAGGATTGCGCAGCAGCTTTACGAGGGCGTGGATATAAAGGGTCATGGAACCGTGGGACTTATCACATATTTAAGGACGGATTCCATCAGGATTTCTGATGAGGCTGACAAGGCTGCAAGGGAATACATTAAAAAAAGCTACGGTGAAAAATATGTCGGCAATGCCATCGTAAAATCCACAGGCAAAAAAATACAGGATGCTCATGAGGCGATAAGACCAACAAACGTGGAGCTTACGCCTGCAATGCTGAAAAATGATTTGTCAAGGGAGCAGTACAGACTTTATCAGCTTATCTATAACAGATTTTTGGCAAGCCGAATGAGTGAGGCTTTGTATGAGACAAAAACCTTGTATGCCATGGCAGACGGGTACAAGTTTAAAAGCGCATCGTCAAAGCGGGTGTTTGACGGCTTTATGGCATGTTACACACAGGACGAGGAAAAAGAGGAGAACATAAAATCAGCAGGCATCAGTGAGGGCGATGTACTGAATGCGGAAAATGTGGAAGCAAAACAGCATTTTACACAGCCGCCTGCACATTTTACCGAGGCGCTTCTTGTAAAGACAATGGAGGAGCTTGGTATCGGAAGACCGTCAACCTATGCGCCTACAATATCAACCATTATAAACAGAAGATATATTGTGAAGGAAAACAAAAATCTTTACATGACGGAGCTTGGAGAGGCAGTAAACCAAGCTATGGAGAAAGCATTTCCTGCCATTGTTGACACAAGCTTTACGGCAAATATAGAGACGCTGCTTGATAAAATTGAGGAGGGCGTCATAGACTGGAAGGTTGTAATAAGAAATTTCTATCCTGATTTGGATGAATCGGTAAAGGCTGCAAAGGAGGAGCTTGAAACGGTAAAAATCGAGGATGAGGTATCGGACGTTCCTTGCGAGCTGTGTGGAAGAATGATGGTAATAAAATACGGACCATACGGTAAATTTCTTGCATGTCCGGGCTTCCCTGAGTGCAGAAACACAAAGCCACACTACGAAAAAATCGGCGTGGACTGTCCGAAGTGCGGCGGGGAGGTTGTGCTTAAAAAGACGAAAAAGGGCAGAAAATATTACGGCTGCATCAATAACCCGGACTGTGATTTTATGTCATGGGCAAAGCCTACAGCAAAAAAATGTCCGGTCTGCGGGGCTTACATGGTGGAAAAGGGCGCAAAGCTTATGTGTTCAGGGGAAGAATGTGGATATTCCTGCAGTAAGGAAAAGGAAAAAATTGAAAAATAATTTGTTTTTTTTGGTGGATTTTAATTTTGTCTTGATGATAAAAAATAAATGTGGTAAAATCAATATCATGTAGGTTATTTTATAGCTTGTACTATGTCTTTTTACTTGGGCTTTATCGTAAAAAGATTGTTAATTTAACTGCTTTTTTGTCGATATAATTTATGGATAATGCTTTTTAATAAGTAATCATACAGGAGGCTTATATGATAACATCTAATATTTACAATTATGTCAATATTCTTGACAAGGCAGCCGATGCGGCTGTTCTCAGAAATGAGCTTATCAACAATAATATTGCTAATGTCAGCACTCCAAATTACAAGCGTAAGGATATCAATTTTGAATCCATATTGCAGGCTGAGCTTGCAGGCGGTCCTACCTTAGATAAGACCGTTAGGGCTGCAAATGAGGATTTGTCAACCTTAGACCCGCAGGTGTTTACGGATAACTCATCATTGTCCTACAGGCTTGACGGAAACAATGTTGATGTACACAGCGAGGAGGCTTATCTTGCTGAAAATCAGATAAAATATCAGGCGCTTGTTGATTTGATGAATCAGGAGTTTGCGAGATATAAAACAGTACTTAATACATCTTCATAAAAAGTAAGGAGGATATAATATGGGAGTTTTCACAGCTATGAATGTTGCTGCCACAGGCATGACTGCACAGCAGCTTAGAATGGATACCATATCAGAAAATATTGCCAATGCCATGACTACGAGAACACAGGATGGCGAGGCATACAGAAGAAAAATACCTGTTTTTGTCGAGAAGGATACGACCTCCTTTGACCACATCTTAAACGGATATATGGATTATTACAGGCCAAACGGCGTTAAGGTTACGCAGATTGTCGAGGATCCGTCCGATTTACGCCTTGTATATGAGCCGGACAATCCGGATGCAAATGAGGACGGATATGTCGAATATCCGAATGTAGATACGGTCACGGAGATGACAAACCTTATTGATTCAAGCAGGTCATACGAGGCTTCTGCAACTGCCTTTAATGCGGCAAAGGGTATTGCCTCCAAGGGACTTGAACTATTTAGTTAGGAGTGAATGATAAATGTCTATTACACCGGTTACACTTTCAAGTGATGATTTTTCTGCCATAGGGCAGGTAAGACCAAGCGGGCTTACAAAAGCAGAAAAATCAAGCTCTTTTGACAGCATACTTACCGCTGCTGTTGATATGTATAAGGAAGCGGATATGCTCCAGAAGAAGGCTGAGGAAACAGAAATAAGCTTTGCGCTTGGATATACAGACAGCATACATGACCTTGCACTTGCACAGCAAAAGGCAAATATATCGCTTCAGTATACGGTAAAGGTTACGAATGCAGTTGTGTCAGCGTACAAGGAATTAATGAATATGCAATTATAGTAATTGGATAGGCGGATTTTACGAATGGGAGAATGGTTTAAACAGCTACCATCTAAGATAGTTGAATTTTGGAAAAAGTACACGGCAAAACAAAAAACTTTATTCTTTTCTGTAGCGGCAGCGGTGATTATTACACTGGTTGCTCTTGTTTTGCTGCTTAACAAAACTACATATGTTACGCTTACCTCCTTTGATGACACTGCGGCAACGGCACAGGCGGTAAATCTTTTGGAGGAAAATCAGATAAAATACAGAACAAGCAAGGATGCCCTTACCATAGAGGTTGACGAACAGCAGCTTTCTCAGGCAAGGCTTCTGCTTGGTGAAAACGGAATCAGCACAAGCGTAAATAACACGGATTACGACTGGCTGTTTGACAATGGCTTTAATACAACTGATGCGGAAAAGCGTACGAAGGCAAAAATTAATTTACAGTCCAATATGGCGGCTGATATCAGCAACATAGAGGGCGTTACGAAAGCGACCGTAACCATACATATTCCTGACAATGTCAATACACTGACTGAGGAGCGGGCAAAGACCTCCGTAAGCATCTTTTTGACGACAGGAAGCAATTTTGACAGCAACAGCGTACAGGCAATTGCCGAATATGCGAGAACCTGCGTGGGTGACGCTGATACGGACGACATAACGATATTGGATAATCAGGGTAAGCTTTTGTTCTCAGGCTCAAGCAGCGTTGCGGCAGCCAACCCGACCATTATGGTGGAACAGCAGGTTGAGGAATACTACAACAGCAAGCTTTGGAACCTTATGGTTAATTCGGGCGTATATAACGAGGTTTCCGTTTCTGCAAACCTTGACGTCAATATATCCGAGAAGGAAATGCGGAACCTTGAATATTATTCCAATGATGTGGACGATACGGGTCCAAAGGCTACATATTATTATTATCTTGCAGAAAATACGGACGGAACCGGCGGTGTTGTTGGTACGGATGCCAACGGCGAGGAAATCACGGACTACAATCTTTTAGATACTGCCAACGGCGAGTCTACCCTGAACCTGATAAAGGAAACATACAACACAAGCTATACGGAAACCATTACAACGGAGCCGGTAGGAAATGTCAACCTTGCCAATTCCAGCATGGCTATGTATCTTACAAAATATGATATCTATGAAGAAGAAGTGATGGAGGAGGAAGGACTGCTTGAGGGAACGACATTTGCAGAGTTTAAGGCAGCCAATCAGGAGTCTACGGAAACCATCAACGATCCGAATATGGTTGCCCTTATGTCAAAGGCAACAGGCATAAAAGAGGCGAACATATATGTTGTTGAGCGGGTTGTTCCTGTATTTTATCCGAAAGAGGATGCAGGCGTTCCGATGCAGAGCATCATATCCATTATACTTGCAGTGCTTATCGGATTACTGCTGTTGTTTGTCGTATTTAAGGGAATGAAGACTGAGGAGGTTATCGAGATGGAGCCGGAGCTTTCTGTTGAGGCGCTTCTTGCTACAACGAAGGAAAATCAGTCTATTGATGATATTGAATTTAGTGATAACTCAGCTACGAAGGTTATGATTGATAAGTTTGTTGATGAAAACCCTGCTGCGGTTGCAACGTTGCTTAGAAACTGGCTGAATGAGGAATGGGAGTGATTTTAGATGGCATCTCAATTAGAGGATATATCAGGAGTACAAAAGGCGGCAATCCTTCTGATTGCTTTGGGACCGGAGCGTTCTGCTTCTATATTTAAGCATTTGAAGGAGGATGAAATTGAACAGCTTACGCTTGAGATAGCAAATACAAAAAGCGTGAGCCCGGATGTCAAGGATGCCGTATTAGATGAATTTTACGAGGTTTGTCTTGCGCAGAAATATATTGCGGAGGGCGGTATTGGTTATGCGAAGGAGCTTCTTGATAAGGCGCTTGGCGAGGACCGTGCAAGGGATGTTATCGGAAAGCTTACTGCATCCTTGCAGGTAAGACCGTTTGAATTTGTAAGAAAGTCGGATGCGAGCCAGCTCCTTAACTTTATACAGGATGAGCATCCACAGACAATTGCCCTTATTCTTGCATATCTTCCATCACAGCAGGCTGCCGCAGTCGTAAGTGCGCTTGCGCCTGAAAAGCAGGCTGACGTTGCAAAGAGAATTGCCATGATGGACAGAACAAGTCCTGACGTAATCAAGCAGGTTGAGAAGGTGCTTGAGAAGAAGCTTGCTTCCCTTGTCAATCAGGATTACACAATTGTCGGTGGTATTGACTCTATCGTAAGTATATTGAATACTGTTGATAGAAGCACAGAGAAACATATCATGGAGTCCTTGGAGGTGGAAGAACCAGAGCTTGCAGACGACATCAGAAGAAAGATGTTTGTATTCGAGGACATTTTGCTGCTTGACAACAGAGCGATACAGACCGTTCTTCGTGAGGTTGACAACAATGAGCTTGCTGTAGCCCTCAAGAATGCAAATGATGACGTGAAGCAGATTATATTTGACAACCTTTCCAGCCGTCTTTCAACGATGATAAAAGAGGATATGGAATTTATGGGTCCTGTCAAGCTGAAGGATGTTGAGGATGCACAGCAGAAGATTGTTAATATTATAAGAAAGCTTGAGGATTCAGGTGAAATTGTTATTTCACGTGGCGGAGGTGACGAGTTAGTTGTCTAATATTTATAAGCCAAATTTTGCGGGTTTGGGTAAAATTGCAGGTGATCCCTTCGTCATTGATGTAAACAGTTTAGCTGCCGTTAAAATAAGCGAAAACAATAAAGTGATAAGACCTGTTTCCGAAATGCAGGATGAAACTGAGGATGGGGAGACAGAAAGCGTAGATGAAAAGGTACTCGCTGAAACGGCAGACATGGTAAAGGCGATGCGCGAGGAAGCAAGTGCGCAGGCTGATTTGATTATTGAGGAGGCACATGCCGAGGCTGAACGGATATATGAGGCTGCAAGGGCGGAAGGGTTTTCCAAGGGCCTTGAGGAAGGGCAGGAGGAGGTCGTGGCAAAAAACGAGGAATATCTTGCCAGCCTGAAAAAGGATCAAGAACAGCTCCTTGAACGCACGGAGCAAAAGCTTGAGGAATATTGTGAGGACGCAGCCGAAAAGCTGATTGAATTTTCCTGCAGCATGATAAAAAAGCTTACGGGAATACTTGTTGACGATTACAAGCCTGTTATGATACATATGATTAACGAGGCACTTTCAGGCGATGAGACAGGAAAAAATATAATTATAAAAATACCGGAGGAAAGCTACGCATATATATATGACAACAAGGATAGAATATCACTTTCTGCAAATCCGGCAATCAACATTGAAATTTTTGCAGACGCCAAATTAAAAAACAGGCAGTGCATCATTGAGACGGACAATGGAATTATTGATTTGTCCATGGATATACAAGTAAATAATCTGATAACGGCAATAAAGCTATTGTCATAAAATAGGGGGTCTGCTATACTGCATTTTTGTTTTTTGTATAACAGCCCTATGTTTACTTTATAAGAAAGTTCTCCGAACTTCCTTATAAGGCAGGTTCTTATTAAGAGGTTTGCGATGGATAAATGCTTTGACATTCAAAAATATACATATCTTTTAGACAGGGATTTTGCACTGCGCTACGGAAAGGTTACGAAGGTTGTAGGGCTTACGATAGAATCCATTGGACCTACCTGTAAGCTGGGTGACCTTTGCGAGATTAGGTCAAGGGATGGCAGTGAGCAGGTAAGAGCCGAGGTTGTAGGCTTTAAGGACAGCAAGGTTCTTCTTATGCCCTTTGATGTTGTAGATGGAATCGGTCTTGGCGCTACAGTGAAAAATACGGGAGAGGTTTTAAAGGTTCCTGTAGGCACAAATCTTCTTGGAAAGGTTTTGGACGGAATCGGAAGACCGATGGATGAGTCCGAGCTTCGGTGTGACAATGCATATCCAATCGATGCACCTCCCCCTGACCCTTTAAAAAGAAAGCTTATCTCTGAGGTCCTTCCCCTTGGCGTAAAGGCGGTAGACGGGCTTCTCACCATAGGAAAGGGTCAGAGAATAGGAATTTTTGCGGGAAGCGGTGTTGGAAAAAGCACGCTGCTTGGTATGTTTGCAAGAAATACAAAGGCAGACATCAATGTAATCGCCCTGATTGGAGAGCGTGGACGTGAGGTTGGAGAATTTATAGAAAGAGATTTGGGGGAGGAAGGACTTGCAAGGTCAGTGCTTGTTGTAGCTACCTCGGATAAGCCTGCCCTCATAAGAAATAAAGCTGCAAAAACGGCTACGGCAATTGCGGAATATTTCAGGGATCAGGGTAAGGATGTGCTTCTTATGATGGATTCCCTGACACGTTTTTCCATGGCGCAGCGGGAGATAGGACTTGCGTCAGGCGAGCCTCCTGTAACGAGAGGCTATCCACCATCGGTATACGCTGAGCTGCCGAAGCTTTTGGAGCGGGCAGGAAATACATATCAGGGTTCTATAACGGGGCTGTACACCGTTCTTGTTGATGGTGATGATTTTAATGAGCCGATTACAGACACGGCAAGAGGAATTTTGGACGGACATATTATTTTATCAAGAAAGCTTGGACATAAAAATCATTATCCTGCAATCGATATTCTGCAAAGCATATCAAGGTGTATGAGCTCTATTGCTGACAAGGAGCATAAAGCGGTTGCGGGAAAGCTTAAGAATGTGCTTGCAACCTACAATGATGCGGAGGATTTGATAAATATAGGCGCATACAAATCAGGCTCAAACCCTGATATTGATTATGCCATTTCAAAAATTGGAAAAGTAAATGAATATCTGATGCAGGACGTTGACAGTAAATTTTTATTGGATGACGAGCTTGTCATGCTGAAAGAGATTTTTGAATAACTAAGGTGATGTTATGGCTAAATTTTTTTACCGAATGCAAAATATACTTGATATAAAATTGCAGCTTGAGGACGTTGCAAAGCAGGAGTATGCCAATGCGCAGGCTGCGCTTAGCGTTGAGGAGCAAAAGCTTAACGCCTTGCGGGACAGAAGAAAAAAGTACATGCTTGAATATTCGGAGGCTGTTTCAGGAAAGCTGGATTTTCTAAGGATTGACGAGTGTGGTAATGCCGTAGACGTAATGGATGAAATGATTGCCACACAGCTTGAGGTTGTGCGAGTAAAAAGCAGGGAGCTTGAAAAGGCGAGACAAAAGCTAAGCGAGCTTATGCAGGAAAGAAAAATGCATGAAAAGCTGAAGGAAAAGAAGTTTGAGGAGTTTCTTGTGGAGCTTGGTGCGCAGGAGGGCAAGGAAACAGACGAGGTAGTAAGCTACCAGTTTAACAGTAAGGGACAAACGGAGGAATGATAAATGGCTAAGAAGGACAAAAACAGGGACGGGGAGAGCGGAGGCTCTAAGGTTGCAGGCGTAATTATACTTATTTTGGCGCTTACAACATTTTTTTCAGTGATGGCACTGCTCATAAAATGTGATGTGGGGGGCTTTGGAAGCAATGTTCTTAGACCGGTGTTTAAGGATGTGCCTGTCATAAAGGAAATACTGCCGCCGGCATCGGATGAGGAGGTTGCCATTGAGAGCGACTATCCATATGATACACTGGAAAAGGCGTTAAATCAAATCAGTGTGCTTGATGCCGCAATCGGAAGCAAGGATGCGGAAATTGTTACCTTGAACGACAGAGTTGCGGAATTGGAGGCAGAATGCACACGTCTTGCGGAGTTTGAAAAAAATCAGACGGAATTTGAACAAGAAAAAAAAGAATTTTATGACGAAGTGGTCTATGGAGAATCGGCTCCAGATACCGATACATATATAGAGTGGTATAATACTCTGGATGCAGAATATGCAGAACAGGTTTACAGGGAGATTATTGAGGCACAGCAGGTCGATCAGGAAATTCTTGATTTGGCGAGTGCATATGAGAGCATGGATGCCAAGGATGCGGCTGAGATTCTTGAAAGCATGAAAAACGACCTTGATACGGTTGCACTTATTATGAATAATATGAGTTCAAGCGCAAGAGGTAAGGTGCTTGCTGAGATGGATCCTGAGTTTGCGGCTCTTGTCACCAAGAAGCTTCTTCCTTAAACAGACTTATACTACTAAATATATGGGTAGTCAGCCCTTTACAAAAGCATTTTTAAATGGGCTGGTGTTCCGAAAGAAAGGAGACAAAAAATGGCGATTACAACAACAGGAATCAGTCCTTTTGGCACAAAGCCCAGCCCGAAGGCAAAGGCGAAGGAAAAGGATGAGACTGCGGCAGATGCATTTTCTTCCCTTATTATGAGTGCAGCCTCCATGAATGGTACCGACAAGAAGGACGTGGCGAAATCCACTGACGGAAAAATGGATGTATCAGGAGTTGCAGACATCAACAAGGCAGATGTTAAAACGAATGCAGGAGCAAAGAATGAGCCGAAAAAAACAACGGACAAGGAGCCTGTAAAGAATAATGCAGATACAGGCGCTGCCAAGGAAGCAGCAGGCACAAAGAAAGCAGCCTCTGAGGAGACAACGGGAGTAAAAACAGCCGAGACAGGTGAGGCAGATGTGGTGGAGGATGATACTGAGGAGCTTGCTTTGAATGTGGTATCTGAGCTTACCGACATCATTAAGGATTTACTTGGCATTGATGATGAGGAGCTTGACAAGCTGCTTACTGAAACCGGATATCAAATTTCCGATTTAATGGTTAAATCCAATTTAACCGATTTCATTTTGCAGGCAAATGATGCAACAAGCGTAGACGCCCTGATTAATGAGGATTTGAATAATTTGTTAAAAACTGCGTCAAGCCTACTTGATAATTTGATGGAAAAGTTCGATATATCAAGTGTGGATGTAGAAGCATTTGCTGCCGAGGCTGGTAAGGTGCTTGCCGATTTGGAGAATGAGACACAGGCTTTCGTGAAGGAGGACATTCCAGTGCAGGAGGAAGCCTTGGCTGACGATACGGTTTCTGAGGTAAAGGTTACCACTGTAAGCAGGCATGAGGAGCCAGAGGAGCCAAAGGTTACCATCACGACCGAGCATGAGGAGACTGTACAAAGCACAGTAACCAAAGCGCAGCAGAGTGATAATGCAGGCAGTGAAAGACATTCCGACAGGCAGGACGCAAAAGCGGACATACTGAATAATCTCAATCAGGCATTAGAAAGTATCTCAGACGCAGATATGGTAAATCCACTAGACAGCTTTACCGAGAGCGTTTCAGAGGCAGATATCGTAAGACAGATTATAGATGAGATAAAGGTAAACATGTCCAGGGAAACAACCTCCCTTGAGCTTCAGCTTAATCCGGAGCATCTTGGAAAGGTACAGATAAGCGTATCAACAAGAAACGGAATTATGCAGGCACAGATTGTAACCGAAAATGAAGCTGCAAGACATGCGGTGGAAGCAAGCATGGCAACGCTTAGGGAAACCCTTGATAATCAGGGACTCAAGGTGGAAGCGGTTGAGGTAATGGTTGCCACATATGAATTTTTCGGCAACGGCAAGGAACAGCAGGGAAGTCCGAAGGGACAAAATGCAGACAGAGCAGGCAAAACTATATCAGACAGCTTTTCAGACGAGGAGCTTGAGGATGATGAGCAGCTTGAGCAGGAGCTGATGCAGGCTCAGGGTAATACGGTAAGCTACATGGCTTAACATAAATAATTATAAAAAGGAGGACAAAAAATGGCAGACGCAGCAGTAAGCGGCATAGTAAAAAAATCAAATGAGTACATAAAGTCCGCTAACACGAAAGAAAAATCCGGATCAGACCTTGATAAGGATGCATTTTTACAGCTTCTTGTAACACAGATGCAGTATCAGGACCCACTTAATCCGGGAGACAGCACAGAGTATATGTCACAGCTTGCACAGTATTCATCACTGGAGGCAACGATGAACATAAGCGAGACACTCGAGAAGGGCAATGCACTGAATCTTGTAGGCGAGTACGTTATCATGAACACCACCGATTCAAAGGGTGAGCTGAAACAGATAAGCGGACTTGTTGAATACGCAACCGTGAAAAACGGAGAGGTGCTTTTATCCATCGACGACACCTACTATCCTGCTGAGGATTTGGATTCTGTCGTTGATTACGACTATTTCCTGTTTCTTCAGGAGCAGGCTAAGAAGGCACAGGAGGAAGCAGATAAAAAAGATGATGATACTGCAACAGGCAAGGATGACAAGACTACAGAGAATAAGACCAACACAGAGAATAAGACGGAGTAGTTTTGGGAAAGGAGATTTGTATGAATAAATTAAATACCAGACTCCTTTCAATTGAACAGGCGGCAGGCATGTACCTTCAAAATGAAGCCCATACCACCGAGGATAAGACCAGCGAGGGATTAAGCTTCAGGGAGGTGCTTGAAAGAAAAACACTTGACAGCGGCGAAGTCAAATTTTCAAAGCATGCCAACAAGCGTTTGGAGAGCAGGAACATCACATTGTCCGACACCCAGCTTAACAGGCTGAATCAGGGCGTGGGACAGGCGAGAGAAAAAAGCATAAACGAATCTCTTGTTATGATGGATAATCTTGCATTTATTGTCAATGTAAAAAACAATACTGTTGTTACGGCACTGGAACAGACCGAGGATAGTAATGTTTTTACAAATATTGATGGAGCAGTTATAGTTTAAAGCCGGACCAAAGCGAAAGCGAGGAGGCTTAAAATCCCGGATTGACTGAAGGGATACAACATGAATGGAGGTCAACAATTATGATGAGATCACTTTATTCTGGTGTAGCAGGTCTTAGGACACACCAGACAAAGATGGATGTAATAGGTAATAATATCGCAAACGTAAATACAATAGGATTCAAATCATCCTCAACACTTTTCAGGGACATTCTATATCAAACGTCCTCAAACGCAACAGGCGCAACCCCTACAACAGGTGGTGTAAACCCAAATCAGATCGGTCTTGGTACAAAGGTTTCCTCAATTCAGGTCAACATGACGGACAACGGTGCTGCACAGAGCACAAATAACCCATATGACCTGATGCTGAACGGAGCAAGCTTTTTCATTGTTTCCCGTGGAGGCTCTCCAAGATTTACAAAGGTTGGTAACTTCACTGTTGACGGTGCCGGCTGTCTTGTTACAAGCAACGGATACCAGGTTATGGGCTGGCAGGTTGACCCGGAGGATCCAAACAACATTAAGAAGGATACGGTTTCTGCACTTTATCCTGAATCCTTGGAAAATAAGACTTCTGCTCCTGAGATGACGTCAGAGGCACATATGAAGGGAAATGTCGATTTTACGGACCCAAACCTCACATCGGTTGACGGTCATGTCATGTCCCTTAACATATATGATAACCTTGGATTTAATTATACGGTTAAATTTAAGCTTACCTTAGATACAGCTCAGGCTGATAAATCCCTTTACAATCTTCAGCTTATGTCAATTAAGGATAGCAAGAACATTGAGATTATGGGTGGAGATGACGCTTCAACGCCTGGTATTATAGAAGGCGGATATGCGGCAACAATCGGCGGCGCCAATTCCGTTCAGATTAAGTTTAATCCTAACGGCGGTAAATTTGAGTATGTAGGAGCGGCAGGGCAGGACAGCCTGCTTTTGCAGATAACGCCACTTGCAGGAAGTGATAAGGGAAATGTATTCCAGTCAGTAATAAATGGAGAAGCTGTACAAGGTATCAATGTTGACTTCCATGGACTTACGATGTACGAGTCAGAGGGAAGCTGTACGGCGAAGGCTGTCAGAGGCTCAACAGAGTCAGAAGGCGGTGGACGTGAAATGGGTAAGCTTGAGGATGTAAATATTGATACGTCAGGGAAGCTCTTTGGCGTATACAGCAACGGTGAGACAAGGCTTATGGGACAGATTGCAGTTGCAAACTTTGTAAACCCTATGGCGCTTGAGGCTGTCGGTGACAGTATGTATGTTGCAACACAAAACTCAGGAGAGTTTGACGGTATTGGTTCTGCCGTTGACGAGGACGGTGGTTCCATGGCACAGGGCGTTCTTGAGATGTCAAATACTGATTTGTCGAGAGAGTTTACGGATATGATTACAACACAGAGAGGTTTCCAGGCGAATTCCCGTATTATTACAACCTCAGATACCATGCTTGAGGAGCTTGTAAACCTTAAGAGATAAGGTTTTTTATACACAATTTTAAATTAAGATAAGGGCCTGTCGCAGTAAAAAAAAATATTGCGACAGTCTCTTGTTTTTTTGTAGACATTAAAAAACAAATATGCTATAATCTTTTATGTTAAAAATTTATACATAAAAAACATGGCGTTTTTTGTTGGTTTTTATTTGGAAGGGCAGGTGTAAGTATGATTGAGGTTACAAGGCTTAATGGAACAAAAATTACTATAAATGCCGAACACATAGAAACTGTTGACGAGACGCCTGATACCGTTATTACACTGGTAAGCGGTAAAAAATTTATTGTGACGGAAAAAACGGAAGACGTTACAAATCTAGTCATAGAATACAAAAAGAAAACGCATATGATAAATGCGGTTGGATAGAGGTGAGATAAAGTGGATTTAGCTTCCATAATAGGTCTTATTTTGGCGTTTGTACTTATGATTTTCGGTATCACAAATGAGAAAGGAATGGGTGCCCTTAGCTCTTTCCTTGATCCTCCGTCTGCGCTTATTACATTCGGTGGAGCGTTCGGTGCAATGTTTGCTGCCAGCCATATAAAGAGCTTTCTGGCAGGACTAAAATCATTTTTACTTATATTTAAGATGCCAAAACAGAGCGAGGGCGATACAATTAAGTCTATTATTGAATTGTCAAATCTTGCAAGACGAGAGGGACTTTTGGCGCTTGAGGAATCTGCAAACAATCTTGAAGATGAATTTATGAAAAAGGGCGTTATGCTTATCGTGGATGGTACTGACCCGGAGCTTGTAAGAAGCATACTTGAGGCAGAGCTTGTAAATGTAGATGCACGTCATCAGGCTAACATACAATTTTGGAAAGGCCTTGGTGCCATGGGACCTGCTTGGGGTATGATTGGTACGCTTATAGGTCTTATTAACATGCTTAAGGACTTGTCGGATCCTGACTCCATCGGACCGAACATGGCTGTCGCACTTGTTACTACATTATATGGTTCCGTGCTTGCAAACTGGATTTGTACGCCGGTTTCAACGAAGCTTGGAACATTAAATGATACGGAAATAAAACTGAAAGAGGTAATGATTGAGGGTATTTTATCCATACAGGCAGGAGAAAACCCTAGAGTTATAGAAGAAAAGCTCAAATCCTTCCTTTCTCCTGGTGAGAGAAAGGCAATGAGTGAGGAGGAACCGGCTAATGGCTAAGAGAAAAGACCCGCCGGCTGAGGAAGGCTCGCCGGCATGGATGGCGACATTCAGTGACCTTATGAACCTTTTGCTCTGCTTCTTCGTACTTTTGTTTGCAAGCTCGACGATGGACGAAGGCAAAATACAAAAAATTGCCGCATCCTTTGACAATATTTCCTTTACTGTCATGGAGGATGGAAATGTATCTCTTGTAAATGGAGATATGATGTCGGGTGGCGTAACACAGATTCCTGATGTTTACAGTATTATGACGGAAGCAGGTAAAAATATTGAGGGAACCACAGGAGAAGAAAGTGTATCATCTTCTTCTGACGCTGAGAAGCTTTCCGATCAGGAGCTGAAAGAGGAATACGAGGCAAGAGGAGAGGCACAATCCGAGGAGATGTACGAGGAAATTGTACAGCTTGCCGAATCCTACAGAATAGACACTATGATCAATATTGATTACAATGAACAGTACGTTGAAATGGATTTGGAGGGATCAATTCTGTTTGAGTCTGGCAGTGCCCAGATAAGAGATGATCAAAAGCTGTTTTTACAGAAAATTGCCAGTATACTTACCAAGTATAAGTATTGTATAATTGAGATTGAAGGGCATACGGACAATGTACCTGTATCGTCCTCCGCCTTTGAAAATAACAGGCAGCTTTCTACCGAGAGAGCAAGAAACGTATATGAATATATTATAGCTCAGGAGAATTTTATTGAGTCAAACATGAAGATTGCAGGATATGGTGAAAGCAAGCCGATAGCCTCCAATGCAACGGAGGAGGGCAGGGCGAAGAACAGACGGGTATGCATCAAGATATATAACAGCCAAAATTCAGAGTAGATTAAAAACTGAAGGGAGTCACGCAATGAAAAAAAATCTTATAACCGTACTTATTTTAGCAATAAGTATTATAAACCTTGTTTTTAACATTATTTTATTCTTTGTCTTTATGCCGTCAGCGGCTAAGACAAACAAGCTGATTGGAGATATATCCGAGGTGCTTGACTTAGAGCTTACATCACAGAGCGCTGCCTCGGCAGGAAAGGTGGATGTAAACAATCTTGTAGAATTTAAGCTTGAGGCAGGAAGTCCAATTAACCTTGTATCGGACGACGGTGATATTCATGCGCTGAAGTATGGTCTTTCAATCAAGATGGATAAGACAGCGAAGGATTATGAAAAGATAAATACTACGCTTTCTGAGTCTACTTCTTTCATCTATGATAAGACGAGAGATGTTGTTGGGCAGTATACATATAGTCAGGTTATTGACGTAAATGTACGAAGTGAGATAAAGGAAAAGCTGCTTGTAGAATTTAAGGAATACTTTAATACAGAATGTATTTATTCCGTGGAGTTTTATGATTGGGTAGCACAGTAGACACTATGAGCTTAGGAGGTGAGATGTGTGGCAGACGTACTCTCACAAAATGAAATAGATAACCTGTTAAAGCAATTAAGCTCTGGTGAACTGGATGTTGGAGATATAGAGGAAACGCCGACTGTAAAGGTCAAGGAGTACGACTTTTCAAGACCGGCGAAGTTTTCAAAAGAACACCTTAGAACTCTGGAGATTATATTTGAGCATTTTGGGCGACTTCTAAGCAGCAACCTTCCTGCATATTTTAGAAAGAATGTACAGGTTGAGGTTATGAACTCGGAGGCGGTAACATATTCTGAGTTTTCAAATGCCCTTTCCAATCCAGTGCTTCTTGGAGTTGTCAATATGTCGCCGATGAAGGGCAACATTATTATGGAGATTGCAACAAATATAGGTTATGCAATTATTGACAGAATGCTTGGCGGGTTTGGAGAACCTCTTGACAAAATGCGGGATTTTTCAGAGATAGAGCTTTCCGTTCTCGAAAGGATTTTTAATATTATTATTGATTTGCTCAGGGAACCGTGGAAGAATGTTGTTGAAATTGCGCCATATCTGGAAAGGATAGAAACCAATTCGCAGTTTGCACAGATTATATCGCCCTCCGAGATGATTGCCATTGTGACAATCAACATAAATATCGGTGGCGTTGAGGGACTTATGAATATATGTCTCCCTTATATAACGCTGGAAGACATCATGGATAAGCTGAATACCAAGTACTGGTTTTCTACGATGCAGGCGAAGGATGAGCAAAGCTATACTGAGTTTATTGAAACAGTAATTAACAAGGCGCAGATACCGATTTCTGCGGAGCTTGGTACGAGCACCATAATGGTTATGGATTTTATCAACCTTCAGGTTGGTGATATTATAAAATTAAATAAAAAAGTGGAAGATGAGCTTGATGTTTATGTTGGTAATATTGTAAAATTTAAAGCGTTACCAGGTTCATCGGAAAAGAAATATGCAGTTAAAGTTACAGAAATAATCAGAGAGGAGGAATAAAAGAGATGGACGGTATGTTATCTCAGGAGGAGATTAATGCGTTACTTGGCGGAGCGTCTGATGACAGCGCAGCTGAAAGTAACGGAGCAGCACTTGCAGATGAAGAAAAAGATGCCATCGGTGAAATATCCAACATATGTATGGGTACGGCGGCAACAACTCTTTATTCCTTAGTAAACCAAAAGGTACTTATAACAACCCCTGTTGTTAAAATCAACAATTGGGAAAATTTAACTTCAAATTATGAGAAGCCTTGTGTTTTCATAAATATTTTCTATCGTGAGGGTATTGATGGAAACAATGTATTGATACTTAAGGAAGATGATGTTAAGATAATAACTGATTTGATGATGGGTGGGGATGGACTAAACCCGTCAGCCGAGCTTTCTGAGCTTCACTTTAGTGCAATCTGTGAAGCCATGAACCAAATGATGGGTTCGGCGGCAACCTCCCTTTCCTCCATGTTAAATCGTAAAATAGATATCAGTCCTCCTTCGGCAGATTTGGTGGATATGGCAGGAGATATTGATACATCGAAGGTAGATGCATTTCTTACCAATGATTTCGTCGAGGTTACATTTAGAATGACCATAGGCGATTTGGTGGACAGTACGATCATGCAGCTCTACCCAATTGATTTTGCCAAGGAGTTATATAACATATTTAGTGCAGATGAAGGGGATGGAGCTTCACAAGCAGCACCACCTCCACCAGCACCAGCCGCAACACCGGCTCCTACACCACCACCGCAGCCACAACCACAGCCTCAACCGGCAATGGCACAGCCGCAGATGCAGGGTATGCAGCAGCCGATGATGGGAATGCCTATGATGGGTGCACCGATGTCAGGGGCGCCAATGATGGGAGTTCCGATGATGCCGCAGCAGGATGTGAATGTACAAAACGTTCAGTTCCAGGCATTTAATTCGTTTGTTAATCCTGCTTTACAGCAGGAGAACATAGATTTAATAATGGATGTACCTTTGGAGGTTTCCGTTGTATTAGGAAGAACAAGAAAATCAATAAAAGAAATTCTTGAATTTTCTCCGGGTACAATCATTGAATTAGATAAGCTTGCAGGTGAAGCTATAGATGTAATGGTAAACCAAAAGCTTGTCGCAAAGGGTGAGGTAGTTGTTATCGAGGAAAGCTTCGGTATCAGGATCACGGAAATTATTAAGGAAAAAATGTAAAAGGAGAATAAATTATGGCAAAAAGTATACTTATATGTGATGATGCAGCTTTTATGAGAATGATGATTAAGGATATCTTAGTAAAGAATGGCTACAATGTCGCAGGAGAGGCAGAAAACGGTGCAAAGGCTGTTGAGAAATATGCCGAGACAAAGCCAGATCTTGTACTTATGGATATCACGATGCCTGAGATGGACGGTATACAGGCACTGAAGCAGATTAAGGCAAATGATCCGAATGCGAGTGTTGTAATGTGTTCTGCAATGGGACAGCAGGCCATGGTTATTGAGGCAATACAGTCAGGAGCAAGGGACTTTATTGTTAAGCCGTTCCAGCCTGACAGAGTTCTTGAAGCTGTTAAAAAGGTAGTTGGTTAATCGTGTTCATTTTTCTTACCAACAGTACGGGATTTGGTGTTGTTTGGCAGACAATAAAGCTTATTCTTATTTTTATTATTATACTTGTATTGGCATATTATGGTACGAAGCTTGTTGCCGGATTTCACAAAAATTCTTTGAGTGGGAGAACAAACTTAAAAATAGTTGAGTCCATGAGTCTCGGTAACAACAAATTTTTGGTTGTTGTGGAGATTGATGGCTCATATTATGCACTGGGAGTAGGAAAGGACAATGTTACTCTTATTGATAAGCTGTCCGATTATACTCCCCGGGACGCGGAGGGCTTTCATGATGTAGATAATCCTAAAAAGAGCTTTAAGGATGTTCTGGCACAGTTTAAGACAAAATCAGAAACGAATAATAAAAATCAGGATACGAAATAAGACAGATAAAGTGGGTTTTTAGGATGAAATATAAAAAACTTTGCAAATATGTAATACTTCTTTTTATTGCTATAGTTGTTATATTTTCTGGCACAACTTCATATGCTACGGGTATTACCCCGGAAACCGATGCTGAGGAGGGCATGGACGAGGAATTTGACGATGACGACGGCGTTTCAGTAGGACTTACGCTTGATACCAACTCTGATTCGACAACTCTTTCAGGCACCTTGCAGATTTTATTGGTTATAACAATAATTTCAATAGCTCCGTCAATATTAGTTATGGTGACGTCCTTTACGAGAATTATTGTTGTTCTTCATTTTTTAAGGACTGCAATAGGAACGCAATCGTCGCCGCCAAATAATGTATTGATAGGGCTCTCGTTATTTTTGACATTATTTATTATGAGTCCGGTGTTTTCTCAGGTAAAGACTGAGGCGATTGACCCGCTTACGGCAGATGAAATCAGCCAGGAGGAAGCGATTGACAGATGTATACAGCCGGTAAGGGAATTTATGCTCGGACAGGTAAGGCAGGAGGATCTTCGGCTGTTTATGGATATTGCTGACATGGGAACGGTTGAAAGCGTGAATGATATTCCGATTACCGTTGTCATTCCGGCATTTATTATCAGTGAGCTTAGAGCCGCATTTATAATCGGCTTTTTGATATATATACCGTTTATTGTTATCGACATGGTTGTGGCGTCGGTGCTCATGGCAATGGGTATGATGATGCTGCCGCCAACGACAATATCCATGCCGTTTAAGATACTTTTGTTTATTCTTGCCGACGGTTGGAATTTAGTGATAGGACAGCTCGTTTCGTCCTTTCATTTATGACAGTTTTAAGTAAGATAGAGGTGATAAATTGTGACGACAGGCGACGTTATGGATGTAGCAGTTCAGGCTATATGGCTTGTATTAAAGTGCAGTGCGCCTATGCTGCTTGTGTCTCTTATTGTTGGACTTATAATCAGTATTTTTCAGACTGTCACGTCCATACAGGAGCAGACCTTGACCTTTGTGCCAAAGATGCTTTCCATTTTTTTGACGTTGATTATATGCGGTGACTGGATATTAACAAATATTCTTTCGTTTATTCAGGATTTGTACAGCAGATTTGGAGAGTTTGTGAGGTAGTATGTTTTGGATTTGACGATATCAACCTTAACATTAGAATCATTTTTGCTTGTAGTAGTAAGGACAGGCGCCTTTACTGCAGTTGCTCCGCTTTTTGGACACAGAAGCGTAAATGCAAGACTTCGGGTACTGATTGCAGCATGTATTTCCCTGACCGTTTTTTCCGCAAAGGATATCGCGCTTCCCGTTTATTCCTCGGTGCTTGGCTATTCCATGCTTGTCATTAAGGAAGCGGTGGTTGGGTTATCCCTTGGGTTTGTTGCGAGGCTTGTCATGTCAACCCTTATTCTTGCAGGCGAATTTATTGACAGGGAAATTGGCTTTACCATGTCTACCAACTTTGATCCAAGTACAGGGGCAATGGTTACGATTACTGCAGAGCTTTATGATAAGCTTATCTATGTCATCATCCTAATAACGGGAATGCACCATTACATTATAAAAGCCATAGCCCAGACCTTTGACATTATTCCCGTGGGTCAGGTAAATGCAAGCTTTGACAGGCTGTATGTAACCGTACTTGATTTTATCATACAATATTATAACATCGGCTTTATGATTGCCATGCCAATCTTTATTTCTATGACAATGTTAAACGTAATTTTGGGCGTTTTGACAAAGAGCTCGCCGCAGATGAATATGTTTGCCATAGGAATGCAGATGAAGGTTATGATAGGAATGTTAGCGCTTACAATCGTTATTGTTTTTATCCCGGGAATAACAAATATTCTGATGGATAGAATGCAGACAATGGTTAATTCTCTGATTGGAGGCTTCTGATATGGAGTTATACGGCTCCGGTATAAAATATAATCTCCAGTTTTTTGCCCAGGATGGACAGGGCGGTGAAAAAACGGAGGAACCGACGGCAAAGAAAATTGAGGATACACGTAAGGAAGGACAGGTAGCTAAAAGTAAAGAGATTTCATCTGCGTTTTCACTTTTGGCGCTTTTTCTGTGCCTTAGAGTTTTTATCGGTTTTTTGGGTGAGCGGATGCAGGGTGTTTTTTTCTCCTTTTGGAGGGAAATGTCAATCTATCCAAAGGATGACTTTAACTCTGTAACTGCATGGCAGATATTGCTTGACGCCATCATCTATCTGCTGATTACAAGCCTTCCTTTTTTGGCAGTGGCATTTATTGTTTCTTTTATGTCGCAGAAGGTTCAGATTAAATGGATGGTGACGACAAAGCCGCTAAAGCCGAAGTTTAATAAGATGAACCCTATAAGCGGATTTAAGCGTATGTTTTCAAAGCAGGCATTGTTTGAGCTGCTGATGTCAGTTTTTAAGATTGTATTGTTTGCCGCCATAGCATACTCGGTTGTCAAGGACAACGTAGGCGTTATCTTGTCGCTGTACACCTTGACCATAAAGGATTGTCTTGGTATTTTGTTTGACCTTGTCATGGAGCTTGGAATTAAAATATCCTTAGTCTATATTGTGCTGAGCCTTGCTGATTACATATTTCAGAGATGGAAGCACAAGCAGGATATAAAAATGACAAAGCAGGAGGTCAAGGATGAATATAAAAACCAGGAAGGTGATCCAAAGGTAAAGAGCCAGCAGAGGCAGAGAATGCAGCAGGCGTCAAGAAGACGTATGATGCAGAGCATTCCTGAGGCAGATGTTGTAATAACAAACCCTACACATTTTGCTGTTGCACTGAAATATGACAATACGGTAAGTGACGCACCTGTCGTTACGGCAAAGGGAGCGGATTATCTTGCCTTTAAGATAAGAGACCTTGCCAAGGAAAATGGCGTGGAGATTGTAGAAAATAAACCGCTTGCAAGGATGCTGTATTCCAATGTTGACATTGGAAGGGAAATACCGCCTGAGCTTTATCAGTCGGTGGCAGAAATTCTTGCTTACGTTTATGGAATAAAAAATAAAGCCAGCTAAGTCCTAAGGGGATGACAGGCAATTGCAAAACTATGTTTTTTAGATAATACGTTGTTCAAAATGTATAATTCAATGCATGGCACGCTTGCGCTGCTTGTCGCACGTAACGGTACTAAGCTCGAAAATACCTCGCTAAGTACCGACGGCTCCAAAGCACCTTGCGTATGAATTATACATTTTGCACAACTCACTTTTTGAAATCGC
>JAMPFU010000029.1 GCA_023664385.1 Clostridium sp. | reverse complement strand
TCCGAGCGTTTCTCCCGTGTAGTCGCTTTTTGCGGTGTATATACCCGTCGCATTCGGCGATGCACCTTCTACAGTTACATTTAAATTAATTGTGCCAAAGGGAACATACGCAGCACCATTCTTTACCTTATCATTATAAAAAACACCTACATATTCTCCGGTATCACTTTTTTCAAATGATTTAAACGTATAGTAATGCGTAATGCCACCATATCCTGTCTCTTTCTTTAAATCTGCGTACGTATCCGAATCACAACGTTCTATTGCATTATGCTGTCCGTATTCATTCTGCTTTATTTGAAATATTTTGCTATGATTTGCATCTCGGAATAAACTTGCAGTCATCGTTCCTGATGTCCCCACATACGGATTCCTATCTGCAATGCCCAACCAAGTTGGGTGGATTGAGAATGTATAATTAAATGATATTTTTTTTAGGACACCATTTGGATCTGTAATTCTGTTTGGCAGGCTCGACTCATCTACACTATTTGTCCAACATTGATTTGCTTCATCCAATACCCATTCACCACTAACAGGGACCTTATATGTACAGCCATTTTCAACTTCAAAAACAACCTCCTTAGGAAGTGTAGTCTGCAGCTTTTTCAATGTGTGCTCCTGACCGAGCGCACTTTCATCGTTTATTATATAGCTGCTGTAAGGCATGGCCATACCAGTAACCTCCGATGCGCCATACACTTTTACATCCATAAAATCCACACGATACTTAATTTGTGCTTCCTTGCCGGTAGTCCAATCCTTCATTCCTGAAATAACAACCTCATATGAGCTCTCATATCGATTGTTTTCCTTATTGTAATCATCGGGTTGCACAAAACACATATACCCCGAATAAAATTGCATGTCATTATCTGCATCAAGCGGTTCTGTATACTTATTTCTTATCCATGTCTTTCCTGTATCCAAATTAGTAATTCTAATCTCTACTTTACTTTCATCAGAAACAGAAACATTAGAACTGCCATACTCAAAACTCCATGCAGCCGTACTCGGTCGTATCAAATCATTAGGCATAGCCCCCGGACATGGGTATGCCGCAAATCCCTCATAAGAGTTATCATTTTTTGCAGCTAACACACAACCTATACTAACACCGTCGGAATAACCAAAGCCAATTTTCGAATGCCGCTCCGATATAATTGCAGTTCTATGAGCGATTGAGTTCCAACCCCAATCCCATTCTTTTTTCCTTAAAGAATAACCTTCATTCATCCATGCGTAAATTGCTCCATACGGTGTAGTCCCATAAGCCAAAATGCTATGAGAGGCGTCAGCCCCCATATTCCATAGCTCATCTGACATATCAGCAGGTTTTTGGGAATTATCCACCGTATGTCCGGGGCTGAAATTCCTCACAAATGCACCTGCCTGAAGCTCTGCATCGTTATACGATGTAACTGGTTTGACCCCAACAAGCCAGCGATAAAAATTTGTCATTCCAGTCATTACCGCAAGAGTATCCTCATGCAGAACCCCCGGCTCATATGGGGCTTCAAACGAAGGTTTAACCTTATAGTATGTTGCACTCTCATTACTTACATATGAAGAACCGGCATTTTGAGCCTCCCAATACTTATCTGCAATTTGTTCAAGCGTTCTGTTTTTGAACGTATCCATCTGATTCAAATCATAAACAATTACATCTGCCTCACAGTCTTCAAACTCCTCCTCATAAGCATCAGTAGGTGTCTGCTCCAATACAGTCATTTCTTCTGCATTGACATTCATACCAAATATACCTATTGACATAACAATTGTCAGCCCCATTGAAATAAACCTTGTTCTCATATCGCCTTCCCCCTCTTATAGAATCGTCAGCATATATTTTCAAAGCCGAAGCACTGCTCGTCAATTAATTTACCATTTTCGTCATATATGCGGAACAATGTCCAATAATATCCATATAGCGGCTGCCAAATTGTCCAAAGACACGTGTCCGGAGCATAACATTGTCCTGTCGTATAGATCCATGCATCCTTTCCCTGTGCAAGAAGGGTACAGTCAAGAATAAGCATTTCATAGCGGTAAGCATGATTAGGATTGTCGTAGCTTTCAATTCCTATCAGGTAGCCTCCACCTTCACCGGTATATGGCATCTGACAAATTCCTTTTATGGCAGGATGATAACCATAGGTTGTTGCATACTGCACTACTGTAGAATTATCACCAGCTTTTCTTGCTTTTCCAACAATTACATAATCCCCATATTGGGAAGGGATAGCTATAATACCATCTGCGCCCTTTTCCCAATCGGAGAGCGTCATCCAAGTTTCCCCATTATTATTGCTTGCATACCAACTATATTCCATACTTTCCGTATCAACGGCATTTGTCTGCAAAAACATGATAAAACCATATCTCGGGTCGCTTTCCATAACAATTATGTCATTCGCTTTAAGCTCATAGTTTGCTGCATCAACAACAACGTCTATTGTGACATTTTTATTTTCAGGAATACCAGATGTCTCAATAGCATCATAGCCAAAAAGCTGTACCCAGTAATATACTCCATTGTGATAAAAGCATCCTATTCCGACTGATTCATATCCGGGTTTCATAATATTATTTCTATGTCCTGTTGAATTCATCCATGCGTTCATAACAGCAGCCGAAGATTGATAGCCATATGCTATATTTTCACCATATGCACTCTGTGAAACAGAAAAGCAATCTAAACCACATGGTCTCGTATGGCTGAAGCTAACAACAATTTCTGCCGCCCTTGTCATGGCTGCCTCTGTCAACCTTCTGTCCATCACAAGCGGAGACAGACCTTCCTCTGCTCTTCTTTGATTTACAATTCCAAGCACCTCATACGCCTGTGCATAATCCTTTGTCCCCGATACAGCCTGTGTTCCTACGCCTGCAAGCTCTGTTTCATCAACAAAGAGCTCTGGATTTTCTTCATGTTCCCTATCTGCTGCCTCACCGATATTTTGCTCAGTGGAAGTCTCACTCTTAGTAGTCGTAACCTCCCATTCTTCGGTTTCCGTACTGTCCTGTCCTGCAGCCCTTACTCCAGGTTTCAGGAAAACCGGATTAAAAAGTCCAAATCCAAGCATTGCCCCTACAGTAAGCGCACATACCCTCTTTTTTAAATTTTTTCTCATCCAATACCACTCCTTCCTATATTTTTTGCAAATAAATTATATATTAATTAATTTTCACGTTCCGTAAGCATTTTCATAATTTTATCATGGCAATGGTACAAAAGCCATGTTGCAGCAGACACAACAACACATACCCACATAAACAGCAGGTAGCTTTGTGTCACCGTTATATCATTCAGATTAACTTTTGCAGCAATCTTGTAAATAACATAGTGATGAATGATAAAACATGCATAAGAATACTTACCTATTTTTCTGCATACATTTTTTATCCATGTCCATTTTACAAAATATGAAATCCATACCAAAACAATAAAAGAGCATGTCCCTATATACGTAGTCTGCACAATGCTATTAAACCCTGGTGCGATTACCGTATTAAGCCCAATGATTGCAAGCGATGGAATGATCCATTTCCAATTAATCTTTTTAATATATTTAACAAAGTACATTCCAAACAAAAATTCCGGAAGTCTTGCAAAAAGCACAACCGTTGAACTTACTTTCCATATGGACAGGACATACATTACAGCTATAACAATACCCAATACTACAGGATGCTCATTTACAAGCCGCCTGAGTATCGGAAACACAACATATATGATAATAATTAGCCCTAAAAACCATTCTGCCACAATTGCGAACGTAGGCACAGAAAAATTCATAAGCCACATATCAATTCCCAATATTGAAAAAATAATATTTTTCTTCGGAATCCCCGCCGGAATTCCTGCCGTATAAAAATTATACAGGAAACAGATACCATATGCCAGCCAAAACATCGGAAAAATATTTAAAAATCTTTTTTTATAAAATTTTTTAAGCTCACATTTTTCCTCATAAACATACATTAAGGATGCTCCTGAAATAATTAAAAAAAGAGAAACTCCAAAATCTCCTATATAGATGTTGGCTACCCTTGCCGTAATCACTACCTTTTCAGGTGCCTGCGGGTACACATTATAAAAAAACAATGCATTGTAATGTGTAAGTACAATTGCTACCGTAGCAATAGCCCTTATAAAATCTAAATAAAAAAGTCTCTCTCTTTTCATATTTCCACCTTATCGTATTTTATAAAACTAATATATATTATATCTTTTTTTACGTTTTCTGTAAACAAAAAGCCTTTCGAACAACAACAACAAAATATTTTTTGTCCATTCAAAAGGCTTTTCTTTTTATACTAACTTAATACGCATTCACAAACCCATAACATTCCTCATCTAACAGGTTTCCATCTTTATCATAAATGCGGAATAAGGTCCAATAATATCCATATTTTGGCTGCCATACCGTCCACAATGCGTTTCCGCTTGCAACAGGGCATTTTCCTGTTGTATATATCCATGCATCTTTACCCTCAGCAAGCAAAGTACAATCAAGCACAAGCATTTCATATTGATACGACTGGTTTGGATTTTCATAGCTCTCCACACCTATAAGATAGCCGCCGCCTTCACCAGTGTATGGCATTTGGCATTTCCCTTTTATTTGCGGATGGTAGCTTATGTTTATGTAGCCGGTATCAACTGTGCTGTCATCACCCTTTATTCTTACCTTGCCAACAATAATATAATCTCCGTATTCTTTAGGCGTCCAGTTAATCCACTCATAGCCTTCTTTCCAGCCCTGTATCTCAAACCAATCCCCTGTTGAGCCCTTGCACGCATACCAGCTATACTCATACTGCGATTTATCATTTTCAAGAGTTACAAGTCCTGCCGTAATACCTGTTCTGTCCATCTTTGTTACATATACACCATTTGCTGTCGGCAACTGCATTGTTCCCTCAGAAAGCAATTTATTACAAACACTGCATCGTTCCTCCCAATATTGACTTCCAACAAAGGTGCGTTTACTTTCATGTCCCTTTGCCGTTCCGTATGTATAATATTCGTTTGTAGATACTCCGCACTCACTGCATACTTTCCGATATTTTGCAGGTTCCGTACATGTTGCCTCAGAATAAAGAAATTTTTTCGATGGATTTTTTTCTTCAGCAAACTTGTGCAATGACCGTTGACAATTGACACTTAACTGAAACGGTGTCCCCGGTTCAGCCGTTCCATCATAAATCAAACCACTTGCCGGATGCATGTCAACTTTTCCGCCAATTTCACCACTGGCAACCATCTGATTGACTTCATCACGTGTCAGAATCATAGAATCCGGCAACACCATATTCGAATAATACCAATTACGTCCTACATAAGAATTCGGAGCCCGCCAAGTATCCGTATCACTGTCATATCTATAGTAAACATCCCTTGTAACTGTTGCTCCCGAATTGTCCACAAACGTCATATTCCTTATAAGTATGTTGCTTTTGGATGTGTCTATTATTCCGTCCTTTCCATATTCATATGTGTCACCAAATTCAAATGCATCTGTATAACAGTTATATATACTTACATATCTTCCATCCACCCATGTATTTTCAATGCTGAAGCTGCCACAATCAGGTCCATAGGAGGTTACATAAGCATAAGTCCTTCCATATATAGAAGATCCCTCAGCCCCAACACGAAGCCATGTTCCACCATTTGTTTTGGCATCAAATTCATCACCCTTAATTTGGGAAATGTATTTTGACATAGCCGTACTTGTAGCTGTCTGATATTCAAAATATTTTTCACTTATTTTTTCTATCGATGCATTGTAGGCAAAATCATCAGCAGAACCGTCAAATTTGTATAATTTTTCTACACAGCTACTGTATATATCGGCTGTTGAACCACTGCCCGCTCCTCCATAACTATGTTTTTCACCATTATACTCAACTGTTACCATATAATGTACAGAGCCCGAATCAACTGTACAGTCCGGTTCAAGTGTCTCGGCAACAGCCCCCATCGTTCCCGGAAATGTCAGGGAATGGAGAACATATGGATGAACAGCCAATGCCAGCAAAGAATCGCCGGTTTCATACATATCATAATGTGCATTCAAGCCAAGCTCATAATACGGTGAAACGGCAAGCAACGGATATGGTCTGGATTCATTCGGTTTCGAAGTATCCAACACACCCTTTGGGTATAATGACAGACTATTTAAAGCACCTTGCACACTATCTAAATTAGTAAACAAATCAGCAGTTGGAGATGTATAAGTATCAATTAAATACTGTATTGATGATTTTACTGGCGGACAGTTTACCGTAATCTTAGTATCTGTATATATGGGAACAGTCTCAGAATAACTATTGGATGATATCTGTTTGCGGTAATATGGTCTGTCCCCCTGCTGCAGTACAAGGCTGCCTCCGTCCATATTATATCCATGATGTCTTACAAATATATAACCACCCTTTACCCTGCCGGTTTCATAGTCTTCATATACAACATCTGAAAAACGTACCCCGGAAGGTCTTATTGCACAAGGACCATACTTTCTGTCATAATCTTCCGCCGTATAATAAACACTTTCCTTATCTACAAATCTGACATATCTCGGATCAGGATTGTCCGTTTTAACATAGAAATAGTCATTATACGGAGGCAGAAGTGGGATTATCTCATAAGTATAATTCTCCACATGAACAATATTGTTTTCCCCTGATGCCCCGACTGTCAGTTCATCTTCCAAAAGCTCATTATTTTCCGTTAATTCTTCTTCAAATTCAGCATAATATCCTGCCGGAATTTCTCCATCTAAGTCCCCTTCATATACAGCCGTAATTTCATCTTTCCAAACGTCATCGTATATAACTTCTTCATCATCTGTGTCCGCATTTACATCAACTGCATCAATGATATATGTATCTGTATTTGTAGCCACAGCTTCGGTTTCAGCCAGCATCTGTTCCTCTGTAGTTTCCTCAGCTCTTACACTGCATGGTGCAAGTCCAAGAATCATTGTTGCAATCACAATCATTGATATTATTCTTTTCATATTTTTTACCCCCATCCTGCATTTTATAAAACCAATACCAATATTATAACTTTTTTTGCTTTTTCTGTAAATAAAAAGCCTTTTGAACAACAAAATATTTTTGTCCATTCAAAAGGCTTTTATTTTTATGCTATCTTAATATGCATTCACAAATCCGTAACATTCCTCGTCAATAAGATTTCCCTTTTCATCATATATTCTGAAAAGCGTCCAATAATATCCATATTTTGGCTGCCATACTGCCCAAAAAGCCGCCTCTGGTACAGTATGCTGTCCGGTAGACCATATCCATGCATCCTTACCTTCAGCAAGTAAAGTACAGTCTAATATGAGCAATTCATACCTAAATGACTGGTTTGGATTATTATAAGTTTCCACACCAATAAGATAACCGCCACCCTCGCCTGTATACGGCATTTGGCATATTCCCTTGATAATGTGATGCTGTATTCCAACACCGGACTCCACTGTTGATGTCTCGTCTCCAACCTTCCTAACCTGACATACAAGAATTATATTGCCGTATGTATCCGGCGACCAGTCAAGCCATTCATTCCCCTGTATCCATCCTGATACCTCAAACCATTTTTCATCCTCCTGTTTACAGGCAACCCACCTGTATTCCAGACCTGACTTATCCGTGTATTTTGTAGTCATACCTGCTAAAATTCTCGTCGGAGAATTTTCAGCAACATAAATTCCCCGGGAAATAATAGGTGTCGTACCTGTTCCTCCGCCACTTGTACCATCAACATAATAATTTGTATCAATATATTGATCCGATTCGCCTATATGTCTGTAATAAAGTGCGGCAGTTGCGGCAACAAGCGTTGCATTATAGTCTATTGCAACCTCATTACATTGATAATCATTTGCCGAATCAGTATACTCCCCACCCTGCTTCGGTCCTCCTACCAATGCACCAAGCAAAACATTTGCCTGTGTGTTGGTCCCTTGAGGTCCGCCTGTATATCCTGAAGCTGCCCTGTGATGCGGATATTTTGCACTGTATTGATTATATCCTACAACGTAACACTGATTTCTCGGGTTATTTCCAAGCAGATATTTCATCTGATTTTCTGCCCACGTAAGATTTGTATTTGTTCCTGTCATGCTGTCATACAAAAGTCCTGTATACTGCATAGATGTGTTATATCTTGCCGAACCCCAACTATCAATACAACAAAAGCCATCGCTATTCGTTCTTCCACTATACTGATTCATCAGTGTTGAAAGTGCATTTGAATTTCCATTATAATATGCAACAGCCGGTCCCACATTATCCCAGCCCAAAGGCCAATAAGGCTTCTGAGCATTATTGCTTCCTGCGTAATTATTAAATTCAGAAAGATACTGTGAATCTGACGTTACCTGATAAAGTAAAATAGCAGCCAAACAATAATCATCTTCCCAGCCTGTGGAATTATAAAATCCATTCGCAGTTGTATTAACTGCCTTGTTGTTTCTTTTTGCATAATCAAAGAGTTTTTTTGCAGTGTCAAGATACTGTTCTCCGCCAAAATTCTTATACTGTATAACCAAAGCCGCTGCACTTAAACAAACAATATCCGTAGAAGGCGCTGACGCACTTGTAAAATAAATCGGTCTATTTGCGTTTATCTGGTTTTCAGGTGCCCCCCAATAGCCATGGTCATATCCTCCGCCGCCTTGTCCCACCTGACAGCAAAATGCCTCGACATAACTTCCATCACTACTCAGCACAGTACAGTTCACAAAGTAATCTGCAAAATATGTTGTAATGGTCTGAAGATGTCCAACCTGTCCTGCATACTCATATGCTTCCCTATTTGTATCATAGCTCATTCCAAGTACAAATGCAGCATACGCTTCAGGCAGTCCAAATTTCACATGGTCTCCTGCATCATGAAAGCCGCCTGCCAAATCAACCGTCACAGTACTTCCGTCACTTCTAGTATATGTAGTTTTGTCAAACGTATGGCAATCCCCTCTCCATGACAGCATGCTGTGCTCATCCACACCATCGCCACACATATTCGCATCATAAAAATATAATGAATACTGTAGCAATTTAGCATAATTGGCCTCTATATCAGCCGCCTTAGCTTCATAAACATTAATTGACATAAGCATCATAATTGCTGTAAGACATACTGCTATTTTTCTTTTCATATAACCCCTCCCTGATTAAATTATTTACTTAACAATACCTCAATATAGCCTTTCCTCAAGGAATATCCATATTCCTTCGCCGAAGCCCAACCTTTTCCGTATGGATTTTCCTGAATACCAAGCCACTCTACATATTGTGCCGTTTCTCTGGTAACAAGCACAAATCTAGGATCTACACACGCATTTACAAGCGGTTCATCAGAAGCATAGGCTTTGAGATGCTGAACCTGTGCTCTTACGCCCTCGCGGACAGATGTAAATGTTGCCGGTGTACCCCCATCATCTGTTGCTCCTATTCCTGCAAAATTTAATTGTGAAATGTCAACCACTCCTCCAAATCTCAAGAAACCGGTTTCTTTCATTGCCTGGCAAAAAGCGACCTCAGCCTTTACACCCTCAGCATTACATTCCTCTATATATATTTTACAGAAATCTTGTATAGTCGGAGCGTCCGTAGTAGCGTAGAACGCCGGATATGTTGCATAGCTATTATAATATCTTACCATCTGTTCAAGTGAAGTTCCATTACTTCCCATAATTTTATAAAGCTTTTCCTCCGGCTGTTTAAAGGTGTAACACTGACTGGCTGCAATATTTTCCACACCGTTCTTTGCTTTTATGTACACCTGCATTGCATATGTAGCATAATTATTTTTGTGATTGCTTATATCCACATGCACTACATAATTTCCGTCGCTTTCCTTTTTTGCATCATACCAATGAATATCTTTTAAATCAACCGCTGACCAAACAGGCACCCTTATACTTTCTATACCAGGAATACAATTTACTCCCTCTATTTTTATGTCAAAGGTTCCCCCGATATTATCCGCATTGTCAACATACATTTTATTTACAGTAGGTGAACTGACATTAAATGACGTACCGCCTAATTTCACTGTACTGCCATCCTTTAAGGTCATATATGCATCTCCGTAATAGGTGCCACTTTTGGCATATTCGGATACACCAACCACTGCCAGCCATCTGCCAAATTCATCTTTACCTGCCTGATACCATTTTAAATCACTTAAGCCCTGATTCCATACTCCAAATCTAACACTGGTAACTAAATCTCCTTTTGGAATGTCCTCCGCAATAAGTATGTAATTAAACTCATTATCACACTGAAATGTTGAAACCTTTGGCGTTGGTTTGGCAAAATCATGGCATTTACTTACTGCAACCACCTCAACACCATTATTTGCCTTTATGTACGCCTGCATTGCATAGACACCATAATTGTATTTATGATTTTTAATATTTGCATGCGCAACATAGGTTCCATCGCTTTGTCTTTCTGCATTATACCAATATAAATCGCTCAAGTCCTGCTCAGACCATACAGGTATTCTGACGCTTGAAACACCCGATGCCGTATTTATTCCTGAAACAATAATATCAAATGTTCCACCACTCCTGTTTTCGTTGGTAACATATATGGTTGTGGCGGTCGGTGCACTTACCTCAAATGAACTACTGCCAATTTTAATAAATTGTCCGTCTGACAAGGTCACATACGCATCCGTATAATAGCTTCCGCTTTTACCATAGTCAGATATCGGCATAAGTGCCAGCCATCTGCCATATGAGTCCAAGCTTCCCTCATACCATTTTAAATCGCTTAATCCCTGATGCCACACTCCAAATTTAACATTTTTCACATCATAGCCTGACGGTATATTTTCCGCAATAAGTATATAGGTATTCTGGTCACCTGGATCAAATGCAGACACCTTCGATGCCGGCTGAACTATATCCTGATATTTTGCAGCCGTGTTTACCCTTATTCCCTTTGTATCCGTAACAAATGCCTGAATAGTGTAGCTTCCATAATGATTTTTATGATTTTTTAAATTCACCTGAACCGAGTAAGTACCGTCTGCCTGTTTTTTTGCATCATAAAGATATTGATTGCCCATATCACTGTCTGACCATGCCAAAAGCTGAACCTTAGAAATTCCATTCGGACTTTCTATATCCGATATAATAACATCAAAAGTTCCATTTGAACTGTCGGCATTTTTTATTGTAATTTCACTTTTATTAGCACAGGCTGCTTCAATTTCAGTTTCTCCTACCTTGTACCTTGTTCCGTTTTCCCTTACAACGTACGCCTCAAATAAATATGAACCAAAGGCTTCAAAGTCATTTATGTCGAACCTTGCGTACCAATTACCGCCTTGTCCGATTGTCCCATAATCTTTTATCTGTCCGGTCCTTTTATTTGTAACCTGAACCTCTACTTTACCTGCTGCATTTACTCCTGAAACAACAACCGTATAGGAGCCGTCAGGATTATTCTGTGCAACTGTTAATGTTGCTGCATCCTCTTTATATTCCGAGTCCTGTGTAAGTCCAAAATATTCTATAAGAGCCGCTGCGTCTGCCTGTCCAAGTTTTTTTAATTTGTCATCTGATCCCAAAAAGTTTTCTGCATCAGACTGATTTGTCACAAAGGCATGCTCTATTATTATCCCCGGGAAACCACACAATTTGGACTGTCTTATTACTCCGTAATAATCACCCAATGACCCATCCGGATAATATTGAACATTTCCTGAATCATCTCTGATTTTAGCCCCTCTATTCGTGAGTCCACACTCTGACAGCTTACTCAAAATTTTATTGCTTAATTCCTTAGCATTCTTGCTCATTTCCGGATTGTAGTTGGCATTAGGATAATAAACCTCAGAACCATTTGCAGTTGCAGCAGTTGCGGAATTGTTATGTATACTCACAAATATATCAGCATCCAAATCAGCAGCAAACTTGACAAGCGGACCTGCAACTTCCCCCTCAGGTGCACTCAAGGTAAGTCCATTATTATTTGTAGTTCTTGTCATATAAACCTTAACGCCATTGTATTTTTCAAGTTCTTCCTTGCAATATTCGGCAATTTTCAGATTAAGGTCTCTCTCAATATATGTAACACCGTTCCATTCATATGTAGCGCCAGGATCTCCGTTAGGTGTTCCGTGTCCGGGATCCAATACTATAACAATTTCATTTTTATTTTTTGCCATTACTGCACCGTCAGATGCTGCCAAAACTGCATTTTCCATTTCCTGCGCAGTAACAACTCCGTCATCACTGACAATTACTGCATCTGAAATCATTTCATCTACAACATCTTCTACATAAGCATCTGCTTCTGTTTCTATAATGTCGTCAACACCAAATGATGCACGAATGCCTGCATCACATAAATATATAGTATGTGATGTTTCTCCTGCCATGTACTCAACAGCCGTAATAATATATTTACCTGATGTATAGCTTTTATCAATTAATATCTCAAAAAGTGCCGACTCACTGTCAACGCTTTTTGCATAACTGCTGTACTCCGTACCACTTTCCTCATTCTTATAGTAAAGTACTGCATTATCAAAAACAACATTCCCATCTCCCAAGCCTACGAGAATATTTTGGGTATCAGTTGTAGTAATGCTTGGTTTGTCTACAACAAGATAGTTTAAAAGAATACTATTTTCACTATCAAGCGCTCCATCGCTTTCCGTAGCACATTGTGCATCAGTTTCTGTAGCCGTATCCTCATAGAATTCATTATTATATTCCTTATGTACTCTTTCTGCTGCTAAGCTTTCAATCCAACCGTTTGAAAGGAAGATGGAAACACTCAGTATTAACGCAATTATTCTTTTTATTTTTTTCAAAATAAAAGCACCTCTCTTTTCTTGTGTCTATTTTATAAATTAAATTTTATCACAACTGACCTTTTATCACAATAAACTTACCTTCAATGGTAAAATTTACTTAATAGTCTTAATATGCATTCACAAAACCATAACACTCCTCATCAATCATTGTCCCATTTTCATCATAAATCCTGAAAAGGGTCCAATAATATCCATATTTTGGCTGCCAAATTGTCCAAAGTGCATTTCCTTCGTTCACTTTTGTTTTACCGGTTGTATATATCCATGCAGGCTTATTCTGAGCAAGCAGCGTACAATCTAATATCAGCATCTCATATTGATACGCCTGATTTGGATTGTCAAAGGATTCAACACCGATAAGATATCCTCCTCCCTCACCGATATATGGCATCTGACATTTACCCTTTATCTGTTTATGATGTTCTATTCCTATGTCGGCTTCGGCAATACTGTCCTCATTTCCTATTACTCTTGCCTGTCCTAATAGTATATATTGTCCCGACAAATCAGGTGTCCAGTCAAGCCACTCATCATTTGCTACCCAGTCTCGTATTTCGCTCCACTCCTCTGTATCCGTACGGTATGCAAGCCACCTGTATTCTAAATCCGCAGGATTTGTAGTTGTCGTAACCATGCCGACCAAAATATGTCTGTTGTTATGCTCAGCAACATACAAGCCGCTTGAGGTCACCTCTGAATCTACTGCTTTTGTCCAAATGGACGTTCCGCTGCTTTTATCACTTTCCATATAAAAGCCTGCGCCTGCCCTCTTTGCATAAAAGTTATACGCTGTATTAGGTTTAAGGTTATTAAATGTAGTACTGCTTTGCCAGTTTATTCCGTCAAGAGAATACAGACATCCGGCAATTTCATTAAGTGTTATGCTTGTATCGGATTTACTTTTTTCCGTGGGAGCCTGTGGAATATCATATACCGCATATACATTAATCCTACAAATCGCTACATACAATCCATCCGTAGTTATAACCATTATATTTGTCTCCCCTGGTCCCACTGCAGTAACAACTCCATCCTGATTCACAGAAGCTACATTGGTATCGGATGACTGCCACCACGTGGTTTTGTCTGTTGCATCCGCAGGACTTACCTGGACAGTCAGATTTAATGTTTCATTGTTACCCATAATAAGATTGCATGCGCTCTTATCAATTGCAACTCCCGTTACAGGCACAATCTTTTCCGGCTTCACTGTATAATCCTCATATGCAAGAGGCGCAAGTCCATCATATATACTGAAAGGCACATGTCCTGTTCGTATATTGGCATCAGATTTGTTAAAATAATTATTACCACTTATGTTCCCTAAATCATCCCATGTAGAATCAACATTATACCACTTACCATATAAATGAACCTTATTCCATGCATGCCCAGAGCCTGTTATTCCTACAGTATCAATACCCGAAGCATTCATAATTATTCCAAACATTTTTGTGTAACCAGCACAGACAGACTCTCCCTGCATCACAGCACTGTATGCCGATTGGTCATATTCTCCTGCTTTGTAAACTACATTTTGGCATACAATGTCATATGCCTTTTTTTCTTTATCATAGTCATTTGCTTCTGCACTTATCTCCATCGTCCATGCGTCAATTTTATCGAAAAATGCCTCTGTTACCCTTTTTCTTGCCTCGCCGTCTGCAAAGGCATCATAACATCTCAGCCATATTATTTTCCGAGTCGGGTTATAAATCAATCCTGAAGACAGAAAATAATATTGTGGATTTTGATATGCATATAAAAATGCTATATCCTTTGCCCTCTCATATTCAAGCCCATTGTACGAAACACTTTCAATATAATAATTTTGAAAGCTCTCATTATATTCAGCATCAACATCTGTATTTATGTATTTTCTGCATACACTGTCAATGTCATCATAAAATTCCTTTTCCTCAGCCGTCAATCTTTCCCTGCAATAATCATTTCCATATATACTCCAATTTCGTCCTGCTACATAAAGCGCCTGTTCCTGAACATCGAATTTTTCTGAAAACAGATATGCTTCTTCAGCAGATATTTCTATACATTCAAATTCCTCACAGCCATTTTTTTCTTCAAACGGAACATCACTATTTTGTTCCGCTAAAGCTATAACAGGATATCGAATACAGCAAAGGCTCAGCATTATAGCCATTAAAAGCAATATTGACGTTTTCAGCCAATGTTTATTTTTCATATAATCCCTTCTTTCGCGTTATGCATTACCGCCCCTATAGTCTTACCTCATCCAGCCAATGACAGTAAATCATTTTTTCACCTTATGCCATACTTTAGCCATGGGGGTTCTGATTGAATCAGGTAAAAAACCTAATTTTCTGTTAGCAGGAATGTATACACCCTGCCTCACACCATTTACTACATCGTAAGCTCTTGATAGGTTCATGCGTGTTTCATGATACGTACCTGCATCCTGTCCTTTAAAAAATATAATATTGTTAAGCTCCTTTAACATATGATTTAAGTTAGTAATTTCCAATGCCGCCCCTATATCAGATAGAACCCAGCCTGAATAAAATCCCATACTTTGGACTGCAAATGGATATATTCTCTCTATCGCATGCATGATGGTTCCGTCATCATCAACCGGTTCCGAAGGAAAATCCTCATAGCTCCATGCCTTGTCAAATATCGGTTTGAGAGCCTCACTCCTTACCCAAAAATATGAACCCAAACCTGCTATCGGTTCCTTTTCCGGAGACATAGATACATTTATTCCAAGTTCCTTGGCAAGCTTAACCGTATTTTCGTAATTATTCCCCCACTCAAGCCCTAATGTTATATAATAATCTCCGTGATTTGGAGGTGGGGGTACAAGCATTCCCAATTTTTTGTTTTGTTCAAATGTTGATAAAATATTCTCTACATATTTCTTTGAAGCAAGGACATTTTCAAAACATTTATATGCAAACGACGTGCCTATTGTACCAGGTTTTGTCTGCCCTGCCTTTTTATCATGAACATGGCACACATAATCATACTGTCCCAAATATTTTCTAAATCCTACCAAAAAAGGTGCAACATCTCTCCCCTTATTCGGAACAACGGTAATATTAAGCATGTTACACTTTAATTTTGAAAATTTTTCTTCAATTTTTTGTTTTTTGTTTTCCGTATCTGTGGTGATATATAGATCAGCCGAATCAGGCATTGCTGATGCATATAAAGCACATTCGTCAATCAACTCTTCAAAATAAATATGCATTACCAACGCTATTTTTTTCTCCGCCGCAGCATTCGGATTCTCACTAATTTTACTGGAAAGGACATAATTCCACTGAAAATTTTTTTTCAAATCAGCAAGATTTTCAACACGCAGAAGATTGTCCATAATCAAATCCACATTATAATCAGTTTTTTCCTCTAAATACTTATAGAGCAACATTGCTTCCTGACCGCATGACTCATTAAGCACAACATTATAATCCTGCATAAAAGAACGTCTTTTAAATATCGGACATTTTTTTTCTTCCAAAACTTTTGTTGCCATTCCTATTACAGGCTGATGGGATAAATCCCTGTAATCCTCCGCATCAACATATACTTCCCACTTAAATCCAGCTTCTTCAAAATATTTTGTAAATCTCGCTTCATGCCGTGTCACAGAATCAAGATATCCTGTAATCATAGGCATTTCATCCCAATAATTATGAAACGCCTCTGAATTCAACATATTTTTTCTCACCGCTATAAAATGGGACTGTATATGGTCAGGTATAAATCCGTCGGGCATTGTCCCAAAGGGATCATCCTCTGTTCTGTAAAATTGTGTAATTCCCCAAAAATCAAGATCCTTACCATTCATTGAATGAAACATATCCGCAAAAGGATATACAGGTCCCGCAATTGTGTAATTCATCAGTATAACTTCATCATAATTCCCAAGTTTCTCCCATCCAAGCTTTTCCATGGCCTCCTTATAAGCCCACACATCAAAGCCTTTATTTTCACGCACTAAAATATCATCCGTGAACCTTTGAAATTTTGCTTTTCCCTCATCCACAAGCGCTCCATTACACACCACAAATATATCCGACACATTCTTTTGCATATCTGTCAGGACATACGGGATATAATCATCCACTATTCCATTTTTATCATAGAAAAAATATATAAGCAGCCTGCTTGAATCATTGCCTAAAACCATAACTATCTCCTTATTTTTTTTGTTATATTCCTCATAGGTTCAGTTATTTTCCAACTTGTTGAATTTTTTATATTTTCAAGTTCCTGTTGGAGTGCCTTCACGTTTTCTGACTGTTCTACAATTTTTTGTGACTGCTCCGCAAGTTCCTGTCGAAGTATTTTCATATTTTCTGACTGTTCCGCAATCAATGAATCTTTCGTTAAATTACTGTATCTTATAGCATTAAAATCATCAATCATTTTACATATATGGTCGCTACTTTCATTATCAATATAATTTATATGAAATTCAAAATATATCTGTTTTATGTTTGAATGAAAATCATCAAACAAAAACCTCGGATCGTCATGGTTAAAGTATATTGTTTTATTGTCTGTCGATTCTCCGTTATTGCCATATAATATTTCATATTCATCATCTGCAATCCCCAAGGCCTTATCAACATGTACAATGCAACTGCAGCTTGCAGGATCTACTGCAAGCGTTTGGATATTTTTATCCACATCTATATAAACCGCTACCTTTCCGTTCTCATCAGGAAATATATCAATATATTCTGATACATAATGGTCCTCATAAAATCTAATACATTCTATTTTATATTTCACATTTTCCATCGGCAGTCCCCCTCTAAAATGGACTTTCTTGCCGAATTTACTATAAAGCTCCCACAAGGGTATATTTCCATTAAAAACATATTTTTGGAATTCATCATCCATAGCTTTATAAACATCATATAGTTTCTCATCAATTTCCAACAATTTCCAAAGATTAATACCATCCAGCAATTTTGCCCTACACGGAAAATCATAATAATAAATTGCCCTGAACAACACAAAATCAACGGGAATGGTGAAGTTAAATACCCATTCGTAATCAAGAATCGTCCATTTTCCGTCAGCATCAATAATATTAGGAAAAATCAGATCAATATCGCAAGGCAGCATTGCCCCACAATTTGCCGTATCAACCGCAGTCTTACCAAACACCTTGTAATATTCCTCACATGGAACAAATTTGTTCACAGCATTTTTTCTCATCTCATATGCATATTTTTTTATCAGAGCAGTAAATGCGTCGTAATTCTTTGACGCAAGATATCTATCTAATGTTTCTTCCAGCGTTTCACCATACACATACTCCAGCAAAAGGTTGTCATCCTTCATTTCGCTTTTATTTATTTCAAATATTGAGTCAGAAAACACTTCCTGAAGCTTACGTGAATTTTCATACATGTTCCTGATATGCTTTTTTCCACCATCGGAGACACCAGTCTTATAAACATATCTGTTTCCTTTCCCATCTTCCATTATGCTCGTTTTTATATTATAATCAGGGTTTCTGTCATTAGAATATTTTGTAAAAATAATTTTTTGCATATTGCACCTCTTATTCGGATGTCACGGCATCTTATGCTAAGGACCTGCGATTACCATAAAGGAATTTGAAAAAAAATCAAACATTCCGTCAGCAATCAGGTTATCATATACTTTCATCTCATCAAACAGCATCATTCTGTCACTGTCAAAATTATTCATATTATTTGATAAGCCTCCTATTTTAGGCAGATAACTGTCAGAATATATTGTTACCGGAAATTTATAATCAGGATAAGGATAATAAAACATAACGTCATTGAACCCACAGTCAATAAAGATTTTTTGCAGTTCGTTTTTAGAAAATGTCCTTACATCATCAATATCAACATATCCTTCTATCCCTGAAAAAAAAGTACCCAAATGATCTTCCCGGCAGCCTGCCCAATATTTAAGTCCATATTTATTCTCAATGGCTAAAACGATTTTACCATTCTCATTGAGATGATTTTTAAGCATTAGTATGAAATCTTCATACGGATTGTCTGAAGCTATATATTTACCTGCGTATTCCAACACACCTATCAATGTTATATAATCATATTTTTCCGTAATTTTTCTTTCAATGTCCTGAAAATTCCCCACTGTTATGACAATATTGTCCATGTGCTTATTTCTTTCTGCATTTATAAGGCTTCTTATCCTCGATAACTCGATACAGTCAACTTTTCCTGCCTTTTTTGCAATAGTACCCGTAATCGCACCACAGCCTGCACCAATTTCCAAAACTTTATCATTTTTCGTAAAAGGAATACAGTCAACTATATTCCCCCGCAAATTTGATAAATGATATAATATGGGCCACTTTTTTTTCTCAGCAATAACCCTATTATATTCATTATTGTCATACTGTTTTACTATATCTAAAAGCTCCTCTTCAGAGCCATCAACATATAGGTCTGTTCCTCCGTAGAACCCATAATCAAGCATCACTTTGCCTACATATTCAGTATTGTTTTTCAAACCAAATTCCTCCACATATTAACAAAGAACCTTTACCGATGAATTCATATCATAAAAACCCACAGTATTTTTATCAGAAATGACATTAATATTACACACATCATACAGTCTGTTATATACGACAAAATCATTATTTTCATAGCCCACGCATCCAAAAGATAAAAGGTAATTTTTTCCCTGCAAATTCATGTTTTGTGAAAACTCTATGACCTTTACCTCGTCACGTTTAACCAAGCCGAAATTCAAAAGCTCATACATTGTATTGGTGCCTGTAACGTCTGTTCCCTGCAAATCTTTTATTGTAAATGCAAAAATGGGTTCTTCAATATCGCGATTAAATTTAACCTTCATTCTTATTTTAAATTCTGTATTTTTTTGAATGTTGTTTGTTATTCTCCCCTTATCATCTATAATTGCAAAATCAATAATTTGTGCATATTTGTTCCCATACTCAAGTGCATTCGGATTTTGCATCAGACTTTCCTTCCATACCGCTCCATCCTCAGTCAGCTGCTGTTCTTCGTTGATTGCAGTGCCTGTTTCATCCAAGTCCCGGTTTTCAGCATTGCTAACCAGTACCTGCTTATACAAATCTATTACCTCTTTAGGATCACCCTCAGCCATCTTTATTCCCTTGTTAAGTAATATGACCTTGTCACAATATTTTGCAATGCTTCCAAGGTCATGACTTACAAACAATATGGTTTTCCCCGCATTTTTGAATTCGGTAAACTTATGATAGCATTTCGCCTGAAAAAATACATCTCCCACGGACAGTGCTTCATCAACTATAAGAATCTCAGGATCAATGTTAATTGCCACAGCAAAAGCAAGCCGAACAAACATACCACTTGAATATGTTTTTACCGGTTGCTTTACAAAATCACCTATATCAGCAAAATCCAAAATTGTCTGTAGCTTTTCATCCACTTCTTCTTTTGAATAGCCCATCATTGTACCGTTAAGATATATGTTTTCTATTCCGGTATACTCCATATTGAATCCTGCTCCCAGTTCTAACAAAGCAGATATTCTTCCTGATATATCCACTTTCCCTGATGTCGGATTGAGTACTCCGGTAATAATTTTCAAAACAGTCGATTTCCCCGACCCGTTCGTACCTATTATTCCTACTGTTTGACCTTTCTTAACATGAAAGCTTACATCAGAAAGTGCAAAATGCTCTCTGTATTTTTTTTCTTTTGTGAATCCCAACGTCTCCTTTAATCTGTCGGAAGGCTTGTCGTATAGCTTGTATAGCTTACTTACTTTGTCAACACTTATAGCTATATCACTCATGTTTTATCCCCCAGTTTTCACGGTTCATTTCTGTAACATGATTTTTTTTATCTTTTCTGCATCTCCCCATACAGCAGGCGAATCATATGCCCTATCAGGAAACACACCATATTTTAACTTTATGTTAAAATTATTATCCTTTATAAATCCTTCAACTTTATCGGCAAGCGATATAGGTACGCCCGAACAGCAATTTATAATCCCATCAATCTCAGTTTGCAAAGATACTGCGGCAATCTGCTGTGCAAGCTCATTTACGCTTATAAAATCATATTTATTTTTGCCTGTTGTAAACGGAAATTCTTTTTTCCCATCTTTTTCCGCAAGAACAAGCTTAGAGAAAATTGAATTATTTTTCAGATCATCGCCTATAATATAATATCCCCTTATCCACTGACAGCATATATCCTTTTCTTTGGCAAGAAGAAATGTAAGCTGCCTCAAGGTATTTTTAGCCACAGCATAAAGAGAGCTTGGATTACATGGCGTATTTTCATCAATGGCGCCTTCCCAATATCCGACCTCATGCATTGTGCTCATAACTACGATATGCTGTAATCCGCCATCTATCATATTTTTTATAAATTCATAGTGCTTGGGCAAATCATTTATGTGACTTAAATCATTGTGGACAAATCCGTTTCTCCATGCCAAATGTATGCACACATCCGGACAGCCAAACTTTTGATATATGTCCACATCTCCTCCAAAAAGCTCAACATCATATTTTATCGCCCTTTTGTCCACATCGTCATAACATATATCTGATACACTAACCTGATGTCCCATATCCAATAAAGTTTCCACAACATGTCTTCCAATATATCCATTTGCTCCAGTCACTAAAATATTCATTATCAATTTCCTTTCATTATTTATAAAACATCTGCAAAATGAACCTGTAATCTTTTAAATATATTTCTTCCCACTACATACAAAATAAAAACTCCAATCCAATAGCCGATCGTCCACCTCGGTCTTTCCCAAAACCAAATTTTGTCTAAAAAAGTGTCTCTAAATCCATTTACAATGTAATATATCGGATTAATCTTCATCACAGTATTTAATTTAGGAGATATATTTACCGCATTCCACATAATAGGCGTAGCCCATATTCCAACCTGCAATATGATAGATATGACCTGATTCAAATCCTTAAAGAAGATTATAATGGAGCTTGTAATATATGCAAGTGCAATTAAAAGCGCAAACATGCATATAATATAATATAGCACCTGAAATGTATATAAATCAGGATAGAAGCCATAGAACGCATGCAGTATTATAGTAAGCACGACAAATATCAAATGCACAAATATTGAAGATGTTACCTTTACTATTGGCAGAATATCAATTTTAAATACAACTTTTTTTACGAGATAGCTATATTCTGTAAGAGCATTGGCTCCTGAACCAAATGCGTCTGCAAAGAAAAACCAAGGTACAAGTCCACACATCAACCACAGCACAAACGGATAATCAAGCATATCCCCGGATCTTAGTCCGATGTCAAGTGCAAACCAGTATACAAGCATCAATATAATCGGCTGCACAAATGCCCAAAATATCCCAAAATATGACCCTGCATATTTTGTTTTAAAATCATTTTTAGCCAAATTCAGTATCAGTTTTCTATCATAAATCAGATTTTTACCTGTATCCTTTATAACCTCCATATTAAGCAGAGTTTTTTTCTTGCTCATTTAAAAAATACTCACTTTCTACTTATATGTTTTGAAAACCATAGCATTGCTCATCTATTAAATTGCCGTCTTCATCAAACAATCTGAAAAGTGTCCAATAGTAGCCATACTTAGGCTGCCATATTGTCCAAAATGCATTTCCTTCTTCCACACCGCATTGTGTAGTCGTATATATCCATGCATCCTTTCCCTCCGCCAGCAATGTACAATCAAGAATTAAAACCTCGTATCTGTATTTTTGACCAGGATTATCATACGTTTCAAAGCCAATAAGGTATCCTCCACCCTCTCCCGTATAAGGCATCTGACATTTTCCTTTAATGTAAGGGCTGTAGCTTATATCTGTTCTTACTTCCTCTATGGTTTCATCGTCACCATCTACCCTCGTTTTTCCAATCAAGGTATAATTTCCATATTTCTCAGGCGTCCAATTCAGCCATTCATTATCGTACGTCCAATCAGATATACACTCCTCATTTTCCTCATATTCCCTCTTGGCATACCAACTGTATTCCACTTCAAATTTTGGTGATACATTCGTGGTGGTAATGCCTGCTATATATCCCGTATGATCATTTTTCAGAAGAAAAATTCCAGTTGGAACAGAGTATGGCAGCATAACATTAACCTCATAAGAAGAAGACACACCTGCTTCTATGTATGTCGCTGTTATGACTGTTTTTCCTACATACTTTCCAGTTATCGTTCCGTCTTGGGAAACCTCTGCCACATCCGGATTACTGGATGTCCACTGAATAGTTGCATTACTATTTTTCGGTGTTATCGTTGCTGAAAATTTGTACGTATCACCAATTTCCATGTCAAAACACCTTGGTCCAACATCCGCCATCCACGGACGGTATCCCGTCTCTGGGCTAATCGTTATTGTTTGGGCATCTGCCGCATATCTCGTTTCAATATATGAACATTCACTATTAATAGTATCCTTTGAGATTGTCCTGCCCCATCTAACCTTTCCGCTGGCATTTCCCTCTGCAACAACTACATAATCATCATATATCTGCAGCACAGTAACCGAATGTTCATCATATGGCACCCTAAGAACATCACCAACCCTTATAGCGTCAAACCAATCACCACTAATATCACTTTTATATAATGTGCGAAATCCTGCATTTCCAAAAGCCGCATCACTTACCAAGTGCGCAAATCCCATGCAGCCTGCCGCTGACCATCCGCAATTCCACTTATAGGAATTAGCATTCGTCCAAGTCATTCCTGTAGGATATTGTGGCATTATGGCAATCATTCTGTCGTATGCCTCATCTGATGATATTGTAGAATAACTTGCATAAACATTAAGTTCGTCTTCCAATACCTCATCTATATCACTTTCAACGCAACCGTCTGTTTCGCCCGTAAAATCATCATCAATTGCAGCCGCATCAGTCTCTGTCATCAGATCTATTGTAGCATCCGTGTCCGTCATCAGTTCCATTGCACTGACAGAACCGTCACCTAATGAACTAAATAAAAAAACACAAGTTATTATAGTTGCAAATAACTTTTTTCGCATGGCACTTCTCCTTTTTTGCATTTGTAAATCGGATTTATATTTATCACATAAACTGTTTCCATGTAGTAATTTAACATAATTTTATTTATAATGCAATATGTAACATTCTGTCATTCGGAGCCCATAAATATATGTCCTGCTTACTCCCCATACCTCGTCTCAATATAAGCGCAATCACTGTTTATCTTATCCTTTGATATGGTTCTTCCCCATAAAACCTGACCGCCCCAATTTCCCTCGGCAACAACTATGTAGTCACTGTTTTTTTCAAGGACGATTACGGAATGGCTGTTGTAATCCGTTCTTACAATGTCCCCAACCTTAATTTTATCATACATGTTTCCGCTGCCGTCATTTTCAATTGTCCGAAAGGAAGCGTTGCCAAATGCAGCGTCACTTATCATATGTGCAAAGCCCATACACCCTGCCGCTGACCATCCACAGCTCCACGCATATGAATTACCATTTGTCCATGAAGTACCTGTAGGGTAGCTAGCCTCCATGGCAGTCATTCTCTCGTATGCCTCCTCCGATGATATGGTGGAAAAGCCCGACAAATCCAACTCCTCGCCACGCACCTCAAATGCACAGCCAACTGCATAAGGTCCCTCTCCTGATATGTTATACGTGATGCCAGTCACCTCTACCGTCACTTCATTCAGCGTACTATCAGCTTGTAAATTTTCCTCTGCCCTTGCTTCTTTTCCTGCCGATAATACTCCGCCAAGCATCGTAATTCCCAAAAGTGTCATATATGTTTGCTTTCTTAATCTTCTAAACATGCTAATTCTCCTCATCTTTCATGTGCTTTTCAATTGTTCTTCTTACTTTTTCATGCACACAAAATGGGATTGTAGCACATATTTAATTTTAATGCAACAAAAATTAATATTTTTTTAATTTATTTAACACTTTTTTAACAATTATTTTTAGTTGTATAAAAAAATCTCAAACTACACGAAAGACAGCAGCTTGAGATTTTAACCTAATGATGATGGTCGATAGAATATTGATATCCACATCCCGCTTTAAAAGCCAATATCATAATTTCAATACTCTTAGCACTATAGTCTCTATACTGAAAATAGTATAACATATTATCTACAAAATTATCAACATCCTCCCTTTTCTCATCAACGATTGAATGTACTTCGCCATCTGCAAAAAAATAGCTTCTTAACATATAGCAAACAAACTCTTCATTCACAAACGAAGCTTCCGGCGCATCACATTCAACTATTACCTGTAATGGTTTATGTCTTAAAATCCAAAAGGCTAAATATGCAAATATTTTAGAGTGGTGTATCTGTTCTATATTGGAAAATTCTTTCAATCTATCAATGTCGACAAAATAATCAACTACCACATGATCTAATATATCACGAGAAATAATAACTCTGTTTTCATGTTTAAAACTTTTTATAAAAATATTCATCATTTGATATATCCAATCGTATATTGGAGGTATTTCGCCATTAGATTTTTCAACCAATTCACGATAATCTATTTTTTTTTCCTTATCAGTCTCCACAATACGCCCTCCTTTTAATACGCATATCCATAAGATAACAAGGACAGGAACTAATATACATATTGAATTGATATAACCTTAGCTCATCTTGACCGTCAACAAACTTATCACCGTGATTTGTTCTGTAATTTTTCTTAAATGTGCCATCCAATAATTTTTGTTGTAACATTTCACCATATGTCATCTCAATTCCCTCCTTTGTTTTCATCCTTAATGTAAAAATGCTCTTTAAATTTTTTTAAATCATTATGTACGCTCTCCAATCTGTCCAACACATCATCAACATCATGGTTTACCCTTTTAAAATCAATATACCCTTCTTCTTTTTTATTATCATAATATATACGCCTTATTTCATCTCCTATATCACTAGATATATTCGTGAGATCAGATAATATGCCCGAAAGCTTTAGCAATACCTCGTGATTTTTATTATCTTCTTTTTTGTATACATACCGATGATCGCAATCGCTCCACGCTTCGTCAAAAATGGTTCTAAGCTGTAATTCCACGTATGATTTATCATAATTGATTGTATAATGAATGCTTCTGTAATTCATGGGATGCTGTTTTGTAATCAATCCCTGTTTACGATATTCCTCTATATCATCATTCTGTGCATGATATACCTTGGGACATTCTGAAATAACCCTATTATGATCCAAAGATACCAAGCCATCAAGCTGCTTATAATCTATATTGGGAAGATATGGAAATCGTTTTATTATTTCATTATGGATATCAATCCAATCTCCACGATAACTTAAAATAAGTCGAACACCCACTATATCAGTTATTATCTCTTTATAATTATCGACACTTAAATTTGCATATTTACTGCTATTATTTCCCAGCCACTCATGTCTTTTCGTAATAACTTTAACAATAAGGCTATCCATCGTTTTTATTCTGCCTGTGTGCAAATGTACCCCTGATAATTCACCTATTTCTAAAATCAAATTATCTCTTATTTTTTTACAGTCCTTTTCCCAATCATTATAATCCCAAAATATGCGTTCACATATTTCTTTTGTAGTTACATGGCGATTTTCAAATTTATCAACTTCATCCAAATCATGTATTTTTTGTTGTAACTTTTTTTGACGTATCAATTTATCCCAATACGAATTCCAATCTGCACTACTTCCCATCCCGCATAATCCTTCGCTATATATTTTATTATTTAATTATATATGGTCTAAAACTATCACAATATAAAAAATTAGTCAACTGCAAAAACACGCACACCTTTTCTATATCCCCTTTATCCTCTCAATCGCCTTTACCGTATTCTCATAGGTTCCAAATGCTGTCAGCCTGAAATATCCCTCGCCGCTTGGTCCAAAGCCAGAGCCAGGCGTTCCCACAACATTTGCCTTCTCAAGAAGATAATCGAAAAACTCCCATGATGTCATATTATCAGGCGTTTTCAGCCATATATATGGTGCATTCACTCCGCCTGACACGGAATATCCCGCATCCTTAAGCCCGCTATATATGTATTTTGCATTTTTCATGTAGTACGCTATCTGTTCGGCAGTCTGTCTTTTTCCTTCCTCAGAATATACTGCGTCGCCTGCCTGCTGTACAATGTACGGTGCGCCGTTGTATTTTGTTCCATGACGTCTCGCCCAAAGTGGATTTAGTGCCGTACCGTCTGTCGCCTTAAGTGCATGCGGCACTACCGTAAAGCCAAGCCTTGTTCCTGTAAAGCCTGCATTTTTAGAAAAGCTCCTAAGCTCTATGGCACAGGTCTTTGCACCGTCACATTCATATATCGTATGCGGTACGTCCTCCTCGCTTATGTATGCCTCATATGCAGCGTCATATATAATTACTGCACCGACCCTGTTTGCATAATCAACCCACATCTGAAGCTGCTCCTTTTTAATTGTTGCTCCCGTAGGATTGTTTGGGAAACAGAGATATATGATGTCAGGCGTGTCGTTTGGAAGCTCAGGGGCAAAGCCGTTTTCCTCCTTACACGGCATGTATATTACATTGCTCCAAAGTCCTGTTTCACTGTCATATTCTCCCGTTCTTCCAGCCATGACGTTTGAGTCCACATACACAGGGTATACAGGGTCACATACGGCTATTTTGTTGTCAAGTGCAAATATTTCCTGTATGTTTCCCGAATCACATTTTGCTCCGTCACTGATAAATATTTCGTCTATGGCAATGTCCACGCCTCTCGCCTTGTAATCATTTTTTGATATTGCACTTCTTAAAAATTCATAGCCAAGGTCAGGTGCATAGCCCTTAAAGGTTTCCTTCACCCCCATCTCGTCAACTGCACTGTGAAGCCTCTCAATAATGGCAGGCGCAAGGGGCTGAGTCACGTCTCCTATTCCAAGCCTTATTATCTCCTTGTCAGGATTTGCCGCCTGAAATTCTCTTACCTTTTTTCCTATTGTAGAAAATAAGTAGCTTCCCGGTAATTTTAAATAGTTGTCATTTACTTTAAACATTTTTTATTCCTCCATAATCTTTGAACATCCGCCCATTACTTAGCAGTTTCCTATAAAACTCAAATTTACTTTCAGCATATACTCCGATTTACTTCGTAAATCGAGAACTCATAGGCTGACGCTATATCTCGCCATCAAACACAACCCTTGCAGGTCCTGTCATATAAACCTTGTTGCTTTCCCGGTCCCATTTTATGATAAGGTCTCCCCCTAAAAGCTTTACGGTAACTTCATCCTCCGTAAGTCCGTTCAGGATTGCCGCAACAACTGAGGCACAGGTTCCTGTTCCGCAGGCGAGGGTTTCACCGCTTCCCCGCTCCCAAACACGCATCTTTGCATATTTTCTATTTACGATTTGGACGAATTCTGCATTTACCCTGTTGGGAAATATCGGATTTGTCTCAAATTGAGGTCCGATTTCCTCTAGTGGAAATGAATCCGTATCATTTATAAATGTAACGCAGTGGGGATTACCCATAGAAACACAGGTTATATTCCACTTCTTCCCTGCTATTCTTACAGGGCAGTCCCTTATCATGCCTGTCTCCTTAATATCTGCTTCTATGATTTTTTCCGGAAATTCATTTACTGCAGTACAATTTTTCAAAATTTCATCCACACTTACAGGAATATCCTGTGGTGCAAGAATAGGAGCTCCCATATTTACGGTTACCAGCTTTACCCTGCCGCGTTTTTTATTACTGCCATTATCCTTTTTTATATTACCTGAATCTTGACTATCATTTATCCCATCCTCATACTGTATCTTCAGGTCAAGATATTTTATCCCGGCTAACGTCTCAACTGTTATGCTTGTTTTATCCGTAAGCCCATAATCGTACACATATTTTCCAACGCATCTGATACCATTTCCGCACATTTCCGACTGCGAGCCGTCTGCATTGTACATCTCCATCATAAAATCTGCTGTCTCTGACGGCTTTATAAGTATCAGCCCATCTGAGCCGATTCCAAAATGCCTGTCGCTTATTTTTTTCGCAAGCGCACTTGGATTTTCCACGTTCTCCTGAAAGCAGTTTACATACACATAGTCATTGCCAAGACCTTCCATTTTCGTAAATTTCATACGTTTTCCCCTTATAAATTAAATACCACAGCACATACCGTGCAACGATAACTCAAATTTCTATAACATAATACCACCAACTCGTGTGATATACCACACTTTTTTGCAGGAAGGAGCAGCATGGCTCTCACCTTTTATGCCATTGTCTTTGACATCATAGTTCGAAGGGGCTGTCGCAGTAAGGATTTAAGGCATACATAAAATTACACAGACAAGCCTCTTATATTTTGTATTTTTATGGTTACCGGCTATCTTTAGCATATTGATATTTTGTCTTTTCTATTATGTGGGGCACGGACTGCTGTCTGAGGACACAGCCTTATGCAGCCAAACGGTATGTGTATTTTGAATTGCAACCTTTTAAGACCGTAAGAATACCTCACATTTGAAATTTGCGATGTTTGATTACATGCTGCTTAAACGAAACTCGCTTCGCTCAGACAACGCCTCGCAGCATGTTTCATCGCAAATTATCAAATGTGGGTATTCTAAACGGTCTTGTTGACAAATTCAAAATACACATACCGTTGGCTGCATGGCTGTGTACGAGTTCAAGGGAGTGCCCCACAAGCCATAATAGAACAGGCAAAATATCTTAATATGCTTAGATAGCACAGGTTATAAAAATACAAAATAAAAGAGGGCTTGTCATGGGCAAACAACTATGTGCCTTAAATCCTTACTGCGGTAACCTCTTAAAGAAATGAAAAAGCTCCAACCGTCCTACGGTCGGAGCTCCATTGCTCTTAATTAATCAACTACATATGGCATTAAGCTTATGTGTCTTGCTCTCTTAATGGCAACTGTTAAAGCCCTCTGATGCTTTGCACAGTTTCCGGTAATTCTTCTAGGAAGAATTTTACCTCTCTCAGAGATATATCTCTTAAGCTTATTTACGTCTTTATAGTCAATAACAGAATTTTTCTCTGCACAGAATACGCAGACCTTTTTTCTCCTGCGAATTGGTCTTCTTTTCATAGGAGCATCTGCGTGTTCGCTTTTTTCTGTCTTATTGTAAGCCATTTTTCTTACCTCCATTTTGTATTTACTAATGAACCCTCGCCATCTTAAATCACCTTCAGCGATGGACTCGGTCTACATATTCACTTTTCTTCGAAAAGTCAATACATATTCTACTTAAACGGTAAGTCGTTTTCTATTCCCTCTGGAATACTCATGAATCCATCGGCGCTTGCGCTTGAAGGGGCAGGTCTTTCAGCCTGAGGCACACTGTTTGATTCGCTGGCACTCTTACTTTCCGCAAACTCCTGTTCATCAACAATAACCTCTGTTGTATAAACCTTTACTCCGTCTTTATTGGTATAGCTTCCCGTCTGAATTCTTCCTGAGATTACTATCTTAATTCCCTGTCTGAAATATTTTTCTGCAAACTCTCCTGCACGTCCAAAAGCAACACACGGAATAAAATCTGCCGTCTGGTCACTGCCGTTTGCATCCCTTCTTCCGCGTCTGTCAACTGCAAGGGTATATCTTGCTATAGCTAAAGGCTCTGCCGCCTGTGAATATCTAACCTCAGGATCTCTTGTTAAACGACCCATTAAAATAACTTTGTTCATTTGGAATTCCTCCTTATCCTACTCTGCGTCCTGTCTGACACAAAGATATCTGAGAACAGATTCCATGATACGAACATTGGCCTCAACCTGAGCCGGGCTTTCAGGACTACCATCAAAGGCTATAAAATAGTAATAACCCTCTTTCATCTTCTGAATCTCGTAAGCGAGTCTTTTCTTGCCCCACTCATCAACGTTAGTAATTGTACCACCAGCCTTCTCGATAATCGCCTTAGCCTTATCAACAACTGCTGTTCTGGCATCGTCTTCAATCTTTGCACTAACAACCAACGCTAATTCATACTTGTTCATGTCATTGCACCTCCTTATGGTCTAATGGCTTCGGAGCTGCGTCCGAAGCAAGGAATTAAACACAAGTCCTTGACTTATGTTTGAACCTTTTACGGTTTTGTTAAACCGGCTTCATAGGAAGCATGGCTTTCTATGAAGTAAAATATATCACAGAGTTAGATAATATCATATGGATTTTAAAATATCAAGCCTTATTTTATAACAATTACCTGATTTTTCATAATAATATCATAATATTACCAACCCTGAATAGTAAACTGAGATTCCCGTCAGAAGGGGAAAGGAGAAATATCATGGCAAAATTTTTAACCATGAGGACCGGCTGGAGATACAGAACGGGCTGAAGGAGCATATGACATTCACCCAAATCGGAGAGAAGCTTTCAAGGGACAGGACAACTATCACCAAGAGGTAAGGAATTACTCCATGGAGCAGGACACAGGCTACAGTGTTTATCCGCATAATACCTGCAAGTACAGAAAGACCTGCAAAAGGAAGAAGGTATGCGGGACAAATGACTGTAAGCATCCAACGGTCACAGTCTGTAAGCAGTGTGAAGCCCTCTGCAACCACTACTGTGAACAATTCGAGGAGGAGGTATCACCCACCGTTTTAAGCCACCGTATGTGTGCAACGGTGCAGTGAAGTAAAGAAATGCACCCTTACAAAGACCATCTACAATGCTTTGGAAGCTCAGAGAAAGGCAACTGCAAAGATATCGGAATCCAAAAGTGGGATACTGTCCACGGAGGGAGAGATTGCAAGGCTTAATGAGATACTGGCGCCGCTTGTGAAGCAGGGACAGTCTATCCACCAGATCTATTTAAACCATAAGGACGAGCTGATGTGCAGTGAAAAGACACTGTACAATTATGTGAATGCCTGCCTGTTTGACATACGCAACATCGATCTGCCAAGGAAGGTGAAGTACCGCCCGAGGGTATAAGAAGCCGGAGCTGAAAGTGGACAGGGGATGCCGCGTGGGAAGGAACTACCATGACTATGAGGTGTATATGGAAAAACATCCGGACACGGCAGTGGTACAGATGGATTCCGTGATCGGGAGTAAGGGCGGGAAGGTTCTCCTGACGGTCTACTTTGTGAACGTGTCACTGATACTGGGATTCCTGCGGGAAGCGAACACATCAAAGTCGGTGATGGACATTTATGATGAATTGTACCACCGGCTGGGTGGACAGGATTTCCGGAGGTTGTTCCCGGTGATACTGACGGACAACGGGAGCGAGTTTTCCAACCCAAAATGTATCGAGAACGGACCGGACGGAAAGGGATTTCAAAGGACGAGGATTTATTACTGCAACCCCAGTGCGCTGTACCAGAAAGCGGAGATAGAAGTAAACCACGAATTTATCCGTAGGGTGGTGCCGAAAGGAAAGAGCTTTGACAACCTGGTGCAGGAGGAAACTGAACGGAAAAAGCCCGTATGAAGCATTCTGCTTCTATTACGGGGAAGACCTGGCGGAGAGGCTTGGATGCCACGAGGTTGCCGCCAAAGACATCAACCTCACGCCGGAACTTTTGAAAAAGTAACCAGATAAAAAATGCAGACCGTCGGCTGAAAATAAGGAGCATGTCAGGCGTGAATTTTGTGGTACAAAATTTTTAAGACAAAAGTGGTGCCCGGTTTTGTGCGCATTTTTACCCTGTTATGAGGTTATTATAACATAAAATGGGAGAAAAAAATGGGAAAGCTGATACAAAAGTGGAATTTCAGGTACAAAATTTGAAGGTTGTTTTCAAAATGTGAATTTCGATTACAAAACGGGAAAGTCGGTTTGCAATCGAGCTAATATTACCAACTGTATAATCTTATTATCGGCTATTATAAAAAAATAATTATTCTCTTTCACTTTTTGTCTTTCTGTTATACAACCTGACTTTCAGAATTAAACATTAAAACATGGTGCTAAGCCAAAGATTAAAACATATGGCTTAGCATTTTTCAATTTCTCCTTCACTCAAAAAATATGATGTCAATGGAAGGTTACAAAAAACTGAAAATTCTTTTATGAATGTGGTACCTCTTGAAAGATTTATATATTTTCTGTTTGATATTTTTGCAACCCTAAAATAATGAACAAATTCAAATAAATCCTTAGAACAATAGTTGTTCTTTAATATCTTGAACTGCAATAAACTGGTGAGTAATACCGCCGGATAACAAATGAGGAAATGTCCTGTTATAGTATCCTTTTTCTGTAAGCAGACAGGCCCTGCATCCAACTGTGATTTCATGATACAGAATGATTCTTCCATTCTCCAAAGGCTGTGGTAAGCATCATAAATATCCTTATCACTCATAGAAATCTCTAACGTCACCAGCATGTTATATCCGACAAGCTTAAGAGATTTTTGATTATAGTGCCCTTCATTTTATCGCCAGTCTCATTTCCTTTTTTATCTGCCACAGTAAAAATTATATACTTTGCAGAATCGCCATGCTCTGACATTTTAGCCCGGGATGCCTTTAGAAGTCTGGCTTTTTTTCCTCTTCTTTCTTGATCTCATGGACCTGTTTTTTGCCAGCTTCGGATCGTAAGGGACAATCCACTTTTCTGTGATTTTAAATTTTTTCTCTTTTCCCGTCCCGGGATCTTTGAATTTATACTCGACAAGTAAAAAACACATAAAAAATCTTGTTTTTTTTACTTGTATGTAATAATATTTTACCGTATAATTTTATATAATATATTATTACCGCTGTAAATTTCTATGTGTTTTTCACTATATTTTATATCTAGGGATGAGCAAAACGCATTAAATTATTAAGCAGGGTATGGCAGTAAGCTTTTAGATTAGAAAAAACTTGTTTTTAGGCATAGCAAAGCTAACGTAAGTCCAAAACCTACGAAAAACAGTAATTATTCAGTTACATGTACTCAAGCGGTTCTTTTGATAGTTTTCAGTTTGCGGTAAGACTGGCTGCATGGCATAGAGATGGCAGCAACGGCTACTGCTAATAGGCTGATATGTGCGATGGTATTAAGGTTTGTAACGGATGGCTTGTTTCGTACCCACATTCGTTCCTGTCCTGTACTTTTGAAGCGGGAATTGTAACGTTCACATTCGGTCCTTAAGGAGTATGTATTTTTGAAATAATTACGGTCCCTGTCAATGGAAAGCCTTAAGTCATCAGGAAGCATGATGTGTTTGGTACAACCGCGGTGCTTTTTTCCGTTGTTGAATTTAGGATGGTTAATCGAACAGATTCCAGCAAGTTTATAGGGGCAGCAGAACTTTTGACGCGTCCGGTTTCTGTCATGGGATTTTCCGTCACGGTTCATGGAAAGCCCTGCCGCACAGACTGGGACGCTGGCAGGAAGAAGCTGCGTGTTTTTTGTATTTCGTTTGTTTAAGGGAATGATACATTCACCGTTATAAAGCTGTTTTATTTGATTATAGATGCTTTTCACATCATAGCCCTTGTCCGCAAGAAAGGTACATTCCGCAACGGAAAGGAAACGGTGTGTATCAGAAAGAATGTCAAGGGCAACGGTGGAATCAGCAGTTTCGGCGGTTGTAGTTATTTCATAAATGGGAAGTCCGAAAATACAGTCCACAAGGACATGATTTTTGTAACCCCAATAGAATTCATACTTCTTCTCGTCTGCCTGATTGGAAGCGGTCAAATGTCCAATAAGAAGGAAGATACTTAGAAATGTCAAAACCACAGTAGTGTGCAATGAGAAGGTTATTGTTCAAGTAATCGACAAGGTCAGTAACCATAGAGAAGCCTTCACATTTCATGACAATAAAGGCACATATCATGGCATGGCTGGAAAAGCCTTTCCGACCATTATGGTGGGTATTCCTGAACGAAAGATAAATCGAGGTTTAGGAATAAGGAATCATAAAATCTGGCGGCAGGCTGTGAGGTAAAAAGACGAATGTCTTGGATGATTTCTTGACGGTAGATAGCAATCAGCTCCTTTCAGGCGAATTGGTTTTGGTGACTTAATTATACCATTAGGAGCTGATTGTTACTATAAATACAGAACGAAAGGTTCTGGGAGTGATAAAGAGGTATGCCATGTTCCGCAAACCTGCATAAATACTAGATATTTAGAGTTTTGCTCATGGCTATTTATATCAAATAAGGAGTGACATTTATGGATTTAACAAATATCATCTTTTTATTAGTTTTTTTTATCCCACTAATACTTGTTGCTTTATGTCACAAAAAAATGCCGAAACGCAAAACTCTAAAAATCGAGCAATATACCACAGAATTGCAAGAATTCAAACCAAACATCTCTATCTGTGATGTAACAGATACCGATATCAAAAAAATCAAAACCACCATTAATACCTCCGCGCAGATTATGGGGATGGTGTTTGCTATTGATATTTTCGCAATTCTCGGAGTTATCTATAATGCAAAGAACAACGATACAAAACTTCTCGGTTATATAATCTTCTTTGGTGTTCTGTTTTTGTTAAGTTTCCTGTGTATTGCAATAACTATGAAAAGAGACTGCATTTTCAAGCAGAACTCAAACTTCAAAAAGCAGACAGGAATTATACTTGAATATAAAGTGAAGTTCTATCGTCCACATGCAAACACAGGTCCTGCACTATATACTGTTAAGCTTGGCACATATATTAACAGCCAAGAACCTGTTGTTATTCAAATGGATATTCCTGATGTTGTTTTTGATTATATACTAAAAGGAGAGCCATGGTGGATAATCACTTATAATGATGATCCTATAACAGTAATTAGAGGATAAAAAACAGCCCAAATTGGGGCTATTTTTTGAACGTTATCCTTTTTTATCCTCATTTGATGAGTCTGTCTGATTTTCAGGCATCTTCAAGAAATTCTTAACAGATGCAGCCTGCTCTCTCGCTCTCTCCGCTGCTTTTCCAAATTCTTCATGAGCTTTTTCCTTTGCCTCTGCTACGGAACCCCTCTCCATATTATGCTCAGCCAGCCACTTATTAATCTCATCAATCTGCCTTTTATCATCTTCATCCGAGTATCCTTCATGAAGAACCTCTTCAATATCCTCGCGATTGAAGTACAAAATTCTTGTTCCAAACATTCCATCCGGGTAAAAACAACCGCCATAGTCAAAGAACTTAAGAACACCATCAAGCTTAAGCGCTAAGCCTCTAGCAATAACGATCATCTTTCTGCGAGCCCCACCCTTAGCAACCACCAGGGAACCCAATGGCAAAAAATCCAACTTTTCCATAAACATTATAAGCCACCTTTCTTAGTCAATTATTTCTTGAATAGATAACATTTATTAGTAATCAGTACCACCAACTGAATAAATCAAATTCGGAATAATGGTATCAGTCACTTGATTAGCCGATGTATCATCCAACTCTAAGTAATCATCTGCAATTTTTTGAATTGCAGCACTGTTACTTACAAGTAATGTATGATAATAATTGGTCAACAAGCTATTTGCACCAATCAATCGATGCAAATACTGATTAAACGCCGGAGCATCTGTTTCGCCAGAAGCCCAAATAGTTATCATCTCACCCATAATTGCATTTCCATCATCTGTGAACTGTGCAATACTTGTATTTAAGGCTCTCATAACAGCATCAAATTCTGCTTTGTTTATTTTAATTTCCATACTTATTTTCACCTCACTAATTAATTATAGATTGTTGGCAAATATCCGCCAGTCGCCGAATCAGCAAAAACATCTGCATCACTCATAATTCCTTTGATAATCTCTTCTGTAGTATCATCAAGTTCAATACCTGTTATATGTTCAAATGCATCCACAGAGCCCTGGAACACCGCCTCCTTCGCCAGATTCTGACCATAGTTTTCTACCGATGAAATAAATACATATTCACCAACTTCTTCTATTCCCTTTTCAACAGCACTTTGATACGCCTTTACTCCACCACCATATAAGCTGGCAACCGTAGTTGTAATATTCATAGCCTGATCATATGCCTCCTGATCACCACAAAAGATTGTATCTCGAATAGGATTTACCGCAACTGCAGATGGATCATTCATAATTACATTCATAACCTCATTGGTTGCCTCATAATACTCCGATGCACCAAAAGCTGTACATCCACCTGCAAGAATAAGTCCACCTACCACGACCGGAGTAGCTGCACCATCTGTTAGAACAATAACCGATACTGCTGTAATGAAGCAACCTGTACCTTTAACATAGTGAAGTAATGAGTTTTTCTCTTTCTCCTCCAATGCTCTAATATCCTGCAATTCCTGATTTGCTCCAGCAACTTCCTCGAATGCATCTGATAATCTTTCAGCCTCCAGCGAAATATCAACAATACTTCTCTGCAAATTCTCATAACTAGCAGCATAAGATGCAAATCCAGCTAAATCCCCACTCTGATATGAACCAAGTGCAACGGCATTTCCACCACTGGCCTCGGCAATTACTCTATAAATATCCAAGTCATATTGCTCCAATGTTTCAACTGCACCAGCAACTTCATCAGCGTCAAACAGAGCCATTGTATTCGAAAGGACACACGCATCATTGCCAACAGTGTCAAAATCGGACATAACAGTAGAATAACTTGTGGCAGGAGCTGTATATAAATCCGAAATATTCGCTACTACAGCTCTCAACTGAGACTCGTCTGTCTCAATAAATCCACTATACATACTCATGTTATTAGCACATAAGTTTAAAGTAAATGTATCCAACACAGCAACTGCACTAGTATCTAGTGTTAAATATTCTCCTACATATATAGTAAACTTTGACATCACCTCATTGATATACATCTTCATCTGAGCGATAATATAACTGTGCATTTCATACATATAAACCTTTGCACAATCTGCAGCTTCTCCTTGAAAAGACTCCAAATTCACAAAAGCAGTAATCTTGGCTACGAGATCTTCCAACATAGCATCCCATTCAATCTTCTTCTGCACTACATAGTTATCTGCACTAACCAAATCAACAAATGCTACTCTCATATGCAACCCCCCTAATTCCAATAATTTTTCCACTTATCCCAAAGACTATTAATTGCCTGCAACAATCCTGACAAAATAGTTGTTTCCTCTAAAATGTCATTCTCGTACTGGGTTCTCAAATTTCCAATTGCATCTAAGATATCATCTAATTCATCTATGTAAGTTTTGGCATCTGTGATAGCTGTACCATTGATATCTGTTTCAGCCTTATCATAAGTTGATCCTACCCATTTGCAATTCCCATCATTGTAATAAGAAATACATTTTTCAAAGTAAAATGTCTTCTCATCCTTCACACTCTGCTTTACAGCCTTTACATCAGTATATGCCTGGTCCAATCTAGCCAATTTCTCCTTCAAATCATCGACTTTAGCCTGATGTGCATCTGCCTCTGCTTCTTTTGCTCGTGCATCACTTGCGATACTGTCTTGTTCTGCTTGTGTACGAGTATCTTCTGTTATTGTTTCTGCCATTTCTTAACCCCCATATTCTTAAAATTTTATAATACCTTTCGAAATTAAATAGTATAAAATCTGAACAATCACGAACTCAACCAATAATATAATTAATGCTTTTGGTTTGTATCCGTCCGGATTCTTTGATTTCAATACCAATATTGTAATCAGCGTTGCAATCAATACAACCATTAATATAATTGCAAATGCGATTATTCTTTTTACACTAGGGCTCAAGGCAACTCCTCCTTTCATACAATCTTACTGTTCAATCACTCGAATCTTCTCAAGTTTATCACCGTTGAACATATACGCATCATTTGGTTCCAGTGCTTTCTTGAAATCTCTAGCAATACCCATAGGAACATCAACTACTTTAATATTCTTAATGTCCTCAAAAACAATCACCCGTTTTGTATCTCTAATTTGTTTCAATAAATCACCAGCTGAAAAGGCAATCATCGCATTCTCAACATCCGTGAGCAAGAAACAAACCTTCATGTCCTTAAGCATCGTGCTAATCATCTTATACAATTCTACCGTCGCTTTATCTGTACCAATTAACTTCATCATGCTTGTAGAATTAACCACAATTAACTGCAATGGTTCTGTATCCAAATTCAACTGACCTGTCTTAGATTTTTCATAACGCTCTTTTAACTTCTCAACCACCTGAGTCATAATCTCAGCAACGCCTGGGATTGTGGTTGTATAAGCGGTTGCTACATCTTCATATTCCTTGTATTCATTCTCCAGCTCATCAATTACATACAATTCTACCGGTGCAGTTGCATTGTTGCTCAAAAGCTTATCAAGCATAAACTCAATATATTTGTGTTTTGCCTGATTCTTAGCACCAACAAAGGATTGCATAAATACCTGATCCAATCGAATGGTTCTCTTATCAATGGTATTGAATTCCATACCCACCGGAACTTCATATGGCAAGTACATTCCACCATACTGTTTTGTCATATAAGCATCCGTTACATTCTGTGGAATCTCAGGAATTCCAGCTACATATTCATCTCCATACTTGTCATGAATCTGCTGAATAAATTCCTTCATAAGCTTAATCTTCTCGAATTCCTTATCCGCTGCAAACGCAAGATAATACTGAATCTCGTAATAGGTCTTATTTGCCTCCACAATTCCTCGACCTGCGATGTCATTAATCTTCCTTCTACAAGCCTCAAATACCACGCCATAATCACTAGAATCGTTACAATAAAGAGCAGTACGCTTTGAGAAGTTTGATAACAATTTAAATCCCGCGCCACTAGCCTGAGCTGCAGTTACTATCAATGTAATACCTACCGAAATGCTCTCTCTACTGATGTTGACAATTATATCCTCGTAATCCGGGAAATATCCTCTGAACGCAACCCAATTATCAAGGAAAATGACAATCTGTGGCAATTCTGTCTGTCCAGACTCTCTATACGCACTATATGAGCTGAGACCCAACTGTGCAAAATACTTCTTTCTTATCTGAATAGTTGCCTGCATCAGTTTTAAAAAGCCCTTCAAACGCTCCTCATCAGAAGAAGTGACTACACCACCAACATGATTCAAATCCTCAAAATTTCTAAGAATCATAGAAGCAAAGTCTAAAATATACATATTGACTTCCTTTGGCGAATACTGTTCTGCAAGACCTCTAATAATTGTCTGTATAAGATTTGTCTTTCGATGTAATGGTGTTGCTCATTCGGAATAGAAACATCACGCTGTTCCATGATTTTAGCAAGGTTAGCAACACAGGTATAAAACAATTCTAATAAAGAAAGATTTTTGATGTTAGCTGCAATCATCATGCTGTCCATTCGCTGCATATTTGGAGATATATTCATAAATTTGGCAATTTCTTTTGCCATTTTTACAATGCATTCATGAATCAGGTCAACATCATGCTCTGTTTCGTAGGCTAACACCCTTGCTCGGAATCTGCTTAATGTACGGTCGCTGAGAGGCTGTTCTTCAAAACTTGTTGTGTGAAGGGCATACTGGTAACGGATGTCAAACATAAGAGCTTCGGCTAATTCATCGTCCGTATCACCAAGAGCTTCCTTTAAAATCAAGGCACCAACAATTACATTGACCAGTGTATTAGGGAGGGAAGCCTTATCACTATACAATGGAGAAAAGATAGTTTCATCAATAGCAGGAAAAACTTTCTCTGCTAAGGTTCTTGCCCATGATTTTTCTAAAAATCTTTTTTCTCTTTCTGTCAGATTAAAAGTACTATCTGTCAATG